>DLMH01000075.1 GCA_002478115.1 Candidatus Acidiferrum typicum | reverse complement strand
AGATAGAATAGCCGTCGAGCTCACGGCGCCCCGCACAAACTGCAGCTGTTCGCGAAGGGTGAGCCGCTCCGACTCTCAATCACTTTGCATCTGCCAGCGGACCCGTCTACTTTCGCCCCACGTGTCAGCAGATTCCCCAAAGCCAGCTTAGGCCGTGGCAGAAACAGATGTTTTGGTAGGAGAGTGCAGAACTCAGTCTGGCAAAAATCTAACATGTTGTTGATTCGTCTCGCTTTTTCTTGTGTCGCAGTATACGGTCTTAGTTGGTATTCGGCTGGTTTTGTTTGCAAGTTGTTCCCACATTGTGTGGGGTGAAGCTCTGGCACCCGAACCTCAGCAGTTGCATAGAGCGTCTGCCTTCTAACGACCTTTGGGTCTTCATCCACCACCCAAACCATTGATTTTACGGGCCGACTGATTTCCACTGCATGGTCGTATTGGTTTCTTTCGACACTATTTGGAGTCTAGACGGAGACTGGTCTGACACCCGCGGATATTGCGTCTGCTCCATAATGAAAAATCCGGCGTCGGCCTAGGGGTGCATTGGTGGGTGAATCAGGTTGAAGTTCGATGCCGGATTTCCGCGCAGCACCTGCAGCATGAGCTTGGGCAGGTCGTCCGCATGCGCTTCGAGATATCTCATTCTCTTGAACATCGTTTTGCCGGGGACATCGCGCACGCCTCCGGCGATTATGCGCCCCGGCTCAACGCACGCTTGGGCGTCGGCGGCAGATATCGTTCGTGCAAACGGCAAAACTCCTTCTTGAGAGCTGCATCGGAGCTCTCGGTGGAGCTCCGGGAATTGTACGAGGCGAAGCAGCAGGCTATGGTGATTCCCCCGGGATGCGCCGATCTCCCGCCGATCGCGCGAGTAGATAGTAGACGGGAATTCCCGCGATAACGATGACGAGGCCCGGCCATGTGGTCGATGCGCGATAGGTGAACAGGGCCGAGAGGATCATAGCCGCCCCGAGAATATACAGACTGGGAAGCCAAGGGTACCCGAATGCGCGGTACGGCCGCTCGGCGTCTGGTTTTTTAACGCGCAGACGGAAAATTCCAGCGATCGTGAGAATGTAGAAGATCAGCGCCGCAGAGATGATGTAGTCCAGCAAATTGCTATAGAGATTTCCATACGCTCGGGTGGAAGCGTCATAGGTACGCGGCAATACCAGGAATGCGGCCCAAAGCCCCTGGATGAGGAGAGCGTGCGCCGGAACGCGCGCCTCGTTCAGCCGTCCGGCAGAGGGAAAGAACAAGCCGTCGCGAGCCATGGCGTAGTACGTCCGAGCCCCGGCCAGAGTCAAGGCGTTCACTGTACCGATCGTGGAAACCATGATCGCGCCGGCCATCAATCCGGCCCCGAGGACAGGGAACATTGTCTGCAGCATTGCCGTTGCCACGCGGTCGGCCGGGGCATGCTGAATCGCGGAAAGGGGAAGGGTCACGAGGTAAGCGAAGTTTGCCAGCAAATACAGGGTAATCACGATCGCGGTGCCGATTCCCAGAGATAGCGGCAGGTTTCGCTTCGGATCGCGAACCTCACCAGCAGTGAATGTGATGTCGTGCCAGGAGTCGGCGGCGAACAGCGATCCCGTTTGGGCCACGCAGATGGCCAGAAACAAGCCAAATGCGGAGGTTGCGTCCAGTCCGTGAGCGATCGAGGGAATTCCGCGCGCAGTCCATCCATGGCTGAAATTGTCGCGTACCGCGGCGGAATTCCAGCCCCAGGCCAATCCAAGGACGATCAGCCCGAGCAGAGCCGCAGTTTTAGCGACCGTAAACACGTTCTGCACGACTTTTCCATATTGCAGGCCGCGGCTGTTCGTCCAGGTCAAGATTGCAATCAAAAAAATTGCCACGACTTGCGCCGTGGACAAGGAGAAACCATAGCCTCGCGATACGTGGATTGGCGCGATCAGATAATGGCTCTCAGAAACCCATGGAAACAACACTCCACTGAATCGGGCGAAGGCAATCGAGACCGCCGCGATCGTGCCGGTTTGTATCACCGTACACAGCGTCCAGCCGTACAGAAACCCCCAAAGAGGCGAAAATGCTTCCCTGAGGTACACATACATGCCGCCGGCCCGCGGCATCATCGCCGCCAATTCGCCATAAGATAGCGCCCCAGCGATGGTGAGCACTCCGGCAAAAGCCCACGCCACCAAAAGCCAGTTGGCACTCCCAATTTGGCGGGCCATGTCGGCCGAAACGATGAAAATGCCCGACCCGATCATGACCCCTACAACCACCATCACGGAGTCGAACAGACCAAGACCACGCGCAAAGGTGGGCGGGGGAGATATGGTGGCCGAGGCTGGCGGAGTTGGGGATGTATCGAGAGGCACGCCACTCCTCAAGGTAGCAACAACAGGTTTAGTGCCGACGAAATAGAGAGAGCCATAGGGCAGGCCAGTTTGTATACTATATTCAATCTTAATGCAATGCTATTCTGGTGTGGGTCTCGGCTCCTCACGCCGCAATTGAACGATTAGAAAAGGACAATTTCCTGCTGGATCATGCCCGTTACTTCGGCCGAGCTTGCACGAACCAGCATGTTGATTTCGCTGCGCAGGCCGAATTCAGGGAGGTAGATTCCAGGCTCAATCGAGAAGCAGGTATTGGGAATCACTTCCCTTTCGTCGCGCACTTCGAAATTGTCCATGTTCGCACCGTTCCCGTGCACTTCGGTTCCGATGGAGTGACCGGTGCGGTTATTGAAAAAGGATCCGTATCCGGCGCCTGCAATCACATCACGCGAGGCCTTATCGACTTCCCACCCGGCTAGCTTCTCTCCGGCGGCAATTGCCTGCTGAACTTTTCGGATGCCGGCATCGCGAGCGCGGCGGACGATATCGAAGATTTCGCGCACTCGCTCCGGGACTTGCGATCCGGCAAAGCCCGTCCAACTGATGTCGTAATACACGGCGTTCGGAACATTCTTCTTGGCCCAAATATCGAGCAAGACAAAATCGCCGCGGCGGATGGGCGAGTTGCGTTCCGCAGTGGGAGAGTAGTGCGGGTTGCTGCTGTTCGCGTTGACGGCAACCAGCGGCGGAGCGTCGGAGACCAGGTTGTCTCGGCGGAAGGCCTCCAGAAGCCATTGCTGCATTTCGAATTCGGTTGTCGCGCCTGAGTTCAGCCTGCGGCCAATTTCCCGGAACGCGGCTCTGGTGATCACATCAATGGAGGCGCGGGCAGCGAAGTGGCTGCTGATCTGCTCTTTTGTCCAAGCCGCCTCCAGCTTCGAAATCAGGTCGGCGGAGCTGACAACGTTCTTCCCCAGACTGCGCACCAGGTCAACGGTGCCGGCATCCACTAGGGAGACATTGAAGATCAGGTTGTTGGGAGAGAATTGCATGGCCAGATTCGTCACCGCTCCCAACAATTCGGCCAGTTTTGCTGTGAGCTCGGACCCTGCCGCATACTCGCGCTTCTCTCCCGGCAAAGAGTCCAGGTGAAATGCCTCAATGCGATGAACGAGTTTAACCGGGACGCCCTGCGCGGGAACAAGGTAAAACCAGCGCCGCGTCACCATCAGGGATTCCGGCAATCCCAGGATGCGATAGGCGATGGGGTCGCGATGGTGATGGTCGCAGAACAGCCACGCGTCTACACCCCTCTGCTGAAGCTCTTCCTGGATGGTCTGGATGGAGTGCATGCGATTCCCTCCTGCGAGCCGGCACAGCAATGTTCCCGTTCGGCTTTTACGCCTCGACAAGGGCAGGAGCGATGGCCGTCTGTTCGGTGCGCGCGATAATCTCGTCTTGAAGGGCTTTGGTAAGGTCGCAGAAGTAATCGCTGTAACCGGCGACCCTGACGATAAGGTCACGATGCTGCTCCGGGTGTTTCTGGGCCTCGCGAAGAGTCGCCGCGTTTACCACGTTGAACTGGATGTGGTGGCCGCCGAGTTTGAAATAGGTCCGCACCAAGTGCGTGAGGTGGTCAATGCCTTCCTGGCCTTCCACAACCGCCGGCGTGAATTTCTGATTGAGCAGGGTACCTCCGGTGCGCGCGTGATCCATCTTGGCAGCGGACTGCAGCACCGCCGTGGGGCCGTACCTGTCGGCGCCTTGCACCGGGGAAATACCATCCGAATGCGGCTCCCAGGCATTCCTGCCATCCGGGGTCGCACCGGTCACCGAACCGAAGTAAACGTGGCAGGTGGTAGAGAGATAATTCACCCGGTAGAATCCGCCCTTGGTATTCGGGCGGCCGTTGATTTCGTCGTAGTAAGCAGTGAAGACAGACTGGAGGATGTCGTCGGCATAATCATTGTCGTTGCCGTACTTTGGGGTTTTGTTCCAGAGCCGGAGCCGCAACGCTTCCCAACCCTGGAAGTCGTCCTGCAAAGCCTGGAGCAAATCATCCATCGTGACCGATTGATGGTCGAAGACGTGATACTTGATGGCCGCCAGGGAATCGGTGCAGGTGCCCGGCGCGACGCCCATGATGTAGGTGGTGTTGTAGCGCGGGCCACCGTCATTGTAGTCCTTGCCGTTTGCGATGCAGTCCTCGATCAGGAGTGAGAGGAAGGGAGCCGGCATGTAATCGGCGTAGAGCCGCTCGATGACGTTATTGCCGCGGATCTTAATCTCGACAAAATGATGGAGCTGGCGGCGGAATGCCGCGAACATCTCATCGTAGGTTTTGAATTCGCGGGGATCTCCGGTTTCGGCGCCAATCTTTTTGCCGGTCCGAGGGTCCACACCGTTGTTCAGCGTGATTTCCAGCACCTTGGGGAGATTGAAGTAGCCCGTAAGAATGCAGGCTTCCCTGCCGAACGCGCTCGACTCGACACAGCCCGAGATGCCGCCGCGGCGCGCATCCTCGAGGCTCTTGCCCTGGCGGAGCAACTCTTCCACCACCATGTCGGCATTGAAGATGGATGGCTGGCCCCAACCCTTGCGCACGATTTCCAGTCCACGTTTGAGGAAGCGGTTCGGGTTTTTCATGCTCAACTGCAAATTCGAGGAAGGTTGCAGCAAGCGCATCTCGTCGATGACTTCCAGGATGAGGTAGGTCAATTCGTTGACTCCGTCGGAGCCGTCCGGCTTGAGCCCGCCCGTATTTATGTTGGCAAAGTCCGTGTAAGTTCCACTCTCGGCCGCAGTGACGCCAACCTTGGGCGGGGCTGGCTGGTTGTTAAACTTGACCCAGAAGCACTGGAGCAGTTCGCGCGCTCGCTCGCGCGTCAGCGCACCGCACTTGAGATCGCGGACGTAGAAGGGGAAAAGATTCTGGTCCATGCGGCCGGGATTGAACGAATCCCAGGTATTCAGCTCTGTGACCACCCCCAGATGCACAAACCAGTAGGCCTGCAAGGATTCCCAGAAATTGCGCGGCGGGTTGCCGGGCACGTGGCGGCAGACGTCGGAGATCGTGTGGAGTTCCTCCCTGCGAACCATGTCCTTCTCCCTGGCGGCGAGTTCATCCGCAAGTTCGGCATGACGCTCGGCGTACCGGATGACGGCATCGGCGGCGATTGCCATCGCCTTTAACTCCTGCTGCTTTTCATAGGCCCTTGGATCATTCCTGAAATCCAGCGTCGCGAGGCTCCGCTCAACGTCCGACTTCAACCCTAGCAATCCCTTGCTGTAGAGGACGTCGCCCAGAACAGTATGTCCGGGAGCGCGCTGTTCCATGAATTCCGTATAGATGCCGGTCTCGTAGGCGGCCTTCCACTCTTGGGTCATTTCGCGGAAGAGCAAGTCGCGCATGGAGCGCCCGCGCCAATAAGGAATGATGCGATCCTTGTGAATTTGGCGTGTTTCGTCGCTGACGCTGTAGGAGGTTTTCTCGCGCGTGTCGAGAATATCGAGGTCCTCCATGGTGTGGCAGCACAATTCCGGAAAAGAAGGGGTGCCCTTCGGGCTGGGACCTCGCTCGCCCACGATCAATTCGCCTTCTCCGATGATGACCGATTTATGTTCCATCACATGTTGAAAGGCCAAGGCGCGGCGAACAGGGACGCAAGTCTCCGTGCTCTGCTCGTAGAAATCGGTGATTAGGGCGGCACGCTCGATGGACAGCCAGGGCTTCACGCCCAAACTTTCACTGCGCAACCGTGCAACACGTTCGTTCATGGATCACCCTCCAATTCGTATTTGAAAGCCACGGCACGCGAAGCGCGCGGCAATTTCCTGCATTCTCGCCGCTGCCGGAGATTTCACATCTGTCAGCCGATACGCAAGTGACAATCGGCGATACTTCTCCATCGCGGACGCATGATACGGCAGCAAGTCCACGTTGCTCAGGCCAAGTTCGCCGAGAAGCCGGAAGCTCTGTTCCAAGTTGTCCTCATCGTCGTTGATTCCCGGAATCACCGGGATGCGCACTGCAACAGCGGCATGCTCACGGGCAATGATGCCAAGGTTTTCCAGAATCAGAGCGTTACTGACGCCCACCACTTGGCGGTGGCGCGCGTCGTCGGCCAGTTTCAGGTCGAAGAGGAACTCGTCCACATAGGGCATGATACGGCGTATGACGGCGGAAGGCGCATAACCACACGTATCAACTACCGTGTGAATCCCTTCCGACTTACAGACGGCCAGCGCCGCTTCCAGGAATTGGGGCTGGGCCAGCGGCTCGCCTCCGGAAAAGGTCACGCCACCGCCCGACTCATCGAAGAAGGCGATGTCGCGGCGGATCTCCTTTATGAGCTCTCTCACCGGTATCTGTTTGCCCACCAACTTGCGCGCCTCGGCCGGACAAGCCTCCGAGCAGGCGCCACAGAGCGTGCAACGAGCAGGATCGCGCTCCGGGCCATGGTCCCAGTGGAGCGCGCCCGACTCGCAGACGGAGCAGCACGCCAGGCAACTGATGCAGCGGTCCGAGGCGTACATTGCCTCCGATTGATATGACTGGCTTTCCGGGTTATGGCACCAGGGACACCTCAACGGACAACCCTTCAGAAAGACGGTGGTGCGAAGGCCCGGTCCGTCGTGGAGCGAGAAACGCATGAAACTGAATACAACACCGGAAGCCGTCAGGAGAGAATCGTCGGAAATGGGGTCTAGAGGAAGCAAATGCGTAACCCACGAGGGCGGAGGGTACAAGTTGAGGATATATGTATACAATATCCAATGTCAATGGCGTAGTCGTCCCCACCCAATGCGTGTCGTCCCGCCAGCCCCTCTTCACTTGATGGCGCGAACTGCCGATTCATCCGAGCCCGCTGACATCGGAAAGGTCGCGTAGCCGCCGAGAGGAAATACCGGTAAGTTAAATGGTATCTCGAATCTGGCGCAGGTTCAGTGAGCGGAGGCGACTAGTTGGACCCAAGTAATGTCATTGCCAAGTGGCACGACATAAGCACCCCGCTCAGTCTTGAACGATTCAGGGACCTGGTACAAGACGACACTCTTCTCTCGTGCGGCCGGCTCGACCCGCAAACGAGCAGCAGGAGTGAATGGAGTGGCTGGGGCGAGCCCAACGCGCACGGCGCCGGTCTTGGGGTCGAATTCCAGGCTGGTAAACTTACCGGCGTCGAGCGTGAGCCAAGTGCCAGTGGACGCCAGATAGATCCGCGTGCGGAAGGAGTCCAGCGGAGTCACTCTCACTTCGTTTCCGGCCGCTTCGATGTTTCCGCCGAAGGCCAGCCAGCCAAATTCAGGGTGTTGAACAACATATGTGCCGGTGCCAAGAGCATGGCCGAAGAAATTCGGTCCATAATCCCCCGAGAGGGGGTCAAACTTGAGCATATCTGGGAAAGAATGGAATGCCGCGGAAGCAAAACCTTCCTGATCGATGTCAGTGAGAGCCCCCATGATGCCACCGTAGCCGACGCGCAGGAGATAGAAGTCCTCGGGATTCTCACGATAGGCAGCGAGTACGGGAATCGCGTTGATGGTTGAACCATAGTGGTGAAGCTGTCGTTCGATGCGGCGGTATTTACCACCATATAGGAAATCCCAATAGCGCCGGGCGCTGCCGTTGTATCCCCAGTGCGGCACTGTAGGGTCATACCCGAGGATGGCGTTCAACGTCACATCGGCCTTGTCCTGGAAACCGAAACGCTTCATCCAGGCATAGACTTCTTCCTGGCCGGTGGAATCCCAGGGCATTTCGCTTCCATAGGGGAAGGCCTGCTTCTGCCAGTGGTTGGCACGGGCGCGCATTTTCTTTTCCAGGTTGGCGGCCTCGGCTTCTTTACCTTCCCGTTTCAGATCATCCAGTATCTGCACGAATACATCGCCCTCCATCTGGCCGAATTCTGCATAGCCTCCGGCTAGATCCACCATCGCCACGGAGGTGTTGTAAGCCTGGCTGAGATACCAATCCCAAGAATGGTTGGTGACAAGGCCCTGGTCGTTGCGCGCCAGGCGATAGAGAACCCAGTAAGCAGCAGCCACGTGAGGATAGTCATAGGACCGGTCGACTCTTTCCGAATCTTTCTTGTTCCAGCTGGTCCAACTCTTCCAATCAAGGTCGTTACGGTAGTAGTTGGGAGGCAACTGGTCGGGCTGGTAGTAGAACAAACTCTTCCGGACGCCATATTTCTGGGCTCCGTCCTTGTATTGCAGGCCACCCCAAAGGACACGGTCCACAAACTGCTGATACTTGATCAATTCCGCCTGATCGGGCTGGCCAAACTCCTTCATGACAGCCGCAAGCCATGAACCGGCACCGCCTTCGTCCCCGAGACCGGCAATCCATGCGCGATCATCCTGGGTAACAATCTGGTTGGTCTCGCGGTCGTAGCTCATGACCGAGGGGCTGCGGTGGAACGGATCCTGTGGGTCAACGAACCACTGTTTGGTGGTGAGGAAGTGGCCCAGATCGGCAACGACTTGTGCCTCAGGTTTAATCACGAAATAGCTAATCGTCTGTACCAGGCCGTCTTCGTAGGTGACGGACAAGCGGACGCGTCCCCACCTTTTCCCGTGTAGCGTGTAGGTCCGCCATCCACCCGTCGTGGGGTTTCCCGGGCTCAGAGTGATCGCCCCTTCGGGTTCTGCAGCAATCGAGGAGACTGGTTTTGAGTACTTCAGGAACAAACGACCATCCAGATCCATCGGGAGGACATACCCAGGAACGCCAACGGCGACCGGGCGGTGATTTGCGATGAGCGTCTTTTCAATGTTTCGAATGGTATCGGAAACGAAGAAACGGACGCCGTAGGTCACGGAAGCTCCGGGAGCAAGCGTGAAGGAGGTGGGGGAATTCCAGGGCTGGGCGTTCTTCCATTCGTTTTCGGCAAATGCCTGGCTGTGAACCATCCAGTCGTAGAACCCTTCGAACGTTACGTCGCGTGGAGTAGGGTCGTGAAAGATGGGGACGGGTGCGCCGGGCCGGCGAATGTCCAGAATGGGATTGTAGGCTTCGAGCGGACTCTTGCCGTCAGGGACGACGAGAAGTGCGGGGCCATGACCGTTAAGCCGGGTCACTTGCAGATAGCCGGCGTCCTCGCTGATGGAGGGATCGTAGAACACGCAGCGTGCGTGCGCCTGTTCGAGGGAGCGGTCGGTCAGAATATTGTTGAAGATCATGGGAATGCCGAGCGCGCCGATTTGAACGGGAGTGGCTGACTTGTTCTTCAGTACGAATCGCAGGACAAGTTTCCCGTCTTCCAACAGCCAGGTCCGAACGACTTGCAGGGGAAGGTCCGACGGAAATGCCGGAGTAAGATCGGCGGAGGCCAAAACTGCGCCGGAGACCGGAAGCGGAAGCACCGGGACGCGCACAACTGCCGTCGAATAATTCTTCCAGTCTCCCGAGGTCCCTGTTCGGAGGCGGAGGTCGAGATCACCCAGGTGATAGAAGCCATCCTCCGAGCGTTCCACGAGACGATCGCCGGGCGTGAAATCGAACCTTTCCGCGTCCTTTGTGGTCAGCGCGGCAACCGTTTGGGAGGAAACCACCAATTTGAGAGTAAACTCCGGGGTATCCAGATCCATCGTACCCTGGCTCAACATGGGACCCGGCGTCGCTGGGGCCTTATGTTCGGGTTGTTGTCCGGAAACTGCCAAGGGCGCCACGGAATACAAGCCCAGGAGGAACAGAACCAATAGCACACTTACCCGCGGCGACTTTATCTTTTCCATCCTTCTACCCTCCCTCGCAATACCCCACGGGATTTGAGACTATTTTCAGAAATCGGCCAGGCAAAAATCGGAAAATTCCACGGCATCCAGCTCAATCACACGGTCAGCCCCTTGTCCCCAAAGCCATGCACAGGAAAATGGTTCCATGTGTCTACCCGATAAAGAAGGTGTCGAAAGCCCTGTCTGACTGGCCTCCCATTTAAACGCAGAGGAGAGGCCGCGAAGCGGTCTGCAGGCGAGAGAACGTAGGGAAACCGGGAAGCGGGAATGGTGGAAGCTCAAAGGAGGAAGGAACAAGATATACGTGCTCCATTTCTTTATACAGTATATTATATGTCGCGAGCGACTCTCGCATCTTTTCTATTGTGCGCTCCTCGCTCTTCCTAGCCTCGTTCTCGTCGGCGCGCCCAGCGTATCCTGGCACTCGTCTTGGAGGTTCCATGTTCAAAGGAATCGTTCGGCAGCTCATCTTTCTGGCACTCGCACTTGCGTTTTCAGCTCACGTGGGAAAGGGGGTTAGAGCACGCGAAGTCCAAGCCATAGCCACCTCACAAGGCGATTTGAGGGCGCTGATCGAGCGGTACACCAGTGACCGCGAAAGCCTCTTCCGAACGTATCGGGTGCGCATCTCGCCGGTCCGACACGCGCGTTTCCAGCAGTTCTATGAGGAGTGGCTCGACACCCTGCGAAAAGTCGATTTCGATGGACTGAACGAGGATGGCAAGATCGACTACCTTCTCCTGCAGAACCACCTCGCGCACGAATTGCGGCAACTAGCGCTCCAGCAAAAGCAGGTGGATGAAATGTCGCCGTTGATTCCTTTCGCTAAGATCATCCTGGAGTTCGAAGATTCCCGCCGTCGCATGAATCTGGCCAACTCCGTGCAAGACGCCGGCGAATTGGCAAAAATGGTAAAGGAGATTTCCAAGACGCGCGCGGCCCTGGAGGCCGGCATGGAGGCGAGCGCCAAGCCGACCGGAAGCGATGCAGTGGAAATTCGTCCGATTCGGACCTTGCCAACGGTCGCCCGGCGAGCCGCAATAACCGTAAGCCAACTGCGGGAAACGCTGAAGGACTGGTTCACCTACTACAACGGTTACGACCCGCTGTTTACTTGGTGGGCCGCTGAGCCCTACAAGGAAGCCGACCGGGCGCTGGAGGATTACGGCAAGTTCCTGTCCGAGAAACTCGCCGGCATCAAACCGGATGACAAGACAACCATCATTGGCGATCCCGTGGGCCGTGAGGCCCTGCTGCTGGAGTTAAGGGATAACCTGATTCCGTACACGCCCGAAGAACTGATCGCTCTTGCGAAAAATGAGATGGCCTGGTGCACAAAGGAAATGATTCGGGCCTCGCGCGAGATGGGGCACGGAGACGACTGGCACCAGGCGCTCGAACAGGTAAAGGACATGCACGTCGAGCCGGGACAACAGCCCGAACTGATTCGCAAGCTGGCCTGGGAAGCGATCGAATATGTCGAGAAGCACGACCTTGTGACCGTGCCGGCGCTGGCAAAGGAAACCTGGGGCATGGAGATGATGAGTCCGGAACGCCAGTTGGTGAACCCATTTTTCTCCGGGGGAGAGGTGATCAGCGTGTCTTACCCGACGGACACAATGACGTTTGAACAGCGCATGATGAGCATGCGTGGCAACAACATTCCGTTCGCCCGAGCCACGGTATTTCACGAACTGATCCCCGGCCACCATCTGCAGGGATTCATGATGCAGCGTTACCGGAGCTACCGGCGAATCTTCGACACGCCATTTTGGATTGAAGGCAACGCGTTTTACTGGGAGATGCTGCTGTGGGACCTGGGATTCCCACGGACACCCGCGGAGCGCGTCGGAATGCTTTTTTGGCGCATGCACCGCTGTGCCCGGATCATTTTCTCCCTGAGCTTCCACCTTGGCCTGATGACGCCCCAGCAGTGTGTCGAGTTTCTGGTGAAAGACGTGGGACACGAGCCGGATAATGCCACGGCCGAAGTGCGCAGGTCCTTTGATGGCTCCGTCGGCCCGCTGTATCAGTGCGCGTACATGCTGGGTGCGTTGCAATTCCGGGCCATGCACAAGGAACTGGTGGAATCCGGTAAGATGACGAATCGCGCGTTCCACGACGCGATTTTGCAGGAAAACAGCATTCCGGTGGAGCTGCTCCGCGCGCGCATGACCAATCAAAAACTCACCAGGGATTTCCAATCAAGCTGGAAGTTCTATGGACCCATTCCAGCCACTCCTTAGCCAGCGGCGTTCACGCGGCGAGTTGCCGCATTCCTGCAGGCCTATGGCCGGAGATTTTCCCAAGGGGGCAAATATGGATCGACGCAAGTTTCTCCAGAACCTGGCGGTAACGACGGCGAGCATACAATATCTCGCGCAAAAAGCCGGGGTCACAGACACCGAAGGAGTCGCGGAAGTATCTGCTCAGGGTATCGGCCCGGCCGCGGGTCTTACAAGCGTTCCCGGCGTCGAGGGTCATACTTATCTTTCTGAATTCAAGTTCGGTCCAGCCACATGGAAAGTGTATGAGGACTTGCGAACAAGAGATGGGGTGATCACCTTCCTCTCCTCGCAGGGTGGGGCGCGAGTCTTGTCGAAGAGCGCGGAGGCGACATTTGCCGAGGCCAATCCTCCCTACCTGGGGCTAAGCCTGGACGACATTGGTTTGGCGGGGGAAGACCTGCTGGCAAATCGCCTACTCGAGGGCGGTGGGGACCCGGACCCACTGCGGGTCAAGAGCGCCGCTCCGCCGCTAGGTTCCGCGCAGGAGGACTCCGAACGGTGGCGGCTGCCGTGGAACACCTTCCTAGGCACGAAGGAATGTTTCGACACCATGCCGGTCTTCCCGGGTGGGAGCACACGCACGTACCACCCCTCGCAGTATTTTCCGGAACTCAGAGGAAACGCAGCCGAGAAGCGACTTGAGGGACTCGTGGGCAGATGGATGCCTGCCGTTCGAAAGGTCATGCCGATTTCCGATGGCATCCACGTTGAGGTAGTGGTCTTTGGAGACGTGGAAGCGCGGGACAAGTTCATCGTGCAGACATGGCACCGCACGTCGCGGATCGAAAATGGAAAAATAACGAAGGTGGTCTTTGGCCACAGCTATCCGGCCTTTCCTCCTCGCCGCCGGGATCCGAAGGCAGCGGACTTCTATCGCGCCCTGCTCGTCTTTGCCGACTACTGGGACAAGCAGCTTGCCGATATGGCCACAGCTTCTCTTCCGGAGGAGGAGTGGGAGGATTTTTCAAAGCATGCGTTCGCGAAAGAACTCATGGTGCGGCCCGGCGGGGTTTATCCAAAGTATGGCGCGGTTGACCGCGATTATTACGGCCCGGAATATGACGGGTTCCAGGACATTTTTACAAGCGCCGTCTATACCAATCTCGAGTGGGGACGCTTCGAAACGGCGCGGCTGATCATAGATAACTACTTCACCGATTTTGTTGATGAACGGGGCATGATCAATATGCGCGGCCCGGAAACGGCGCAATTTGGGCTGACGCTATCACTCCTGGCGCGATATTTTCGATATACAAAGGACGCTGCGCTGCTAAGGAAACATGGCAAGAAGATTGTGGCCACCACCGAACTCCTGGCGGAGCTGCACGAAGAATCGAAGAAATTGCCCGCGGACGATCCAGGTTACGGGCTAATCCATGGGTGGAGTGAATCAGACTCGTGTCTCCTTCCCGACCCCAAGACGTGGTGGCTGCCTTACTATGCGAACAGCGGATTTGCCGCACGAGGGCTGCGGGACATGGCGCTGGTCTGGCCGCGGATTCAGCAGGCTTATTCCGCGGTCGAGGCACAAGCAGCCGTGGAGGACTGGCTTGCGCGTTCCAAGGACCTTCAGGAAACCGTCGTGCACGCGATCGAGAAAAACGTACGGCGGGACATGAAGCCGCCCTATATCGGCACCTTCCCCGGAACAAAACTCACATTTCGGGAGTCCATGGAAAGGGAGCATCCGAGTCCCCAAGGTTGGCCGCACCGGCCCTATTCGGAATTGCTGGAGGCGGATGTTCTGCCGGCCGGGCTGGCCAATTTGGTAATCGACTGCATGCGCAGCTACGGGGCAACGACGCTTGGCGTGGTCGCCAACGTGGGACCCGCCCGCAAGGGCGAACGCGCCATCCTTGGCTTCATTTCGTACGGGTATGCGCAGATGCTCCTGCGGCTGGACCGCGTCGAAGAGTTTCTGTTATTTCTCTATGCTCATCGCTATCACGATCACACTCGCGGCAGTTGGACGGCGGGCGAGGTGGCCGGAATTGACGGGAGCACCGCCCTTTTCTGCATACCGGCGCAGCAGACCATCCCGTTGCTGGTTCGCTGGATGTTGCTCCTCGAGGATTCGGACGAGGACCGGCTGTATCTGGCGAAAGGCATTCCCCGCGCGTGGCTGGCTTCGGGAAAAGAGATCAAGATGGAAGAAGCACCCACAAGCTGGGGAAAGATCAGTTTTCGAATGCGCATGGATGACGCAAAGGACAAAGTGCGCGCAATCGTGAAGCTGGTTTCTGCGGGCGCTCCAAAGGAAATCCACCTGAAGTTGCGCCTTCCGGAAAAGAACCGGTTGGCGAAAGTGACTGTAAACGGAAAGGCCGGCGTCCTGGGCGGCCCGCACAAGGACATGGTGATTATCGCGACCCGAGGAGAGCGGGAGTTCGAGGTGAGCGGTGAAATCAGTTAGCCGAACACTCTGCCGCACCGTCCGGCAAGTCCGTTCGCGCCGGAAAATTCGTCCTTCCCGCGCCAGACTTCAGACGAAGTGCCAGTGAAGCGGTTCGACGCTATTCCGCCGGCTTGATTTCAAAATTGTGCGGTGGGGTCACGCCGAGCAGGTACTGAACAAAATAGTCCCACCGCCGCCGGGCCAGATAACTATTCCTTTCGCCGTGAGACATGTTGGGCACAAACAGCATGTCGAAACTCTTGTTGGCCTTCATCAGGGCATCCGCGAATCGCATGGTTTCCGCGGGATGGACGTTGTCGTCCAGGTCGCCATGCTCGATGAGCAGGTGGCCTTCCAGGCGGCCAGCCATGGTCACGTTGGACTGCGCGACATAATCGTCCTGAACTGGATAACCCTGGTAGAGTTCATTCCACCAGGTTTTGTCCAGCCGCGCGTCGTGATCCCCGGAAATGGAAACGCCCACTTTGTAGAATTCGGGGAAGACTAGCATGGCATGTGCCGCGCCATAGGCACCAGCGGAAGTGCCGAAGATCCCGACGCGGCTCACGTCCATATACGGATACTTCTCCGCCATCTGCTTGATCATGGCCACATGGTCTTCGAACACCCCGCCCAGATTTCTGTAGGAATATTCGTGAAACGCCCTGGAACGCCCGGTCGTGCCCCGCCCGTCCACCATGATTACAATCGCGCCGAGTTCCGCCACGGCTTGCAGACCACCCCGAAAAATTGATTCTCCAAACGATTTGGGGGCGAAGAATGCCTGCGGTCCGGTGTAGACGTGTTCTATGATGGGATACTTTTTGGCGGGATTGAAATTCGATGGCCGCCAGATGAGCCCATAGAGATCAGTCTGGCCGTCCGCCGCCTTCCCGTGAAACGGCTCGGCATACTTCCACCCGGTTGCAAGCAAATCCGTGGCGTCGCCCTTCACAAGAACGCGTACATCCGAGCCGTCCTTCGTTCGGCGAAGCACGGACGCCCCGGGCAAATCAGGCCGGGAGTAGCTGTCCACGTAATACACAAAATCCGGGGAGACGCTCGCGGAATGCGTCGCGTTTTCCGACGAGAGCAGCGTGAGTCCTTTGCCGTCCAGTCCGATGCTGTAGAGGTGCGTCTGGTAGGGGTCTTCGTCCTTCTCGCGTCCGCCGGCCAGGAAATACACCTTGCGGCTCTTCTCATCGATGGCTTCGATCCGATGCACCACCCACGGCCCTTGTGTCAGTTGGCTGACCAGTTTTCCGGTCTTTTCGTTGTAGAGGTAAAGGTGGTTCCAGCCGTCGCGCTCGGAGCTCAAGAGAATCTCTCCGCTGCTGTGAAGGAAGCGGTAAAAAGTCAGCCCCGGGTCCACGTACTTGTCGGATTGCTCGCGAATCAAGATTTTCTGCTCTCCGGTTTCCGCATCCACAGCACGCAGTTCGAAAGACTTGAATCCGCGCTCGGAATAGTCATAAGAAAAGCCCTTGCTATCCTCGAACCACTCAAAGCCCGGCCCCTCGTCAAACGAGACTTCCACGGGGGGAGTCTTCACGGGAGTCAGCTTGCCCGACTTGATGTCGAGTATGAAAGCTTCTACCGTGGAGAGCACCTCTCCCGGCAAGGGATAAGCAAACGTGTACGCTTTCGGTCGCAACTGATCGGGCGGAACATATTGCAGGCTAGTGAACCGCCCAGCCCTCCTGGAATCGATTTTATAGGTGACGAGCTTCGAAGAGTCGGGCGACCAGAACGCGGCAGGGCGCTGCCGCACCTTTTCCGTCCCTTGCTCCACCATGGCTGTCAGGAAGGGAACCTCCGCGGCATAGTCCCAATCCTGCACGCCGTCCCAAGTCATCTGCGAAACCGCGCCTGTCGGTACGTACCGCACGTACAAGTTGTGGTCTTTGAAGAACGCGGCCCACTTGCCGTCAGGGGAAAGGACATCGTAGGAACCCTCTTCCTTGTTGGCCGTGGGTCCCTTCACACATTCGTAAGTGGCCAACTTGCAGGACCATTGAGCCTCCATCACCCGGAAAACGATGACACTCCCGCCCTCCTTGAATTCGAAAGTATCGAAGGGAAGTTTCGTCGGGGTGTACTCCTGTTTGGCGGCCTTGGAGAGCGCCGCCGCCAATCGAGCGTGATCGAAAGCGGGCGCGAAAGTGTTTTGAGCTGGATCCACGAGGACGAATTCGGTTCCCTTGGGCTTTGCATCGCGATACCAGAAACGGCTGGTCTTCTCGATCCAGTGGGGTTCCACGCGCGCCACCGTCACCATGTCGCGCTGCCAGCCCGTCTGGAATTTTGCAGCCCGCGCGTAGTCCTCGAGCGTGCCTTGCGCGTTGGCTGGATATCGCGCGGACAACAGGAATGCCGCGGCCAGAATGGCGCACCGGGAATGAATCCTCATTTGTCTTCTCCTCTGCTGAAAAGATCTTGCCAAACTTACGCGCAATCGAAGCCGGCTCCAGCAAAAGCAGGCAAAGCCGGCGCTTTTCTAAGACAACCGCAAACGGCTCATTTCCTGGTGATGATGTAAACGTATCCCGCGTCCTTCATCCCGCTGGCCACCATGCCATCGGCCTGAGCACACACGGTCCGCGAATCATTCCTTTCCGCGAAATGGTTCCAACTGTTCCAGCCCATCGAAGGCATCAGGGCAAGACCGTTATCCTGAGCCATGGCCCACGATGCGATTGCCGAACAACAGAGCAGTACGAGGATGACAACTGGTGTCTGGACCCTTGCATTCATGGGGCTCTCAGGTGGATGCGGTTCATTTGCCGCGGCCCAAATGGTCTGGGGCAACGAGGGGCGAGACGTAGAAGAAAGGGCAGCGGTCATCGCTGCATATTGTATACAATATGGCAGGGTCTGAAAATCTATCTTTCCTGAATTAAATATGTCGCTCCGCCTCATCGCTCTTCGTTTCCTACGGTACGGCCCAGAGAGAGGAAGGCTGCGCCTGTGGCCGGCGCCCATTCTACTTACAGCTATTTCCAGTTGTTCGCGAGCGCTATCCTCTCCATTTGAGTGACTGCATCCCATGACCACCTTCTCGGTTTTCACCAGACGGCAAATGCTGAAGTTTATGGGAGGAGCCGTGGTAGCCGCTGGCAGCCCGTTGCCGCTGCGTTCCACTGCCATCAATCCGGTTACCTTTGTCGATGTTGCCCGCGCTTCAGGGATTCTTTTTCGACACGACAATGCCTGGTCCCCCGAAAAATACCTGATTGAGACCATGGGCTCCGGCTGTGGATGGATAGACTACGACCAGAACGGTTTGCAGGATTTGTACCTTGTCAACGGCGCCGCTACGCGGCTCTACACCCCTAAAAATCCACTGCGAAGCGCACTCTATCGTAATAACGGAGACGGAACTTTCACCGACGTCACGACGAAAACCGGCGTCGGAGCGGAAGGGCTTTTTGGGATGGGGGTCGCGGTCGGGGATTTCGACAACGACGGTTATCCCGACCTCTTCGTGCTCGGCTACGGGCGGTGCATCCTATACCACAATAACGCAGACGGGACGTTCACGGATGTCACCGCGCATGCGGGCGTGGGAAACAAAGGGAAGTGGGCCTCCAGCGCGGCTTGGTTTGATTACGATAATGACGGGAAACTGGATTTGATCATCGCCAACTACGTGGATTGGACGCCGGAAAACAATTATTGGTGCGGAGACAAAGGGCCCGAGATGCGCAGCTACTGCCACCCGGACGTCTATCACCCCCAACCCGCGACGCTCTATCACAACAATAGGGACGGTACTTTCACCGATGTAAGCCTTCGGTCTGGCATCGCCCTCAAACAAGGCAACGGGCTGGGAGTGGTCACCTTCGACTATGACAATGACGGCTGGCAGGACGTCTTCATCACCAACGATCACATGCCGAATTTCCTGTTTCACAACAACCGAAACGGAACCTTTGAGGAAGTCGGATATGCGGCGGGCGTGGCCGTTGGAATGGACGGCCAGTTCGAAGCCGGCATGGGTACAGACGCCGCGGACCTCACGGGGAACGGCCATATGGATTTAATCGTCACGCATCTGGACCAGCAACTCGCCCGGGTGTACCAGAACGCAGGTGACGCATCGTTTGACGACGCCACTTTCCGCTCGAAGCTTTCCTACGCCACGTTTCACATGAGCGGTTTCGGCACGCGCTTCATGGATTATGACAACGACGGCGCGCGCGATCTGTTCATGGCCAACGGACACGTCCTGGATAATATCGAGCGTTACCAGGCCAGCGTCCACTACGCCGAGCCCAAGTTAATGTTTCGCAATACGGGACGCGGATTGTTCGAAGACGTTAGTGCTCAACTGGGCAAGGATTTTCTAACGCCCTGCGTGAGCCGCGGTGCCGCTGTCAGTGATTTCGATAATGACGGCGACCTCGACATCCTGGTCAATAACAATGGGCAACCGGCTCAATTGTTGCGCAACGACGGTGGTAATGCGAATCACTGGCTGGAGATTTTCCTGATTGGCACACATTCCAATCGTGATGGCGTGGGAGCACGCGTGAAGCTCGTCGCGGGCGATCTCACGCTGTACGACCAGCGCAAAGGGGGCATGAGCTACCAATCGGCGCAGGATCCGAGGCTCCATTTTGGCCTGGGACAGCGTGCAAACGTGAATTCAATCGAGATTACGTGGCCCAGCGGCTCCGTGACGAAGCTGACGAATCTGAATAGCGACCAGATCATCGCCGTCAAGGAAGGTGAAGGCCTGGTCGAGCGCCCGTTCCCCCGGGTCGTTTGGAAATAACCGGCCAGTAAACGCTGAATATAAAGCGTTCACCCGGGACGGCCTACGGATAGGTGTGATCGCGGCCGGGAATCGCTTTGCGTTCACCTGGCGCCGAGTTGATCTTTTGCGCTTCCTGCGCATTCAAGTCGGCGAGCGTGGCGAGCATCTCCTGGGCCTGCTCCGGCTTGCCCAGCTTTCGGTAGGCGCGTGCGAGATGCCTGTAAACAGACGGATTGCGCGGATCGAGCTGCCGGCCTCTTTCAAGATACTGGACCGCCTCGGCCGGCTTGTCATCGAGTAGAAACAGGTAGCCCATGGCAATTTGCGCTCTAGCGTAGTTGGGCCGCGCCGCAACGGACTCTCTCAGAGCGGATTCCGCCTCCGCGAATTCCGCCTGTCCCGGGCTCGCGCCTGCGCGCAGGAGTGCGTCGCCGAGGATTGCCAGCGTCAGATAGTTTGCGTGGTGCTCCCGAACGGCCGCGCGCGCAGCTTGAATCGCACCCGGCAAATTCCCCTCCAAAAAATTCTTTTGCGCCGCCGCATCGAAGGCAACCTCCGTATGCGGCTCAAGGGAGCTTGCCAGATCGAAGTCTTCTTGCGCGGCGTCCAAATGATCGAGGTTGGCGAGATAATTTGCGCGTTGATAGTGCAATCGCGCCGACTTGGGAAGGTGCTGCAATCCGAGATCAACAATGCGGAGGCCCAAAACGTAATCCTGGCGGTCTCCGCAGGCATCACTCACGAACACATATAGCTTTTCGTCCTTGGGGGTCAGTTTGGCCGCCCGCTGCAACGCGGCGAAGGCCTCTTCGGACTGGCCGCTCCCAATGTAGGCCTGGGCTAGCAGGTTTTCCACGATTGCCGTCGCTTTGCCATTGCGGCGCAACGCATTGAGCACTTGAATGGCCCGAGAAAACTCCGCTGTACCGATGTAACAAAGTGCGAGATTAAACTCGGCAACGAATTCGTCGCTGACGCGGCCTTTGGCCGTCAGGAAATGGGGTATCGCTTCTGCAAAGAGCCCCCGGCGGGTCAAGTCCACCCCTGTGCGAAGCTCGGCTTCCGCTTGCGCGTCCGGCGCGCCGACGCTGTTTTCCGCTTGGGCAGCGGCGGCGCCCGCCTTGATTTGCGCTTGCAGCAAAGGGCATACCGCAAATCCGATGAGCGCCAGAACCACTGGAAAGAAGCAACGTGATGGAAGAGAGTGCCGCTTCATGACCGCTTCCTACTTCCACTTGCCCGTGCCTTCCACAATCGTAATATAGCGATCGATGGGGAGGTCGGTGAATCGCTCGGTTCGGCCGCTGGGATTAGGCCACTTTATTTCAAGCCAATCGATCTTCGTATGCTGGCCAAGACCCAGCACCACGCGCGGATCGTGCGAAGAAAGATAGCTGCCTCCGCCAACCTTGAAACAGTGGCGTTGCAAATCGCCGGCTTGGTAGGTCAACTTTGCTCCGATCGCGTCAATATTCGCCGCGCGGCCGATCAAGCGCACGCCCAGCCAATGATTCGATCTTCCCGCGTTATTGCGAACCAGCACGGGAGCGCCGTTGTTGGTGGTGATCAGCAGGTCCACGGAACCGTCATTATCAAAGTCGCCGAGAGCTAGCCCCCGCGATGCCATATTTTTCGTAAAAATCGCGCCGCTCGGCGCGCTCACGTTCTTGAAAACCTTCCCGTCATTGCGGAACAGAAGCATCGGCTCCTCATACTTCACCTCCTGGAACCTCTCTTCCACCGAAGGGTCGGGGTGACCATTGCAGAGAATAAGGTCAATATTGCCGTCGTTGTCGTAATCGAGGAACTTCAGACCCCATCCGCTCATCAGGCTCGTTGACGCAGCGATGCCGAATTCGTTTGCCACATCGGTAAAACTTTCATCCTTGAGATTGTGATAGAGCGAATACGACTCGTGATCCACATTGGCCACGAACAGATCAATCCAGCCGTCCTGATCGTAATCCGCCGCATCCACCCCCATGCTCGAGCGGGAAAGGCCGAAGGAGTTGTATCCCACGCCCCCGAGCAAGCCGATCTCCTCGAAACGCCCTTTCCCGCGGTTGGCGAAGAGAAAATTCGGCACCGTGTCATTGCTGACGAAGAGATCCATCCATCCATCGTTATTGATGTCCGCGGCCACCACTCCCCATGCTTTGGCTGGCGATGCAGCGATGCCGGATTCCTTGCTGACGTCCGTGAACGTGCCGTCGCCATTGTTGTGAAACAGGTAGCAGGGCCTTGCAAGGTAGGGAGTCGGCTTGCAGTACACGCGGCTATGCATCCCGGACATGCACACGATGTTCGTGGCCTTCTCGAAGTTTCCGAAGCGCCCGACGAATAGATCCAGGCGTCCGTCGTTGTCATAGTCGAACCACACGGCGCTCGTGGCCATCCCCGGGGCAGCCACCCCGGCCTTCTCCGTCACATCGGCAAAGGTACCGTCGCCATTGTTGTGATAAAGGATGCTTCGTGAATATTGGGAGACGTACAGGTCGGGCCAGCCGTCGCCATCGTAGTCACCCACCGCAATGCCCATCCCATAGGCATTTCCCGGTACTCCGGCTTTCTCGGTTACGTCCGTGAATGTTCCATCGCGGTTGTTGCGGTACAGCGCATTGCGGATCGGCACCCGCGGCTTGTAAAAATCGCACGGCCCGCTGTTAACAAGGTATATGTCCATCCAGCCGTCATTGTCGTAGTCCAGAAAGGCGCAACCCGGACCGGTCGTTTCCGGCAAATACATATCGGGGGAGGGGCCGCTATCGTGAATCCAGGAAATGCCACAAGTCTTCGCGGGGACTTCTTCAAACGCGGGAACAGAGTCAGCACCGAGGCCCATCGTGGCTGCGGCCCGCAGATGTGGGCGGCCCAGCACGCTTCCCGCTGCGGACCAACCGAGCATCTGCAGAATGTATCGCCGCGAAAACATGATTCTCCCCTCGCGTTGGCCCTTCCCGGCTTGTGCTCCTACTGTTTCGGAGCGCCTCCCGGATTCTTTTGGGAGAGTTCGTGCTGAATGGTCATCTCGCGCACTGCGTCTGTCTTCCGGCCGGTCCGCGCATAGGCAATGGAAAGTTGGTAATGCCCGGCCGGGTCCTCTGGGAGCATCTTCACATACGTTTCCAGCGGGGCGACTCCTTCCTGGAAACGTTGTGCGGAGTTCAATGACATGCCCAGCGCGAGAAACGCCTCCGCGAAACCCGGATCGAGCTCGGCTGCCTTCGTAAAGCGCGCGATGGCCTCGTCCCACTGGCCGGCTTGGCGCGTAAGTTCACCGAGAAAAAATACGGCGGAGGCGTTCGTCGGGTCAATCTGCAGCTCTTCCTCGAGCTCCCTTTTCCCTTCTTGGGCCGTTTCCGGCGTTTGCGGCCTCGACAGCGCTATCCGCGCCAGACGGTAGTGGATCCCGGGGAGCTTCGGGTTCTGCTCGAGAATCCCCCGGTACTCGCTGGCTGCTGCGTCCCATTTCTCGTGCGACTCCAAGGCTTCCGCTTCGAGTTGGTGGGCCTGATAGGATGTTGGCGCAACGGAAGCGATCCGCTGCGCTGCCTTATTGGCAAGCTCCGAATAGTAATGAGTGGTGATGTATAAGACTTCCGGATCATCGGGGAAATCGCGATTCAGGGCCACAAGCCCCTGTACGGAGGTCTCCTGCTCGTTCAGGCTCATGGCGCAGCGAACTGTCGCCATTTCGGCAGGGTACTTCAATTGTTTGTCGGAGACTCGAGAGGCCGATTTTCTCAGTATCTTTAAGGCTTCCTGGCAGTGGCCTTTGGCTGCCATATCAATAGCATGTTCGACCGCAGCGGTAGAAACGGCGGGCGGGGCCTGCCCGGTATGTTGCCCGAAAAGGAGAACCGTTGGGCACAGAATGGCCAGCGAAACGTGAAATGTTATGCGAAGAAACCTGTTCATAAGAGCGCAAGAAGTAACTTTGCAGCAAACCGCAGTATAACGCGATTGGGCGCAGGATGCCCCGCCATTCCACTCCGCTCTAGTGAGGGCGCCTGGCTTTCGGCGACGACCCGAAATCGTTCGCATTACATCCCCGCAGCCCGACATAACACGCGAACAAGAACAAAAGGAGGCATCCACGGGGCTTCCCGCAATACTCCGGGATTCCCACAAGTGAATGCCTCCCTGTCGAGCCGTTAAGAACGGCCCAGCTTTAAGGTTAGAACGAAATGTTGGCGCGCAATTCGATCACTCTTGGGCCGTTTATGTTGCTGAGGCCGGATTGTCCGAACGTACTATCTTGAACGTTGGAGTCCGGATTCGCCCAATTGGGATGGTTGAACACGTTGAGGAACTCCGCTTGCAGTCTGAACTGAATGCGCTCCGTGATGGGAATGGCCTTCGCGAGCGACAGGTCGTCATTCCAGATCCGCGGTCCGCTCAGCCAGGGGTGGGCGCCGAAGGTTCCTGCGGTAATGTTCTGGCAGACGCCCTGCAAGACGCTGCTGCATGTGCTCGTAGTCGACTGGTTTGTGAGAGTTGGGTTGATCGTGTATTTGTACGTCCCTCCGCCGGGGGCAGTGAAGACGCCGACGGCCTTTTGCAACTGAGAGGTGGTGACGCCGTTCAGAACCAGGCCGCCATCTCCATAATCGTTGTACGTGTCAAAGCCACCATACAACTGGAATGGGAAACCGGAATCGATGGTCAGAATCGTGCCGAGAGTCCAACCGCCGGCGAACTTATCGACGATTCCACCGCGGTTTAGGAATGTTTTCCCTTTTCCGATGGGCAGGTCGTAGGTCCCGCTGGCATGCACCACGTGCCGCAGATCGAATAGCGTGGGCCCATAGTCCAATCGCAGGTTACGGATCGTGAACACACCAGTGTTCCCCGTCCAGGAATTGTCCGGCTGAAGGCCAAGTGTGTGGCTCCAGGTGTAATTCACGTCGAAATTCATGCCGTGCCATTGTTTCTGGCGGAAGTCCACCTGCAGGGCGTGATAGGTGCCATATCCCTGGTCAGTCAGATAGCTTGCCGTTGCGCCACCCTCGTACGGGTCAAGGTACGGATTGGCCTGGAAGAAGTTAACCGGGTAAGCTCCAGCCGATGTGTAGCCGCCAAAGTATGACGCGCACGGCGACAGCGAGGAACCAACCAGATTGCAGATGTAGTTGTTTCCATTGTTTGCCCAGGGAGATGCCAGGACACCCGCAAGCGCACCGGCGGCGCCCTGGTTCAGGTCGGTAATGAATGTGCTATAGGAGAAGTCCGCGGATGATGTTCCACCGAATGCCGCCGTCATGATGGGCAAATTGACCTGGCCTGCCAGACCGCTATTCCCAAAATTGGGATTTGCGGCACAAGCGGGGTTGGCCATGCAGATTTTCAGGTTCGATTGGGCATTCTTGAATTCGCTCAGGAATCCATTCTCGAAAATATTCACTTCGTTGGGGTCTACGGAGATCCATTGATGGAGTGCTCTATGCCCCAAGTAGCGGACTTCCAGGACGTTGCTCGCCCCGATTTGCCTCTGGATGCCCAGGTTCCACTCTTGCAGATAGGGCTGTTTGATGTGGGGATCCATCCCGGCGCCACCGTAATACACTTGATACGAGTACAAGGACTGCGGCAGCGTGTCCGAGTATTGGGACGGGAACACCGAATACGCGGGCAAGTTAGTCGCCGGATTCTCTGTGTATGTCAGGCTACCCGGCGTGAAGGTGCCAACACCACCCCCGCTATACGGTTGCAAGCTAAACGCTTGGAAGAAAGCCTTCCCGTAATTCGAGGCGTTGTTCCAGAAATATTGATAGGGCTCGGTGAAGCGCTTGATGTCGAAACCGGCGCGAATCACCGTACTGCCTCCGCCTAGCAGTTTATTTAAAAGCCCTTGGTCGGCAGACGGATTCCATGCCAATCCGATGGTCGGCTGGGGCGTCACATTGTACGCAGGGTATTGGTGGCTGCTCGCCACATAGGCGGGATCCAGGTTGCTCGATAGGGTGCCTGGACTGAAGGATTGACCGGGCAGCGACGGCCCGTAGATTTGTGACGCGTCCGCACCATGATATCTCCCGGTCAAGTCGTGATTGTCACCCATGAAATCCCAGCGCAGCCCATAATTGACCGTGAGATGCGGATTGAGGCGGAAAGCATCCTGCGCATAGAGTCCCCAATTCTTTTGCAGTTCGTCGAGATTGAAAGAGGAACCCGCCGTGGTCGCGTACTGGCCCGTCTTCTGATTGATCGGAAATCCGCTGCCAACCGGTCCGACGCCGGAAATTCTGCCAATCAGAGTGGCATAAAGGGCCTCGGCATTGCCTATGTCTTTCGAGGACTCTTCAAGTCCACTGGGACCAAGTGCTGCGTTGAACGCATTGGTAGCCGGGTCGCCGGACGCAAGACCAAGACTGATGTTTGGAATCCCGTCCGGTGCATTCCAGTAATGGTCCTGTTCGCGGTGAAAATCCATGCCAAACGTCGTGGCGTGTTTTCCGTGCGTCCACGACACGCTGTCGGAGAAATTGATCACCGGATAAAACGTAGTGATCGGCAGATTGAAGCCTTGGCCGGACGCGACGTTTGCATAGGCTGCGCTGTCATAGTAAGCCCAGACCACCTGATCCAGATTATCCCAAGTCGGTTTCGATCCTTGCGAGTAGAAGACCGCATTGTAGTAATAGCCGCCCCGGAACTGATTGATCAGTCTCGGAGTGATTGCCCAGCTCACACCGAACGAGCCGATATAGTTGTTGGACGTGTTTGCCGCCGCCTGATCTGCAAAATCGGGACCTGGAAGGAGCGGAGGGGCTGCGTTTGGCTGTTTATACTTGGTCTCCTCAAAGGAAAAATCTACGTGGATTTTCTGCGTGGCGTTGTAGTCCACACGAAACGCCGGATAGTACCGGGTAATGGGGGACGGGACGGCCCAGTTGACGTTGTCCAGGTTCGGGTCGCCCGCCTGCGTAACCGCTGTGCCTGCGGTCTTAATGGCTGTGTTGATCAGCGTCTGCTGCGCCGCAATGGCCGTATTCGACACGGGAAGTCCAGCCGCCGAGGCAATCGAGATCAAATTAATCTGCTTCCCATTTGAATCAGTGAAAACCCCCGATTGCGCCAGCGGCGTCAGAACGGTCTCTACGGGGTAGGGGCTTTCGCCGGCCGTGTACGAACCCGGCTCCTTGAACATGGAGAACGAGGCGAAGAAGAAAAGTTTGTCCCTAATGATGCGCCCGCCAACGCTGCCCCCGAAACTATTAAGATCCACTGTATTTCTGGCCAGCCCCTCGGCATTGTTCGTCCAACTGTTGGCATTCAGAACCGTGTTTCGAAAATCTTCAAAGACGCGGCCATGGAAGTCGTTCGTGCCCTGGCGCGTAATGAAATTCACCTGCATGGTCTGCCCGCCCATGCCCTGGCTTGTGTCCATCTGGCCACTCTGAACGGTCATCTCCTGGATGTCCTCGAGCCGCGCTTCGAGTCCCGGTTGTACGTTGCCTCCAAACTTCATGCGGTTTGTCGAAGAGGCCACACCATCGATCGTATTTCCCTGCGCGGCAAGGGGAAGCCCGTTCCATGTGCCGTATCCTGGTGTACCGCTGTAACCGGGGGTAAGCTCTGCCAGGGCACTGATGTCCCGGCCTTGCAGGGGAAGATCTTCGATCTGCTTGAGGTTGAGCGTGGCGTTGATGGCATTCGATGTCGTCTCAATCAGGGGAACTGCGGTGGATGTGACTTCTATCGTTTCGCTGGCTGCTCCGACCGTGAGAGTGACCTTAAGGTCCGCCACGCGGCCGGCTTGGACTACGACCGTGTCAAGCACTTCACTCTTAAAGCTGGTCTTCGTCACCGTCAACCGATAGTTCCCGAGCGGGATCTTGGCAAAGACGGCGTTGCCCAGTTCTAGCGTCTCCAGGGTCCACACCTTATTCGTGGAGGGATCCTTCAACTCCACACTCGCCCCTTGCACCACACCGCCGGACTGGTCAACTACAACAACGTTCAACGTTCCTTCCGAGCCCGTCTGCCCCCAGGCGGGTGCAACCCCAAGCAGAAGGCAGAGACAACAGCAGACCACCACCACCCCCAGAAAATCACGACCCGATAAATGCAACATTTCGATCTCCCTTCCTTCGAGAACATCTGGCGCGCTTGCCATATCAGAAAGCACGGTTCCTGTTCCTAACTTCCACCGTCGAGACAACACACCGGGGTTCAAATGGGAGACTCTTCGCTGGCGATGAGCAGCGTCGGAAAAGTACCCAGACTTTGCGGCATGACGTTTCGACATCGAGGACCCCTGCAGCAAACGTTTGCTCGCCTGACCAACAGCACCCCCTGATGACGAGCAAGTGAAATTAACCATGTTCTGTATACAATATTCAGTTTCCTGTCAAGCAGATTCTTTCCCCCTCCCCTCCCCGTCCGTGGCCTTCTACCTGGAAGCAAATGATCGCGCGCAACGACGCCTAGCTCTTGTGCTAACTAGGAGCGTACCGAGGATCTCAACCGCCCGCACCCACAGCTTGAGACCGCTGCTAATCCTCCAATTTGAACGAACGTCCTCGAGCGGAGCAAATCTTACGTGAAATGCATGCGGCCCCTGTTTATCGGCGAAAGATAGCCGTTGCGCAGACTGCAGAGATAACTGCCTCGGACACGGATGAACACTGAAATGGGGGATAAAGGATCAGCGAACGAAGCAATGTGGGGCTGCGGCAGCCATTGCCGCGAAAGTACTGTGGCGCTCAAATTTCCCAAAAAACTTTAGAAACGCGGCCATCCATCTTGCTTCTCAGAGGAAGCTGACATTTTCCGCAAGTTTTAGGATGTTGTATACAGCACCTTGAATGGCTCTTTTGGAGCCGTTTGGACGCTGTAGCCCTTCTTTCAGAAGGGCAGCTTGGCTTCCGCCAGCCAACGCCGAATTGCCCCCATGGTCCGCACCGCGTTCCGTGCGGCCAAAACACGAACCGTCGCGATGCAGCCAGTTTCAGTCTGGAGATGACTACACAAGTTCTATGTGCCCTAATCTCGACCGCATTCATGTCGTGGATTCCCATACCGGCGGGGAACCCACCCGCGTAATTGTGGCAGGCGGGGCGACATCGCCTGTGGCGGGAACTGGTTCTTCCTGGTTGATAGTTCTCCGATCGAGGTTTCCTTTGCCAAGGTAGCTGAATTGGAAGACTTTGCCTGAGCTATCCGGCGGGTACTAAAGCGGGACCGGATCACGGGGCTGGATGGGCAAGAGATCGATCACGTGGAACTCTTCGCCAATTCCAAACTGCCCGGCGTTGACAGCAAGAATTTCGTGCTCTGCCCCGGCAAGGCCTACGATCGTTCGCCCTGCGGCACCGGCACCAGCGCAAAGTTGGCTTGCCTTTACGCCGACGGCAAGTTGCGACCTGGTCAGATTTGGCGGCAAGAGAGCATTGTAGGAAGTGTTTTCGAGGGAAGCGTTCCCATCGAAGACGGACAGATCCTGCCAAGCATCCGGGGTTCCGCCTTCATTACATCCGAGGCAGATCTGATTCTTGACCCCAAAGATCCCCTTTGCCACGGATTGTTCGCATGAGTTTTCGGCCTGATATCGTGATTGTCGGCGCAGGCATCGTCGGAGCAGCCTGCGGGTTCGAACTGGCTCGCGAGAAATTTTCCGTCGCCGTTGTGGATGCCGCCGGCATCGGAATGCAAACGACAGCCGCCGGGATGGGGCACCTCCTCGTTTTGGACGATTCCGAAGAGCAGTTCGCACTCACCCGTTATTCCCTCTCCCTCTGGAACGCTCTAGCGAAACATCTCCCTCCGGCAGTCGAATACTCACGCTGCGGAACCTTGTGGGTCGCGGGGGATGAAGACGAGATGGCCGAAGTTGTTCGAAAGCACACCTATTACGGCGAGCGCGGAATCCAGACGGAAATTCTTGATGCACACGCCCTGCGGGAGGCGGAACCTGCCCTCCGCAGGCCGCTGGCGGGCGGCCTGCGCGTGCCTGGCGACGCCGTGCTGTACCCGCCCTGCGCGGCCGCGTATCTCCTGCAAAGGGCCGCAGAACTCGGTGCGAAGATTTTTCTCGGCAAGGCAGTGAACTCCATTCGCAATGGCATCACACGATTGGCGGACGGAACGGTCTTCCATTCAAAATTCATCATCAATGCGGCGGGGCAGTTCGCTCCGAAGCTGACCCCGGGCATTCACATTCGTCCCCGCAAGGGGCATCTTGTCATTACCGATCGTTATCCCGGCACCATCACGCACCAACTCATGGAACTTGGGTATCTCAAAAGCGCTCACTCGATCAGCGCGGATTCCGTCGCCTTCAACCTCCAGCCGCGCAAGACCGGTCAATTGCTGATTGGCTCTGCGCGGCAATACGAAGTTGCCGATGGCAACGTTGATTTCGCAATACTCTCCCGCATGCTGAAGCGCGCAATGGAATATGTTCCGAGCCTGGGCTCCCTCTCGGCGATTCGGGTGTGGACCGGGTTCCGTCCCGCCACACCGGACCAACTTCCCTTCATCGGACCTTGGCCAGACGACCCTAGCATTTTCCTGGCGGCAGGGCACGAAGGGCTCGGAATCACGACATCGCTTGCTACCGGGCGCCTCGCCGTGGACTTCCTGCTACGGCGTGCCTCCGCTATTCCCGTGGAGCCTTACCTGCCATCGCGCCAAATCGAGGGGGTTACGCATGCCTGACAGCATTGTCGTTTGGGTGGCTGGAAAAAACGTGGAGGTGCCCAAAGGAGCGACCGTTGCCGCGGCCGTGTTCGTCGCCGGTGCGTTCTGCCGGACCTCCCCTTCGGGGCAGCCTCGAACTCCATTCTGCGGCATGGGTATTTGTTTCGAATGCCGCACGGTCATTAACGGCGAACCCCACCGTCGAAGCTGCCAGGTTCTGTGCGAACCCGGCATGGTCATAACTCCAGATGAATGCTGAATCCAAACGAAGCTTCGATGTCGCTGTCATCGGCGGCGGCCCCGCTGGGATGGGCGCGGCAACCGTCGCTGCAGAGTGCGGGCTGTCGGTTGTGTTGCTCGACGACAATCCGGGCCTCGGCGGTCAAATCTGGCGCGGCGAGAGCGGCTCTTCGAAACATACTCAAGCTTCACATTGGTTCGATCGTGTGGGACGCTCGTCGGTAGAGTGGATTCTCGAGGCACGCGTTTTTCAAGTCGGTAAGGGTCACCTCTCCGCGGAATCTCCCGATACTGTTCACCAGATCGCCTATTCCCACCTGATCCTCGCCACCGGGGCTCGCGAGCGCTTTCTTCCCTTCCCCGGCTGGACCTTGCCGAATGTCCTGGGCGCGGGTGCTTTACACTCGCTCATCAAATCGGGCCTGCCGGTGGAGGGCAAGCGCATCGTGATTGCGGGAACAGGCCCCCTATTGCTTGCTGTCGCCGCCTATGCCCGGGAAAAGGGCGCCCAGGTCGCTTGCATCGCGGAGCAAACCACCGGGGCCAAGTTCGCGTGTTTCGGACTCTCGGTTCTCCTCGTTCCGGAAGAATTAGAAGAGGTGTGGCAACTTGCCTGGCAACTCCAGGCCGTCCCACACTGGAAGAACTGCTGGCCTGTTGCGGCACTTGGCAAAGAGCGTCTCGAAGCGGTCCGCCTTTCGCACCATGGCCGAATCAGAGAGATCGCGAGTGACTACCTGGCTTGCGGCTTTCATCTCGTGCCCAGCCTGGAACTTGCACAATTCATCGGATGCGCCATCCAGGACGGATATGTGGCAGTGGATGAGAACCAGCAAACTTGCATCCCAGGCGTCTATTGCGCCGGCGAGCCGACAGGAATCGGTGGATTCGAACTGGCGCTGGTCGAAGGGCAAATCGCGGGATTCGCCGCCGCTAATCGCAAGGATCTCGCTAGAAAACTCTGGAGGCGCCGCGATGCCGGGCTGCGCCATGTACGCGCCCTGCGAAGAGCTTTCGAGTTGCGCGACGAACTCAGGAACATGCCGCAAGAAGACACCCTGGTCTGCCGTTGCGAAGACGTGCCGTTCGGTCTTCTGCGCGCTCATCAATCGTGGCAAAGCGCAAAACTGCATTCCCGCTGCGGCATGGGACCCTGTCAGGGCCGGGTGTGTGGTGCGGCCGCGGAATTCCTTTTCGGCTGGAGCAACTCATCTGTTCGCCCGCCGTTGTTCCCGGTGCGGTGTTCCAGCCTGGCCGAAATGCCTGTCGAAACAATTCCGGAAATTCACGAGGGAGGATCAAAATGAAGTGGACCGGCGTCATTCCTGCCATTACCACGGGTTTCAACGAAGCGTATCAGGTGGACCACGCCTTTATGGCCGAACATGCGCGCTGGCTGATTACCAACGGCTGCACGGGCGTCGTCGCACTCGGCTCGCTGGGAGAAGGTGCAACACTGACCTACGCAGAGAAAATCGACATCCTCAAAAACTTGGCGGCGGCGCTGCGTGGCCGCGCTCCGGTCGTAGCCGCGATTTCCGTTCTCGGGACCGAAGAAGCAGTCGCCCTCGCCAAAACCGCAGAAGGTGCGGGTTGTGCCGGCTTGATGATTCTGCCGCCGTACGTGTACAAGGGGGACTGGCGCGAGCGAACTTGTCGGCCATGCGATTCGCATCAGCGTCCAAAAACGTTGTCTGCCGGAGGGCGTGTTTTCTCTGCTCTTCGATTCCGGAACTTCCCTGGGTGGTCGCCTTGTGCAGCATCCCTTGGTGAAAGCCGCAGCCTTCACCGGCTCGCTGGCTGCTGGCAGAGCCCTGTTTGATCTGGCCGTCAGCCGTCCGGACCCGATTCCTTTCTATGGTGAGATGGCCAGCACCAATCCCCTGTTTCTTCTTCCGGGCGCGGTGGCCACGCGCGGAGAGAAGCTCGCCTTGGATCTTTACGCCTCCTTCACCCTTGGAGCCGGGCAATTCTGCACCAAGCCGGGCTTAGTATTCGTGCGCGAAAGCCCGGAGCTGCAGAACTTTCTCACGGTGCTTAGGGAAAAGGTGAGCAGCTCTTCCTCATTCACTCTCCTGACCCGCGGGATTGCCTCCGCTTACGAACAAGTGGCGGCCCACCGCAAGCAGGAGGCGCACCTGAACTCGCTGACACGAGGAAAATCATCCGAATCGAACGGGCCTGCCGCCGTGGCTCTTTTCGAAACGGATATTTCCGCCTTCCTCGCGAATCCCCGCCTTGCTTCCGAGCATTTCGGCCCTTCCACTCTCTTGATCCGATACTCGGACAAGCAGCAAATCCTGGAATGCGCCCGGGGCCTCGTTGGCCACCTCACGGCCACCATTCAAGGCACTCCCGCGGATCTCCAGGAGCACGTTGATCTGATTCGAATTCTGGAGACCAAGGTCGGACGGATTGTCTTCAATGGATACCCAACAGGTGTCGAGGTGTGCCACGCGATGGTTCATGGCGGACCGTACCCGGCCAGCACCGATCTTCGCACTACCTCTGTGGGCACCCTTGCGATTTTGCGTTTTGTGCGCCCGCTCTGCTACCAGGACTTCCCCAATGCAGCTCTGCCGCCCGAACTGCAGAACGAGAACCCTCTTGGAATCTGGAGACTAGTTGACGGAGAATACGGCAGGGCTTCGGCGTGCTAGACTTCTGGTGCGTGAGTTCTGGTCACCGGGATTGCTGAAATGACAGCCGTGCGGCAAAGGGATACTCGGGGACTCATTTCCCGAACCTTTCCGCGGCTTGGGATCCGTTTATATTGGAAAGAATTGAGTTCATATGGGGAAACGTCAGCGCAGGACAAATCTTGCACCTTCCCAGGCCGCAGTGCCCGCCAGAAGATCGTCACCTATTCCCAGGCAGTCGCTGGCGGCGGCTGTCGTCGAGCGGCTCAGGGACAAAATCTTGGACGGTGAATTGCGCGAGGGACAACAATTGCGCCAGGACGCCATCGCGACAGAATTCCAAATCAGCCGGATTCCCGTCCGGGAAGCTCTGAGTCATCTTGCCGCGGAAGGTCTCATCACCATTGTGGCCAATCGTGGTGCGGTTGTGTCCGCCCTGGCTCCGGAGGAGATTGAGCAGCTATTCGAGACGCGGGCCGTCCTGGAATGCTACATGCTCCGCTGCGCAATTCCGAATTTCACTGAGTCTGACTTTGAAAAAGCCGCGGAAATTCTCAGGCAGTACGAGCAGTCCCTGGAAAAAGATTCCGAGGTAAAAAATTGGGGCCAATGGAATTGGAGTTTTCATTCTACGCTGTATGCGCCGGCGAACCGCCCCGCGATGCTCGCCTTCATCAAGACCCTCAACAATAATTGTGATCGCTACACGCGGTTGCACCTGGTGGTCACCCGCAAGTTGCGTCAAGCCGGCGAAGCCCATCGCGAATTGCTCAATGCCTGCCGGACCAGGAATCCAGACGTTGCCTCAGCCGCGCTCTGGCGGCACATCACCGACGCTGGAGTTTACCTCAAGGAGTTCATCAAGCGGCACCGCGAACAACACGGTTAGTCTCTCCCGGATTTGGACGGCGTGCCGGACCTTTGACGGCGCGCGATTACCCTAAGCGAACGACCGCCGTGGCTACCGACATGCGCGGCATGTCCAGTTGCACTTTCGAACCATCCACCTTCACGCTGTGCTTCTGGACAACCACCGCATTGGGCTTCTCGAAACTGTTGCATGCGTTCAGATCCGTATCGTGCAGGATCTCCGCGGTACCTTCCTGGGCGTTGCTTCCCACCAGTGTGCACACGACTCGAAAATCCTCGTCCGCGCTGGGATTCACGAAACTGAGCACCAGTTCGTTTCCGCTTTTCGATGCCGAAGCGGAAAGACCGGGCGGCGAAGCCTCCTGTCCTTGCACACGGACCGCCATCTTTGACCGGTGCGCCTTGAACAACGAAAACACATGGTACGTCGTCGTGCGCACGCACTTGTCGCTTTCCGCTCCTTCCGTGATCAGGAGCGATTGCAGCACGTTCACAATTTGCGCGATGTTGCACATATACAACTTGTCGGCCAGACGATTGAACAGATTCAGGCCCAGCCCCGCAGCCAGGGCGCTGCGCATCGTGCTCTGCTGCCACAGGCTGCCATATTTTTTTTCGTCTTCCGGAGCTATGCGATCCCACACGCCCCACTCGTCCAGAATCAGCCCGATTTTCCGCCCCTCGGGGTACCCGTCCAACACCGCCCGCTGCAGCAAAATGCACTCTTCCACTTTTTCGAAAATCGCCAACTGCTGATTCATGTGCGCCGCGGTGAAGCTTGTCGCAGCGTCCTCGCCGCCCTCGTAATAGTGCATGGAGAGCCCGTCGGGAAAATCCCCGCGCACTTTGTCCAGCAATCCTCGCGACCAGCCAATGTCGCCTCCCGAAGGGCCGCTCGCAATCAAGTACGGCGTCGTCCCGCCGAACTCCTTGAGATAGACCGCGAATCGCCGGTACAGCGTCGCGTATTCCTCCGGCCGCATGTTTCCGCCGCAGCCCCAACTCTCGTTCCCGACGCCCCAGTAACGCACCTTGAATGGTTCTCGAGCGCCGTTCGCGGCACGCTCTTCCGCCAGGTCGCTTCCCCTGGGGTAATTGCAGTATTCGACCCAGTCCCTCATCTCCTGCGGAGAACCGCTCCCCACATTGCCGGCTAGATAGGGTTCAGCCTTAATCAAACGGCAAAGCTCGATGAACTCGTGCGTCCCGAAACTGTTGGTCTCCACCGTGCCGCCCCAATGAATGTTCACGCGCTTGGGGCGTTTCTCCACCGGCCCGATGCCATCGCGCCAGTGATAATCATCCGCGTAGCATCCTCCCGGCCACCGCAGAACCGGTACCCCGAGTTCCCCAAGATATTCGACCGCCAGTTTCCGATGCCCATTGATGTTTGGGACTTTGGAATTCTTGCCAACCCACAAGCCCCCATACACGCAGGAGCCAAGATGCTCCGCAAAGTGCCCGTGCAGCTCCGGGCTGATCTTTCCGATTTCCGCATCCGTGTGTACAACGAGCCGCTGCATGATTGTGGAGTCAGCAAAGACCGGTCGTGGCACCAGGGCGGCAAGAGAGGCTGCGGCCCCGGTTGCAACGAACTCACGTCGTGACAACGAGCGCTTCATGACTAATCCCCTTTACGGTTCTGACGTAAGAACAGATTTCTGCTTCTCTTCCAGGCGCTGATACGCGCAGCAAAGCCTGCCCCCCGCCGCCGAGGTAGCAATCCAAGAATTCCCCTCTAAGCGGATACTCAGCGTTTCATCTCTCTAGCGTGCTGCGTCGCCGCGAACCATGCGAATGCCGAACACTCCCGGAATCTCGCCACCGCTGGGAGCTTCGAAGCGTATGGTCACTTTCTGCTTCCCCTGCACCAACTCCGCGGGGATGGCGTACTCGACATCGAAGAAACGCAGGTCTTCTTCCGGGCTGTGTCTCTCAGCCGTCTGTTCTCCCACCTTCATGCCGTCCACCAGAATCGTGAAACTGCCTTTCCGGCGCCCTCCGTTGCTGTAGGTCGCAATCAAGACCATGGGATGCGTGTTGTCCAGGGGCAAGTCAAACGAAAACCACTTCGTTCCCCGCCGCCCGTAATGATCTTCCCATTGGACCGGCGAACTATCTTCACCCTGCTGGTTGAAATCGCGTTCCGCTTGCATTTGGCCGGGTTGCGCAAACGCCACCGTCGCCGCTTCCAGCTTCGTTCTCTTTTCCTGTTCAGCCGCGTACGCCTCGGACTTCTTTTGCCATTCCTGGGGAGTGAACATATCCCAATAAATCGCGTATTCGCGCCGCGGCAACTGGTAAAACGGTACGAAGGTGATGTCCTGCTTCAAGCCAACACTCGAAGTCAGAAATGTTCCCGGCTTGCCCGCTACCGGTTTCAGCCAGTTCTCCGCTGGCTGTGCTGCAGTGGCCACCAGTACCGGCGCGGAAGGCCCCAGATTCTCCGGCCGAATATCCCCTGCTTCTCCCTGCCGCTCGGCTCCCAAGTCCCCGGCCAGCACCAGCGGTCCCCAGAGCACAGCGAGACGATTCGGGTTGTCAGGAAGCGGTTCGGCACGCAGTGTTTTCGGCAGAACCAACTCCACCGTGTCTCCTGCTTTCCAGGTCCGCGCAATCTCCACGTACGAGCCGGCTTTGGGCAGGTCTTTCACCGCCTCGCAATTCACCTTGACGCTGAAACCTGTTCCCGCCCAGTAGGGCCGGCGAAGCGCCAGCGTGAATTTTCTGGGTGATTTCAGTGCAAGCTTCAGTGAAGCGGATTGCCCCATCGGAAAATCGGTGTTCATCTCCAGCCTGACGCCCGCCGCTTCCCAATTCGCGCTCGTGGAAACGTACAGGTTCACCCAAAGTTTGTCCCCGGATTCGTAGTAGATCCCGTATCCATGCAGCGCATGGCTCTCCATCCCCGTTCCAACACAGCAGGTGAAATCCTCAAACTTATCCTGGTATTCGTGCTGCACGCCGCGCCCAACCGGCACCATGTAGCAGACGCGGCCGTCCGCCGGATCCTGCGAAGCAAGAATGTGGTTGAACAGCGCCCGCTCGTGAAAATCGGCGTAGTGTATGTCCGGATCAATCGAAAAAAGCTCGCGCGCCATCTTGATCATATTGTAGACGTTGCAGGTCTCCGCCGTGCGCCCATCCACCATATTGTTCAGCTTGTCGGGCGGCCCAAAGTACTCGTTCTTCCCGTGCCCCCCGGTGGCGAAGCTGTGGTGCAGCGCCACTTCGTCAAAGAAAAACGTCGCGGCCTTGCGGTCGGTCTCATTGCCCGTATATACATATCTCATCAGGGAGCCCAGCATCTTGGGCACCTGCGTATTCCCGTGCTTGCCGGACAGAATGTCTTGTTCGGCGGCAAGCGGGTCGATGATTGCGCGCTGTTCGAATTTGTCGGAGAGCGCCAGCCATCGTGCATCGCCGGTGTCGGCGTAAAGGTCCGCGGCCACCTCGTTCATTCCCCCAAACTCCGTGGCGAGCATTTGCTGAATCTGCTCATCGTTCATCTTGGAAACAATGCTGTCTGCCCAGCCCGCGAATTTGATCTCCACATCCAATGCGGTGCGATTGCCAGTGAAACGATACGCGTCCCGCAACCCGGCAAAGATCTTGTGCTCGACGTACCACGGAGACCACAGCCCATTCAGATCGAAACCCCCGGATCGGATGGCGCCTTTGCAGAGTTCCTGAAAGTGGACCTCTCCATCCACGCCTTTATCGTCCACGAGCGCGCCCAGGTAGCCGTCGCCGCGTGCATCCTGGACTTCTTTTAGTTCCTTCACGATGTAATCTGCACGCTGCTTGAACCGCACGTCACCCGTGGCGGCCCACATGAGACTCACGGCCGAAAGGTAGTGCCCAGCAATGTGGCCGGTGAGTTGCCTCCCGCCACCATCCCATCCCCCGTAAGGCTTTGCCTTTGCCGCCAGCCCGGCCCGTTGACGCAAATAAGCCAGCATCCGGTCCGGTGCGAGTTGCAGCAGATACTTGGCGTCCTGATCTTGCGCGGTTTTCAGCGGTCCGCCGAGCAATCGCACGCTGCTCAACGGCAGGGGCTTAACCTTGATTATCTTCGCTTCGGAAACTCGCGCGGCATTTGGCGCTTGAGCAAATGCAAGGCTCCCAAAGGACAAGACCATCCCCAACGGGACGAGAAAGCGCATTCTCATAAAACTTCCTCCGGCCATCGGATACAATATACACTCATCGTCTCGAGCTCTGCACCATCTCAATTCCTCCTTGTCTCGTGATCCAGCACTTCTTGCGTCCTGAATGCGCTGTCTGCGGCGTTCGTCTTCCTTTCTATTCCGATGAACTCTCCGGAGTTGACCCGTTTTTCGAACTCGGACCTAACCGCCTTTTTTCGCGAGGGTCAGGCTGAGCGAGCGTCTTGGACTGTGTGCTGGTAAGTTTTCTCTGCGGACTGTTTTTCCCTGTTTTCTGAGCTAACGGACGCTGCGGGTCCCGCTGGAAACGATTTCAGACAACCTTCAGCTACATATTGGGAGTGCGAGGCGGGTTTTTGGTCTTGCATTTTTCTCGGTGGCGCAACACCGCCCACTGGCTCGCCCCTAGGGTCCTTCATCCCACTCTTAAGAACTGCGGACTACCAAAAACAGGCTGGCGAGTGTTCCGCAGGTCGGTAGCAACAGCCCTCAGCGAAATGGGGGAACCCGTGCGAACAGCGCAGCATGTTCTCGGGCATTCGTCTCCGCATACCACTCTGGAGTGCTATACACAATCGGTAGAAGAATCTCAGAGGAGTGCGATTTCCAAGTTGGAAGAAATAATGTTCCCAAATGTTCCCAAGTTCGGGGAAGGCCTACAGCTAAGTGGTTGAAAGATTTGGCTGGGAGGCCTGGACTCGAACCAGGATAGCCAGATCCAGAGTCTGGAGTCCTACCAATTGGACGACCTCCCAGCCGAAGGAAGGAACGCAGACAGTCCAGGAGGCAAGAATGGCTTCCACAACTGCTGTCCAACCTTTCTAGAATAAAACGGGACTCCGCAGTCCGTCAACACAGGGATCCCCCTGCGAATTTGTTCCGAAAAATCCCGGCCCGCGATTCCACCAGCATTTCAGCATAAAAGGTTGCACGCCCCCAGCAGGCGTGATACGTTCCCCGAACGCTTTGTGCCTCCTGCGTGCGACCGGTGAATCCTGTTAGTCTAGAGGCGACACCCCGGCGGGATTGTTTGCCGGCATTCCATGACCGGGAGTGCAGCATCAAAGGTGTTCCACCAAAGTGGGGACCGGCGGCTGGGCCTGTTTCGCAATCGCAATCCGGAGAGATCGCATCATGATGAAACGTCAACGCGCAGTTCCATCCCATTTTCCAGGCTGCGCATGGCTGACGTTGGCGGCATTGATCTCAATAGCCGGAAATGCGGCTGCGCAACAACCGGCTGGCGCGGGTGCCGGCTCGCAATCCCTCCCGGACTCGCCCCAGCCGAAACAGGAGTCCACCGCTAGTGCTCCCGAACAGGGAGCTGAGAAGTTCGTCGGCTATATGACCAAGCGCTCGCTGTTCTTTCCTGATATCGCCGCGTCACCCCATCCGCTCTCGGTGGGAGGCAAGTTCGAGCTGTTCGTCAACGAAAGCATTTCTCCAGAGACTATCCTGGTCTCTGCCTTCAGTGCCGGTTTCGAGCAGTGGCGAGATACGCCGCCCGGCTATGGCCAAGGGGCCGAGGGTTACGGCAAGCGATTCGGCGCGTCCATGGCAACTGGCGCATCGAGTAGTTTCTTTGGCACTTTCCTGGGCGCCTCTGTGCTTCGTCAGGATCCGCGATTCTTCCCGCAAAGTTACCCGACGTTTTGGGGCTCCATCAGGTACTCCGCGCGCCGCCTGGTCGTTACGCGCAGCGATTCCGGCAACGATGTGTTCAACGCTTCCGGTTTAATCGGGCCGCTGGCCGGTGAAACTTTGGCCAACACTTACCTGCCCAAAACAGAGCAGACCGGGGCGAAGACCGGGGAGCGTTACGGTATTGACTTGGCGTGGAAATTCGCGGCGAATATGTTCAAGAACTATTGGCCGACGATTTTCCGCGACATGGGACTCAATCATCTGGGCGTGATTCCCACTCCCACGCAGCCCGGGCCGAGCGCCGAGCAAATGAAGAATCCGCAGTAGCCCGCCGCTGTTCCGGTCACGACCGGCGCGAGGCGTTATTCCTTTTCCAGTTGCTTGCGCGCCACCTTCAGGGCTGCGTACTGAGCATCGTCCAGCTTGGGAAATTTCAGGTCCATGCTGTGCAACGCATCCACGACGGTGGCCACTACCAGCAACCGGCTGAACCACTTGTTGTCCGCGGGCACGACGATCCACGGCGCATGCTCCGTCGCGGTGTTACGGATCATTTTTTCGTAGGCGTCCTGGTAGTCATCCCAGAATTTCCGCTCCTGGAGGTCGGACTGGGAGAATTTCCAGTTTTTGTCGGCGTCCTCCAGGCGCTCCATGAAGCGCTTCTTCTGCTCTTTTTTGCTGATGTTCAGGAAGAATTTGCGGACGGCGATGCCGTTGCGCGCCAGATAGCGCTCGAACGAGTTGATGTCTTCGTAACGGTCGCGCCACAAGTGCTTGCCGCGCAGGGATTCGGGGATGTGTTGGCGGTCCAGAAATTCCGGGTGGACACGCACAACGAGGACTTCTTCATAGTAGGAGCGATTAAAGATGGCAATCTTCCCCCGCGGAGGAATGGAGCCCATGCTCCGCCACATGAACGTGTGCGCCAGTTCCTCGGCGGAGGGCGCCTTGAACGAATAAACGTTCACGCCCTGCGGGTTCACGCCGGACATTACATGCTTGATTGTGCCGTCTTTTCCCGCCGCGTCCATGGCCTGAAAAATCAGCAGGAGTCCCCAGTTGCCCTGCGCAAACAGGATGTCCTGCAATGCGCTGAGCTGCACCACGCCCTGCTCCAGCCACTTGGTGGCTTCGGGCTTGTCCTGCGATTTCAGGCCGTGAATATCGCCGGGGTCGTGGTCCTTCAGGCGAAAGCCTTCGCCCGCGTCAACCACATAGGGCTTGATGAATTTGTGGAACTTCAGTTCTTTGGGCATTTTGCTCCTGCCGTAGAGCGTAATGATTCTAGATTTTCCACGATGATCCAAGCGGGCGAGCGGTCCCCTGGAGCACCTGCATCATGGCACCAATCCTCCGCGCGATTCAAGTTGCTCCCGCTTCCTGTGTTTTGTAGAGGCCGCCTTCCGAGGCGGGCGCCTCTCTCTCGGTTTTGTAGTGGCCGATCCCGCTTTGCGGGGTCGGTTCTTGGGTTTGTCTTTCCTTGCCCACAAGAACGGGAATGTCGGCGGGCGCCCTTCTCCGCTGCTGTCATTCCGAGCGGAGCGACCCAACCTTATTCTTCCGCGCCGAATTATGGCGCGTCGGGTCGCGCAGTCGAGGAATCCCTCCTCCTCTTTAGGAGGCCGGGGCTTCAGCCCCGGCAAAAAGCCTCTATATCCAGTGGGCTTTAGCCCCTGAAGAGAGGTTCCACGTCTTGCTCACGGTGATCCGATCTTAGGGCCTCACCGTTGCTAGACATTCGCGCGCATCCAATCAGCGAAGTCGGTCTCGTCGAGGGTTCCGGCAGCAAGGCCCTCGTTTCCCACTCTTTCTCCTGAATGGCGCTTTCCGAATTGTCAGATTCAAAAGAGTCATCCGGCTGTTGTGGTTCCTCGGCAGGAGGCGGAGAATGGGCAAAGAAGCTGGCATCTAATCTCGCAGGGGAAATTTGAAGCGTGAAAGTTAAAGCGAGGGAGCCCCAAGTTAGTGAAAGGAAACCTTACAAAAAAAATCCATCTCGGCCCGAATACGATCCTCCATCCTCATCCCGTCATGCTCGTCGGCACTTATGGTGCTGACGGAAAGCCGAATCTTATGAACGCCGCGTGGGGCGGGATCTGCTGCAGCGATCCACCCTGCGTGGCGGTTTCGCTTCGCGAAGCGACACTGACCTATCACAATATCTTGCACAGTCAGGCGTTCACCGTGGGAATCCCTTCGCGGAAACACGTTGAGGCTGCCGACTATGTCGGCATCGTCTCGGGTCACGATCATGATAAGTTCCGGGACACGGGCCTCACGCCGCTCAAAAGCGAGCGCGTGCACGCCCCGCTTGCCAGCGAATTGCCCTTTTCCCTGGAATGCCGTCTTCTCCAGCATCATAAGCTCGGGCTGCACACCATGTTCATCGGGGAAATCTTGGGCATTCTCGCCGACGAGGATGTCCTGGGCCCGAACGGGCTACCGGATATCGAGAAAACCCAGGCAATTCTTTACGGCGGCTCCGGCAGCAACCACTACTTTGCGGTTGGCGAAAAACTGGGGGAAGCTTTCTCCGTCGGCAAAAAGCTCAAAAAATCGTAACCTGGAACAATTCTTTTACGGCGCGTGGCGCAGCCTTAGCTTCGGAAACGACCGGGCGCTCCGCCATTCGCGTCTGCCCTATGAAGGATGCACGCCGTTTGTGTCCGCCGTTTTCTTGAGGGCGCGCCTTTTGCACCCGCCGTCTTTTGGAGGGCGCGCAGTATGTTGAGTACCGCGGCCGCGTGAGACGCTGGATTTAGGGAGCGCAAGGCAGGGGCACTTGGCCATCCGCCGCCCAGCGGTCTACTCCACCCCAGATTCTTTTGGGGGAACCGCTCGCGCCAATTTGCGCTCTACAATTCGCAGCCAGTCTTTCAGATCCTGGACACTTTCTTCGCTGAGAGGCGTAGGCCATTGCAATACAACCCTCCCCTCTTTTAGCGAGAAGACGTCTTCCTGCATCTGTCTGCCCGGTGGCGTCGCCTGAAAACGGACTTCCTGGGTCGGGGGTACAACTGGGGTTCCCGCTGGCGCTTGTTCCTTAATTAGCTCCTCGACAGGTATTCCCGTATTGCTTCCATCCACCAAAGCAAATTTACCGTCCGGGAAAAGCCCACGCACTTTCTTCGGTTCAGGCAGTTGCAACAGACCGGACTGCTCCCACTGCACATAATCTCCGATCTTAGGAAGATAGGCGTTGCCGGGGCCCTTAGGAGTTTCTTCCTCGCCGATAGCCCCCGATACCCGGTCAGATTCGGTCAGTTTGGCGAACGCTATCGTGTCTTTATATTCCTTGATAAACCCATCCACACTCTTCTCATTAAACGGCGGCTCCCAATCAACGAGAAGCGTGTGCCGCATCTCAGCTTCCGATGGTGGCGCACTCCCCCATCTATCCCACAGTTGCTTATGGATCTTTGGTGTGAGAGCTACCTGCTTGAGCAATGCCGCCTTTTCAGCCGAGTCAGGCCGCTGATCTAACAAAATACGAAGTGCCACCTGAGTCACCTGGAGCTTGCGCTTCGCGCCCGTGCCTTCGTCTTTCAATAAACCGAAACTAATGAGGGTGGCAGCGGTCTGTAAGCCTCCGCTACTTTTTTCCACGTAATTCCAGTGCTTCACCGCTACGTTCAGGTTCGCCGCATTCCGTTGTTCCTTATCGTAGAACTCTTTCGCCCTCTTGAGGGCCGCTTCTAAATTCACGAACGGATACGCAGGGCTGCGTGTGCGCTTCTTCTTAGCATCGCCAGCAGTTTGGTTGGTCATCTCTACCTCCAGCACAGGCAGTGTATCATGTGATAGGAAGATAGGCAATCAGATTATATCAGAAACTTCTTGACGGCGGGTAGTGGGCCCTGTAGGATGGGTTTAGTTTGCGGTTCAAGGAGCAAGCGATGTGGATGCTTAGAAACTCATTAGCAGTGCTGGCGGCGTGTAGACTTACCCGCGACGCTGGCTTGAAATGAAAAGCGACGTGAGCTGTTACTCACGTCGCCGATGGTAGGTCCTAATAAAAACTGACATCACGATGATACCAGCCAGCAGCCGGAATGCCAACAAGGATTCCGGTTGCTGTTACATGATTGCGCTCAGGAGGCTCTCTTATCATGGCGAAAAGAGAATTGTACGTTGAGCGGCGAGAGCAGGAGGGCGACTATGCCATCCGGCGACCCGGCGCAAGAAAGGCCAGCGACACAGAGGATACGCAGGCGGAAGCAATTGACCGAGCAAAGGAAATTGATCCCAATGCAGCGATCCTCGTGGAGCGGGTACGGAACACCAATCGGGGTTCGCGAGACAAGTGGCGGAAGCCCTGACCTGCTTATCGCTGACCGGACAGAAAACGCAAGGCTCCTCGGAGTTATCTCAGCCGAAGAGCCTTGTCGTTCTCCAGCAAAGTTGTGACACCACTCCCTCCACGCCCGAAAGCCTTATGCGGGCGGGTGGCCGGACGAGAGGTGCCAAGGCAACTCTGGTTGCCCCACGCGCCGTCAAGTCTGCGCCACCCGGCAAGGTCTTGGCGAGAGGGCTTAAAGCGTGACATGATGGCAGGACTTTCCATCCCAGGAAAACAGGAAACCGATGAAACCGACCCAGCCGGATTTGCAGGCAACCCCTGAGCCAGAAACCGTTTCGACGAAACAGCAGGATCTGAATAGCACTTCCGGCAGCGCACGATTGCTATCGCTGGATTTCTTCCGGGGGCTGACGATTGCCCTGATGATCCTGGTGAACAATGCGGGAAGCGACACGCCCTACTGGCCGCTGAGCCACGCGAAATGGAACGGGTGGACGCCGACGGACCTGGTTTTTCCCTTCTTCCTCTTCATTACCGGCGTATCGCTGGTGTATTCGTTTTCCTCGCGGCTGGGGCGCGGGCAATCGCGGGGCGAATTGCTGAAGCATGTGGTGCGGCGCGCGGCGATCCTGATTTTGCTGGGGATCTTCCTCAACGGATTTCCGAACCGTTACAACCCGCATACGTTGCGCTTTGAGGGCGTATTGCAGCGGATCGGGGTGTGCTACCTGGCAGCGTCGATGATTTATTTTTGGACCAAGCCGCGGGGGCGCGCGGCGGTCATATTTGTCTGCCTGGTGGGCTACTGGCTGGTGATGCGGTTTGTACCCGTGCCGGGATTCGGCACGCCAACGCATGAAATACCGCTGCTGGACCCCGACCGCAACCTGACGGCGTGGCTCGACCGGCTGCTGTTTTCCGGGCATTTGTACGAAGGAACACGCGACCCAGAGGGCGTGTTGAGCACGATTCCGGCGATTGCTTCGGTTTTGTTCGGCGTTTTCACGGGCGAATGGCTGCGTTCGGCACGGGCTAGCGGAAAGAAAGTGCTGGGCATGCTGGCCTGCGGAGCGGCGGGATTTCTTCTGGCGGAAACCTGGAACATCTGGTTTCCGATCAACAAGAAGCTGTGGACCAGTTCGTTTGTTTTGCTGACGACGGGGCTGGCGCTGATCGTGTTGGGATTGTGCTACTGGCTGCTGGACGTGCGCAAAGCGCGGTGGATTCCCACCAAGCCGGCCACCGTTTTCGGAATGAATGCCATTGCCGCGTACGTGTTTTCGGAGGTGTTCGCTTTGCTGCTCGGCGCATGGTGCCAGAGGACTGGTTGCCGGGCCATTTCAACGGTGTTTGCTCGGCTGGGCAGCACGGAATTCAGTTCGCTAGTCTTTTCGATCTGTTTCGTGCTGGTGTGCTGGGCACTGATGTGGGTGCTCTACCGGAAGAAGATTTTTTTCAAGATTTGAGTGCAGGGTGGTTTGGGCGGGTTCCGGCGGGCGGTGCACCCCTTCCATGCTGGCAAAACATGGGATGACAGCGGGGGAGAAGAGCGGCCCGCCTCCTCTATTTTGTAGTGTCCGCCGGGCGTTTACCCCGAGCTGGTCCCGGGAACGCCATTCTCCCGATTGGCGGTTTGAAAGACGCCAATGACGTCAAAAACGCCCGCCTCAGAAGGCGGCCGTTACACGGGCAAAAGAAAGGCGCCAATCACGGCAAAAACGCCATTCGGGAGAATGGCGTTCCCAGGCGGTTATTTTTTGGGGGGCGGTTGTGCCTCGATCATTTGGCCGTCGCGCAGATCGAATTCTAGGCCGCCCCACTGGATGCGATGCGAGGTGAACGCGGCGAGCCAGACGGCGAAATGGAGCAAATCGCGCAGCGGCACCAGCCAAAGCTTGCGGCGCAGCACGGCGTCTTGCAGGCCCCACACGCCTACAAGCCACGCCATCACCAGACGCAAAACAAGATACGCGAGCAGGTACGCGGCGCTGATCCAGGCTGCCGGCGCCACGGCGGCGGCCAGCAGGGCGAGCGGCAAACCGTGCGTGAAGAGCAAGCCGAGAAACGACGCCGGACGCACCAGCCGAATTGTGCGAGCCCAACGGACCTGGTGCTCCCAAAAGCCGCGCGCGGTTTGCGCCGCGTACATCGTCCAGACGGGCTCGCGCGAGAGCAAAACTTTTGCCCCGGCTTTGTGTAGGCGATTGCCAATTTCATAGTCATCCGCGAGGAGATTCGCCAGTGATTCGTAGCCGCCGATTTTCGCCAGCCAACTTTTCGTCGTGCTGACCGAAGCACCCAGCGCGAAGGTGACGCCTTCCTTCCAGCCCGCCACGAGCGCCCCGGCCATGAAATCGCTGGCTGCGCCAACGGCTTCGAGCTGCGCCCAGAGATTGTTTTGCGCGATGCCGCGATACAGACAACTGACGACGCCCACCGCGGGATCGCGGAAAGGCGCCACCACTTCGCGCAGGTAGTGCGGGCCGACGCGCACGTCGCCGTCGCTCTGCACCAGGATTTCGTGACGCGCTTTCCGGGCCAGCAGAACCAGGTTGTTGATTTTGCGGTTGGAGCCGATTTGAGCGGCGCCGGAAAGGATTCGGATGGATCGCTGAGGAAAGTCCGAAATCACTTTTTGGATGATGGCCACGGCAGGATCGGAAAGATCGTTGACGCAAAAGAGGATTTCGTAATCAGGATAGTCCTGCGCGCAAAAACTTGCGAAATTCTCATAACTGGCAAAATCGACCCCGTGCACGGGCTTCAGCACACTGACGGGTGGCGTAAAGTCCGGCAATTGTTTGGCGCGCTTTCGCGAAAAAAAGCGGACGGCCGCAAGAATTCCGGCAAGGTAATAACCCAGCGGCGCCAGGGCCATAAGGAGAATCAGCAGGCGCCAGACGGAAATAGGAAGATGCATAAGCTGGTAGCAGTGTATCGCTTTCCAATTTCCCTGCGAACCTATCTCATAAGTGCTTCGAGGGACCATATTGCCGACCCGAGGGGTTGAAACCCCTGAGATTCGAGACCTTTTCTGCACGGCTGAAATGATTGCGGAAACGCTGATAAACCTTTCTTCAGGGGCTGAAGCCCATTAATCCTGGGAGCCTTACGCCGGGGCTGAAGCCCCGGCCTCCTAAAAAAGGGACTTTCCCCGCAAACTTTGAAGCTGTGCCCTCCTGAGAATCATTTACGAGATGGCGCATGGCAGAGCACTTCCAAACCTCCAGGGCGATGGCGTGGCGCACTCCCCTGCAAATCCAAACGCGCATGATACAGTTTCAGGAGAACCATAACCCGTTTTCAGCGCTTTCGCCGTATTTTGAGAGGCTTTTTCGCGCATGCTCAATTCGATGGGACAACGGCTGTTGCCGGCCCTGGCGATTCTGACGCTGCTCTGGCTTGCTGTTTTTGGCCCCGGCCTGTTTCATCCAGCGCTGTTTGACGATGCCGATGCAGCTCATGCGGAAGCGGGCCGCGAAATTCTGGTGCGGCACGACTGGGTTACCCTCCACGAAAACGGGATCCGCTATCTGGAAAAAGCGCCGCTTCCCTACTGGGGCATGGCGCTGGGATTCAAGCTCTTCGGCGTTGCAGCATGGTCTGCGCGGCTCTTTCTGCATCTGAGTGTGCTGCTGCTGGCATTCCTTGTGTATCAGTTCGGACGGCGATTCCTGACTGCGCAGGCGGGCTTCTGGGCCGGAGTCGTGCTACTCACCTCGTGCGGCCCGTACGAGTTTACGCGCGTCCTTATTCCCGACATGACGATTGGCTTGTGGATCGGACTGAGTCTGTACTTTTTCATGGAGGGCTGGCAGTCCGGCAAACCATCGCTGTTGGCATGTTGGGGCATGGCCGCGGCAATTGGACTGAATGTTCTTACCAAAAGCCTGATCGGCGTCGTGTTTCCTTGCGCAATCATCGTTGTCTTTCTGCTGATCGTGGGGGATTTGCGCCATCTGCTGAAGATGAGGCTCGTTTCGAGCACGATTATTTTTCTTGTGGTGGCGGCGCCGTGGCACATTCTTGCGGCTCTGCAAATTCCTCCCGCAGGCCAAGCTAAAGGTTTCCTGTGGTTTTATTTCGTCAATGAGCAGTTTCTGCGGTATCTCGGCAAGCGCTATCCGGCCGACTACGGCACGGTTCCTTTTTGGTTGTTTCAAGGTTTGCTGCTGCTTTGGTTGCTGCCATGGAGCGTTTTCCTGCCGCAGGCCCTGGCTAGAATACGCCTGCGTCTTGCGCGGGTCGAAGGTGTGCGCCTCTCCCCGGAGGCGGTTTTGCTTCTCCTGCTTTGCTGGGCAGCCTTCATCCTGCTCTTTTTCAGTTTTTCCACGCGCCAGGAATACTACCTTGCTCCGGCGTTGCCGGCGTTGGCGTTGCTTCTGGGGCACTGGTTATCGCTCGAATCGCAAGCACAGATCGGCTCTCCGATTGCGCGCGCAGGGCGCATCTCTTCGGTGGTGCTGATGGTTGTTGGTGTGTTGATCGCGGGAATCACGGGCGCGCTCGCCATCATGTTTCACACGCCGGCGAAAGGCGTAGAGCTTAGCGACCTGCTGAACAAGAATCCCGATGCCTACGTGCTGTCCCTGGGGCACTTCCTGGACCTCACGGGGAAAGCTATGAGCATGTTCCGAGGGCCACTTATTGGCACGTGCGTGGCCTTTCTATTCGGCACGGTACTGAACTGGTACTTTCGCCGGCGCGGCAAGACACGGGTGGCCAACTGGGCGCTGGTAGCGATGATGGTGCTATTCATCGAGTGCGTGCATGCCGCGTTGTCCGTGTTTTACCCTTTGCTTGGTTCGCAACCGCTGGCCGCGGCGATTCTGCGCGAGTATCAACCGGGAGAAGTAATCGTTTCCGATGGCGAATATTCGCTCACTTCATCGATCAATTTCTATACCGGCGTGCAGGAATCGATCCTCAATGGCCGAGTCAACGGGCTCTGGTATGGCTCGCTGTTTCCGGATGCACCAACGATTTTTCTGGACGACGCGCAGTTCGCTGCGCTCTGGGCGAGCACGAAGCGCGTTTATCTCGTCAGCCCGTCCGATGAACGCCACAGCTACCTGGCGAAGCTGGGCCCTGTATTTGAAGTTGCACATGCCGGCGGAAAATTTGTCTTCACGAATCGACCGCCTGCCTTGCTGCAAACAAATCAGCACTAATCCTGAAATCCGAAGTTGAAGAGAGATTCCTCCGCTCCGGACGGCCAAAACCGCCGTCCCTCCGGTCGGAATGACAAATTCTGCGTGGTGGATGACGTGGAAAAACCCAACTTCGGCAAAGTTGAATCTGCCCGCGAGAATCGATCCAAACAACAAAAGATGCACTCGCCTGCAATTGGTCAACTTCGGGTTTCAGGTTAATGCAACTGTGTCTGCGACCGGAGCAACCAGCGCAGCAGAGTAAACCGCGCCGTGCCGGACGGCACCGTTTCTTTTTCATTTAAGAGGGGCGCGATCTTCTGCGGAGCGGCGGTAATGCCGCACCGCTCGATCGCGAGCCGTCTTCACAAACCGCAGCCGGAAGAGGTTCACCACAAATTCCCATTGGTCGAGAAAAGACAGTTTGGATTCCCCATGCGCGCGGCCGGAGAAGATGATGGGAGTCTCGACAAGACGCGCGCCGTTGCGCAGGAGTTCGCACAGGAGCGACGACTGAAAGGAATAGCCGCGCGTCGAGAGGTGCTCGAGATCGCAGTGGGGAATCAAATCGGCCCTGATCACGCGATACCCGGAGGTGCAATCGCGGATGGGAGGGATGCCTCCGAACCAGCGCACAAGGCGAGTCCCCGCCAAGCTGATCAATTTGCGATACCAGGGGAGGCCGGGGATCGCTCCCCCCGGAGCGAAGCGCGAGCCGACAACGACGTCGTAGCCATCGTTGGCCAGGCTGATCATCCGCGGCAGAACGGCCGGGTCGTGCTGGAGGTCGGCGTCCATCTGGAGAATCAGAAGGGGTTGCAGGGTCTTGATTGCGTGAGTGATACCTCTCTTGTATGCTTCGCCCAGCCCATTCTTTTCGCCTGAAATGAGATGAAGATGAGGAAAGTGTTGCATGGCTTCGCGCACACGCTCTGCGGTGCCGTCCGGAGAAGAGTCGTCCACGACCAGAACATGCAACTCGTGAGTCGGGATTGCATCCGCTTGAGAGAAGATCCCGGAAAGCACAGCCGGAACGTTCTCGGCTTCGTTGAAAGTGGGAAGCACAATGCAAGCGATTGGTTTTGCCATCTATATAATTGTGGGCCGGAAAGCTTGTTTGGTGCAACTCGCTCGCTCCGAGGAGTTCTCTTTGATACGTGAAAGAGTTCATCCGTGAAGCAAACCCATCGGCTGCGGGATTTCTTCCTCCTGCTTGGGATAACGGCCGCTGCTGTGGCCGTCCATGGCTATCACCGGGGCATTGAGGACATGGCCGTGTATTTGCCGGCCATCAAGAAACTCCTCACCGCCGCATTGTATCCCTACGACGCAGCCTTCTTTCTGCTGTATATACGCTTTACGGTGTTTCATTCGTTTGTCGCTTCTGCAACGCGCGCTACCCATCTCCCTCTCGACTGGATGATTTTCTTGCTGCATCTGATCAGTATTTTCCTGTTTTTGCTTGGGTGCCTGGCGGTCATTCGCAAGTGTGTTGCGGAAGAGGCTGCGCAGTGGGCGGGAGTGGCGCTCGTTGCCGCACTGCTGACGCTGCCGGTCACGGGCACGGCGTTGTTTCTGGTGGATCAGCACCTTGCACCGCGCACGCTGGCCAGCGCTTTCCTGCTATTCGCCACGGTAGCTGTCCTGAATGGCCAGCCTCGAGCGTTGCTGTGGGTCGTTCTCGCGGGATTGTTCCATCCCACCATAACTGCCTATGGGATCGTCCACCTGGTTGTGCTGGCCATGCCCCCCATTGGAGCGCGGCCGGCGGTGTTTCTTTCAGCGTTGCCGATGAGCGAACCGGCGAACCCGATCTGGCGGGAGATGATGTCTCACCGGCATTTCCAGTACCCGCTGCGATGGACTTGGTACGAGTGGCTCGGGGTGGGTGGCCCGCTTGTATTGTTGATGAGCTACGCGCGAGTGGGGCGGCGCAACAACATGCCGGTTCTGGAACGCCTGTGCACCCGATTCGCAATTTCGACAAGCGTGGGTGTGCTGGCGGCGATAATCACCACATCGTCCTTTCCCACGCAAACGTGGGAACGCCTGGAGCCGATGCGTATCCTCCACCTGACGTACGTGGTGTTTGTCCTGATTTCCGGAGCCCTGCTTGGAAAGTACATCCTCCGAATGCAAGCGATACGCTGGTTCGCGCTCTTTCTTCCTATTTCGCTCGGAATGTTCTATGCGCAGCGGCAGGAGTTCCCGGCCAGCCGGCACATCGAATTGCCGGGAATCGCATCCCGTAACGCCTGGATCGAAGCGTTCGACTGGGTCCGGGAGAACACGCCTCGAAACGCTTTCTTCGCACTTGACCCGAAATACATGGAGAAGTCCGGAGACGATTATCACGGGTTCCGCGGAATCGCCGAGCGCAGCATGCTGGCCGACAATGTAAAAGACCCCTCCGTGGTGGAAGTATTTCCCGACTTGGCTTATCAGTGGAAACTCGAAGTGGCTGGCCGGGAAAAGTGGTCGAGCTTCAACCTGGATGATTTCGAGCGGCTGAAGAAAAAGTTCGGTGTTGGGTGGGTGATACTTGAACGGCCCGGAGTCGCGGGAATGCCGTGCCCCTACGTTAATCCCGCCGTGATGGTCTGCCGTATTCCGTAGGATGGCTCGAGCGCGGGTCGCAGTTAGCGTTGTATGGATTTGGCCGCGCCACACCTGAAATCCGAAGTTGAAGAGGGATTCCTCCGCTCCGGGACGGCCAAAACCGCCGTCCCTCCGGTCGGAATGACAAGTTTTGGGTGGTGGATGACGTGGAAAAGCCCAACTTCGGCGAAGTTGGATCCGGCCACGAAAATCGATTGAAACAAAAGAAGATGCACTCGCCAGTAATTGGTCAACTTTGGGACTCAGGCTCTACAGGCGTAATTGCCGGAAGTCACCTCTGTCATTCAACCGGTCGCAACAACGAGCAGCACGCCCAAAAAGACCAAAGCCACACCCAGCCACCTCTTTGGCGTCACGTTCTCTTTGAGAAGGTATTTCGCGCCGAACGTCCCCGCGACATAGTTGAATGCCGAAGCTGGAATGACCAGGCTGATGGGCGCCCAGGACAACAAGATCAAGAGCGAGTAAAACGACACCGCCAGCAGCGGCACGGCCAGCCACACCCAGCCGCACTTCACGGCGCGGCCCAGGAATCGCAGAACCGAGCGCGGATGGAATCCTTCCAGCTCGCCGGCACGCTTCATGCCATAGGTCATGGCGATTTCGCCGCCCGCGCTGGTGCAAATCAATACTGCCAGCATCAAGATCACTTTGATCATGACGCCACCTGCTGCGAGTTCGTGGTGTTAGGCTTCGTCTGTCCGACCAGGAACACGCCGATGCAAATCACGAACACGCCAATCCAGCGTTTGGCACTGACGGCCTCATGAAGTACCACAATGGCCAGCAGCGTCTGTGTTGCGTAGCCGAAAGCACCCGCCGGCATAACGTAGCTGTAGTCCGCCCAACTGACCGCGCTCATATAGCAAAGTGTGAATCCAAGCAGGAAGAGGATGGCCAGCCAAATCGTGCCGTTCTGCACGGTGGAAAGAAGGGCTTGCTGCAACCCATCAAGCGAGATATGCACCGCACCGATCCGCGTCATCCCACGCTTCAAGAGGAGATCGCCGACATTGGCGCACACGACCATCAACAAGACCATGAATAGGGTCTTAAACCTTAACCTGTGCTCGTGCACCATTTCTCTGCGTTCTAATCGTTTCCGCCGGCGGACGAAGCTCCCGGCACGGACACCATCGTCTCCGAAGAATTGCCCCCGCGACGCGCCCAATTGACGCGCTCCGCGCGCAGCTTCAGGAACTCCACGGCTTCGTGGTACAGACGCTTCCGCTCGTTGCCATCCCAGAGCGCTTCGCGGACGATGCGCCAGGCGACGCGCGGGCGGAAATAATACTCATCGTAAAAGCGGCTCACTCCCGCCATCATCTCCGCCTTCGACAAGTGCGGATACTCGATATGAGGAAGCTGGTGGCCGCCGTTATCGGCCAGAGCCTCGATGCGCAGGAAACCTTGCTCGGCCATGGTGTCGTGAAGTTCAGTGCCGGGCATGGCATGGGCAAGAGAAACCTGGATGGTCTCGCAATCGAGTTCCTTGGCAAACTCGATGGTGTTTTGGATGGTCTCTTTGGTTTCGCCGGGAAGACCGATGATGAAGTCGCCGTGGACGCGAATGCCGATCTTGCGGCAATTCTTCATGAAAGTGCGGCCCATTTCCACGGTCGCGCCCTTCTTGATGTTCTTGAGAATCTGAGCATCGCCGGATTCGAAGCCAACGATGAAGAGGCGAGCTCCGCCATCCGCCATGGCCTTCAATGTTTCATAATCGCTGTGAACGCGCGCGGTGGAGGACCACTGGAACTTCAGGGGCTTGAACTTGGCGCTGAGTTCCATGACGCGGTCCTTGCGGATGTTGAAGGTGTCGTCGTCGAAGAAAATCTCCTTCATTTGCGGGAAGTATTCCAGGGCCTGGGTGACTTCCCGGACCACGTTGCCGGTCGAGCGTGTCCGCCAGGCGTGCCCGGAGATGGTCTGCGGCCACATGCAGAAGGTGCACAAAGCCGGGCAGCCCCGCGTGGTGTAGAACGAGACGTAGGGATGCAGCAGGAACGGCACGTTGTAGCGCTCGATCTGCAGATCGCGTTTATAGATGTCCGTGGCAAACGGCAGCGCATCGAGCTCCGCGGTGTGCAGTTGGGGCCGCGGGGCATTGTGGACAATGTGCCCGTCCTTGCGGTAACTCGCCCCGAGAATCTGCTCGAGAGGCTTTCCGTGAGCATAATCCGCCACGGCGTGATCGAATTCGCCGCGCACCACGAAATCAATGTCTTCGCTGGCATTCAGGGTTTCATCGGGTTTGATATGGCCGTGTGGTCCGACGAACGCCACTCGCAGCGAAGGATTGCCTTCCTTGATTTTGCGCAAAAGCTTGATATCGCTGGCAAAACCGACCGTGGAAGTAAACAGGACCAGGAACTCGTAATCCTTGCAAATTTCGATTGTCTGCCGCCAGTCAATGCCATGCGGCGAGGCATCCACCAGGCGGCTACCCGGAATCAATCCGGCCGGATAAGTCAGCCATACGGGGTACCAGTAGGACTCAATCTCGCGCGTCGCGGGCCACCGCGAACCTGCCCCGCCGTCGAAGTTCTCAAAACTCGGCGGGTTCAACAGCACCGTTTTCATGACATCTGGCATTCTTCACCCTCAGCTTCGCCTAGGATTCTGCAAATAAACTTGCCAACGTTAGCTACACCCGTGCGCATGACCCCAGCGTCTACTCCAGTGTAGATAACAGTTTAACCGAGTTGGTTGCATCCTCGCATGGCTTTCTCCCAAAAGGGCGAAAGAGGCATCCAATTGCTAAATACTGCATTAAGTGGGAGTTGGAGGTGCTGAGACGGTCTGGCGGGGGCAATCCGGAACAGCGGCGTGGGCACCGAGCAAGTGCCCTAGCGCCCCGAGCACTCTTGCGCGGCCTGGTCCAAGATCGCCCAGATGCGGTCGAGCCAATCGAGGTGCTCGGGCTTCATGAGCACGGTTCTCAGGCAAGTCAGACCGAATCGGTCTTGCTTCGCGCTCGTCCATTGCGGGTCGAAAAAGGCAACCGGAATCTCCGCGATCGCCAGATGCAAATTCCTGCGGGCAGCCGCTTGGAAGATTTTTCGTGTGAGGGCAGAGGCTTCGTCCACGCTCGCTGCACGCGGGGCAAAAACGAGGATATCGAGTTCCGGCAGAAAGGGCGTAAGGAATCGGCCATCCTGCGCGAGCCGTTGATGGAACCTCAGAGCCGCTTCGCGGCAGCGCTCGAGGGACTTCGCGAATTCGCCGTGCTTCTGCAGGGGCAGCAGGCGTTGCGTCGCCCAAAGCGCTACAGCCGCAGCCCCGGGCCGCGAACACTCCAGGCTGATTTCGCCCAGATGGAGTTCCGCGGAACTGAAATAGGTATAGGGTGAATCGTGCTTGTACAGGCGCCCGACTTCCGGATCGCGAAACAACACGCAACCGCAACCGTAGGGCTGCAATCCATGTTTGTGCGGGTCAATCACGATGGAATCGACGTGCTGAATCTGGTCGAAGTTTCTGCGCGTTTCTTCCGCAAGGTTTCCTGCCAAATGGAAATAGCCGCCATAAGCGGCATCGGCGTGGATCCGGAAGCGGAACTTCTGGCGAAGGAGAAGAATTTCCGCCAACGGATCCACCGAGCCGGTGGCCGTCGTCCCCATGGTCGCGACCACGGTGCCCACGTCCCCGCGCGCGAGGCGGGCGCGCAAAGCTTCCACATCCATTCGACCGCGCGCGTCGCATCGGACCGTTTCGCAGGGTAATTGCAAGACGCGCGAGATGCGCTGGTGCGTGTAGTGAGCCTGCTCGCTCGCCAGAATCGTTTTGCCGGGAGCACGTTGTCCTGCCACCCAGAGCGCTTCCAAGTTGGCCATCGTGCCGCCACCGCACAAGTGCCCAAGGTGGGTATGCCAGCCAAACATTGCGGCGATCTCCGCGACGGCCTCTTGCTCCATGGCAGAGGAGGCGCGCCCGCCATCCAGCGCGTGATTATTGGGGTTGATCCACTGTGCGAGCGCGTAAGCCAGGCGTGCGACGGGATGAGGCGGCTTGAGCATCTGGCCTGCGTAAAGTGGATGAAAATAGGGGTAATTGTCGTGCAGGCGCTCCGCGGTTGAAGTCAGAACTTCGCTAATTTTTTGCGAATCCGTTGCAGCGGCCGCGAATTCAGGCAGAGAGACGAAACCTGCGTCCAGCTTCCGCAAAGCTTCCTGCAAGATCTTCAGAGTGTCTCTTTCCAGCATGGGGCGGTCTGTGCGCTTTCCAATTCGAAGGTTCAGTCTTCCCGTTTATTGCAGGACCTTGTCAAGTTGTCCCGCGGTCCGCAAGAGTTCCAGTTGTGCCTGTTGCCGCTGGAAATTGGCATCCAGATAAGCCATCCACTTCTCGTTTTCATCGAGCCGCGCGCGCTCCACATCGCGAAGATTTGCCTTGCCCTCGCCAAATTGCGATTGCAGGACGCTGACATTCTGCTGGGCCAATTGCAGTTCCAGGTGCGCCACCTCTTTCGCCGCATCCGCTTCCTGCACCTTGCGCGATTTCTGGCGAACCCCGGCGCTGACCTGATTCTTCGTGCTCGCGAGATTTATTTTCGCCGCGTCCAGATTCGCCTGCGCCAGGGCGATGCTCGCGCGCGTCTTCGAGCTGAAAATCGGGAATTGCACGTTCACGCCGGCATTGAAATTGTTGTACTGGAATTTGTTGAAGAAATCCGTGTAATTGTTGAATTTCGCCAGCAGGCTGTAAACGGATACCAGCTCAAGCGTCGGCAATTTTCCGCGCTTCTCTCCGATAAGCCGGAACTCCTTCGCACGGACGTCCGACTGCGCAAAAGCCAGGCTGGGATTGTTTTCCGAGGCCATGGCAATCAAGTTGGCACCCTGTTGCTCCGCTGCTCCGGGCAATTCTTCGGCGGTGACTTCGATGGGTTGCTCCGGCGCGAGTCCCAGTTGATTTCGCAGGAAGACTTCCAGTTCATCCAGGCGGCCTTCGAGTTGCAGAATCCGCTGCACCACTTGCGCGCGCGTCAACTGGGCCTTCGTTACTTCCACGGGCAACTCAAAGCCCTCGCCCTGGCGCTGCTGCGTGACCTCCACGATTTTCTCGGCGCTCTCTTTCTCTTTGCGCAGAAGGTCGAGCGCGTGGTGCGCCTTCACCAGTTCCAGATAGGCCGTGGCCACCCGCAGCATCACGGTGTTGCGCGTGTCTTCGAGCAGCACACGCTGCACCTTGGCCTGCTCCTGCTGCTCTTTCGCCAGGCCGCGCAGCGGCTCATTGAATACCTGCTCGGTATAAGTCACATTGAAAATCGACGGCGCGCGCCCCCCCGGCGTTTCGGGAATGCCATAAGTGTAGCCCGCCCCCGAGCCGGCGTAGAGATTGGGCAGGAACTCGGACTTGGTCAAATTGGCGGACTGATCGGCAACGCGCGTCTGAATCCTGGCAAGCTGGATGTCCTTGCTATTCTGCAACGCGAGTTCCACAGCACGCCGGAGGGTCAGCACAATCGGCGTGCCGGACGAGTCGCCCGGTTGCACGGACTCCTGGGCCATCAAGGCAGGCATACTCGCCATTGTCCCCGCGATCCCACACAGCAAGCATCTCTTCCAGGTCGTCATTTTCCCCCCCCCTGTTCCAAAAAACGCTTTCGCGCCTAAGCATGATTCAAACTATTCGTAACGCAGCGACTCAACTGGCTCCATGCTCGCGGCCTGCTTCGCGGGCAACCAGCCAAAAAAGAGCCCCGTTGAGCAGGACACCAGAAACGCCAGCACCACGCTCGTTTCCGAAACGGGTGCGCGCAAATTGCCGGGCAGCAGTTGCTGCACTACGACCGGAATGGCCAAGCCGAGCAGGATTCCGATGACCGCCCCGCCCGCGCTGATCAGAAAAGCTTCGATCAGGAATTGAGAGAGAATCTGATTGGGCGCCGCACCAACGGCCTTGCGAAGGCCAATCTCCCGCGTGCGCTCCGTTACCGTAACCAGCATGATGTTCATGATCCCGACTCCGCTGACTAAGAGCGCAATAAACGCAATCAGGACCAGCACGACCGTCAGCGCCAGCGAAATCGTGCGCGCCGCAGTCAGGATGGAAGTCAGCGTGCGTACAAAATATTCCGCCTCGGCGGGATGGCGGTTCTTCAGAAGCATCAGGAGCTTCCGCTGGACCACCGGCACCATCTCCGGCCCCGACGCTTGCGCATAAACCGTCCGGATCACTTCCTTGCCGGTGTAATATCTGATCAACGAAAATGGAATAATTACGGAGTCTTCTTCGATCTCGGACAATCCAAAGGTGGCCACGCGCTCGCGGAACACGCCAATCACCGTAAACGTCAGCTCTCCCATGCGGATATTTTTGCCGACTGGGTTTTCCAACCCGAACACGCGTTCGGCGAGTTCCCTGGTGATCAGGCAAACCTTGCTTCGCGCTTCCATGTCTCCGGAATCGAAATACCTGCCGCGCATGATCACCAGGCGCCGAATGGCCTGGTAACCCTCGGTAACGCCAATCAGCGCCGCAGTGCGCGTTTTTCCATTCACGACGACGGAGGTAGGGATATCGTTAATCCCGGCCACTTGCACCACGCCGGGGATCTCCGCCTTTATCTCTGCCATGTCTTCCAAGGTGATTTGATAGCTGAATGGCTGGGCCTTATCCGGGGTGCCGAGCAATTCAGCCCACACCAGGTTCGAGCCCACGGCTTCAATCTGCGAGATGACAAATTTCCGGCTGGTGAGCGCCACGGTGACCACCAGCACGATGGAAGCACTTCCGATGATTACGCCAAGCGAAGTCAGAATCGCGCGCATTTTGTTTGCGCGCAAGGCGTCGACTGCCAACGTTATGGTCTCCCACATCTGCATAAGTTCGTTTAGGCCTTCACCTCGCGGCCCGCATCCGGGTGCTGTGGCCCCAGCCAGGCCCACCTGGATCGCTGTGCCTCATGACTTCCCCAGTTGTTTCAGAGCATCCTGGGCCCTCTTGTATTTTGCGTTCAGTTTCAAGGCGGCGCCATACTCTCCGCGGGCCGCCGCCAGGTTCTTCTGTTTTTCATAGAGTTGGCCCAGCCAATAATGAGCGGCCCACGGGCCCGGATACGACGGGTGTCTGGGCACCGCGTGGATATAGTTTAGTAGAATTTTTTCGGCATCCGGTAACTTCTCCCCCTGCAGGATCCAGCCCATCGCCCGGAAAAACTGCCCACGGGGGTCTGCCGGCGCCGCTGCTTCGGCGGCATCGGCGGCCGACAGCACGCGTTCGGCTACGTCGCGATTTGCAAAATACCCGGCAATCTCTTCGATGATGTCCAGCGAGTTCGGGTGGCTCTCGAGCGCCTTCATAAACTCAGCGTCCGCTCCCGGGAAATTTTTTTTCAAGCGCCGGCAATTTCCGGCCGCATAATGCCCCTGAGAAGCGTCGAGCAGCAGCAATTTCTGAATCAGCGGGCGAGCCTTTTCTTCCCCTCCTCCAACGATGGAGGGAGCAGTACAGTCGTATTCAACGAGATGTTGCGCCGCATCGAAATTGCGCTCGTCGAGCCGCACCGCGGTTTCAAATTCCTTGCGTGTTTTACCGGCGAGCGAGTACGCGGTGAACATCGAAGCGTGATCGGCCTTCCCGCCATAGGCTTGTCCCAGCCAATTGTGGTATTCGGAGTTTTTCGGATCGATAGCCACGGCCCTCTCGCCGCTCTTCTCAGCCGCATTAAACTGTTCGACACCTAGGTGGGCCTTGGTCAGGAGAAGCTGGATCTCCCCGTTGTTGGGTTCTTTTGCCGCGGCTTGGTTGAGGATGGCGATGGCCGCGGCGTAATCCGTGCTCTCGTAAGCCCTTCTACCCGCTTCCAGCGAGGCTTCCTGCGCCCTGCCGCCAGGCGCCTGCACAGCCAGAGAAAGTAGCAACGCGGCCAGCAGCGCCCTACAGACTCGCATCCTTCGCTTCCTTCAGATTCGACGACGCCATGTTCACGACTCTTACGCTCATGCCGTCGTGCAATTCCACATCGCCGGGGATGGCGACCACTTCGCCTTCCCGCAGCCCACTGACAACCTCGTAATTCGTGGCATCGGCAATGCCCACCTGAATGAGCCGTCTTTCAAGCCGGGATTGCCCCACGCCATCCTGCACCACAAAAACGTAGCGCTGTGAATTTTCCGTCTCCACCGCACCGCGCGTCACACTCAATACATTCAAGCGTTCTTTCAAATTGATGCGCACGTTTACATTGGTGTTGGGCAGAAGTTCCAGTTTATCGTTGCGCACGGAGCACAAAAGTTCACCCACGTTTCGCAACCCCCGGGCCACCACTTGCTTGGGGATGATTTCCGTCTTTCCTTCCCAGACACGGTTGGGCAGAGCGTCCCAAGTAATTTTCACGGGTTCATCAGGCTCCAGCGCCCCCATTTCCGGCTCGTCGATGAAAGCGCGGACGCGCACCTTGTGGAGATCGGCCATTTCCGCGAGCAGGTCGCCCACCTTCACAAAATCTCCTTCGTGGACCGGCATGGCGTAGAGGGTCCCGTCAATCGAGGCAGGGATGCGCCCTTGCTGTACTTTGTCTTGCAGCGCCGCGACTTCGCTCTGGGCCTGCTGCACCGCAAGGGATGACCGGGATTCGTCGAGATTCGCTTGCCGGTCAAATTCCTTTTTGGCTGCCGCCAACTTGTTCACTTCGGCGTGCATTTTTTCCAGGGACAGGTCGTTGGCGGCGAGTTCGTCCTTCGTCGCCGCTCCCTGTGTCAACAACCGGGTCAACGAATCGTGGTTTCGCTGCAAACGGTCACGCTCCGCTCGGGCTTTCGCCAAGTCCCCGTTGATTCGCGCAGCCTCATCCGAGCGCCCGCCGGCTTTAGCCACACGCAGGTCGTCTTCCGCGCGTAGGAGTCTCGCTTTAGCGGCCGCCAGTTGCGAGGCCGCATCCTTCACGTTCAACTCGAGCAGGAGCTGGCCTTTCTTGACGTTCTGGCCCTCTACTATGTGCACCTTGGTCACAAAGGTGTCCAATTGCGCCCGCACGGCAACCGGTGCGATGGGTTCCACCTTGCCATTGCTGCTGATGGACGCAACAATGTTCCGCCGCACCGGCGTCGTCGCCGATATCTTTGCCACCGGCTGCCGCCCGCTAATCCGCACCAGGAGATACGCCACGATTCCCGCCAGCAGCAGGAACACCAAAATCCGGTTTCGCAGCTTCTTATCCATAAGTTCCTGAAATCGAGCCGCCGCCAGCCATAAGCGCTCTGCCAAGCCACACCCGCGAGCACTCCTCGCTGGGTTCAATCGATTCTTTTGCGGGGCTTTCTGGCCGATTGCCTGGGCGGTCTATCCCTGCGGTAAAGTCTATCAGGACGGTTGGCCATTTCTCCACACACTTCCGTTCCTGCCTCGTCATGTGCAATGAGATGCCAGGGGCCAGTTTCAGGATGTCGTAACCTATCACCCGCTCCCGCCATGCTAGAATCTAGCCATGAGCAACAGCGAAGCGCCGACCGTTCCTATGGCCGACAAATCGGGCACTCCTGCCCCTCCCAAGGTACTCCACCGGGTGTGCATTCAGTGCAACAACGTCTTCCGCGTGGCTCCCGAAAAGTTTGATGCGAAACAGTGCCCTAACTGCCACAAAGGGTAGCCATAACTCCCTGGAACCCATCGCTTTACGAGTTACCGCGGCTGTTCCGCCGGTCCTTGGTAATCTTTTTTGCTACGCTGCGTAATATCCTGTGAACGCGGTCTGCCCTGCACCCGGAGGAATTCTGCGAGGTTACTGTCATGATCGAAACCCGTGGTCTGACCAAAACATTCAAGGACAAGAAGCGCGGCGAAATTCGCGCCGTTGATAACGTCAGCTTCGTCTGCAAGCCCGGCGAGATATACGGCTTGTTGGGGGCGAACGGCGCCGGCAAAACCACCACGCTGCGGCTGTTGGCCACCATCCTGGAGCCCACAGACGGCACGGCCATCGTCTGCGGCCACGACGTCATTGAAGCCCCTGAAAAGGTACGCGCCAATGTCGGATTCCTCTCCACCGCCACGGCTCTCTACCCGCGCCTCACTTCCCAGGAGATGGTCGAGTACTTCGGGCGGCTGAATGGTCTCGATGAAGCCACACTTAAGAAACGCGTCGACGAAATCTTCACTCGCCTGGACATGAACTCTTTTCGCGACCGCCGTTGCGACAAGCTCTCCACCGGCATGAAACAGAAGACCTCCATCGCCCGCACCCTCATCCACGACCCCCAGGTCATGATCTTTGACGAGCCCACGCTGGGCCTGGACATCATGACGGCGCGCACGATCATCGAGTTCATTCGCGAGTGCCGCCTGCGCGGCAAAACCGTTATTTTCTCGACCCACGTGATGAGCGAGGTGGAGAAATTGTGCGACATCATCGGCATCATTCATTCCGGCAAGCTCCTCACCGAGGGCTCCCTTGGAGCACTTCGCTCGCGCTACGGCGAAAACGACCTGGAAGAAATCTTTGTAAAGGTTGTTGCTCCTCTCTACGCCGGGCAGAAGGCCAACTGACATGAATCTCCGCAATATCGGCATCGTCTATCGCAAGGAACTGCGCGAGGCTCTGCGCGACCGTCGTACCCTCATTTCCTCGCTCCTTGTGCCGCTTCTCCTGTTCCCCCTGCTCACCGCCGGCATCGGGGCTGCGATTTCCGCCCTCGTGGGCGAGGCCAAGAAGGAGGTTCCCACCGTCATGATTCTCGGCGGGGAAGATTCTCCCGGAATTCTTGCGGAATTGCGCGGCTCGGACAAAATCAGAGTCGTCCCCACCACGCAGAACTGGAAGGATGAGGTCATTAACAAGGAGATTCGCGCCGCCATCGAAATTCCCGCGGGCTTCCAGGAGGGCATCGCGCACCAAAGATTCGCCACGCTTCTCATCCACAATTACGAAGGCGACATGAAGTCCGCCCTGGCCACGGACAACGTGCAGAAAAGCCTTGAAAAATACCGCGACCGCATCGTTCACGACAATCTCGCCGCCAAGAACCTCCCCGAAACGGCTTTCAAACCGTTTGAAATCAAGGAGCACAACGTCGCCCCGCCCGAAAAGGTCGGCGGCGCGGCCTTCGGCGGCGTCATCGGCTACATGGTTATACTTCTGTGCCTCACCGGGAGCATGTATCCCGCCATGGACCTGACCGCCGGCGAAAAAGAACGTGGCACGATGGAGACCATACTCTCCAGCCCCATCGCCCGCGTGGACCTGGTCTTCGGCAAGTTCTTCCTCGTCCTTACCACCGCGCTCGTCACCGCCGCACTCTCCGTCACGTCCATGGGTGTCTCCTTCGCGGTCCTCGGGCACCTGCACGCTTTTGACACGGCTGGCGCCGACGCCGCCCAACTCCAACTGCACATCGGCATTTACACGGTCCTCTCCATTTTCATCATGGTGCTGCCGGTTGCCGTCCTTTTCTCCGCCGGCGTCATGACCGTGTCCCTCTTTGCCAAAAGCTACAAGGAAGCCCAGAGCTACGTCAGTCCCCTCATGTTCATCGTCATCATTCCTGCCGTCGCCGCCATGCTTCCGATTGACCTCACCGCCAAACTTGCCTTGGTGCCGATCCTCAATGCGAGCCTGCTGTGCAAAGAACTGGTCACCGGCACCTATCACTGGAATTTCATCGCCATCATCTTTTTTTCGACGTGCGTCTATGCCGCCGCGGCGCTCTTCCTCGCCGTCAAAATGTTTCAGCGCGAAGATGTGCTCTTCCGATCCTGATATTGATCTTGCGGGCATGGGGTCCAGCAATGCTGGACCCCTACTCTGCAATCAGGTGCGCCGGGTTGGCCACGATGAAGTCATGTTTCCGCTGTCGCGAACTTTCACTCCCTGTTTTGCGTCACCATTAATATGCGAACGCGCCGGCGGCTTTTCCGCATTCTTCTAATTTTGCTCCTCTTTCCGCCTGTGTTTGCGGGCGTGGCCGGCTGGCTGGCGGCACCGGCATTTCTGCACCCGATGCGGCGGCCGCTGACGCCGGATCTGGTGGTGGAGGCCGACGTTTCGTTTGCCGAGATCGGCGCCCATCGCGAAGAGTTCGACGTGCGGGCACCCGACGGCGTGCTCTTGCGCGGCTGGAAAGTGCGTCCCGCAAAACCCAATGGCACCTGGGTGCTGGTGTTTCACGGCGTTGCGGATAACCGCATGGGCGTTCTGGAACAGGCGCTGATTCTGCTGCGCGCGGGTTATGGCGTCACGATGATGGATGCGCGCGCGCACGGCGAAAGCGAAGGCCCCGTGGCGACCTACGGCTGGCTGGAGCGCAACGATAGCCGCGCGGTCGTGGACGCGCTTGTCGCAGCGGAACATCCGGCGCACATCTTCGCGTTGGGAGAGTCCATGGGCGCCGGCATCGCGCTGCAGGCGGCGGGAGCCGATGCACGCATCGAAGCTGTCGCGGCGGAAGCGCCCTTCGCCAGCTTGCGCGAAGCTTCTTACGACTATGCCGGGCTGCAGAAATATCCGCTGCTGGGCAAAACGATTTTTGCGCCCGGGGCATGGATGATGCTGCACCACGGACAATCCCTGGCAGGCTTCCCAGCCGCAAATGTCTCTCCGGAACTGGCGGTAGCCTCGCGCGCTTTTCCTGTTCTCCTGATTTGCGATACCGCGGACACGACGCTTCCCTGCCGCCACGCCGAAATGATTTACCGGGCGGCGCGCGGGCCCAAATCGCTTTGGGTGGTTCCCGGCGCGTTTCACACGGCGGCGCAGGGGTACCAGCCGCAGGAATTTCGCCGCCGAGTGCTGCGCTTCTTCGCGGACCCAGCGACAGCGCCGTGATTCGCGCGAAGACTTCGCCTGAAATCCGAAGTTGAAGAGGGATTCCTCCACTCCGGGACGGGCAAGAGCGCCGTCCCTCCGGTCGGAATGACATAATGTTGGGTGGTAAATGATCGGAAAAATCCAGCTTTGGCAAAGTTGGATTTCCACAGTTCAAGTCGCTTTAGTTGGAAAAAGTAGTTTTTTGCAAGAAGTCCAATTTCGGAACACAGCCTCAATTTGGAGGCAGGACCACCTCGCGGGCCATGGCTTCGGACTGTGCTTCCCATTCGTCGCTCAGCCGCCGCACGGTTTCCCGCATGCGCACGGCGAGCGTGGCGATGGTTTCCAGACGGTGCTCCGTCTGCGGTGGCAGCGGAACCTTTTTACGCCGGAGTTCCACCAGCAAGAGCTCGGCATTCCCGAGTATCCCGGTCAATGGGTTGTTCAATTCGTGGCGCAGAATCTCCCCGAAATCTCCGGCCTCCGAATCTTCAGGATGATCTTCCGTTTCCATGGGTCGCGCCATCCTGGCGCTTGGCCATCCGCCGTGCCGGCGCAGACGGCGCTCCACCAGCCCCACGGCCACCGGCAGGCAACCCGCGGTGCGCATCACAAAATCCACCGTTCCGCCTGCCAGCAGTGTCTGCAGGCCCGCTTGCTGCTCCGCGCTTGCCACGACCACCGTCGGCGCGTAACCCGCAAACAGAGTGACCACCGCGTTCAGCGCCGGTGTTTTCTCGCGCTCCGCTCCGGCGTCCGGCGCCGCGGTTCGCTCCCCGACCAGAATCACCGCCGGGATGCGTGCTTCCAGAATTTTGTGCGCCGATTGCCATCCACTTACGCACTCCAAGCGCGCCGGATTGTGACGCTGCCCCCATTCATCCTTCACTTCTTCGCTAAATTCCCGCTCTCCGCATACCATCACGAACTCTTCCCGTTCGCCGTGATCTTGTTTTCCCATCGTGTTACCCATCTTCCTAGGCTTCCTTTGCCTTGGCGCTTGCCCGGACGGCAGCCATCGCCTTTTTCTTTCCCAACATCCCGTGAACCGCGCCGCTCAACTCTTCCATGCGGAATGGTTTAGCCACGTGTGTCAGGTGATGGCGTTCCAGGAATTCCTGTGTGCGCGGCGCAACCATGTCGCCGGTGACAAACAACACATGCTCGTGAAGCGGATTCTGACGCTGGAGCAGGGTCTGATAGAACCTTTGCCCATCCATTCCGGGCATCTTCAGGTCGCAGATGGCCAAGTCATAGGACTCCCTGTCGGCCTGCTGGAGCGCCTGGTTGCCGTCCAGCAGCACGTCCACTCTCATACCTTCCTCGCGCAGAACGTCCGCAATCAGGCTCGCAACCGTCGGTTCGTCCTCTAATACCAAAATCCGTGGCACCTTTCCCGCCGGCATCTCTTCGAGCATGAAGTTCCCTGCCGGTGGCGGGGGTTCTCCTGCAGACAATGCGGCACTTTTCTCGTCGAACTGCATCCCGACTGCTGGAGCAACCGGCAATTCCACCACGAAACGCGCGCCCCCGTGCGGCGGACTAAGCAGCGTGACCGTGCCTCCGTGCTGGCGCACAAAGCCCAGCACAATGGCCAGTCCTAAACCGGTGCCCACACCGGGCGGCTTGGTGGTAAAAAAGGGATCGAAAATGCGCGCCTGGATCACGCCAGGAATTCCCGGGCCGTCGTCCCAGACTTCCAGGGTGACCCGGCGGCTGCCGCCGAATATGGTCCGCACGCCGATGGTGCTGCCCGTTCCGCTGTATGCGATGGCTTGCTGGGCATTCTGGAGCAAATTCATCAATACCTGCTGCAGTTGGCCGTAGTCGCCTTCAATGAGTGGCAGCCCCTCCTGCTTTTCGACGATCAGGCGAAGGTGGCTTCCAGAAAGCGCCAGCCTCTGGAGTTCCATGGTGCGATCCACCAAATCATTCAAGGAAACAAGCCGCCGCTCCGGCAAGGATTCCCGCGACAATACGAGCAACTGCCGCAGTATGGCCGTGGCGCGCTCGGATTCTTCCAAAATGTTCTGCGACAGCGTGGCGCTTATTCCATCGCCATCTTGCAGTACCAGGCGCTGCGCGTTCACCAGTATGGTTGTCAGCGGGTTGCTCAATTCATGGACGATCCCGGTGACATGCTGGCCGATGGCCGCCAACTTCTCCGTCTGCATCATGCGGGACTGGAACATCCGTTGTGCGCTCATCTCCCGGTACACTTCCACGCGTCCCAGTTTTCGTCCATTTCCCCCGACAATCGCGCGGGTGGACCGCTCAATCACCTGAGGAAGAGGCCCTTTCATGGCCAATTCCTCGCGCACCCTCTCTCCGGCGCCTTCCGCAAAGGCTTGCCACCGTGCGGCGAACTTTTCGGGCTCCCTGGCGCTGTTAGCCGTACGGCGTATCAGGTCCTCGAGACATTGCACGGAAGCGCCGTCGTCCGTGCTAAGACCCAGGATCTGAAGAAAACGCGCATTCTTTGCGCGAATGCGATCGTTTTCGTCGAAGACAACAACGCCTTCATCCAGCCACTCCAGTACCTGCTGGAGTTCCGACTCCACTTCATGGAGCTCCCGCGCGCACGGCAAATCGTCCGTCCTCTCCAGGATCAAGGAGCAATCCTTCCGATCGGAAATGGCCGTGTGGCGCAATCGCAACGCGGTCCCGTCTTTCAAGTGCGCCACAAAAGGGTCTTCCTTTCCCTGGGCTCCCTCGACGAAAGCAGACTTCACCCAACGATGAACTTCCTCCCACTCCCGTGGCCGGAACACCTCCGCGAAGCGCGAGATCTGATGGGTATCTTCCCGCGCCTCTGCCGAATCTCCGACCAGTTGCCTGGCCCCGCGGCTCATCCCGATGACGAATCCCTAGCGGTCCACGATCACCACGGGCTCTTCATTCGATTCCAGAAGGAGGCTTTGTTGCGACTTTTCGTTTAGTTCACGCGCGATGCGGTTTCTACGCTCGAGTACCTGAGCCGCCAAAAGCGCGCGCAACTCCAAGCGCTCCAGCAGGCCGAGAGAACTCCTTCGCCAGGGAAGTCCGGCCACCAGCACGGCGTTCACCCCGCCATCGAATTCCATGGGAATGGCCACAACCCTTGAAATCTGCCGAGCAAGTGGAAGGCGTTCGGCCTCCGCTCCGCAGACACGCCGGGTTTCCACTGCCTGCTGCCAAAGAGTCTCCAGTGGCCCTTGATTCAGGCTGTGCGCCCACTCGGGATCTCCGCTTTGTCCGCAGAGCGCCAGGCGATTCACTGCTCCCGCGGCCGCTGGGGTGTCCCCCGGCAAAGCGTTCGTTCGCTCGCCAAGCAAGGCAAACACGGCGCCAACTCCGCCCTTCCCCGTTCCCGCGGTGCAGCTTTCCGCCAATTCGCGCAATAAATCCTTCGAGGCTTCCGGTTTCTGCAGCAGATCCTGTACGCGCCGCCAGAGGATCAGATCCTCATGGCGCTCGCGCGCCAGCCGGCGATCTTCCTCGATTTCAAGCAGCAGGCCGATCTCTTCGGCGATGCGCTCTACCTTCGCGCGGGGCAGGAGTGCGTGTTTTTCGCGAGTTCCGGCAAGGATCAGGCCGCCGAGGATGCGGTGCCCGACAATGGGCACCCAGAGGGCGCGCTGCAATTCCACCAGTGGCCCGAGCATGGGCGCACGCGTGGTGCTCTCCAGTCCGTGTTCGACGCTGCTTGTGCCGTTTAGAACTTCGCGGGGCAGAGGTGCTTCCGCTGAGATCTTTCGCCATTCCGGCGGCAAGTTCCCAGCGTTGCGTTCCCAAACTGCGCCACTGAAGACAACCGCGCCTCTGTCTCCCTCCTGTGCTGTCGGCTCGAGCCAAATCCCGACGCGCTCGATGGCTGGTTCCATCGCCAATTCATCGATGGCGATGCGGATCCACTCTTCACGGGCAGCTCCGGCTCTGGCCGCACGCAAAACGCCACCAGCGATCACTTCCTGCGGCGTCTTTTTTGCGCGGCTTTGCGAAAACATGCCGAGCCCCCTGTGGCCTGCTCAGGGCTCAACTATGCATTGGCTGGACCAAACTTGTAGGGACGCGATCTTATTGAAAAAACAGGGGAATTGAACGGCAGGGGTTTGCCAACTCGATACTTGCGGGAATCCATTCCCGAAGTGAACCGGAGTACGCCCTCGCGCCCGGCTAAGCGTCAGTGCGCTCGATCTGGTACTGCTTCAGCTTCCGGTACAGGGTGGTCTTGCCAATTCCCAGCATGCGCGCTGCCGCTTGTTTATCGCCGCCGGTCTGCCGCAAAGTGCTCAGAATCGCACGGCGCTCCAGTTCGTCCAGCGGTAGCAGCTCCTCTTTTTCCGGCGCGCGATCCGTGGTCGGATATTGCAGATTACTCGGCAAGTCATGGACACTCACCAGGGGGCCAGAACTTAAGGCCACCGCGCGTTCGATGGTGTTCTCCAACTCCCGAACATTTCCCGGCCAGTCGTAGGCCATCAATCGCCGCATCGCGTCTTCGGTCAGCTCACGGTGGGCGTCGTCGGGGTCGGCGAATTTCTCCAGAAACGCGGTCACCAGCAACGGGATGTCGCCTTTCCGGTCTCGCAGCGGCGGAAGTTTGATCTGCACCACATTCAACCGGAAAAAGAGGTCCTGACGGAAGTTCCCGTTCTTGATGGCCAATTCCAAGTCGCGGTTGGTGGCGGCAACGATGCGGACATCAATCGTTCTGCGCTCCGTGGAGCCCACCGGCTTGATCTCTCTTTGTTGCAGCGCGCGCAGGAGTTTCGCCTGCATTTCCAGCGACATCTCTCCAATCTCATCCAGGAACAAGGTGCCGCCATTGGCCGATTCCATCAGGCCTTGCCTGGCCTGCATGGCTCCGGTGAATGCTCCCTTGGTGTATCCGAACAACTCGGATTCCACCAGGGTTGGCACGAGCGCGGAACACTCCACGGGCACAAAAGGCCGGTCTTTGCGAGGACCCAGAAAATGAACGCTTCGCGCCACCAGCTCTTTTCCCGTTCCGCTCTCGCCGAGAATCAGCACGGGATGCGTACGCTGGCTCACTTTCTCGATCAGCTTGTAGACCCGCTCCATGCGCGGCGACATCCCGATGAGCCCGCCAAACCCCGGGCGCGTCCGCACCTGCTCCCGCAGCAAGCGGTTTTCCCGCTTTAGTTCCACGGAATGGGCCACCTGCTGCAGCCGCGCGCGCAATTCCTCCACGCGAAACGGCTTGGTGACATAATCTGCCGCGCCCATGCGCGTGGCCTCGACCGCGGAATCAATCGTGCCGTACTGCGTGAGCATCACCACAGCCATGTCCGGGTAGATTTGCGTCACCCGCCGTAATAGTTCCAGGCCGCTCGTTCCCGGCAAACGCAGGTCGGTCAGCAGGATATCCACCGAGGACATTTCCATCACTTCGAGCGCCTCTTCGGCGGTGCTGACGTCCGTCACCTTCATGCCGCAGTCTTCCGCGACGCTGCGGCAAACTTCACGGATATGATCGTCATCATCAACCAGCAGCAGGTGCATCGGCGGCGCAGCACGGTCGTTGCGCGAGATGCCCTCGAAGGGCACTTTCTCAATGCCACCGCCGTAGGCTGAATTCTCTGAACGGAATCCTTGTGGGTTCGCCATAGTCGCTCCATCCCACTTACGATCTTCGACTGGGCCCGAGGGAATAGATACCGAATGGGGAAGGGGGCGCATTCCATTCCGGGAAAGCCTTTGCACATCTCACTTCTATGACAGATTTAGGGTATTGTCAATGTGTTAATTACCAAAACAGGACTATTAGCAGTAGTGTACTGCAATGGAACAGTTTCCGTTTGATTCTGGCTCTTGGGCTATACTTGCTCGGTTTTGCACATCGCGTGTTCGCTAGCGCCCACTACTTCCCCGGCCCCAGTTCCAATTGGAGCACCCCTTCCCTTTGCGATCCTACAATCACAACGCCCGGCTCGACTTCTGCCAGGCCTGCCGCCCTGCCCCTTTCCGCGTCCTCATCGAGCCTCGTCCAGCTCGTGCCCTCATCCCGGGAGAGGTAGAGCCCGCCCTGCCTCAACGAAACCATCAGAATGTTGTCGCCTCTGAGCCATCTCTCAATCGGTCCTGCTGGCAATCCATTCTCGCGCCGCATCCAGCGAACTCCCCCGTCCAAGGACGCAAACAGCCCATTGTCCGTTCCCAGGAATAGAGTCAGCCTCCCGGCACGCAACCATCCGTCAAGCCATGCCACTTCGGTTATGCCCGCAGGCAGGTCGCGCCAGACCCCATCCGCCCCTGCATTCACGGAAATTCTAAGTTTTCCATCGGCCGCCACTCCCAGGAGTTGGCCGTCACCAGAAGCCCAGATAGCATCCACGAGGCCGCTCCGCCCGAACGCTTGCATTCGCGCACAAGCCGCCCCGGGCGAGCACCGCATCACCCCTTCGCGGGCCGCGAAGTAGATGGCGTTTCGCGAAAGCGCGATGGAACTACCGGATACCTTAAGGGCTATCCGCGGCGCCGATCGGCGCCCTTTGCGCGTTCCCCGCGCAGGGTCCGTGCTTCCCGAGGCCAGGGCGAATTTCCACTCCTTCCATCGCCCCTTATTTGCATCCCACATCCAGATTTGCCCACTATTCAACTGCGCCAGCCATCCCCATGGACTCGCGTAAATTTTCTGGATCATTTCCGGATGAAGAACTAGCGTTTCCCCAGGGCCTTCTGCGGCAAGCTGCATGGGTGCCCAACTCTTTCCCGCATCCCGGCTTTCCCAGATGCGTTCAACGCCCTGCTCCGTCCACAGGAGAAGGTGCCGCGGGTCTTGCCAGGTGTCTGCCACGAGTTGCTTGACAACCAGATGGCGAAAGCCGGCGTTCGCCCCCAGAAAGTTCTCTCCCGCGTCCTCACTGACGAGGACTCCCTGCCCCTCAGTCCCCAACACAACTTTTCCTGGGGCGCCCTCGTTCCCAGCCAGGACCACCACCCCTGTGACCACCCAGTCTTTCGGGGTCGTTCTCTTCCAGTTCTCGCCGGCATCGCGGGTAACCCACAGCCCTTCGGTGGTCGCGGCATAGAGGATTTCCGGATGGCGAGTGTCCTGGACGATCTGGTGCGTTCTCCGCGCGGCATATGGGATGCCCTGAAGCTTCGTCCAAACGCCGCCCTGGTTCTCGCTGCGGTAAATGCCCGAGCAGGCGCTCAAGTAGACGCGCGAGGGATTCGTGGCATCCACTCGCAAACTCATGATGTCCGAATCATCAATCAGCCCAGCGGCAACGGAGTTCCAGGTCTTTCCCCCATCCGTGGTCTTCCAGGGCAAATGAAAGGTGCCGGCATAGATGATGCTGGAGTCGCCGGGATCCACGGCGATCGAATCGACGTTTTCCAGTTCTGCATCCCCCGCCGGAGAGATGCGCTCCCAGTTTCGCCCGGTGTCCCGCGAGCGAAATACTCCACTGCGGGTTCCCGCGACCAAAACATCCGGCTGCCCCGAGGCAAGCTCCAAAGCCCGCACCTCTTCTTCTGGCAATCCGAGTTGACTCCATGTTCGCCCGGAATCTTCGCTCCGGAAAACACCGCCGCCTTTCCCGGGTTCCTGGTACCACACTGCGGCATACACGCGATTTAACTCACGGGGGTCGGCCACCAGCCGGGATATCACGGCGTCCGTGCGGCTGTCTACACGGCCGCGCAATTCCCATCTCCCCGCCCCATCCTCGCTGGCGAACACATGGCCGTCCGCCGTGCCGAGAAATAATCGTCCGCCTGTGGCCGTGGCAAGGGACACCACCATGCCACCTTCCGGCCCGAGTCGCTGCCAAATCTGCGCAGCGGCGCCCGCGGCTGCGCTCAGCGTGATGAGAACTGCAATCCAGATCCTCAGCAGCAATCGCTCCGTGTTTTCCCCGCGTCGCGCCATGAGCCTCGCCCCAAAACAAACCGGGCTCTCCACAGCAGAGTTCGGAGAGCCCGGGTTCGCGTTATGTTTTCAAGTCCCGACACGAGTGGAGCAGCACTCAAGCGGGACATGGGTTCTTAGTACGCCGCGCCTTCCGGTACGAAGACGAAGTCCACGCGACGGTTGTCCTTCTCCATACCCTTTTCGGTAGACGCTGTGCCGGCACGGGTGCTGATGCGCGAGGCGTCGATGCCCTTCTCGCCCAGATACTTCTTGGCGAGTTCGGCACGAGTTTCGGCCAGCTTCGCGGCCTTGGGTTCCTTGGGATCCGCGAAGCCGACGATTACCAGCTTGGCGTTCGGTTCATTCTTCAAGCGCAAGGCCACATCATCGCCCACGCGCTTGCAAGCATTGTCAAAGCGCGACGCGGCGACCTTGGTGTAACCGCAATCGCCCACCTTGCTAGCCTGCGGCGGGGGTGCAGGAGCCTGCACATCGACGCTGGTTGGGGCGCTGGTCCTGCCGCCGCGGCCATCATCCGCAGTGCAGGTAATACCGTAGCTGGCCGCAGCCAACCCGGTGGAATCAAACTGCGCGGTGGCGGTGGTGCCGGAAATCTGGCCGCCCGTTGCGGAATAGCTGTAGGTCAAGGGATCGCCATCCGGATCGGATGCGCGCGAAATGATAGCCACGCGTTCGCCGGAGATAATCGGATTGCGTTCCGGCGAGCAAGAGATAACCGGTGGAGAATTCGGCCGCTGGGCAACCGCAACGTCGGCGGCGCAAGTAGCCGTTCCGCCGCGGCCATCGTCTACCTTGACATTGATGGTGTAAGAGCCCAGGGCCAAGCCCGTGGGGTTCCAACGCGCATCCGGGCCCGTGCCGTCGACCGTGCCGCCCGTGGCCGTATAGCTGTAGGTGAGCGGGTCATTATCGGGATCGCTGGCGTTCACGTGGATCGCCACGGGATCCGTCGAGCCCTGGTAAACCGAAGGCACGGCCGCCGAGCAAGCCGCCACTGGCGGATGATTGGGCTTCGGCGGAGCGGGGGGGTAGTCCCAGCGGATCACGATACCGCTGCCAATGCGGAAGTTGTTCTGCCTGGCGCTCGCGGCCAAATCTGGACCGGAGTAGTTGGTCATGAAATAGTCGGCTTCAATAAAGCGCCAGGCGATATTCCTCGCTAAGACCACATCCACACCACCGCCGAGCGCCAAGCCAAAGGAGCTCTGCGCCGTCGCGTTGCCGGTGAGGTTAGGGTGGCCACGCGCGTCGCCAAAAAGGACTTCCGCAAAGGGGACGAAATGATCGAAGTGCCGGTAGTTCAACCGCGGCCCGAACATGTAGGTCCACTGATCGCCCTTAATGGTGTTCTGTATCTCCTGGGTTGCCCCTGTGGGAAGCACATAGATGTTCCGCGAGAAGGTGTAACCGCCGATTTCCGCAACCAGCCCGAGCCACTTGTTGGCATTGTAAGCAAACGAACCCGTTGCTCCAAAGTTATTGAAGTTGGGCTCCGAACCAGGGTCGAAGTTGATGTAGCTGAAGAGCCCCGCAACCTCAAATCTTGGCGTCAGCCGACCCCAAGCCCCACGGTTCCACGGGTTGTTCGCCCAGTCCGAAAAAATGTCCGCCGGCTTGCCTGCCGCGGCGGCTGGCATGGCAAATAGGCGCGGCGATGCCGGGGCGATGCTAAAATCGCGCCCCGTGCTTGTGGCCGCTACGCTATTTTCCGACGTTGCGTTCCAGTTATATGCGGTGATTGCATTCTTCTCCTGCGCACAGAGTGGCAGGGCGAGAAGCACGCCCATGACCACCGTTACAGTCCATTTCAGCATTGTATTCCTCCCTAAATTTGTACATGAGAATCCCGTGTGGTCCATGCGTTTTCCTTTAAGAGCGTCGACTGCGCTGGGCGAAGGGCGCAGGACAATACGCAGCTCAGCGCTTGTCTCTTTACATTGGGGCGGAAACACAATGCCGACTCACTCGTCATCGCAAGGGGTAAAAAGAAGCAAGCTGCTGCCTGAAAAGAATAGTCCACAACTAAATCATTCTGCAAGTAATTCCTCATGTCCGATCGGGTTCCCCGGCCGCTCTCGGAATGGTCAGAAACGGCAAACATCGCAACGATTCTACCCCGCCCTTTTAGGCTAAACTGTTCACTTTATGACACCCACAATCCCTCTCGATTTGCGCTGGGCCGGCCATCCTCGCTCCATTGCCTCAGCCTTGCTGCGTTACGGCGACGCTGTCGCACTGGTTGATCCCGGGCCATCGTCCACGATTCCCCATCTCCGCGAACAACTGGCCGTTCACGGCCTGCGCATCAGCGAGCTCGACGCTCTCTTTCTGACCCACATCCACCTGGATCATGCCGGCGCTTCCGGCTCCCTCGTGCGTGAAAATCCGCGGCTGCGGGTTTATGTGCACTCGAGGGGCGCCCCGCACATGGCCGATCCTTGCAAGTTGCTCGATAGCGCCCGGCGTCTTTATGGGGACACGATGCAACGACTTTACGGTGAATTCCTTGCCGTGCCCCAGTCCAACCTATGCATCCTGGAGGGCGGCGAAACGCTCACCTTTGGATCTCGGCAACTTCAGGTTGTTTATACTCCGGGCCACGCCTCGCATCACGTCACTTATTTCGATGGCTTGGAAGGGATTGCTTTTGTGGGCGATACCGCGGGCATCGCCATCGAAGGGCATCCTTTCATCCTGCCCGCCACTCCTCCACCGGACATCAACCTCGAGCTGTGGAGCAGCTCTTTGGACGCCATCGCCGCGCTCGACCCCAAGCGGCTTTTTCTAACCCACTTCAGCTTCTCCGATCATCCCGCGCGCCATATCGCCAGCTACCGGGAGCGCCTCCTCCGCTGGAGCGAGCTTGTGGCCAAGATTCTTTCCGAGGGAGTGGAGGAGTCGCAAGCCAGCGAGGCTTTCATCAACGCGATTGCCGCCGAGGCCAGGGCATCTCTTTGCCAGGAGGAAGTGGATCACTACCTGTTCAACGGCGCCCTGCAACTTTCGTGGCTGGGCCTCGCGCGTTACCACCGTAAGCGCGCCGCCGCCCCGGGCTGACCTTTCTCCTCCCGGATATTTACTTGCGATGGAAACATTTTCCGCCATCCGCACGGACTATGAGTGACTTACGGCGCTGTTTGCTGCGGCAACGCCACGACACCCGATTGTGAATAGTCGAATCGGATCAGCCACTCGCTCGCCACACTCTTGCCTTCCAATTCCGGCGAGCCAAAAACCCACTTCCCTGCCGCTTTCAATGCCAGATCGGCAAAATACCGGCTGGGACCGGGCGCTTCGAGCTCAGCCTGCGAAACGTTCCCGGCAGCATCCACATGCACGCGCACGGTAACCCGCACAACCCCTCGGATTGTGTTGAGCGCCTTATCGGGAACCTCGGGCAAGACCTGGTCCAAAACTTCTCCTGGCGCGGGCGAATCACTGGCAGGCGTTGGCGCTGGCGTCGCGGGAACGATCTCAGTCCGCAATTTTGCGGGCGCGGCGGATGCAGGAGGAGCCTTTTCGACTGCTGCCCTTGCAGAATCCTTCACTGTTGGCTGCGAAGCGGGCAGGGCCTGATTGCGAGCGTGGTCCGAGGGTATTGTTTCGGACCGCGTCTGAGCCGATGAGGCGCCAGCGGACGCTGGAGTCCCTTGCTGATGGCGCAGAAGTTTTGGCAACACAACAATGGCCGCGACAACGAAGATCGCCGCGAGCACCGGAATCGCGTAGTTGGGGAAAACCACCATTTTCTTTGCCGGTGCACCCGGCTTTTGCTGTGGCGGCATCACTCTCTGGGGCACTACCGCTAACTTGGCCACCGGAATCCCGCGCTCCGGCGAGAGCGGAACGTCCAGCGGAGAAAGTTTCGCCGCTGTGGTCTTCGCGGGCGCGGCGCTCACCGCCGGGAGGGACGGCGCTTCCGGTTCCACAACGTGTCCAGGTTTCAGACGCGCTGCAATACTGGCCGGGGTCCATCGCAGCGCTGGATCGCGTTGCAAGGCATGCCGCGCAATATCCTGAAACGGTTGAGGAAGGGTAGCCGGAACTTCGGGACCACCCTGTCGCGTAGCTTGCACGTCCGGTGCGTGCTGCGTCAGCGCCTCCACCAGCGTGATGCCCAATGACCAGATGTCGCTCGCCGCTGTGACTGGAGATGAAAGCAACTCCGGCGCGCCGTAGGAATCCGCGCCCCGTCCCACGAGCTGCAATTCCCCCAGCACCGTCACCGAATCGACCGAAAGCTTGATCTGTTCGCCGATCGCGTGCACATTCGCGGGCTTGAGGTGCCCATGCGCCAGACCTTCTCCGTGCAGATAGATCAAAGCCTCCGCGACGGGAGCCATCATCTCGCGGGTTTCTTCCGCCGTCAGCGCTCGTTCCGGCAGAATTTGCGAGAGATTCTCTTCCGCGTACTCGACCACGACATAGAGCAGGTCTCGTCCTTCCAGTCCGCAGCGCCCGGAGTCCAGGAGCTGCAGCAAATTGGGATGAGAAAGCCGCGCGGCGCGCGCCCAACGCGAGAGGTGCAATTTCGCCGTCCCCGGGTGCGCCAGAATAAACTTGATAACCGCTTTTCCCGCCGGCGCACCACTATGGGCTGTTAAGAAAACCCCGCTACTCGGCGTCCCGCCCAGAAATTCCTTTAGCGGGTACTTTTGCTCAACCACTCGCCCTTCGCACCGCTTCCAGAAATCGGCCATCACACACCTCCGACCAGGAAATCCCTTGACCTGGGGGGACCCTTGATTCTCTTCCCACGGGGTCCCGTAGGCAATCAAATCATTTGGCGGCTACATCGGGGCTGGGAAAGTAAGGCAGACGCCGGGGGCTGGGCGCTGATTTTCATCATTGTGGCACGAAACGCAAAGCAACAGGGGGGTGCGGGTTCCTATCGATTAAGCCCCATTTCAGCGCCTATGGGCGGCGAGACTCGCGCCCGCAACTCCGCCCGCGCAGAGGGCGATGCTCTCTTCCCTTTACATTCTAACTTTTCTGGCACTCAAGGCGTCGCTGAAGGCGTTTCTTCTGCTGCTACGGGTGCAGTCTGGGTCAACGCCGCCAGGCGCGCGGAGAGCACGCTGGCAAGCAAGTCCACGAGCCTTCGCGCTCCGGCTCCATCGGGATCGCGCTCGGGGTTGTACTGCGCTACATCGAGGCCAAGCAGGTTCTTGTGCTTGGCAAATTCTTCCAGCGAGGTTTGCACTTCGCTGAAAGTCAGCCCGCCGCTGCCTGGCACGTTTGTCGCGGGAAACTCTTCCTGGGAGATCACGTCCAAATCGAGGTGCAGCATAAATTCACGCGCATCGGCGTGCAATTGGCCGAGCGCATCGTGTGCCGCCTGCGGGAGACCCTTGGCCTGAATATCGGCGGCGAACACATGGCGCATGGGCGAGCGCACCAGAAATTCCTGCTCCGCGGGATCCAGGCGCACCAATCCGAAAATCAGCGTGTCCGGCTCGCGCACCAGGGGCGGTTCACCCCAGAAACGCACCAGTTCCGGCGAGCCTCTGCCGATGATTCCGGCCAGGGCCATGCCGTCGAGACGGCCAGAGGGCGTGGAGGCGGGCGTGTTGAGATCCGCGTCGCGGTCGAACCAAAGGAGGCTAAGGTGCTTGTAGTAACGGCGCGCGCCGGCGAGCAGCGCTACGGTTTGTACACAGTCGCCTCCGAGGACAAGAATCAAGCCGCCGGACTTGGCGGCCAGCTCGGCGCGAGGCTTGAGGTCGTTGAGAGCGGCGACGATTTCAGGGATGTTGCGGGCACGCTTGTGGTCGTCGTCATCGGCGAAGAGACGCGGCGCGCAATCGCCGAAGTCGGTGACTTCATAGCCGATGGATTGGAGTTTTTCGATGAGGCCGGCGGCGCGAAGTGCGGCAGGCGCTTTTTCGGAGCCGGGAGCGAAGCCGGCTGCGCTGGAGGGCGCGCTAATCAAGGCAATCTTGTTGGATTGACGGACGATTTTGACCGCCAAGGTACGCTCCTTTTCTTCTTTGCTTCTTGCTCCTGTGGGTACCCCGGGCGCCGGAAAAGCATCCCGGCAACTGCCCCTGCCCGGCAATGCAAAAACCCGTGTGCGCAATAAGCGCTCGTCAACTTGCGGCGCGGCGCGGCGCGGGCGCGATGGTGGCAAGTTCCGCGGGCAGCGTGAAGCGCACGTCTTCGCGGATCAGGTCCAGGTCGCGCTGGTCGGTGAATCCGAACTGCGCCAGGCGCTCGCTCACCTGCTCGACCAATACCTCGGGCGCGGAGGCTCCGGCCGTCAAGCCCACGCGGCGGATTCCTTCGAGCCACTTGGGATCGATGTCCGTGGCCGCATCGATAAGCTGCGCCCTTATGTTCAAGCGCTCCGCCAGTTCCACCAAACGATTGGAATTCGAGCTGTTCTGCGAACCCACCACCAGAATCAGGTCCACGTCCTTGGCCACCTGCTCGACCGCTTCCTGGCGGTTCTGCGTGGCGTAGCAGATGTCGTCGCTGGCGGGCCCCAGAATGTTTGGGAAGCGCTGGCGAAGCCGGGCCACAATCTCCTGTGTGTCGTAGAGGCTGAGCGTCGTCTGCGTGAGGAACGCCAGCTTATTGGGATCATCCACCTTGAGCGCATCCACTTCAGCCACCGAGTCCACAACCAGCGTGCGATCCGGCGCTTCTCCGGAGGTGCCCACAATTTCCTGGTGGTCCCTGTGACCGATCAAAATGATGGTGCGCTTTTCACGGGCAAACTTTAGCGCTTCCAAATGCACCTTGGTCACCAGCGGACACGTGGCGTCAATGACCCGCAAACTGCGGCTCTTGGCTTCATCGCGCACCGTGGGGGGAACGCCGTGCGCACTGAACACCAGCACGGCGCCATGGGGCACTTCGCTGATGGCTTCCACAAAGATCGCGCCGCGCCGCCTTAACTGCTCCACCACGTAAGTGTTATGGACGATTTCATGGTGCACGTAAACGGGGGCGCCATAGGCTTCCAGCGCCAGTTCCACGATATCCACCGCTCGCACCACGCCCGCGCAGAATCCGCGAGGGCGGACACGCAGCAGGACCTTGGCCTCAGATTGTGATTCCATTTTCTTCCTATGCCACTGAATTCTCAAAATACTATCATACCAAAGACATTAACTCGGTGCATGCTGTCCGGCACTCAGGCGCTTTGCCCCCCAAAGGTGCCCCTGTCTTCAGGGACAGTCCAATACCACCTTCTTTTCCTGTAGAATGCCAGCCTAAGGATTTCCTCACTATGCCAGTCACCGAGAATCGAAGGAGAAGCGAACGGGTCATGCTCAACATGACCGTGGTCGTCCTGGCCGAAGACGTCGAGCGCCGGCAGTTGCGGGAAGAGGCGAAAACCCAGGTTGTGAATGCCCATGGCGGCCTGCTGAAAATGCAGTCGGAACTCCATGTGGGTCAGTCTTTCATGCTGAACAATCCCAAAACTGGTATGGAAGAAAGCTGCCGGGTGGTGCGTGTGGACGACGCCGGGCCGGAGTTCTATAACGTAGCGTTTGAATTTGCCCGCCCCGCCCCCAAGTTCTGGCCGATTGTTTTCCCCCCCGCCGATTGGGGCCCTCCCCGAAGCAACTGAAAGCATTTAGGGAGGCCAGCCAACTTTTTGCCGGGTTCGGTGTTTCATATTATGTGGAGGTACATCCAGTGGAATTGGGGAAGAAAGTACAAACTGCAGTTCTTATGACCGCCGTGCTTTTAGGGGGCATGGCCCTTGCCGGGTGCAACGACGACGTGGAGGTGCTGCACGATCCGGATGTCAAAGTCGCCAAAGGGATGACCTGGGCTTGGCGACCCATGGCGCCGCCCGCAGCCGCTGCTACGCGGAGTCCCGACGGGAGGCCGGTGGTTTCGCGCGATGTAATTGCGCCGCCGCCTGAACAACAGCAACACCTGGAGAGCAATCGCGACTGGAACACGGAAGCAAACCGCAAACAATTGCAGAACGCGATTGAGCGGGGGCTGAAGGCGCGGGGACTGGTGCAAACGACTGATCCTGCGACCGCTGATTTCCTGGTGGACTATCATGTGGCCGTGAAGACGCAGACTGCGACCGCGGCGTATCCCGGCTATCCGGGAATGGCGTGCGGCCCATTTGGCTGCTGGTCCGGCTGGGGCTGGGGACCTCCGGGATTTGGATACGAAAACATCCGGTTCCATGAAGGCACATTCGTTTTCGATCTGGGGTTGCGCAACCCGAAGAAGCTGGCGTATCGCGCGATCAGCCACAAGGAACTGAACAAGCGCACCATTTCGCCATACCTGGCTGAACATGCCGTCGATCACCTGTTGAAGGACCTGAAACCCCGGTAGGGGAATCCCGGCGCAGAATCATTGGGGCGGGGCGTGCGACGTCCCTCGCCTTTTTGTTTCCCGTCACTCGCGCCGCGCAATGATCTGACCATCGGGAGGTGCCGCAGACGAGCAATAAGATTAGCCTGAATTCCGAAGTTGAAGAGGGATTTCATCGCACAAAAAACGTGCGATGGAGAACCGTATCTCCGCTCCGGGACGGCAAAAAGCGCCACCCCTCCGGTCGAAATGACGGATTTTGGGCTGTGGATGATGTGGGGGCATCCAACTTCGGCGAAATTGGATTTTCCCTGGATCGTTGTTAGCGAAATTCAATCTGGCCGAAACCCAAACCTTTGAGAATGCTCTGTACGGAGTTGCGCGCGTTCTCGTCCGCTGACTTCAGAATGCCGTCCTGCAAAGCGGCCTGCTGCAACTGCCGTTCGGCTTCCTGGCGCACTTGTGTTTCGAGATTTGGATCCGCCGACGAAAACAGCCCGGTATCACGCGAGTAGACACGCGTCTTCTGGTTATCGAGGCGCGTCACTAGAATCTCCGCTTTCGGCAAATGCGCGGAGACTTTCCGGTCGCTGACAACAACGTCGCTGGCCTGCAGCTTGCCCAGGTCCACCCCGGCGATGACTTCGCCATGCACCACCAGCAGCAAGCGGTCGCTCACCAGAAACTTGGGCAGCAAGGGATTGTCATGCTCCCCGGAAATGATTTTGTCCATCGTGTAGCTGACGGTTTCGAGGCGCTGCAATTTCTGAATCTGGCGGACCACGGTGGGCTGGTCCACGTTAATCAACACGCGGCCGTCTTTCACCACGCCCATCAGGCGCAGAAGTCCAATCCCGGTGGTGAACCACACTGCGATGCCCACCAGCATGAGGGTGATCAGGGCGCCACCCAGAATCCCCGAAAAGAGACTCAGAGTTGTTTTTCCCGGCTGTGAATCCGGCTCTACGGCGGACATATCGGCTCCCGCGGGCATCCGCGTTCCTTGGCCAAATAGTACCGCTTTTAAGACCCCGATTTTGCCACCCGCCAGTTATACCTATTGACTTTAAGAACAACTGATCAGCGCGGAAGTCCCAGCCTCGGGGTCCCCACGCCGGCTTAGAGCGGACCCTAGCCCGCTGTGCGTTGCGCCGTCAGTTGAAATTCCTCGTACGTGCCCTTGAAGTCCTCGATCTTTCCGTCGTGGAAATGCCAGATCCGCGAGGCCACTTCATCCAGCACGTCTTCGTCGTGGGTCACCAACAGCAGTGTTCCCTCATATTTCTGCAGGGCGATATTCAGGGCATTGATCGCTTCCAGGTCCAGGTTGTTTGTGGGCTCGTCCAGAACCAGGAAATTCGGTTTCTGAATCATCAGGCGGCAGAAAATCAGCCGCGCGCACTCGCCGCCGGACAGTGCGGAGGTGGGCTTCAAGGCATCCTCTCCGCTGAAGAGCATCTGGCCCAGCGGTCCCCGAATTTCTTCCTGCGGCGCTTGCGGATTGAATTGCCACAGCCACTCCATCGCCGTCATGCCTTTGCTTTTATCAATGGTGTAGCTGAAATCCTGCGGAAAATAGCCAATCGTAACTTCATGGCCCCAGACGACATTCCCGGAATCGATCGGGAACTGCCGCTCGGCTGGGCCAATAAACTCGCCCGCGTTGCGGATTAGCGATCTCAGCAAGGTGGTCTTACCGGCGCCGTTGCGCCCCGTCAGCGCGATTTTTTCGCCACGCGTTATGCTCGCCGAAAAGTGCTGGATCACTTTCAGCCCATCGTACGACTTGGAGAGTTTCTTCACTTCCAGCGGCAGCCGCCCAGAAGGGCGCACTGTGTCGAAGCGAATATAGGGCCGTTGAATGTTGGATCTCGCCAGTTCGGAGGTCTGGAGCCGCTCGACCTCCTTTTTCCGGGAAGTCGCTTGCGCCGAGCGCGTGCCGGCGGAAAAGCGCGCGATGAATTCGTTGAGTTGTGCGATTTTCTTCTCGCGCACGGCATTGCCCGATTCCATGCGTTGGCGGATCTGCGTCTTCGCCAGCACCATGTCGTCGTAGCCACTCGGATACATGATGATGGTCTGGTAGTCGATGTCCGCGGTGTGCGTGCAGACGCTGTTCAGGAAATGGCGGTCGTGCGAGATTACGATGAGCACGCCGTGATACTCGGAGAGATATTCCTTTAGCCAGTGCACAGAATCGAGGTCCAGGTTGTTGGTGGGCTCGTCCAGCAGCAGCGCGGAGGGATTGCCGAACAGCGCTTGCGCGAGAAGTACGCGCACCTTCTGACCGCCTTGCAGCTCGCCCATTTTGCGTTCGTGGAGCTCCGCCTCGATGCCCAGCCCGTCGAGCAGCACGCCCGCGTCCGCCTCCGCGGAGTAGCCGCCCTCTTCGCCGACGATGCCCTCGAGTTCGCCGAGGCGCATGCCATCATCGTGGGTCAAGTCGTCGTGCGGCTTGGCGTAGAGCAGTTCACGTTCTTCGAGCGTCTTCCAGAGGGTGGCATTGCCCACGATCACCGTATCGATCACGCGGAATTTGTCGAAGGCAAACTGGTCCTGGCGCAGGACTCCCATTCTCTTTGGCCGCGTGATCTTGCCCATCGTGGGGTCTTGTTCGCCCGTCAGGATCTTCATGAACGTGGACTTGCCCGCGCCGTTCGGACCGGAAATGGCGTAGCGGCGCCCGGCCATAAAGGTTGTGGTCACATCCTCGAAGAGGATGCGTGAGCCGAAGCGCATGGTGATGTTTTCGACAGCAATCATATCGCTTCAATTTTAGCGTACCTCGGGCTCGCTCCCAAATTTTGCGCGACGCGGTAAAGGCGAGTTTCAGGTAAAGTGGCACGGGCTTTCGGGCTTTGAAGAAACAGCAGCTCATGGTCATCCCAATCCCGCAAGGCGGGAGAGGGATTACGGTTTGTCGGCTGGGTTGCGGCTGTAAAAGCGGCGGCAAGCCGCCGCACTCCAAATGGGCCATGACGTAGAGAGCGTGGAAGGCGCTCGGATTGACAATTGCGGGCTTTTTTCCGCAGGCTGTTTAGAATGTAGGATTGGCAAAGCCGTACAGGACAGGACGCGCAAATCCATGCTTCTCGAAAACAAAGTGGCTTTAATCACGGGTTCCGGCCGTGGCATCGGCCGGGCGATCGCGCAACTTTTTGCAAAAGAGGGAGCCTCGGTTTTTTTGACCGCGCGCACCGAAGCCGAGCTCGCGGCCACGGTGAAAGAAATCACTGCCGCGGGAGGCAAGGCGGCTTTTGTCACCGCCGATCTGACACGGGCCGGCGATGCCGAGAAGCTGGTCACCGCGGTGCGGGGGAAGTTTGGCCGCGTAGACATTTTGGTGAACAATGCGGGGCACTATGGTCCCGTGGTTCCCGTGGAAGATTATCCTTTAGAGGAATTCGACAAGGTGATCGCGGTGCACCTGCGCGCCGCGTTCCTGCTGAGCAAGCTCGTTCTGCCGGAAATGTACGCGCGCAAGTCCGGCGTCATTCTACATATTTCGAGCATTTCGGCAAAAAACGCGTATGGCTGGGGATCGGCCTACGCCGCCGCAAAAGCAGGTATCCTCGGCCTGACGCGCGTGATGGCCGCCGAGGCCTCGCGGCAGGGCGTGCGCGTGAATGCGATTTGTCCCGGGCCGGTCACGGAAACCGTCATGTCCAAGGAATTGGGGAATACACTGGCGAAAAAACTTGGTGTCAGCCCCGAAGAACAACTGAAGGGCTTTTTAAGTTCATTGCTGCAAGGCCGCGGCCAAACCGCACTAGAGATTGCCCAGGCCGCACTCTTTCTCTGCTCGGACTTGTCCAGCGCCGTCGTCGGTCAATCCCTCAACGTGGATGGCGGCGCCGTCTTTTTCTAAGCAGCACCACTCAACGGAGATCGTTCTTAAACACCGCGCCACCCTTCATCACAAATTTTACGCGCTCCAACTCGGTAATATCCTTGAGCGGATCGCCGGAGACGGCTACCAAGTCGGCCCACTTGCCCGCCTCGATCGTGCCCATCTTGTCGGACCAGCCGAGGAGTTCCGCAGCAGTGGTTGTGGCGGTGCGAATGGCTTGCATCGGCGTCATGCCGTAGTTGACGTAGTATTCAAACTCCTTCGCTTCGTTCACATCGCGCCAATCGAAACCTCCGGCGTCCGTGCCAAGAACGATCTTCACGCCCTTCTTCAAAGCCAGTTGGAACGCGGACTTCTCCGTTTCCACCATTTTCGTCCAGTTCCCCGCGCGCCCCGGAGCCACGTACGCTCCCACGATGATGGTTGGCACCCAGTAGACCCCCTTGCGCACCATTTCGTCCATCAGGGGTTCCGTCAGGCCGTCCCCATGCTCGATGCTGTCTACCCCTGCTTTTAATGCGGCGGCAATGCCATCGCTCCCAATAGCGTGCGCCGCCACCTTGTGCCCCAAACGGTGCGTCTCCTCGACGATCGCCTTGGCTTCTTCGTCCGTAAAATTCACGTGGCTGTGCAGGATTCCATCGGAGCCGTAAAAGTATCCATGGTCGGAGTAATACTTGATCCAGTCGGCCCCGTACATCACTTGCTCCCTCACTGCTTTGCGGGCTTGTTCAACGCCGTCGACATACTGCACGCCGGTGGGCACCTTGAGTTCCCAGGAGTAGCCCAGCAAAGGGTACATTCCCGTGGGCGTCATCGCCCGCGTGGACACTTGCATGCGCGGGCCGGGAATCTCGCCATTCGCAATGGCGTTCTTCACGTCCACATCGGCGTACATCGCGCCTTCCGTTTCCACGTCGCGCAGCACTGTGAACCCATGCGCAAGCGCGATCTGGGCATTCCGCGCCGCAAGAATTGCGCGATAAGGAATCGATTGCTTGAGGAGTTGCTTGTCGTAATCCTCCTCGGTGACGTCCCCCTGCAGCAGCACGTGCGTGTGCGCATCAACAAAACCTGGGAGCACGGTGGCCCGCGAAAGATCGATCACCTCGACGCCCGCGGGGGCCGTGCCGCCCGGCGTCACACTCAGAATTTTGTCGCCCTCGATCAGGATCAGCGCGTTGGCAACAACCGTGTCGCTTTTCCCGTCAATCAGGCGGCCGGCGCGGATAGCAATTTTCTGGGGAACGGCGGCGGGTTTTTCCTGCGGGAAGGCTGAAACGGAGAAAGTAAGAAGGGCCAGACAGACCAGCAGCTTGCGGATGTGAATCATGATTTCCTCCCGAACGCTGTGAAGGGTAGCAAAATCGGGAGGCAGAAAAAAGGCAAGCCGCTCTCTCAGGACGGCTGGCCTGGACTTCATTCTCAGAGGGGACTCACCCTACGCCGATTGTGATTCCGGCCTCTGTGCTCTGGCTAACGCAAAAAAATCAGACAAAATCAGTGAGCGGGTTCCGAATCCGGACGCCGAATTGGCCGCCGGCCCCACTCTTCCACTGTCGCCACCCCGCGCCGCGCCGCCAGGATCCACGCATTCTGGCTGGCCGCCACGCGGCCAACACCCGCTTCCCAACTCTTTTGCAGGAGGTAGAAGGTCGCCAAGCACAGGCCGATGACAACAAAGCCCAAGGCAAACAAGGCGAAGGCCGCCAGCAGCTCGCGTACAAAGTAAAACTGAAGCGCAGCGATACTCCCTAGAAACAACCAAATCCACTTGCGAAGGCTATCTTTGGCGTTCACGGCTCTTGGATTCCCCCTATTCAGCCAGCTCGTGGCGACGGCTGGATTCCTTGCTCTTCCGATTAGATGCCTCTCACCTGACCTTTGGGACGAAGCATCGTACCTGTCCCATTAGACAGGAGAGGAGGGAGGAAATCTATAGTACGAAGGTCACAAAATGGCAGGCAAACTGGGCTTCTAGTACGACCATGTCATAAATGAAACATTGTCTAACTTATTGCAAATATAAGACTTGTTGGAATAGTGCCAAAAGGGGAACTTTGCGCCTTTTGTTCGCGGTACTACCCTGTGGAAAACCTGTCCTTCCGTACAGGTATTACGCGCCTCTTCCGGGCGCCCCTTTTCGCAGATCAACCTGTCTCTAAGGACAGCCTTATGTCAGAGGGATTTTGGACAAAGAGAGTCTAATTGCTTTTGAAAACATAACCCACGTCGAACGGCAGCTTACCGTCGATCCGCAACACCTTCACCGCGCTGTTGATGGCATATACGTCCACCAGCCCCACCGCTCCGGGTGTGGCTGCCACCGTCCGCAGGAGTTCCTCGTCGGTTTGCGCAATCCGAATCACCTGCCGGGACTCATTGAGCTTGGCCAAAAGCGGCTTCACCTCCGAAGCTGCGACACCGAAGAGCTTCTGAATGGCGCCGTGCATCTCCGGGGATTCTGGATCATGTATCACCAGCGTGAAGTTCCTGCCGTCGGGCCAGGTCCTCTGCGCGCCTCTACAGAGCTTGAGCAGTTCCGCCGTCGAGACCCCCTGCAGCTTGTTCCCCGTTGCGGTCACGAGCGCCCAGCTCTTGACGGCAGAGAGTAAGGGCAGTGCAGAAAGCAAGAGCAGCCAAGCTAGTCCGAACACTCGGAGTCTCCGAAGTGAAGAAGCATCTTTCATAAGCGCCAACGACCTTTCAGGCTGGATGCCACCAGTGTCCCGGTTGGCAGCAAGGTCGCACAAGTGCGTCTTCGGTGACATGTGCCCAACCTGACGACGTGCGCAAAACTGCCGCGACGGGGGCGCGCCTGCTTGGCAACTGCGCACACCTGTTCTTCGGTCCAGTATCGAGCGAGGCACCCGGAACGCTAACTTCGACACGTGCACCGCAAAAAACTGGAACTTCACCAAGGAGTGCAATGGTCATGAATCGTCTTCTGCCTCTCCGAAATGCGCTGGTCTTGGCCAGCTTGCTTGCCGCGCCGGCTTGGGCGCAGCAATCGGCCCACATCGAAGAAGCTAAAGCGCGCCCGGCGAAGCCTGCCGTCAAGGTCATGCCGGCCTCACAGAAACTGTTCGGCACCCTGGGCATCGCCAGTAAATCCGTGGAAGCACGCGAAAACCTGGAGATGGCCCTGGAACAATACGAAAACGCGGGGTTCGATGAAGCCATCATGCACGCACAGAGGGCCACGGAAAAAGATCCGAACTTCGCCCTGGCCTACGCCGTCTGGTCCTTCGTGGCGCGCCGCACCGTGCCGGCCCCTGAAGCTCTGCAGAAAGCCAAGACCCTGAAAACAAGATGTGCGGGCGACGAATGCCTGCTGGTGCAATTCCTTACCGGCGCGCAGGAAGCAAACGTCATCCCCGCCATCACCGCCATGAACGACCTCCTGGCGCGGCGCCCGAAAGACAAGCACGTCCTCTATCTGGCGGGCGAGTGGCTCTTCTTCCAGCAGGATTTCGAGCGTGCCGCAAAGCTTTGGTCCGCTTCGCTCGATGTGGACCCGAATTTCCCGCCGGCACTCAACATGCTGGGCTACTCCTACGTGGAGGCCCTCGAACCCGATCCGCAGAAGGCTGTCGGATACCTGAGAAGGTATGCGGACGTGCTTCCCGATCAGCCCAATCCCCAGGATTCCTTGGGCGAAGTGCTGCGCATGGCGGGAGACGATTCCGGATCGCTGGCGCACTATGCGGAAGCACTGCGCATTGCGCCGACTTACGTCACCTCGCAATACGGCCGCGGCGACACCTACACGATGATGGGAAACTATGGGTCGGCCCGCTCGGAGTATGAAAAAGCCTTGAAGATGGCGAACAATCCAGAGGACAAATTGCACATCGAGTTTCAGTCCGCGCTTGTGCACTTCTGGGAAGGCGACTCCGGGACCGGCCGTCAGGAACTCGCCACGCTATCCACTAAATCAGCCGCAGAGAAAAATGCCGCCGAACAATTCGAGATTGACTACGCCAGAGCCCTGCTCGCGCCAGATGCGGAAAGCGAACAGCAGATTCTCCTGGGCCTGGAAAACTCGCTCGCGGCATCGGCTCCAGGCATGACCGAAGCACAGAGAAACGCCGCCCTCGCGAGTGTCTGGCGCGAGGAAGTGCGCGTCCATGCCGCCAGCAACGATGCAAAAGCAGCGCAGTCTGACCTCGACAAACTCGCAAAGCTGGCCGCCGATTCGCGGGACCTGCTGGTGGAAAGTTACTACGAATCGGGCCGGGGTTTCTTGTCCGCGGCCAAGGGTGACTTCGCAAAAGCGGCGGAGCAACTCGCCGCGGACCTGCACGCGCCACTCACCGTTCGCCAGTTGGTTCTCGTCGAAAGGAAATTGGGTGACACACCAGCCGCGGAGAAAGCACTGCTGCGCCTGAAATACCTGCGCACGCCGACGGCGGAATGGTACGTGGCCACGCAGGCCAATCGCAGCAACGCGGAAGGCGTGAAGCCCTGATACGGTTTTCCCCCGAACAAACAATCGCGCTGCAGCGGCTTCCCCCAGCCACGGCAGCGCGATTTGTTTTTCTCGAAAAGTACTTACGCTTTTTTCAGCAAGCGCGTGATCCCTACCAGGATCACCGCGCCGACAAAAGCCACGATGATCGATCCGATGATTCTGCCGCCAGGCCAAATCCCTAGCAGCCCGAAGACCCAGCCGCCGACAATTCCCCCGAGAATGCCGAGGATAATGTCGACGAGCATGCCGTAACCTCCGCCTTTCATGACCTGCCCTGCCAGCCAGCCTGCGATGAGACCCACGAAGATCCAATAGAGAAAAAATACCATAGGTACAACCTCCTTGGCTCCGAGAGGGAGCAGAACGATGGGTGGGGAAACCGGCTATAGTTTGGCCTTACCCCAGGTGACGCGCAAGCCCGTGGACAGGAGGATGTCGTTGCCCTCGCAGTCGGAATCCTTCTGCATCTTCGGCTTGCTCGCCTAATTCGCTTTGCTTCATTTATACTGGTGGCGTTCTTTTGGAGCGGGTTACGGGGGAATCAGGAGTTGCCTGCAAATTGCTCCATGATTTCAGTGGAGCTGGCACTCCCCTCTCCAATCGACCGTGCGCGTTGCGCTGCGATCGTTCGCAACGCGCTCAAGAAAAACAAATCATTCGGGGGACGTGTGAAAAGGCTGCGTTGGCTGGGTGTTTCTCAGGCAATCCTCATCTTGGCTCTGGTCATGGGGGGGTGTGCCAGGCAGGAGTCCTCGCAAAAGGCTGCGGAAACGCCGGCGGCCAACGCGCGGCCGGCCATCGTCTTCATGACGGACTTCGGGACGGCGAACGATGCCGTGGCCATCTGCAAAGCCGTCATGCTCGGCATCGCGCCGGATGCGCGCATCCTGGACATCACTCACCAGGTCACCCCATTTTCGATCGAAGAAGGCGCTCGCTTCCTCGAGGGCGCTTCGCCCTACTATCCGGCCGGCACTGTTTTTGTCGCGGTAGTTGATCCGGGCGTAGGGACTTCCCGCAAGGCCGTGGTCGTCAAGACGAAGAAGGGGCAATATTTCGTCCTGCCGGACAATGGCTTGGTCTCCCCGGTGATTGAACGCGACGGCTTGGACTCCGCGCGCGAAATCACCAACATCGGGTGGATGATCGGCCAGACCGTTTCCTCGACCTTTCATGGCCGCGACATTTTCTCTCCCGTCGGCGCGCATCTTGCCGCGGGTTGGGACTTCACGCTGGTCGGTCCAGAGGTGCAGCAGCTTGTGCGCCTCACCCCGAAAGTTGCGACCACTACCGACAAAGGCATTGAAGGAGACATCATCGGCCTGGATGACCCCTTCGGATCGCTCATCAGCGATATTTCAGGCGACGAGTTCAAGAAACTCGGCTACAACCTCGGCGATAAAATCGCCGTCCAGTTGAACAAGAAGCCCGTTACGCTCCCTTACGTCAAAACCTTCATGGACGTACCCGTGGGTGAGCTACTCCTCTACGTGGATTCCCGCGGGCGCGTTGGGCTGGCTGTGAATGAGCGCAATTTTTCGGTGGCGTACAAGATCACGCCGCCCGTGCCGTTGTTCATTCCCAAGAAAGGGACGCCGATCAAGGGCAAGTGATGCGAACAGGGCGCCAGATTTTCGGAATGTGCAGGCGGCGATGTACGGAGTCGCGGCGATGTCGCCGCAGCAACTCCTGATCGGGCTGGCGGGGCCAGCCCGCAGTATATAGGTTCCCCTTGGGCTTCAACTGCAGCGGTTTTTGCGCGTTGCACGGATACCATCAGCGATGGATCCCAGAATCAAAGGACATAAATCATGAAACTTCAGGGTGTACTCTCATTTGGATTACGAATCGCAATGGCACTGTTCGTTGTCGCGGCGCTCTCCGGTTGGAGCGCGAATCTGGCGGCGCAATCGTTTCGCGGAGGAATTCGCGGAGAAATTACGGATGCGCACGGCCTGCGCGTCGCCGGCGCAAAGGTTATCGCGCGCAATCTGGCCACCAGCGAAACTCGCGAAGTGACCGGGGATGCCGAGGGCGAATACTTTTTCCTCGAACTTCCCGCCGGCCAGTATGAAGTTTCCGCGGTCGCCCCGGGTCTGCAGGAATACCGGCAGGGAGGCGTGACCGTCAGCGCGGGCGAGGAGACCATTGTGAACCTGCAACTCGCCAAGCCCGCCGAGGCGATCGAGCGCGTCGTGGTGATCGAAGCAGCGCCCATCGTGGAAACCACCAACACTACCCTGTCACAGGTGGTCGATCGCAAACTTGTGCAGGAGCTTCCCCTCAACGGCCGCGATTTCGGAAAGCTGGTGGCCCTCACCCCTGGCGTGACCGTGGAAGGCTCGGGCGTTGCCGGCAGTGAGAAGGGGTTCGGCCAGTTCAACATCAACGGCAATCGCGACCGCTCCAACAATTACATGCTCGACGGCACCGACAACAACGATCCCTTTTTCAACAATTCCGCGTTGAACCAGGTGGGCATTTCCGGAGCGCCGGCCACGCTTCTTCCCCTGGACGCCATTCAGGAGTTCAACCTGCAATCGCAATTTGGCGCCGAATATGGGCGGAATTCCGGCTCGGCCGTCAACATCATTACCCGTTCCGGCGGCAACGCTTTTCACGGTTCGCTCTTTGAATACAATCGCAATTCCTATTTCGACGCGCGCAACTATTTCAACCCCTCGCCCGATCTACAATCCCATTTCAATAATAATAATTTCGGAGGCTCTCTCGGCGGCCCCATCGTCAGAGACAAGACATTCTTCTTTCTCGCCTATGAAGGGCAGCGCGAGGTCGTCGGCTCCGACTACAATTTTATAGTGCCGCGCACGGGCACCGTGGACAACGACATCCAGGCCGCCGAACAGGTTGCCCTTACGCAAACGTACGTTCCGATCAGCAGCATCAATCCCGCGCTCGTCAAAATTCTCAACTATTTTCCCGCGAACCCGACGAGTTCCAATTCCGTGTTTGGCACTGACCGTGACACGAACAACGGAGACAACTTCATTGTGAAGCTCGACCAGAAGCTGGGTTCCAATAACACGCTCACAGGGCGGTATGCGTTCGGGCAGAGCGACCAGGTATATCCACTCGGCTCGCTCGGCGGCTATGGAAGCGGCTCGCGCCTCAGCAGCTTCGAGCAAACCTCTCCCACACGCGTTCAGGTGGTTTCGACCAGCCTGCTCACCACGTTTTCGCCGACCCGGCTCAATGAACTGCGCTTCGGTTACTCGCGCTTTCGCACCAGCTTCGGTTCCGTCGACCAACTCGATCCCACAACTCTTGGCAACGGATTCGATTTCGGCAACGGCAAGCTGGGCTTGCCGGAAATCGACTTTGACGGTGCCATCGAGAATCTCGGCACAAGCGGGTACAGCGTTCCCCGCGGCCGGGTGAGTGAAACTTTCCAGACCCTCGACAACTACACCCTGGTAAACGGCCACCAAACCTTTAAGTTCGGCGGCGAATATCACCGCTATGACGTCCAGAGCTTCAACGACAACCTGGAGCGCGGCATCCTTGAGATCAACCAAACCATTGACGACGGAACTGGCAATTACGTGGCCCTCGCCGCCAACCCCGTTGTCAACGTGCTCGCCAACTATTTCATCGGCAATATTTATGGCGCCGCCCTCACGGGCAACACCTCGCGTTTCACTTTCAACAACAACATTAGTTTCTTCGCCCAGGACGAGATCCGGGTGCGCTCAAATTTCACCGTCAATCTGGGCTTGCGCTGGGAATACTTCGGCCCCCTGGGCGAAAAACACAATCTCCTTTCCAACTTTGATGCCAGCGGCAATCTGGTGCAGGTGGGAACTCCTACCCTTCCCCTTCTCTACCACCGCGATCTCAACAACTTCGGTCCGCGTATCGGTCTCGTGTGGAGCCCGCGGCGCAACACCACCGTTCGCGCGGCCTATGGAATGTATTACGACTACATCCCCCAGGATATTCTCATCGCCAACTATACGAACTCCGCGGGCGTGGCGACCAATCCCAGCAGCGCCACCAACAGTTCCCTCTCCGTTCCCGTCAATGGCCTGGATTTTAATGGCAACGTCTGGAATGGCTCGGCTACCGGCCCCATCTACACTCCAACGGCGTATTCGCAAAGCATCTTTGTCACCGAGCAGAATTTCCGCACTCCGTACGTGCAAAGCTGGAATCTGAATATTCAGCGCCAGTTCAACGAGTCGGTGGCCTTCGAAATAGGATATGTGGGGACCAAGGGCACACGCTTGACGCGCCTGTATGACGCCAATCAGGACGGCACCAACGAAGACTATTACCAGATTGCCGTTCTCGCCACCACCGCCAACTCCACCTACAACGCTTTGCAAACCACGTTGCGCCTGAACAACTGGCATCGCTTCTCCGGTTTTTCCACTTATACCTGGTCCAAGTCTCTCGATGGCGCTTCCGATGGCATCGACTTCAACGGCGCCACTGCCGCCTTCCCGCAAAATTCAGACGACCTCCCTGCGGAAAAAGGCCCGTCAACGTTTGACACTCGGCATCGCTGGACCTCCGTGCTCAATTACCAGCTCCCGGCCTTCGCGGCTCTCCCCAAACTTCTTGCAGACGGTTGGCAGTTGAACACCATCGTCACGGTTCAGTCCGGGCGGCCCATCGGCATCATCACTTCCAGCGGTGGAATCAACTATCACCAGCGCCCAGACCTCGTTCCCGGCGTGAATCCGATTCTGCCGAATTGGACGCCCGCGACGGGCTACCTGAATCCTGCCGCCTTCCAACAACCCGCCGGTAACTTTGGTGATCTGGGCCGCGATCAGATCTATGGCCCCGGCTTCTGGAACGCGGACTTCTCCGTCACCAAAAATACAAAGCTGACCGAAACGCTGGCACTCCAGTTTCGTGCCGAACTTTTCAATATTTTCAATCATCCCAACTTCGCCTTGCCGAGCAACGTGATTATCCCGGGAATTAACGCGGACGGCACAGTCAACACGAATGCAGGCCCGGCGGGTCTCATTACGCAAACGCCCGACGTGGCTCAGGGTAATCCTGGGCTCGGCGGCGGAGGGCCGCGCGTCCTGCAGTTCGGCCTGCGCCTGCAGTTCTAGCGCGATCCGCACAAGCCAATCCAACAGGGGCGCTGCAACCGGCGTCCCCTTTTTCTTGGCGATTTGCTTTTTTCTGGAAGGCGGCTGACAATCGGGAAGAATTCGCCGAGAGAGGTTTGCCATGCTCGAAGCCGTCATCGTTTCATCCGTGCGCACGCCCGTGGGCCGCGGCTACAAAGGATCGCTGCGCACCACGCGCCCCGACGACCTCGCCGCTATCGTCATCAGGGAGGCGCTCGCGCGCGTCCCGGGGCTCGATCCGAAGGAAATTGAAGACGTCATTCTCGGATGTGCCATGCCCGAAGGGGAACAGGGCATGAACGTGGCGCGCATCGCGGCCTTGCGCGCAGGCCTTCCCGTCGAAACTTCGGCCATGACCGTGAACCGCTTCTGTTCCAGCGGTCTGCAAGCCATTGCCCTTGCGGCGGACCGCATCCGCAGCGGCGCAGCCCAGGTCATCGTTGCCGGCGGCACCGAATCCATGTCTCTTGTGCCCATAGGTGGCAACAAAATTTCGCCGAATCCCTGGCTCGTCGATCACTATCCGGACGCTTACATCAACATGGGCCTCGGCACGGAACTTATTGCGTGCAAATTCGGCATCTCCCGCGAACAAGCGGACCAGTTCGCCGTGGACTCGCATAAAAAGGCCGTTGCCGCGCTGGCAGCGGAAAAATTCAAGGATGAGACCGTACCCGTCGAGGTGAAGATCACTTCTCTGCCCAGCGGCAATGGCACGAAGCCAAAAGGGCCGGCCAAGCCAGCGACGCAATCGTTCGTTTTCGATAAGGACGAACTGCCGCGCGCGGATACTTCGCTGGAAGTGCTGGCGGGATTGAAGCCCGCATTTCACGTGAAGGGCACGGTGACCGCCGGCAACAGCTCGCCCATGAGCGATGGCGCCGCCGCCGTCGTGGTGATGTCCGAGGGCAAGGCCGCGCAGCTTGGCCTGAAACCGCAAGCGCGCTTTGTTGCGTTCGCCACCGCCGGTTGCCCTCCAGAGGAGTTTGGCATCGGGCCTGTTTATGCCATTCCCAAGGTGTTGAATCTGGCGGGACTATCTCTTAACGATGTTGCGGTAATTGAATTGAACGAAGCGTTTGCGGCACAGGCGCTGGCCGTCATTCAACAAGCGAGTCTTGATGCGGCGCGCGTGAATCCCAACGGCGGCGCGATCGCGCTCGGGCACCCGCTTGGGTGCACTGGCGCAAAACTCACCGCTTCTTTAATTCGCGAATTGCAACGCCGCAACGCCCGCTACGGCATGGTGACCATGTGCATCGGCGGCGGCATGGGCGCCGCCGGGATTTTCGAGCGCCTGTAACGTTCTTTACGCGTAAATCCAACAGTTGCATTCACCCTATCTTGGTCTCTTGTGAAAAGTCTGCGGCACTCCGCTCCTACAGCTCGCGGCATTCAGGGTGGCGGGTCAGTTTCCGATTACACATCCAAGTGAAAACAGTTTGGCCTGCCTTAACGGGGGGTGCTAGTATCCTGCTCTATGAAGTGGCTCAAAGTGTCCTTGATGATTCAGATCATTCTAGCGGTGTATTTTCAGGCAATTCTCTGGTTTCCGCTCGGCTCTTGGAATGATCAGCCTGGAAAGCGACTGATTACGCTTTTTAGCGAAGGTCAGGCATTGGCTGTTTTGGGTTTTGCGCTCGCAATGCTTCTCCCGGTTTTGCTCTTCGCCCTAGCCTTTTGGAAGCGCTGGGTTTGGCTGATGTGGGTAGGGTTGCTGGGTTATGGCGTTTGGGCTGTTCTTCAGATTCAGAGTTGGTGGATACCCTGGATATTCGGCGCAGATCAGCTCGCTCTGAACAATCAGAAGTTTCTCCAAAGAACGTACAAGATATTTCCATCTTCCATTGGACACCCTTCGCCCGACGCGATGCACTTCGTTCTGGATCTGCTTATCTTCTTAGCTGTCGCGACCATCGCCCTCGGTCTTTTGGAGTACAGACGCGGGGCCGTGATAGAGGGCAAACCTTGATGTTCCGTCCCAGAATTCGCCTACCTGTATTTGGAGTAGCCCCATTCCTGCTGAAATGTGTCCACTCGGACGTGTAACGCTTTAACTGGAAACTGACCTACCGCCTCCTTCCGGTCCTATTGCGCAAATGTGTCCCCCAGGCGTAGAATCCCGAAATTAGTTTTTATTCAAACGACTGTTTGAATTTTACCCACGGCTTTCGGCCGGCAAGGAGCAGCACCATGGCGAGCTCGGTTCTTTCCAAACCCGCAGCGAAGGGCGGCAGTTTTCTGCTGGAATCCGCTGCCCCGCAGGATGTATTCACTCCGGCGGATCTCACTGATGACCAGAAGCTGATCGGACAAACGGCGGAAGAGTTCGTCATCAAGGAAGTTTTTCCTCACATCAAGGATTTGGAAGACAAGAAGCCGGGCCTCATGGCCGAGCTCACCCGTAAAGCCGCGGAACTCGGCTTGATGAGCGGCGCAACGCCCGAAGAGTACGGCGGCGCGGGCCTCGACAAAATCGCCACCACGGTCCTGACCGAAAAAATCTCCATCTACGGCGGCTTCGCCACCACGCACGGCGCTCATGCAGGCATCGGCACGCTGCCCATCGTCTATTTCGGCACTGAAGCGCAAAAGAAAAAGTACCTGCCGAAACTCGCGAGCGGCGAATACATCGGCGCCTATTGCCTCTCGGAACCGCAAGCCGGCAGCGACGCGCAGAATTTGCTGACGCGCGCCGAACTCAGCGCCGATGGAGCCCACTACATTCTGAACGGCCAGAAGATGTGGATCACCAACGGGGGCTTTGCCGGCCTCTTTATCGTGTTTGCGAAAGTGGATGGTGAAAAACTCACCGCCTTCATCGTCGAAAAGAATTTCCCCGGCTGCAAGCCCGGTAATGAAGAGCACAAGATGGGCATCCACGGGAGTTCTACGACGCCGCTATTCCTGGAAAATTGCAAAGTGCCGAAGGAAAACCTGCTCCACGAAGTGGGCCGCGGCCACATTGTCGCCTTCAACGTCCTGAATGCCGGGCGATTTACCCTGGGCGCTTCCTGCCTCGGCGGTTCCAAACATGTGCTGATGGCCGCTTCGAAATATACGAAAGAGCGCAAGGCCTTCGGCAAGCAGATCGGCGAATTTGGCCTGATGAAGGAAAAGCTTGCCGAAATGGCCGTGCGGATTTTTGCGATTGATTCCATGATTTACCGCACGGCCGGCAATATCGAGGCGGCCATGAGCGCCGCTTCCGGCAGCGGCGAAACGGCTCAGAACACGATGAAGGTCCTGGAGGAATACGCCATCGAAAGCTCCATCGCCAAGGTCTACGGCAGCGAGATGCTCGACTTTGTGGTGGACGAAGCGGTGCAGATCTTCGGCGGCTACGGTTTCCACGAGGATTATCCCGTCTGCCGCGCCTATCGTGATTCGCGCATCAACCGCATCTTTGAAGGCACCAACGAAATCAACCGCATGCTCATCATCCAGATGCTGATGAAGCGCGCCATGGGCGGGCAATTGCCCCTGATTCCCGCGGCCATGAAACTCGCCGATGAAATCCTCGCCGGCCCGTCGTTTGAAGAAACACCGGAAGGCGTGCTTGCGGAAGAAGCGCGCGTCATCGCCAACGCCAAGAAAATGTTTCTGCAGGCGGCGGGCGGCGCGGTCCAGAAGTTCCGCGAAAAGCTGGCTGACGATCAGGAGCTGATCGGCGCCCTCGCCAACATGGTCATGGAAATTTACGCGATGGAGTCCTGCCTCCTGCGCGCTCAGAAGGCCGCTGCTACCAAGGGCGAGGCTGCCACTTCCGCGATGATCGATGCCGCTCGCGTTTTCATCGCGGACGCTGCTGAGCGTGTGGATCACGAAGCCAAGCGAGCCATCGCTGCCGTTCACGAAGGCGACATGCGCATCACCCAGATGGCGGTACTCAAGCGCTTCGGCAAGCGCCCCGCCGTGGATACCATCGCGCTCCGCCGCCGCATCGCCGCCGCCGTTCAAGCCCAGGACCGCTACCCCTTCGAGGGCCGCTGAACCTCAGCGTAATCGAAGGAAATTAATCCTGTACAACCCGGAAGAGATGCGCTCCATCAAGGTTTCGATGCGTTCTCGAGCGTCTCTTTCGGCTTGTTGATCGTGCTCAGTGTCTCCACATTGAATCGCTTGTAGTCGGAGTACCGGTTCACCACATTCACCTTGATGCCCTTCACCAACAGCACCCGCACCCCTACGTGCGCCTCTATGTAAGTCGGCAGCCACACTTCGTTGTTTAGGTAGGCCTGCTCAAAGGAAAAGTTCGTACCCTTTTGAAGATTGGCCAGCAGCCCTCCGCCGATTTTTACGTCACCCACAAAGTAGGCCTCCAGCCGCGCCACATCATGCGCCTTTTCGTCCACCCACACGACACCGGCGAGTTCCTTCACGACTCTCTCTTCCATGTTTTTGGGCTTGTACTCCGGATTCGGCTCAAAATCGAACACCAGGACGTCCTGGCCGCGGAAGCGCTCCCTGCGCGGGTTCACGAACTGGGAGACCCGCAAGAAGATTTCGATCCCGGGCTCGTCGTCTTCCTTCGCCTCCTTCCCTTCTTCCTTGGCCTTCTCTTCCTTCGCTTCCTTTTTCTTTTCATTTTTTTGAATCTCTTCAATGCGCTTCTGCGTCTTTTCGTTTTCCTTCTTCTGCTCGCCGTCGCTCAGAGGCTGGCCGTCTTTCTTCACCAGCGTCGAGATTTCGTCGCCATTCAGGTAGAAAAAGGTGTACTCCTTTATATCCGTCTTGGTCACCTTCCCGGTTTTGTCGAATTCCGTCTCTTCCTCGAAATTCGTTCCCGCGTAATTCTCCTTGATCTTGTCAATCTGCTTCTGATGGGCATCAATTTCCTCGAACAGCTTTTTCAAGTCCGGGAGCTGCACCTGGGACTTCTTCGGGAAATCGAAGACGCGCTCGCCCACGGTCTCGTTCACCGCCGCGCGTGTCACGTTCACGGCATACGAATCGTTGCCCCGGTGCACTTCCAGCTTGTACGGCAGTTTCACCCCATCTACATTCCGGTAATCGTCATAAAAAATTTCCCGCGGAATCCCCGCGATCGTGGCCTGCTCTTCCACAATCAAGTGGCTCTGCGGATCGAAATAGACTTCCCACTGCACTCCCGTGGGATAGGTCAGCTCCACCTGCAGTGCGTCCCGGCCGTGCACCTGCGCATGCCCCTTGAACGCCGCGCCGATCTTCCTTTTCGCCAGCCCCTGCAGCCGCGCGTTGTAATACTGCGCCGCGGCTTCCATTTCCAGCGCCTGCGGCCCCAAAAGTGTGCTGATCTCGCCAGTCTCGGCCTGGTGCCAGGCGGACTTGCCGTTGTAGGACTCAATCAGCGTTTTGCCTTTGCTTTGAATCTCCGTGTAGCAGCGGTTGGGCTGCTTGGCCCGGAAAGTGTACGTCCCGGGTTTCGCTTCTGACCCGCTGGTGAACGTTCCATCGATTGAGACCGTCTGAATCCGCGAAATGGACTTATTCCCGCCGGCTGCCTTCAGGTATTGCTCGATGATTTTGTTGGCATCCTGCGCCAGGCCGACCCCGGCTCCGGCGAGGCAAACAGTGAGTATGAACACAACATGAGTGAGCCGGCGCATAATATCCTTAAGTAGATACGCAACTTCCCAGAAAAAGTTGCTTGGGACTTATGATGCATCTTGGACTGGGCTGGAGACCCACTCCAGCGGGCATGCGAAGCACGTCTGGCAGCCCCGCTTACTTGGTCGCCGCAGGCCGGTTCAAATACTTCTCGTATAAATCCTTTTGCTTGTTATCCGTAGACGTGAGCTGCCCCTTGATGAAGAGATAGCGCACCTCGGTGGTCAGCTCCAGCGGGTCCCCGTTGGTCACGACCAGATTGGCGATCTTACCCGTTTCGATCGTCCCCAACTCGCCGTCCAACCCCAGGATCTGCGCGGGGTACAGCGTGACCGCCTTCAACCCATCCTCGTACGCCAGGCCGTGGGCAACCGCATTGGCGGCCTGTTGCCCCAGGCGTCTCGAAAAACTATTGTCGAAGCTCCCGAACGCAATCTTCACGCCCGCCGCGACAAGTTCCGCGGGCTGCGTCATCAGGCGGTCGTATGCGTCATCATCCTCTCTCGGATATTCCAGCGTCGACCGCAAGATCACCGGCACGCTCTTCGAGCGCAGCAGGTCTTTCACCTTCCACGCTTCGCCGCCGCCCGCCAGAATCATCTTCAGATTTTGATTTTCGCAAAACTCCACGGCGTTGCGGATGTCCCGCGCCCGGTCCGCGAAAACCAGCACGGGCATCTCTCCGCGCACCACCGAAATCATGGCCTCCAGTTTGACGTCGCGATCGTAGATTGCCCCGCTCGTCGCCGCGACCTGCGCGTAATGCCGTGATTCCTCGAGCCAGTTCGTTAGCTGGTCCACGGACTTGTCGTAGTCTTTCTTCGCGTCGCTGAACGGCTTCTCCTTCGTGGAGAACGTCGAATAATCGAACGATTGCGTCTCGATCCCCGGCCAATCCATCACCATCGCCGCGTTCTTGCGGATCAACATCTCCGCGACAGTCCAGCCCGCCAGGTGGATGGCCGAAGCCTGCCCGCCAATCAGGTTGGTGGCGCCGGAGGAATCAAACCCGCCGCTCGCCGGAACCGCGAGCACTTCCGTAATGCCCACTGCACGCGTCACCGGGATGTGCGCGCTGGACGGCAGCACCGCCGTCGCGGCAACCAAATCCGGATTGAACGAGCCCGTTTCCGTGGTGTCTACCGTTGCGCGAACCGCGCCGATCTCGCTCAAACCCATCTGGGTAAGCGGATCGAACAACCCTGGGTACACCTGCAGCCCCTTCGCATCAATCACTTTGGCTCCGGCGGGAATGCTTACGTTTGCACCCACAGCCGCGATTTTCCCGTCGTGAATGACCACGGTGCCGTCTTCGATCGGCGCTCCCGCCAATGTGAAAATCTTCGCGTGCGTAATCGCCGTGTCCGTTGCCGGGACTGTTTGGCCAAACGCCATTCCCGCCACGTACAAGGAGCCCACAAAAAGAATCGGTACGCGCATCTTCATCCGGCTGGGCTTCATCGCGCACCTCCCTCATCAGTCCGCTCTTGCGGCGGCTTGGCCTTTTCTTCCGGCTTCTTTTCCTCCGGCTTTTTCCCTTCGGCCTTCTTTTCGTCCGCCTTTTTCTCCGCATTTTTCTTGGCCTTCTCCAAAAGCTCCTTCTTCTCCTGCTCCAGCGCCGCGCGTCCCGCCAGATCTTTTTCGCGGTCAAAGTAAACGCGTCCGTCAATCAGCGTTTTCTGCACCACCGCGTACGCGCTCAAAGGATCGCGATTGTAAATCACCAAGTCCGCGTCCTTGCCCACCTCGATCGACCCCACGCGCTTCTCAATGCCCAACTGAATCGCCGGATTCAGCGTCACCAGTTTCAACGCTTCGTCGTGCGTCAAGCCTCCGTAGCGCATGGATTTCGCCGCTTCCTGGTTCAGGTGGGTCGCTTCCGCCGCGTCGTCCGAATTCACGGAGACCACCACGCCGCGCCGCGTCATCAGCGCGGCGTTGTAGGGGATCGCCTCGTACGCTTCCAATTTGTACGCCCACCAATCCGAAAATGTCGAAGCACCTGTCCCAGCCGCGGCGATTTCATCCGCGACCTTGTACCCTTCCAGGACGTGCTGCAGCGTCTGCACGCGGAACCCAAACTCCTTCGCCACGCGCAGCAGCATCAGGATTTCGTCTTCGCGGTAGCAGTGCGCGTGCACGTACCGTTTCCCTTCCAGCACCTCCACCAGCGGTTCCAGTTTCAAATCGCGCCGTGGCGGAATCAGATTCTTTTCGCCCGCAGCAACTCGTTTGCTGTAGTCATCCCAGGTTTTCTTGTAGTCGCGGGCTTCGGTGAACGCTCCGCGAATCGTTTCTTCCACGCCCAGGCGAGTCGCCGGATACCGGTCCGGCATGCCGGATGCCCGGAAATTCGAGCGCTTGGGATTTTCACCCAGGGCAAACTTGATTCCCGGAAGCGCACCCTCAAACGGGAGCTTCGCCGCCGGCTGTCCCCAGCGCAGCTTGATCACCACCGTCTGCCCGCCGATGGAATTCGCCGAACCGTGCAGAATATTCGCCGCCGTGACGCCGCCCGCCAGGTCGCGGTAAATCGCGGGATCATCCGAGTTCAGAACGTCGGCGATGTTCACCATCGAGGAAACCGACACGCTTCCTTCGTTCACATCGCCGTCGACAGCAATGTGCGAATGGCAATCGATGATTCCGGGCATGACAAATTGCCCGCTGGCGTCGATCACCTGCGCATCCGCAGGCGCCTTCAACCCACTTCCCACGGCCGCGATTTTTCCATCCTTAATAAGGATGTCGGCTTTTTCGAGCGTCCCGTGCGTAACGGTGAGAATCGTGGCATTGCGAATCAGCAGCGCCGGCGCTGGATTCGCCGCTGCACTGGGCTTCGCCTCCTTCTCTCGGGCCGCACCGCTCGCGCCAGTCAGCAAACAAAGCAGCGCAACAACCGCGATTCCAAAATTCACTCGGCGCCGGTTCATCGCGCACCTCCCGCCGCCGCGCCGGGTTTTGTGCCGGCGAACTCAAACGTGTAACCCAACACGCTGATCGAACCCTTCATCGAATTGCCCTCAAACGTTCCCGTGAAGCGCACGTCCGTCGGATTCCCCTCAATCGGCAGATTGATCGTGAAGCTGAATTTCTCCTCGCTTACGTATCCGCTGAAAATGCTTCCCGTGCCCCGTTGCGGGCTGCTTACCGTCCCGGTCAACGTGCCATCCGTCTCCATCGACAGGTCCGCCGTCAATTCCTCTGCTCCGTTCGGCGTGCTGGTGGACAGTTTCCACTTGCCCGTCAAGTCACCCATCGGCGGCTCACTGGGCCGCAGCGGCTCGCGCACTTCAAACTTCCGCCCGTCCACAAACACGATTTTCACTTTTGTTTTCTTGTCGAACAGGTCGCCGTCCGTCACCACCAGGTTTGCGATCTTGCCCTTCTCGATCGAACCCAGCACATCCGCCACGCCAAATATCTCCGCGGGCGATAGCGTCAGTGCGCGCAGGGCCGCGTCGGGGGTCAATCCCGCATCGATCGACTTCTTGACCGCAGGCAAAATGTCTTTGGCTGCCGTTATCCCTCCGGAATAGAATGCGAATTTCACTCCGGCCTTTTGCAGCGCCGCCGGCGACGACGGCGCACGGTCCCGGAACCTCAGCGTCCGCAATGACGGCACTTCCTCAGGATCGCCATCCTTCGCCGCTTCCGGCCATTTTAAATCCACCAGCACGGGCACCTTCTTCGCCGCAATCTCTGCCGCCACTTCGTAGCCCATCTGCCCGCCGTAAATCACGCTGTTGACTTTCCATTCCTCTCCGAGGACCAACGCCCGCCGTATCTCCAGCGAACTGTTGCCCGGAATCAGCACCACCGCATGCTTCTGCAGCGCATCGTTCAGCGCTTCCGTGCTCTGGTCGTACCTTGGGCGTTCCACACCGCGCGGATTTTTTTCGTAGATCGCCTCCGCCTGTGTGCTCCAGTTCGCGTCCAGCCAGACCTGCCGAACGTACGCAATTGCGCCCATCAGCGAATCGGGATAGTTCCGGAACCCGCCCGGCGCCTGCAAGGAAACCGGCACCGCCACGGGCGATTTCACCACGAGATCCCCCGCTCGTTCGCCGGCCAAATTCAGCACCGCGGCCTGGCCCGGAAACATTCCGCTCTTGGGAGCAGAAACCGTGGCCGTAAATCCAGCGCTGCGCCAGCTCTCGATCCGCGCATCTCCCAGGTTGATTTCATCCGCGGCATTGCGCCACGGAGTTGTCGCCGGCCGGTCTTCGGGCCCTTTCGAAATCGGAGGTTTGGCGTTGGCCTCGCCGCCTCCACCGCTCGCCGGCGCTGCTGCCACGCCCACGTCCGTGAACGCATCCATCAGGCCCGGATACACCGTCAATCCCTTTCCTTCGATCACCCAGGCGTCCGCGGGGATGGCTACATTCGTTCCCACCGCCGTGATCACTCCGCGCGACACCACCACCGTCGCGTTCTCCAGCGGCGCGCCCGATACCGGCACCACTTTCGCACCGTGAATCGCGAAGCTCCGCGGCTCTCCGCCTTGGGCCGCCACCCGCCCGGCACCGGAGAGACTCAGACAGAGTGCGGCAAACACAACGATTCCCGGGCGCTTGCGAACGCTTATAAGACTCATCCTTGACTCCTTGTATTTCGTGCTAAAGCCGCGATCGATTCCCAATCCGCGCAGACTCCTGAGGCTAGTGTGAACTCGCCCCAACGTCAAGCGCAGCGGCAAAAAAAATGGGACAGGCTTCGCAACCTGTCCCTTTTGTATTTTTCTGGATGAAGCCGCGTTACGGCTTCTTCTTCCCGCCAAACAGCCCGCCTAATTGGTTCGTGACGCCCGACGCGCCCTTGCCGCCCGACGCTCCCGCCAGGCCAGCCAGGCTTCCCACCGATCCACCAGCGCAGGTTAGTTCCGATTTCATCAGGCTGGCCGTCGCGCCGCCGATGTCGGGCGTAAATTGCGGGTTCGCGGCCGTGCCGTGGATTTGCAGCGGCACCTTGATTCCGCCGTTCTTGCAGCCCGCGCCGCCGCCCAGCACTTTTCCAGCGGCACCGCCAAGTACACCGCCGACCGATCCTCCGGCTGCGCCCAGCACGGAGCTGTTCACCGTCGCCACCAGGTTGAAGTTCATATTGTTCTTCGCATCCAGCGTCCCGCCGCCCGCTAAAATTCCGATAAATTCCTTCTCGACCCAGTTGGGTTTCGCGGTCAATTGTGCGGGATTACTTCCAACTGCGCACAAAATCCGGCCAATAAATTCGTGCTAAAATCAGTTTGTGGGGCCGTTGCTTAAATGGATAAAGCACAGGTTTCCTAAACCTGCAATCCCGGTTCAAGTCCGGGCGGTCCCACCAGCTGTTTCAAATCACAAGCCCTAATAAGGCGGAGGGTGCCCCAGGTTCGTTGTTTGAACCTGGGTCTTGGGGTCGCCGTTTCTTTTTATTCTTCCGCGTCCATGCGGACCAACCCCGGCTCGCCCTGGGGGTAAAAGGACCAACTGCTCCATGGCCATTCCTTGGGATGCTTCACCAATCTTCGCGTCACCGGATTCGCGTGCATGTAGTTCAACTTCTCTGTCTTCTTGCCCTTCGTGTATACGTTAAAATCATAAAACCTCGGCTGCCAAAATGCCCGCGACGGTCCTCCCACTTCCTCGAACGGCAACCGTAACTGCCCCACGCCGGCGAGTTTTCTCCGCTTGCGCATCTTCCGCGACACCCGCAGTTTTAATTTCTGCAACACGGTTGATGGCGTTCCGCGTTTCGGTTCGCTCATCAACAGATGCACGTGCTCCGGCATGACCACATACCCGAGCAGACGAAACTCCATCTCGTCGCGGACTCTTCCCAACTCTTGCACGAAGATGTCTCGCGCACGCACTGTCTTCAACAATGGCAGACGCCGATAACAACTGAAGGTAATGAAGTGCAAATGACTTTTGCCGTAGTAGCGCTTCAGCCCAGCCGGCATCGCAAACCCCAAAGCGAGAAATGCCACCGCAAGACCCAGGTTCCCACACCGAACCTGGGGCACCCTCCGCGCCTCTCTACTTCCGCGGGAATTGTTGAAGTGATATCCTCTCCTTGTGCCCCATGTCAACCGATTCCACCGCGTTCAACCCGGGCCACCCGCCTTCAGCCCAGCCGGCATGGCGACCCCAAGACCCAGGTTCCCACACCGAACCTGGGGCACCCTCCGTCTCTATGTACTTCCGCGAGATTTGTCGAAGTGATATCCTCTCTGCGTCTCCCATGTCAACAAATTCCACCGCGTTCAACCAGGGCCACCGCCGACTGCCGGACTGGGTACCTTGCTTTTTCGACGTAGATTAACTAAGTTGTCCGCGCGCTCTAACAAAGGGAACTGGCGAGTGTCAATGCAGGGGTATGCGGCGAGCCGCCTGCCGCCGGGGAGACGCAGCGTTGGATATCGAAACGAAAACGCAGGACGGCGTGAAAGTTGTCAAGTTGAAGGGGCGCCTCAGCATGGGTCCCGCGCTCGAGCGCTTCAATGCCACCATGACGGAGCTTCTCGGCGAAGGGCACAACCGGATTATTCTCGATTTGGAAGAAGTCCCGACAATCGATTCCAGTGGCATCGGCATGCTGGTGCGCTTTCTAACTACCACGAAGCAGGGCGGTGGGGCGATACGGCTGCTGAAGCCCTCCAAGTTTACGGTCCAGACGCTCAAGATGGTGGGGCTGCTAAACCTCTTCACGACCTTCGAGGAGCTACCGCAAGCCGTGGCATCTTTTCAATAAGAACGACAACACGCCTCCGGCACTGAATCCGCTCTTCCTCGCAAACACGTTTCCCGTCCGCTCCACAACTGCGCACCTCTATACTGCGCAGACGAGCAGGTCACGGAACAAAAAAAGAGCTTCCTCAGAAGCATCCGAAATCGCCTCCCACGTATCCAAATAGGAGCGGACCCCGTCTTCGAGGAAGAAATCGTTGATGGAACCGGCTGGTGCGTCGAGAATAAAAACCTGGGGGGTACATTGAAAGACAGGATTAGTCTGGGACTTCTTGCCGCGGTTTTGCTATTCAGTTTAACCGCAGGAGGGTCGCGGCTTTGCGCTCAGGAGAGCCCTGCAACGCCACCCGCGAATGGACAAGACAAGCCTACCGGCACTACCGCGACGCCAGCACAAAATCCTCCAGCCTCGAAAGCCCCCGATGGAGCAACCAGCGCCAAACCTGACTCGCCGCAACCCAAGGTTGAGCCCGATGACTCCGGCCAGCAGACCAAGCGCATTCTGTGGATCATACCCAACTACCGCTCCGTGAGCGCCAACACCTACCTGCCCCCGCAGAGCTTCAAGGAAAAGTTCTGGCTGGCTACCCAGGATAGCTTTGACTACTCGGCCTTTATTTATGCGGGCATATTTGCCGGGACCGCCATGGCGGGAAAGTCGGAGCCCTCTTTTGGCCAAGGCGCTGCCGGCTATGGAAACTACTTTGCGCACACTTTTGCCGATGACACCGTAGAGAACTACATGGTGGAAGCGATCGTGCCGTCTTTGACCAAAGAAGACTCGCGCTATTACACGCTCGGCAAAGGCGGATTCTTTAAACGCAGCGGATATGCAATGAGCCGCCTGTTCATCACCAGAACGGACTCGGGAAGGAAGACATTCAATTTGTCCGAGACCGTCGGGGCTGGAGCAGCCGCGGGCATTGGCAACGCCTACTACCCCGCAGATCAGAATCAGTGGGTTAAAACCTACCAGCGCTGGTTAAGCCAAATCGCGCAGGACGGCGTCGGCAACATGTTCAAAGAGTTCTGGCCGGACGTCAACAAAGCCGTCTTCCACCACAAATACTAAAGCCAAAGCCGAAAACGGGGACAATCTTCGGTTGCCTCCCTCGCCAAAAAGGTGGAGAATGGCGGCGTATCGTCCACACCTTTCGCTCCCTTGCGGTCCATATGGGCCGTTCGCAGCAATCCCGCACTGAGGTGATCGCATGGGTTCAGCTCTGGATGTGCATCGCCTGCACTTCGCATTTACTGTTACTTATCATTACCTATTCCCGCAACTCACGATGGGTCTGGCGCTCCTGCTGGTCATTCTGAAGACGCTGGCACTCCGCACCGGCGATGAGCATTACAACCGCGCCGCGCGTTTCTGGGCCAAAATCTTCGGCATCAACTTTGCCCTCGGAGTGGTAACCGGCATCCCCATGGAATTTCAGTTCGGCACGAATTGGGCGGAATTCTCCAAGGCCGCCGGCGGCGTCATCGGGCAGACCCTGGCCATGGAGGGTGTCTTCTCTTTTTTCCTGGAGTCCAGTTTCCTGGGGCTGTTTCTCTATGGCGAGAAACGCCTCGGGCGAATCGGCCACTGGTGGGCCGCGTTTTTCGTTTTCCTCGGCTCGTGGATGTCCGGTTATCTCATCGTCGCCACCAACGCCTGGATGCAGCATCCCACCGGCTACCGGCTCAACGCCAGTGGAGGCATCGAACTGGCCAGCTATTGGCGCCTGATCTTGAACCCCTGGGCGCTCTGGCAGTACGCGCACAACATGCTGGGTGCGGTGCAAACCGGCTGCTTCGTCATGGCCGCTGTTGGCGCGTTCTATCTTCTGACCAAGCGCGACCTGCGCTATGGCCGCACCTTTGTGCGGCTCGGCGTCATCGTCGGGGTCATCGCCGCGCTTTTGCAACTTGTGCCTACCGGCGACTTCCAGGGAAAAATGATTGCGGAAAATCAGCCCGCCACCCTGGCCGCGATGGAAGGGCTCTTCGTGTCGCAGGAAGGCGCGCCGCTGGCCATTCTGGGCCAGCCGGACGTGGAGAAGCGCCGCCTCGATAATCCGCTGGAACTCCCGCGCATGCTCAGTTTCCTCACCTACGAGCACTGGAGCGCGCACGTCCAGGGGCTCGACGCCATTCCTGTAAACCAGTGGCCGGACAAAATCGAGCTGTTGTATTACAGCTATCACGTCATGGTGGGACTCGGAACCATTTTCATCGCCGTCATGGCACTCTCCGTATTTCTGCTCTGGCGCAACAAGCTCTTTGAGTCGCGCTGGATGCTCTGGATCCTGATGCTGAGCGCGCCCCTCCCTTACATCGCCAACACCGCGGGATGGATGACCGCGGAGCTCGGACGCCAGCCCTGGCTCATTTATGGATTGCTTCGCACCATCCACGGCGCGTCGCCCCGCGTTGGTGCCGGCAATGTCTGGTTTAGTCTCTTGGGCTTCATGGGCATGTACACCGTGCTCTCGATCCTCTGGTTGTTCCTGGTTTACCGTGAGATCGAACGCGGGCCCGAACCGGAAAATGCGCAGCACGCTGGCGAAACCCCGCTGGCGGCGGACTGAGGAGGCGCGATGGGAACGATCTGGTTTTGCCTCGTCGCAGTGATGGTGGCGATGTACGTGCTCCTCGATGGCTTTGATCTGGGCGCGGGCGCGATTCATTTACTTGTCGCGCGGACAAACGAAGAGCGCCGCCAGGTGATCGCGACCATCGGCCCCGTTTGGGACGGCAACGAAGTCTGGCTGCTGGCCGCGGGCGGCACCCTGTATTTCGCTTTTCCCGCTCTTTATGCCAGCGGCTTCAGCGGATTTTATTTGCCGCTGATGATCGTGTTGTGGCTGCTGATTCTGCGCGGCACCGCCGTGGAATTTCGCAACCACATCCAGAGCCCCATCTGGATCCCCTTCTGGGATTTTGTTTTCTTCCTGTCCAGCCTGCTGCTGGCGGTTTTCTTCGGCGCCGCACTTGGCAACGTCGTGCGCGGCGTCCCGCTGGATCAGACCGGCTACTTCTTCGAACCGCTCTGGACCAATTTCCGCCTCGGCGCACATACTGGCATTCTCGATTGGTTCACGATTCTTGTTGGCGTTCAGGCGCTTCTGGCGTTGATGATGCACGGCGGCCTGTGGGTGCAACTGAAGACCCACGGCGCCGTCAGCGAGCGCGCAGGAAAAGTTGCTGGCAAGGCGTGGTGGGGCGTGCTGGTGATGACTGCCGTGGTTACGGGGGCGACCTTTGTCCTGCAGCCGCAAGTGATCGCGAATTTCCATACTTGGCCCGCCGGCTACGTTTTGCCCCTCCTAGCCGTAGCCAGCTTCGCCGCTGTGCAATTTGAGTTGCACCGCAAAAATGAACGCAACGCTTTCCTGGCCTCCTGCGCCTATTTCTTGGGCATGCTCACCAGCGTCGTATTCGGTGTCTATCCCATGGTTCTTCCCGCACGGAATCCGGCCTTCTCCCTCACCGTGCAAAATGCCAAGGCGGCGGACTACGGCTTGAAAATTGGTCTGATCTGGTGGGTTATCGGTATGGTGCTGGTAACCGTCTATTTTGTTTACGTCTATCGCTTGTTCGCCGGCAAAGTCTCCGAAACTCCCGATTCGCCCGGCCACGGCGATTAGTCATTCGACCAAGACACCGCGCGCCGGCGAAGGAGATCGCGCTGCGAGCGATCTCCACGTGCCCTCGCCCGATCGAATGCCGGTCCAACCCAAAATATGCCGCGTCCCTAGACCTGTTCGAAAGGACATGTCGAGTGCGGCACACTAGTACTGCCGTAGCGTTGACCCCTTGAAAAGGCCCTCGTTACTGTCTTTATTGGCGAGGGGTGTGGGCGGAAGAGGCATGAACACATCGCGGTAACGATTAAGGTCCCAACAAAGGCAGCCTTCACCGCTTCTCCTCGTGGAAGAAACTGGGCGGAACATTGCGCCGCGCGCGGTGTTTAAGGGGATAGGCCACGGGCAAGTGGCGACAACAGTATGGCAACGATGGTCAAAGCGGGGCGGTACGAAATCCTCGACGAACTCGGCCGCGGCGCCATGGGTGTGGTCTATCGCGCCATGGACCCCGTCATCGGGCGCACCGTCGCCGTCAAGACGATTCGCCTGAGCGAAGAAGGCACCGGCCTGACGCGGCCCGAACTCCTGGCGCGGTTCCAGACCGAGGCGCGCGCCGCGGGTCTCCTCACGCATCCCAACATCGTCGTGGTGTACGACGCGGGCGAAGAGAACGGTCTCTATTTCATCACCATGGAGCTGGTGGAAGGCAAAAGCCTGCAAGCGCTGCTCGATGGCGGCCATGCCTTTCCCGTCCCCCGCGTAATTCGCATCCTGGAGCAAACCTGCAGCGCGCTGCAATTCGCTCACGAACGCAACATCGTCCACCGCGATGTCAAGCCCGCCAACCTGATGCTGACCGCCGACGACACCGTCAAAGTGACCGACTTCGGCACCGCCAAGATCCTGCAGTTCGGCACCGTCCAGCAGACTGCTCATGTGATGGGCACGCCCAGTTACATGTCCCCCGAACAGGTCAAAGGGCGGCCCGTTGATGGCCGCAGCGATATCTTTTCCATTGGGGTCATGCTCTACGAAATGTTGACTGGCGAAAAGCCGTTCCCCGGCCAGAGCATTACCACGGTGATCTACAAGATCGTCAACGAGGAACCCATCCCACCTCGGCAGATCAACCCTTCCATCCATCCGGGCCTGAATGACATCGTCCTCCGCGCACTCGCCAAGGAACCCGAGGTTCGCTACCAGAGCTGCCGCGAACTGCTGGAAGACTTGCGGAATTACCGCGCCTTGGGCGGCAATGAACGAAATCCCGACGCCACCATGATTTCGCCGCGCCCTGGCGCCATGTTGCCACTGAACGCCGAACTCGACGGCCTGCGCGGCGCACATGCCGAGGATCCGATGACGGCCGCAACGGTGCGTTCTCTCCAGAATCGTGCCGGCGGCCCAGCGCAGACTCCCGCCGTGCGGCGCACCGGCCCCATCCGCCCCATCGAGACGCCGAAAAAGAAAAATACGTTTGCGACCGTGCTGGCCGCTTTGTTTTTGGTCGGCGTGATTCTCTATGGCGGCAATAAACTGCGCCCGGAATTTCAGGCCGCGCACGAACGCAACAATTCGCCGAAGCCGAACGCTGCACCGGAAGGAACGTCTCCGCAGCCACTCGTCGTGAGAGATTCCACCGCTGCCTCGTCCGCAGCCACGGCCACGGTGACTGGGCCAACCACCATTCCCGTGCCCGCGCAAACCGTTCCTCCGCCGTCTTCGTCGAACCCGCCAGCCGTCGAGGAGCCAAAACCCGCGGCCGCTGCGCCTGCCGCGACCCCACTGAAAAAAGCGGATCCGCGGGTCACTACAATCGCCGTAGTCAAGCGACCAGAAATGGCCTTAAACGCCGATGCCCTCGAATATAAGGGCCGCATCGAGGAAGCCATTGCGGATCGCGGCTTGAACGGACGCGTCATGATCGCGGGTATCGGGAATACGCTTACCCTGAGCGGCAAACTCCGCCCCGCGGAGCACGCCTCGCTGCTGCGGTTCATGCACGACGCACCTGCCGCCGTCCACATCGTTGACGACATTCTGTACGATGACACACCCCTGCCAGCCTTCGGCGCGGGAGAGGCAGAAGGTCACCCTGTCCCAGCGAAGGGCCTGAGCGCGGTTCACGTGTTAACAGACGTGATCGGTGCGAAGGCCACACTCTTCGGTCCTGGCGGACACTCTCTGGCCGACTGCCAGACGCCTTGCAGCTTCAACAACCTCTTCCCGGAACGGTACAGTCTTCAGGTGCAGAAGGATGGCTACGTTCAGGTGCAAACTGCGGTGGCGTTGAAGGCGGGTGAATCCCAGGATCAGAAGTTTCACCTGGAGGCCCTTGTGAAGGGTGTTTACATCAGCAGTAAGCCGGCTGGCGCGGATATTTTCATTAACGGCGCAAAGCAATCCGGGCAAACCCCTACCACACTCCCTCTCGCTCCTGGCCACTACGACCTGGTCCTGCGACTCCCGGGTTACGCCCCCTACGTCGGCGAAGTTCAGGTCAAGGATAATATCCAGACGACGCTAGACGCCGAACTCAAGGAGCGCAGCCAGACTCACGTAGCCTGGGCCCAGGTCACCACCACTCCGCCAGGTGCTGAAATTCTCCTCGACGGCAATCCGACCGGCCAGGTCTCTCCCTCGCGTGTGCAGATTCCTGCCGGTACCCACGTTATCGCACTGAAACTAAATGGCTTTCAGGTAGTCAGGCGGGGCGTTGAGGTTAGCGAAGGCAGCACCGTACCCGTCACCGAAGAATTGAAGCGCAAGTAGAGACTGCGGAGTACAGCGAAAAAAAGAGATAAGCGGGCTCGCCGAAGGACAGGTTTTTCCTCCGGAATCGTAACATTTCTATCCCATAATGGACTGTTAGTACTATAGCCATAAACACCCCTTCTTCCTACCCTATTGTTGCGGAATTCGCCTCCTCCGGGGCGCGGATTTCTCGCTCAACTGTTCCCTTTGCACCCTGAGCGGTCGCGATCTCGGATGAGTGGCGGGGTCCAGACAGAGTGCCTAGGACCTAGGACGGCCATTTGGTATTGCGTGCCTCACTTCTGATCGATGACCAGAGGACGGCCAAGCCTGCCTCTCCTCGTGGCGTAAAGCACGAGGCCGTCGCTGCGCCTCGCGAGCGCGCCCGCCCAGGCGATTCCCGGTTGAGCGACCTGACCCAGGCCCTCCGCGAATTGCATCTGTTGTTGCGTGCTCACCGTTTGTACGATTCCGCTCATCCTCGCGTGCTGGACAGCCTGGACGCTGCCTACGACTCGCTCAAGCGCGTCGCCGCTGAATTTGACGGCTTGGAAGTGCGCACCGAACGGGGCGGCATCGTGGTGGCCAAATTTGCCGAAGGCCATTTGCCCGATACACGCGGCGAATTCTATGCCTTGGCGAACGACCTGCAACGCGCCGGCATCCAAACCCTTTACTTCGCGACGAAGTTCCATGTGGGCGAATTGGACACGCTCGCACAACTCATCAAAGCCACCTTGCTAAGATCAGATGAGCCGGCAAGCCGCCCGGGAGCGATGGGCTGGCCGGCGCAGCTTCGGGGGCAACGCGTGGAAGGGATTCAGATCAATACGCTGACTGAGCGCAAGGTGGACACGGTCCTGGCCAGCCTCATCGCGGCGCTGGTAGCCTATGGCGGCAACGCCCCGCAAGATAACGGCGACACACCAATCCGCGCGCCACAAGCCGAAGCGACCATCGACACCCTCCGCCTCATCGGTTGCCTGACGCCCCCGATGGAGGTGGCCAGCGGACTTTCCGCGGAAGACGCGGCCCGCGGCATTCACTCCTCAATGGAACTTGCCAGCCGGAGCACGGTCCGTATGCTCATGGCGGCCATGACGCATTACACCCCGCAGGAAGGCGAAGCACCTCAGGCTTATCTGCAGCGGCTTTCCCAGAGCCTGGTCCTTGAGCACCTCACAACGGAGTTTGCCGCGGGCACCCTTGCCCCCGCGGCCGTGCGCCCGGTCTTGAATCAACTCGCTGATGTCCTGGTCAGTGCCGGCGGCTATCGCGGGCCGCATTCCTCGCAGCATCTTTCCGTGCTGGCCTCCGCCTGGGCCGACGAAACCTACCGGGAACAGCTTATCGAGCGCTTCTGGCTGGAGCTTCCGCCACGTGAGAAGTCCGCCGTCCTTCGCGGCGCGGAGATTTGGTGCGTGCCCATCGCGGCCATCCGGCAGACTCTAGGGCAACTCGTCGAAGCGGGTGCGGACGCTCCCCGGCGTGAGGCCCGCAATATTCTGTTGAATTACGCCAGACGCCTCGAACACGAAGCTCCTGCGGCGCGGCGCATTGTCGCCGCGGGTCTCAGCGAGCTTACGCCGCTCCTCGAATCCCTGTGGCCCAATCAGCTTCCGGAAGAGTTGAGCCGCGGCACGATGAATGCGCTTTCCAAGGAGCATGCGCCGGAAACCAGCGCTCTGCTCGCGGCCTTCCTCGAAACCCTCGGCCGCATTGCGATCACCCGCGGCGATTTTACAAGTTTCGAAAACATTCTGATCAGCTTGGAAAAAGTGCCGCGCGATGCCGAGCACGAGCACATGAGCGCGCTCGGCCAACGCCTCGTCGCGAACGACCGCTGGATGGTGCTCGTGGACGCCGCGTTGGCCAACCGCCCACTCGATCCCGCGCTACCGCGGCTCCTGCAGCGCGATCCGGAGCGTTTGCTGGATCGCCTTACCCTTCTACTGACCGAGCCCCGTGGATCGGAGATGTTGCCGGCGATGGCTCGCATCTTGCGCGCCATTGGCGTTCCCGCGCTGACTCTCCTGGAAACGCGGCTCTTTGAAGCGCGGCGCCAGCGTGCCAGTGCCGCCATCAAACTGCTGGCAGCCGCCGATCCCGACCGGTTGCTCCGGGGCCTGACGCGCGCGATGGCCAGTTGGGAATGGAACCTGCAGGATCTGGCCGTCAGCGAGCTGGCGCGACCCTCCAACACGCCCTCCGCGCAAAGCACCGCGTTCGTTTTCTCCGCCATTCTTGCCGACGCTCACCCCTTGGTCGTGCCCATGATGATCGATCAGATTGGCATCGGCCAGGAAGCCACCGCGGTCCCCATGCTCATGGAGATCGCCGCCGGTGAACACGAAATCCTGCGCGACCAGTTCGTCCGCATCAAGTCCATCGAAGCTCTGGGTCGCCTCCGCGCTACCGAGGCCGCTGAGCTGCTCCGCCATCTCGCCAGTAGACGCGAGGGCCTAACGTACGTCGAGCCCGCCGGCCTCCGTGCGGTTGCCGAAGATGCTTTGGCGCTCATGGAAGAGAGTCCAGCTTCCGCGCGAGCGCGTGCCGCCTTCGAGCCGGCCGCTGCCCCGCTTGCGAATTTCGTGGTGCCACGCCGTTATGCGCGCATCCCGCTCGAATCTCCCTTGCGCGCGCAAATGGGCAGCCAGCAAATGATGAGCAGGGTGCGCGTGCGTACCATCAGCCTGGGCGGCGCTTACCTGGAATCCCCAAGCCGCCTGAGCGTCGGCGATTCCATCCAGCTAGAAGTGCGCGCGGGCCTGCGCAAAATCCATTTCACCGCCGTGGTTCGGAATATCGGCCCGGATGGCGGCGGCGTCGAATTCGTGCACATGAAGGACCAAGACCGCGAGCGCCTGCGCAAGCTCGTACAGCGGCATTTGCACCTCTAAGCCCCCGCGGTCCTTCGCTGGGCTGGCCATAAACCCTTTAGTTACATTCCAGTACATCTTAGCCAACAGCATCACTTTTTTTGTATTACCCTCACGAATGCATCACATCAAAACGTTAATTTGGGAGTGCCCCCGGCCTGTTGCTAAAATTGAGTATGGTCCTGAGCCGTTGCGAGCCGCCGCCTGTCGTGTTCCGGTGATCGCCACTGGGCCAGAAAAACCTAGGAGAAACCGAACGATGACTGTCCCCGGTTGGATTGAAATTTTAGGAGCTGTGGCCGGCTTCTGCACCACTTTTGCCTTCGTGCCCCAACTCGTGAAGATTTACAAGCAGGGCGGCCGCGACCTCTCCTACGGGATGCTGAGCCTGTATTTGGGTGGCGTGCTCATGTGGCTGGCCTACGGCCTACTGATCCACGCGCAGGCCGTCGTGATCACCAACGTAGCCACCGCCATCCTGATCGCCGCCGCCACTCTCCTGAAGGCCTGGAAAGAACGCCAGGAACCCGGCAAGCCCCTCGTCCCCGAACAGCTCACCGAAGGCTGAAGCATCCCTCCAAGATCTGGGCGCATCCTCAGAAAACAAAATGTAGGGGTGTGCCGCGCCATAACGGGTTGGGCACGTAGCCTGCCCGAGGCGTTTCGCGCCACGTGCCTCTGCAGATTACCTCTGCAGATTACAGTTGCAAAGATTCGCGGTTTGCTGTACAAGGCCTCCTATCCATTTCATTGTGTCTTAGGCCATCAACTGGCGGGCCAAGCCCGTCACCGCTAGGGGTAGCGGGGGTTCATGCAGGTTCCATAAGGAGGAAGGGTATGCAACGCAGGCAGTCGTTGTTTGCGTGTGTGGTTCTGTGCGTGGCGATTTTGCTGGGGGTAACAACGGCGGTGGCGCAGGTAAACACCGCGACATTGACCGGCGTGGTCACCGATCCGCAAGGATTGACGGTCCGCGGCGCAAAGGTCACGGCCACCAGTCTGGCCACCGGCGCGGAACGCACCGCTACGGCAGACGAGGGTGGGCGCTACACCATCGTGGGTTTGGTGCCAGGCGAATACAAACTGCGCGTGGAAGGCGGTACGAATTTCGCACCCTACGAAAATCCTTCGGTCCAGGTCAGGGTCGGCCAGGAAGCCGTCCTGAACGTGAAGCTGGAACTTGGTACGCAAACTCAGGTGGTAACGGTTAGCTCGGAATCCCTCCCGATTGAGACCACCCGCTCGGAAAGCGCACAGACCGTCGAGGAACGCCAGATTGATAACCTGCCCATCAATGGCCGCAACTATATCAATTTCACTCTCACAAACTCCCAAACCACCCGAGACATCTCTCCCACTATTGGCCCCGCGCCCAACAGCGGTCTGAACCTCAGTGGCGCGCGCGCGCGGTCCAACATGGTCAGCGTCGATGGCGCCGACGCTGGAGACAACTCCACCAACGGCATTCGTACCACCGTCTCTCAGGAAGCGGTGCAGGAATTCCAGATGATTCTCAGCAACTACAATGCGGAGTACGGCCGCGCCACGGGTGGTGTGATCAACATCGTCACCAAGAGCGGCGGCAACGATTTCCATGGCGATCTATTCGGTTATTTCCGCAACAAAGCCTTCCAGGCGCGCAACGCCTTCTCCGGTGAAATTGACGCCGAGGGCGACCTCGTCCCCGTCAAGCAGGCCTACACCCGCACACAATCTGGGTTGACCTTGGGAGGCGCCCTCAAGAAAGACAAGACGTTTTACTTCTTCAGCTATGAATACACGCAACGCGAAGAAACCGGATTTTCCAGCATTGGGATAGGTAATTATGGTTTGGAGAGTGTGAATTTGCCGGTTCCTGGGGCTCCGGGAGGAGTTTTGCCCGTGCAATTAACGGCGAGCCAGGCAAACGCCGTGAACTCGCTGCTGACTTCGGGCGTGCCTGCTCTGCAGACTCTTGCAGTCAATTACGGAGTTCTGATGGGATCGGCATCGAGCGTTGCGACCAACCGCCTGGATTACGGTGTCGTGGCCGCCGGCTTAACCAATGGTGCATTGAATCCGGGCCCTGGCCCGCAATTCCCGATTCCCGTCGCTTGTCCAGCAAGTCAAACAGTCAATCTTATAAGCTGCGCAAGCTTTGGAGAAGGCGTTGCCCCTCTGCCCGCTTCCTACGTGGGTCTGAACGGCATCCGCGGGAATTTTCCTGCGATGGAAAAAACCAGTCTGTGGTCTGCTCGCCTCGATCAGCGCTGGAACAATCGCAACACTTCGTTCCTCCGCGTTGGCGTTTCGCCCTCCCTCGTCACCGGCGTTCAGTCCACCTCGCAGAACCAGGTCTTTGGCCAAAACGCGGGCTCGCGCACGGGCGTCAATCAATCCCGCGACTTCAATGTGACTTTCCAGCACGACACCATCCTGAGTGACAGCGCCTTCAACGAGTTCCGCCTGCAAGTCGCCCGCCGCGGTATTCATTTCGGCTACTCCGATCTTCCGGGCGGCAGCGACATCGGTGTAAATATTCCCGGTTACGCTTATTTCGGCCGCGAACCGTACTCCACCGTCGACCGCATCGAGCGCCGCTTCGAGTTTACCGACAACACCACACTGACGCGCGGCCGCCACACCTTCAAAATCGGCGACGACATCAACATTATCCAGATACGCTCGAAAAAGGAGCAGATTTTCCAATTAGATTTCGGCGGCGACGTCAACTTTGGCGCCATCGCTGCCGATTCCCTGGGCTTCCCGGATTGCGTGAATCCCTCTAGCGGGACCTCCCACGTCGGCACCTGTGCGCAGGGCGAACTTGCGCTCAATTTACCCAGCGCCACCGGGCTGCAGGCCTACGGCTTGGGCATTCCCACCACCTACATCCAGGGCATTGGCAGTTCCAACGAACCTTTTGACAATCTTCCCTTTGGTTTCTTTGCCCAGGACACCTGGCGCCTCACTCGGAATCTGACGCTGAACTACGGGCTGCGTTATGACCTTGAAATTACCCCGCTGTTTGCCCCTGCCACCGCCGTCAATGCGGCCGCGGAAAAATCTCTCGGCGTCATCGAAGGCATCCCGCGCGACTATAAAAACGTTGCACCGCGCATCGGCCTTGCTTGGGATCCTCGGGGAGACAGCAAGACCGTCGTCCGCGCAGGTTACGGCCTCTTCTACGATCATCCTTTGCTAGCAGTGGCGTTCAACTCCGTGACCGCCGACGGCGGACGCTCCGTACAATTGCTCTCCGCTGGCGGGACTCCTTCGGCTTGCGGCCTGCTCACGCTTCCCACGGGCTCTACCACGCCTCCGGGCTACTGCGGCGGTGGCGCGGACGGTCCGCAGAACCTCAACGGCTCTTCGATTTTCCAGGGCGTTCTAAACGCGCTGCCCAACATGTTCTATCTGCCGAACCAGCAGCGCTTCGATCCCTTCCAAACCAGCTCGATATTCGCCAATCAGAACTATCTGACCGCCGGTTTTCCGCTGCCCATTCTTCCCTTCACTCTGCCCGTGGAGAAGAATTTTACATATGGCTATGCGCAGCAGGCTAACCTCACCATCGAGCACGTGATCGCCGGCAACTGGAAGCTCAGCGCCGGTTACCAGTGGACGCGTGGTTTGCACCTCAACCGGCCTCAGGATATCAACTCCACCGATCCGCAACTCCTCACGACCAACATGGCCTATGCGGATGCGGCCGGCCTTGGGGCCACCAATCCGTTGCTTGTGCAGGTGCAGGATATTAATCCCACTAGCCTCACGTGCGGCCTCACCACCGCGGCGCCTGGGCTTGTCCCCGGCATTCTTGGCGTTCTCTACGGCTGCCCGTCGTCCGGTTTGAATGGCAAGTTCGTCGGCACGCCCTCTTTCTTCAACTTCTTCCGGCCCTCCGGCCCGAATCCTTCGTTCGCCACTGCGACGGCGCTCAGCGCGCCGCAATGTCAAGGGGCTCCCGCGTCGGCTCTGTTGTCCTGCGGCTTTGCCGTTCAGCAAGCTCTCGCTTCCGCCGCGGGCTTTCCCGTTGGCGTGCCGGGCGTCCCCATCCCGTTTAACAGCGTGGATACCCAGGTTTCCAACGGAAACTCCTGGTACAACGCCCTGACCATCAATTTGGAAAAGCGCTTCTCGAAACACTTTGAACTGCTCTCCAGCTATACCTGGTCGCACTCGATTGATGATTCCACCGACCTGCAATCCACGCTTGAGCCGCAAGACAGCCGTTTCCCTGGCCTGGAGCGCTCCGACTCCGTCAACGACCAGCGCCATCGCTGGGTCACCAGCGGCGTCTTCCAATCCTCTCCCCATAAGTCCGGTGAGAACTTCTGGAACAGCTTCTTGAGCAACTTCACCCTCGCCCCCCTCGTGGAATTGGGTTCGGGGCGTCCGTACAATGTGATCACGGGCACCGATACGCGTCTCGATCTCGGCGCGTCGGAGATTCGCCCTTCGGTCGTGCCTGCGGGAACGCCCGGCGCCACAACGTCACCCTACATTCCTGGCGTAGCCTTTGTCGAGCCCGCCACTTGCTTGCTGGCCAACGGCTCGACGTTTACGGTTCCTGGCATCACACCGCCCTACGGCTGCATTGGCGACCTCGGCCGCAATGCCTTCCGCATGCCGGGTTTCTTCCAGTTTGACATGCGCGTCTCCAAGGGCATCAACTTCGGCGAGCGCTTTCGCCTGGACCTAATCGCCGACGGTTTCAACCTTTTCAACCACACAAACATTCTTGCCGTGAACCAGTTGTGCGATCCTTCCGAGGGCAGCGTCTGCAGCGCGGGCCAGCCCTCCGCTGCCTACGACGCCCGGCAATTCCAGTTCGCCCTCAAGCTGAACTGGTAGCGCCATCCACAATTCCGCTTCACTAAGGAGGCCCCGCACCATCGGGGCCTCCTCTCTTTTGTACCGGCCATCTTTCTTTCGTTGCGGCCCCGCCCCGGTCGGGAGCGCATCGGCAACCCTGCCGCTCCTGCCGATCGTTGCGCTCTACCCATTCCGGGCTCTTCCGAGTAAAGTAGTTTTACCGTTTCCCGTTAACGCATCGGAGCACGCATGAACGTCATCTGGATCGCCGTCGCCGTGTTCGCACTCGTCTTGATTGGCCTGGTCGTCTGGGTTCTTTTCCAGAACACCCAGGACCAGAAGAAGAACGAACAACTGGGATCGCAAATGAACGAGATGCGCCGAGATTTTCAGGGGATGTCCACGGCGCATACGCAGAGCACCACCAAAATCGAGACGCTGGCCGGAACCGTCGCCTCCCGTCTCGAAGCCGTCACCAAGGCGCTTCAGGATGGCGTCAAGGATTCCGCCCAGGTGACTTCCAAAATCACCTCCGACGCCCAGGCCGCCATGTCCACGGAGCTGAAAAATACGCGCGAGCAGATTAACCAGATCCAGCGCCAGTTGGGCGAAGTCCAGCAAGCCGGAAAGCAAATGTTTCAGACCGCCCAGACATTGGAAAGCATTCTCGGCGGCACCAAATCGCGCGGTTCGCTCGGTGAGGTCACGCTCGAACGCCTGCTTGAGGATTCCCTCCCGTCCTCCCAGTACTCCAGGCAATACCGCTTCCGCAGCGGTGAGATCGCCGACGCCGTGATTTTCCTGCGTGACAAAAAAATGATGGCTGTGGATTCCAAGTTTCCTCTCGACGCCTACCGCCGCATCGGTGCTGAAGGTGACGATGCCCGCAAAGCCTTCGTTACCTCCATCAAAGGCCACGCCGATTCCATTGCGCGCAAATATATCGTCCCGGATGAAGGCACGCTGGACCTCGCGCTGATGTTCGTTCCCAGCGAAACGGTTTATTACGAACTGCTCATGAGCGTGGATTCCAAGGGGCAGGCTGTTGACGCCTACTGCCGCAGCCGCAACATCATCGCCGTCTCTCCCAATACTCTCTACGCGCATCTCTGCGTCATTGGCATGGGCTTGCGGGGCATGCAGATTGAAGAAAACGCCAAGCGCCTGTCGGAAAATCTATCCGGCATGCGCAAGCAGCTCGATACCTTTAGCGAGTATTTTGAAAAGATTGGCACGCACCTGAAGAATGCTCAGCAAAGCTACACCGAAGCCGACAAGCGCTTTGACAAGGCTTCCAACACGCTGGACTCTCTGCTCACGGCCACCGACGCGGGTCAACCTGCTCTCGAAGACACCCAGGACACTCTGGCGCTGCCACCCGCCGCCGCTAAAAAATCCGCCTGAATTTTTTGGAGTGCGGCAGCTTGCTTACCCTGAGCTTCGAAAAGCTGCCGCTTTTACGGTCTTGGCGTCACGAGCGGCGCAACCAGCCGGATAGAAATCAGGAAACTCCCGTGCTGTTTCCCGAGCAACGCAAACCGCGCCACATTGTCCGCGCCACCTGAAGAAGCCGCGCGCACCGTTGTTCCGCCCTGCAAATCCGCCACATCCGGCGCAAGGTTCCGCGCCTCCAAGTTAATTTTCGCCGTGCTCCCATGCACGCGCACGGTCAATTCGCGATGCTCTCCCGGCGCCAGCGTTGCGCCGCTCGCATCCAGTTCCAGGCTGACAAACAACACGGTGAACGCCGTCGCGGTGCGCGCACCACAACTTACCTCCACCCGCGCTGGCCCCGGGTCCATATCCGTCGGCGGCAGCACCGCAAGGTACGCCGGCGAAGCCGCCAGCACCAATCCGGGCATTCCGCCGATGCTCACTTTGTTGGCATCCGCATCGCCGCAAAAGCCGTGACCCAAAATCTCGAAGCGATCGCTCACCGTGGCCACGCGCGGCGCCTGGGTCACTTCCTGCGAGCCGGAAGGCACCTCCGCGGGCGAAAGGATAAGGGACGGCACGCGCCCGGCGCGCTCTTCAAGCGAAGCAAAAATCACGCCGGGATTTAGCGGGGCCACAAACAAGGCGCGCCCCGTCGCGTCTGTCGTAACCTTGTCTCCATTCGAAAAAACGACGGTTACACCCGGCGTCAAGCGCCCATTCACGTCCAGCACCGCCAGCGTCGAGCGTTCGCCCGTAACAACTTTCCGTGGCAGCAGCAGAATCCGCGCCCCCGAGGCCGCGGGAGCCTGTTGCGCACGGCACAGCCCGCCCACAGTGCAAAGCACCGCCAACCCCATCATTCCTTTTCGGATCCGCCTCGACGTTTTCCGCACACCGTGATTGTAGTGGAGTTTTCTCCTCCACAGAAGTGCCCCGGCCATCGCGGGATTACTCCCACGCCCCTTCCTGCATATCTTGCTGTCTCCCCTGCTGCGATTCGGTTATTCTTCCCAACTAGCCCTTCGGCCAGTGTTGCCAATCGGCGAGTAATCACTTGGGTGCAAAGCCTTTCCTGGCGGCCAAGCCTCTGCTAGCGTGGACCATACGGTACTTGCTGGTGTGTCCGCGCAGGGGGTGCCACGCGTGTTCACGGAAAGCATGGAAGGAGCGGCTGTGCAGATCGCTAGTGACGGCTTGACGGACGTAGGGCGTGTGCGCACCAACAACGAGGACTCCTTCCGCATTCTCGAGTCGCTACACCTCTTCGTCATTTCCGATGGCATGGGCGGCGAAGCCCACGGTGAAGTTGCCAGTTCCCTGGCCGTTGAAACTATCGTCAATTACTGCACTGAGGCCAAGGACGATTCCGGCATCACTCTCTCCGAGGCTCCCGGCGACCACTGGGCGGAAAAAACCAAGCGTTTGCAACGCGCCGTGCACCTCGCGAATAGCAGGATTTATGAATCCGCGCAGAAGAATCTGGAGCAGCGCGGCATGGGCGCCACGCTTACCGCCACGTGGTTCGATAACGGCCGCCTGAGCATCGCTCACGTCGGCGATAGCCGCGCCTATCTTTTGCGCGGCGGCACTCTCCAGCAGTTGACCAACGACCACTCCCTCGTCGCGGAACAGGTGCGCCGCGGCATCATCACCCCCCAGGAAGCGGAAGCCAGCGAAATGCAAAGTGTGCTGCTGCGCGCACTCGGCGCTCACTCCGAAGTCGAGGTGGACGTCGATGAAGTCGGCATCTATCCCCGCGATGTTCTGCTCTTGTGTTCCGACGGTCTCACTCGCATGGTCACGGAACCCGAAATTGCCGGCTCTTTGCAGGCGGAGACCAACCCCACTTCCGCAGCCCGCAAGCTCATCGAATTAGCCAACGAACGCGGCGGCATTGATAATGTTACTGTCATCGTCGCGCGCTTCCAGGAGGAGCCCCGGCGTTGGCTTTCCTGGCTGCGCCGCGGCTCGGCCTAGAAGGACTAGCCCTCCGCAGGAGGATTTGCATGGCGAAGCTCAGCCTAATGTTTGAAAAAAAATTGGTCAAAGAGGTTCCCATCGGGAACCGTCCCGTCAGCATTGGCCGCTCTCCGGACAACGACATCCCCATTGACAACCTCGCCATTTCCAACTATCACGCCCGCGTCTATTACGAAGGCGGCCGCCTCGTCGTCGAAGACCTCGATAGCCTCAACGGAACGTTCGTCAACGATCTGCGCGTGGAGCGCGCCACCTTGCACGATGGCGATTCCATCTGGATCGGCAAGCACCACATTAAAGTTGACGCCACCGCCGATGCCGCCATTCCCTGGGATACTGGCCGCAAAGCCGTGGCTCCCAAAATTAACGAAACCATGGTCCTCGATACCAAGGCGCGCCGCGACATGCTCTCGCAAGCCGCCGCCATGGGCGAACGCTCGCAATTTTCTCCCGGCCGCGCCAAGATGCCCACGCTCGTCGTTCTCAGCGGCAAGGTGAACCAGAAGGAATACGTGCTCACCAACAAACTGACCGTCATCGGCAAATCGCCCATGGCCACTGTGCGCCTTCGGGGCTGGTTCAAACCTCCCATGGCCGCCCAGATCAATCAGCGCGATGACGGCTACTACCTCGGCCCCGGCGACAAAGTCCCCACCGTCAACGGCACGCCGATTCCTGGGCCCACGCGTTTGAACGACGGCGACCTCATCGAAGTCTGTGGCGTCCGTCTCAACTTCATTTTCCGGGAATAGCGCTCCTCCACGATGCCCACTCCTCCCGAAGGAGCTCGCTCCGCGCGGAACGCTTTTCGTTTCCGCGAATTGTTCTCCTCCTGGTGGGAGCATCGCGCCTCCTTCTTCATTAGCGTGGCCATCGCGCTGAGCTGGCGCGGCGATTCGGACAAGGGGCAAGTGAAGCTGCCGGAGCTGCAGTTGGCTCCTTTTGCCACGCAGCAACTGCAGATCTGGGCAATGCAAAAGCAGTTGGGCATTCCCGATGACGCACACTGGGGTTTGGTCTCGCTGACCACCAATGCCTCGCCTGACGACGTCATCGCGATCGCGTCCAGCCGCGACTGCACTGGAGTCTACAATGCAGAGACGAAATTCTCCGGGGGCCTGGGCGGCTACTTTGCCGGCGGCGAGTGGCGGCTCGATGCCATCCACAACCGAATCGCGGCCATCACCAACGTCGGCACAGAGCCTGCCGAGGCCTTGCTCACGCTGCACTATGATAATGGTGCGAAGAAGTACGAGCTGCAGCAGACCATCGCGCCCGGCGATCAGATGTGCGTGAACCTAGCCCAACTGATTCGCGGGCGGGTGGCCGACAGGTTAAGGGCCGAACCGAATCGGGGGTGCCGCACCCTTTGCGTTTGGTTCATAAAGGGTGCGGGCTTAGAGTCAACTTCATTGGCCATGATCCATCAAAATTCTCGATGCTGGCCTGGCCATTTTTCGCGCGAGCCTGCCGCGAATCCGCCGTACCCAAATATGGTCCACTCGTAGTCTAATAGTAGTACGCAGGCTTACCCTGCAAGGCGGCGAGGGTGTGTGTGAAGTTGCGCTCTAGCCGGCCAAGAGGTCACTTTCTCTTTCTATGTGGATTGTCCGATTAGCTCTTGCCAGGCCCTACACCTTCATCGTCATGGCCCTGGTCATCATCCTCCTGACCCCTGTAGTGCTGCTCCGCACGCCCACGGACATCTTCCCGGATATTAATATCCCGGTGATTGCTCTGGTCTGGAACTACTCCGGCCTCCAGCCGCAGGAGATGGAGCAGCGCATTACCTCCGGCGTCGAACGCGGCATCACCACGCTGGTCAACGACGTGGAGCACATCGAATCCCAATCGCTGAACGGCATCGCGATTATCAAAATCTTCTTCCAGCCGAACGCCAATATTCAGACCGCTCTCGCGCAAACCACCGCCATCTCGCAGACCTTTCTTCGCTCCCTGCCCCCGGGTACCACTCCGCCTCTCGTCATCATCTACTCGGCTTCCACCGTTCCCGTTCTTCAGATTGGGCTGACCAGCGAGCGCCTCAGTGAACAGCAAATTTTTGACTATGCCAATAATTTCATCCGCGTGCAACTCGCTACCGTTCAGGGAGCCGCATCACCCTTTCCCTATGGCGGCAAGCAGCGCCTGATTTCCGTGGATATTGACGCTGCGTCTCTACAAGCTAAGGGGCTCTCCGCGGTCGATATCGTCAATGCCGTCAATGCCCAGAACCTCATCCTACCAACAGGCACGGCAAAACTCGGAGCACTGGAATTCAACGTCGAGATGAATGGCAGCCCGCGCACCGTCGCCGAGCTCAACGACCTTCCCGTGAAGACCGTCAATGGCTCTACCATCTACTTGCGCGACGTCGCTCACGTTCGCGACGGTTTCTCCCCGCAGACCAACGTCGTCCTGACTAACGGGCAGCGCGGCGTGCTCATGAGCGTTTACAAAACGGGCAATGCTTCCACGCTTTCCATCGTGGATCGCGTCAAGCAGACGCTCCACGACTATGAGCCTTCCCTTCCCAAAGACCTCAAAGTCACCACCTTTTTCGATCAGTCCCTTTTCGTGCGCGCCGCCATCCAAGGTGTTCTCCGCGAGGCCATCATCGCCGCGTGTCTCACGGCCATCATGATTCTTCTCTTTCTCGGCAATTGGAAGAGCACCCTCATCATCGCCACTTCCATTCCACTCTCAATCCTCGTCAGCGTCCTCTGCCTCAGCGCCCTAGGCGAAACCATCAACATCATGACTCTGGGCGGCCTCGCCCTCGCTGTCGGCATCCTCGTTGACGATGCCACCGTGGAAATCGAGAACATCAATCGCCAACTCGCGATGGGCAAGGAAACCGTCCAGGCCATCCTCGACGGCGCTCAGCAGATCGCCGTTCCGGCGTTCGTTTCCACGCTGTGCATCTGCATCGTGTTCATCCCCATGTTTTTTCTATCCGGCGTCGCCAAATATCTCTTCGTGCCGCTCGCCGAAGCCGTCAGCTTTGCCATGCTCGCTTCGTACATGTGGTCGCGCACCATCGTGCCGACGATGGCGATGTACCTGTTGAGTTCGGAAGACGAGTACCATGTCGACGAGCACGCCGGCGAGAAAATGGGTTTTCTCCGCCGCTACCAGCAGTCGTTTGAGCGCGCCTTCGAGCGTTTCCGCGCTGCCTATCGCCGCGCTCTCTCCGCCGCCCTGCACCACGGTCCTCTTTTCTCCGCGTGTTTCCTGGCCTTCTGTCTCCTCTCCACAGGACTCTTTTTCTTTCTTGGCCGCGACTTCTTCCCCAACGTTGACGCCGGCCAGATTCGCCTGCACATGCGCGCCCGCACCGGCTTGCGCATTGAAGAAACCGCCCGGCTTGCCGATCAAATCAACACGGTAATCCGCCACACCATTCCCGATCGCGACCTCAGCACAGTTATCGATAACGTCGGCCTTCCTTACTCCGGCATCAATCTCACCTACAGCAACGCCGGCACTATCGGCACCTCCGACGCCGAAATCCTCGTGCAGCTCAAGCCCGAACGCAGCCGTTCCACTCGCGAGTACATCAACGAACTGCGCAAGCGCCTCCCCAGTGATTTCCCCGGCGTCCAGTTTTTCTTCCAGCCCGCGGACATCGTCACTCAGATTCTCAACTTCGGGACGCCCGCTCCCGTCGATATCCAGATCACCGGCATGAATCAGCCCGCCAATTATGCCGTCGGGCTGAAACTCGCCAACGAAATCCGCCACATCCCCGGGGCCGTGGATGTCCACGTGCAGCAGGCCTTTGATGCGCCCACACTCTTCATGGACATCAATCGCACACGCGCGCAGTACGTGGGTTTGCAGGCCCGCGACGTCGCCCAGAACGTGCTTGTCACGCTGTCCTCGAGTTTCCAGACCTCGCCAAACTTCTGGCTCGATCCCAAAAATGGTGTCAGCTACACCGTTGCCGTCCAGACTCCGCAATACCGCGTGGATAATTACCAGGCCCTCCAGAACACTCCCGTCAACAGCGGACTCCCCGGCGCTTCCCCGCAGATCCTCGGCAATCTGGTGGACATTTCCACCGTCGCGCGTCCTGCTTCCATCTCGCATTACAATGTCCAGCCGATGATCAATGTGTATGCCGCCGTGGATGGACGCGATCTCGGGTCCGTGGCTACCGAAGTCACGAAGCTCGTGGACAATATCCAGAAGGAACTCCCCCGGGGCAGCCGCATATTCATCCGCGGCCAGATTCAGACCATGAACTCCTCTTTCGTGGGCCTCGGCGTTGGACTGGTCGGCGCCATCGTTCTTGCCTATCTCCTGATCGTCGTCAATTTCCAGTCCTGGCTCGATCCCTTCATTATCATCACTGCTCTGCCGGGCGCACTGGCGGGCATCTGTTGGATGCTCCTGTTCACCCACACAACCTTGAGCGTTCCGTCGCTGACCGGCGCTATCATGTGTATGGGTGTGGCTACGTCGAACAGCATCTTGATGATTTCCTTCGCGCGCGAACAATTGAACGAGGGCAGGAGCGCTGCTGACGCGGCTCTGGAGGCGGGCTTCGTCCGTATGCGTCCCGTGATTATGACCGCACTCGCGATGATCATCGGCATGGTGCCCATGGCCATCGGCCTTGGCGAAGGCGGCGAGCAGAACGCGCCCCTGGGCCGCGCGGTCATCGGCGGCCTGCTCTTCGCCACCCTGGCTACTCTTTTCTTTGTGCCGTGCGTCTTTTCCATCATTCACGGCTGGCTGGAGCGCCGGCGTCACCGCGCCGTAGTTCTGAGGGCATCCAATCCATGACGCCTGGATTTCAACATTTTGCGTGGAGCAACTGAACATGACTGACGTATCAATGCATTCTGGCGACGGTCCCGGCGCACCCCCGCCGAAAAAGAGCTCTCTTTTTTTGGTTCTGTTCCTCATCGCCATTGTTCTTGTGGTCGTTGGCGCTTTCCTGATGTTCCAGCGCCGCGCGGAGTACAAAGCGCTTGCCGAGAACACCGAAGCCCTCGCTGTTCCCACCGTGGCGGTCTTTCATCCCGAGGCGCAGACGAGCGATGAAAGTCTGGTGCTCCCCGGCACGCTGATGGCTTATATTGAGTCTCCCATCTACGCGCGCACCAACGGCTACTTGAAAAAGTGGTACCGCGACATTGGCAGCCGCGTGAGCAAGGGTGAACTCCTCGCGGAAATCGATACGCCCGAAGTTGACCAGCAGCTTTCCCAGGCGCGCGCCGATCTGGGCACCGCACAAGCCAACGTGCACCTCTCCGAAATCACGGCTGTCCGCTACTCCGAGCTCCTCAAAACGGACGGCGTTTCCAAACAAGAAGTTGACAATGCAAACGGCGACCTGGCCGCGAAGCGCGCCATCGTGCAATCGGCCGAAGCCAACGTGCGCCGCCTGGAAGAGCTGAAATCCTTCCAGCGCATCGACGCCCCCTTCAGCGGCGTCATCACCCGCCGCAACACGGACATCGGCATGCTCATCAACGCCGGCAATGGCGGTTCCTCGCAGCAGCTCTTCTTCCTCGCGCAAACCGATCCCATGCGCGTTTACGTCAATGTGCCCGAAGCCGACGCTTCTTCCATTCGCCCGGGCATCGGCGCCTTTCTGGAACTCACGCAGTTCCCCGGCCAGAGATTTGAGGGCAAGGTCGAGCGCACCGCGGAGGCCATCGATCTATCCACCCGTACACTTCTCACCGAAGTGGATGTGCCCAACAAATCCGCACAATTGTTGCCCGGCGGCTACGCCCAGGTTCATCTTCTGGTCAAAGTCAAGGCCCAGCGCCTCCAGGTTCCCGTGAACGCGCTGCTCTTCCGCTCCGAAGGACTCCGCGCCGTAGTGATCGATGCGAATCACCACGCGCGTCTGCAATCTCTCACCATCGGCCGCGATTACGGCACCAGCCTCGAAGTGCTTAACGGCCTCAAGCCCGACGATTGGATCGTTCTCAACCCTCCAGACTCTCTCGAAGACGGCCAAGAGGTGCACGTCAAGGAAGTCAACAACCCGCTCGTGCCAGCCCCCACTGCCGCGCCTTCCACGCAACCCGCGCCCGCCAAACCTCCTGCCTCCAGCTCTTCTCCGGAGAAAAAGCCCTGATGACTTCCCGCGTAAATGCTTCACACCGCCCGCACCGCCCTCCGCTCGTGCGCGTGAGTCTTCTTTTCGCCGGAGTGCTTCTTCTCGCGGGCTGCACCGTGGGGCCAAACTACAAACGTCCCGCGGCTGCCGTGCCCGCCAAATGGGAAATCGTTGAGCCCTGGCGCGAAGCCGTCCCCAAGGATGCCATCCCCAAAACCTCGTGGTGGACCGTCTTCCACGATGACGATCTCAATACTCTTGAAAACGAACTCCTCGCTGCCAACCAGACCCTCAAAGTCGCTTTCGCTCATTACGATCAGGCCCGTGCTTCCGCGGCCGTCCAGAATGCTCAGCTCTTCCCCACGCTCTCGGTCGATCCCGCCGCCGAGCGCCAACGGTACTCTGGTACTCGTCCCTCCGGCTCCTACGTTCCGCTCACGGGTCCTGTAACGCAGAGCAACTACGTTCTCCCCTTCACGGTGAGCTACGAAGTGGATCTCGTCGGCAAGCGCCGCCGCACCATCGAAGCTGCGCAAGCCTCCTATCAAGCCAACGCCGCCGACCTCGAAAGCGTTCGCCTTGTTCTTACCGCGGAGCTCGCCGCCGACTATTTCACTTTGCGCCAACTCGACACGCAGATCGCTCTTCTGCACCGCACCGTCGAGACACTCCAAAAGGGGCTCGATCTCGTCAACTCGCGCCACAACGGCGGAGTCGCTTCCGGCCTCGACGTCACTCAGGAAGAGACGCTCCTCAACACCACGCGCACTCAAGCGATACTTCTCCGCCAGGAGCGCAAACAGTTTGAGGATGCCATTGCCGTTCTCACCGGCAAGCCCGCTCCCGATTTCCACGTCGCGGAGCGCCCGCTCGCCGCCGAGCCGCCCAACTTCGAAACTTCTCTCCCCTCTGAGCTCCTCGAGCGGCGCCCCGATATCGCCGAATCCGAGCGTCAAATGGCCATCGCCAACGCGCAAATCGGCATTGCCAAAGCGGCGTACTATCCTTCACTCGTTCTTTATGGCCAGGGTGGCTGGAACTCCGCTGAGATTTCCCAATTGCTCAACGCCGCGAGCGCATTTTGGGCCGTGGGCGCCAATCTTGCGCAGGACATTTTTACCGGCGGCGCCCGCCGCGCGCAGATGCAGTTCTCCCAGGCGGGTTACGACGCTTCCGTCGCCACTTATCGCGGCACCGTCCTCAACGCTTTCCGCGAAGTGCAGGACAACATCACCGGGCTGCAGGTGCTCGACGCGGCGCGCCAATCGCAAACGGACGCTGTCGACTCTTCGCGCCGCCAGCTCGAGATCGCCACTTCGCGCTACACCGGCGGCCTCGTCAGCTATCTCGATGTGGTCAGCGCCCAGCAAAATCTTCTCAATAACGAGCAGGAAGCTACCATCATCCAAGGCCAGCGCCTGGTCACCTCCGTGCTCCTCGTGAAGGCCCTTGGCGGTGGTTGGGACGCCGCCAGCCTGGCCGCCGTCCAGCTTAAGCCGCAACCCCGCGACGCCTTCGCCCCCTGATTTCTTTTACCTGATGAGTTCCGTCGATTTGGCACAAAACGCCCGTCAAAGAACCACACGATCAATCGAGCGACGCGGGCTCGATCGTGCCGCCCAAATCGGATAGCCCATGTAGAACAGAAACGTCGGCTGCCACGTGGTATCCCCCAGAACCTCAGCAAGCAAGCCCGCTCGCTGCGCTGGTTTTCCCTGCGCTCTCTCATGGTCGATCATTTCAACGGCCTCATTGCAGGGCCGTCCCGCCAAGCCACGAGCTGTTGCCAGCAGGTGAGCCCGCTGCCAGATGCGCCCCGCGCGCAGACAATTTGCCTGGTCGTAGCGGTCACTCACCGCGATGATGCCAATCAGGGGCGCGCTCAGCATCAGGTGTGCATACCCGTTCGCCGTACTTCGCGACGCTGCCCATCTCAGCATCCAAAGAGGCATCGTCTTGGCAACGGCTGTGGCGATGGGGGGAAGCCCGAAAGCATCAATCGTGAGCCCGTCCCGATATTTCTGGACCGAACTCCACTTGATCCTTATCCATCGATCACTGCCACCCTCTACCTCCGGGTCGGAATAGAGCTCCGTATTCGCCGCGGAGCTTATTTCCGCGATCTTTTTTCGGTCGCCGTCTGCTGTGAAGAGAAAGATCCTCGCGTCTGCTTCTTCGCTTGCCAGGCGGCTAAGCGCATCCACAAACTGAGGCGGGATCGGTATCTGGGAGTTGTAAGCGCCGCGATTCGTATGCCGCCGCGGGATCGCATCGTACAGTTCGCTTTCCTCGTGTTTGCCTGCCACGAGATCGACGCGTGCCACCAGCTTTGGTTTCCCTTCGGCGGGGATTGGCCCGAGTTTTCCCGGAATAAGTGTCACCGTGGCCAAGTAACCGCTGGCCGCCGCCGCGAGCATCAGGTTCTCGATGGCGCAGCCCATTCCAAGGTGTTCTTCACGTAGATAGGGGTCGAGGGCCCCGACGTTCCGATCAGTGTCGAGATACAACTCAATCCAGGAATTCGTCACCTTAAAGAGCCAGGGCTGCGTGTTATGTGGGCTCGCGGCCAGAATCGCGGCACGCACCAGCGCGAGTGCTCCCTCATTGGGATTGCTGCGCCAGTCTCTCCACGGTTCGTAGGCAGGTCCCTTGCCAACACTGAAGACACCCTGATCGTAGGCCCGCCACACTCCACCGCCCGCAACCAAGACCGTGACAATCCCCGCGCCCTTCAGGAATGATCTGCGCTTCATGGAACACCTTTCATCTGTGGCTCTTCTCGGTCGACCGCCACGCCCACTATACTCCGGCTCACACCGAACCAATGTTAACCCTCACATCGGATGCGCAGCGGCCAGTTATGATTACCCGCGTTGACGATTCCCTCCCCCGACGGTATCTTCTTATCCGTGCGCACTTCGTCAGCGAATCTCTGGTGTTGTCCCTTCGGCCTTTTCCTGGCTCCGCGGGACGCCTTCGTACGCGCCTGAGTTTCTGGTACCGAGAGCGTTGCAGTTTCCGGTAAGCCCGCGAGCCAGTGGCCCTGGTTGGCGGGCATTTTTTGGGTAATTTTTCAATTCGCACTCGAAGGGAGCATTCCATGCACTTTCATCATCCGCGCCGCGGCCTCGCCCTGTTTCTCGTCTTCTTTCTCTTCGCCTGCGTTGTCAGCGCGGACTCGGCCGCCTATCGCCAGTCCGTTGAAAAGTGGCGCCACGATTACGAAGCCCAGCTCACTTCCGATTCCGGATGGCTCACCGTTTCGGGCCTCTTCTGGCTCCACGAGGGCGAAAACCGCTTCGGCTCCGATCCTCTCAATGACATCGTTCTTCCCGCTTCGGCACCTGCACTAGCCGGCACTTTCGATTTCCACGCCGGTAAGACCACCGTCCACATTCTTCCGGGTGTCACCGCGACCATCAACGGTAAACCCGTGCAATCGGCTGAACTTCGCCCGGACAATCCCCAAGACCGCCTCGTGCTCGGCGATCTTACGCTCTACGTCCACGCCAGCGGCGCTCGCTTTGCTCTCCGCCTCAAGGATAAGCACAGCCCCTTGCTCAAGAGCTTTACAGGCCTGCACTGGTTCCCCATTGAAGAATCCTACGCCCTCACCGCGCGCTTCGTTCCCTATGACTCGCCCAAACAGTTCGACTCGCAAAATGTTCTCGGCGATTCCATCAAGATGGACATCGTCGGCCACGTACTCTTTTCGCTGCATGGCCAGGAGTACCGCCTCGAAGCCGAAGCCAATCCCGACGGCACGCTCTTCATCGTCTTCCGCGATCTCACCAGCGGCAAGGAAACCTACCCCGCCTCCCGTTTCCTCGATACCGATGTTCCCAAGGACGGCCCCAATGGCAAAACCGTCCAGCTCGATTTCAACAAGGCTTACAATCCTCCCTGCGCCTACAATCCCTACACCACTTGCCCCATCCCGTTGCCGGCCAATCGTCTGCGCGTGGAAATCCCGGCCGGCGAAAAACTCTACAAGCACACTCACGCCTCATAGCCTTCGCGCAGTTCCCTTAGCGCGGAGAACCTGGCAGAGTTTGAACAGCAACACCAGCACTGAGAACCGGTCGCGCGGAAATCAGATACTACCGAATCCCTTCACGCGCCGCCCTCCCCGACAGCCTTCCAACACGCGGCGATACCGCTACCGCATGGGCAGTGCGTACATTAGCCCGCCCTGGGTCCAAAGGTTGTTTGGCCCGCGTGGCAGCTTCATCACCGACCTCGAACCGAGGTCCCGCTCGAACGTCTCGCCATAGTTGCCCACGGCTTCGATAACGCGCGCCGCCCAGGCATCGTCGAGTCCGATAAATTGCCCATAGCCGCGCTGGACGCCGAGCAAGCGCCGGATCACTGGATCGTCGCTCTTCTTCATCTCCGCGAGATTCGCCTGCGTCACGCCGCTCTCCTCGGCTTGGACCAATGCTTCCACAATCCAATTGACGATGGTCGTCCATTGCGGGTCGTCCAGGCGATAGGCGGGCGCCAAAGGGTCTTTGGCGATGACGTCCGGCAGGATTGCGTAATTCCGCGCCCTGTTCTTAAACGCAATTCGCTCGTAGGCGAGTTGCGAAACGTCCGCACTTATGGCCGCGCAGTTGCCCGTGACGAATGCCGCTTCCATCTCACCTTCTTCCTGAAAGAGGAAGGGCAGCCACTTGATATTCTCGCGCTGCATGTACGCTTGAAGCTGAATCTCGATCTCGGTGCCACCCAGAAAACAGACTTTCTTGCCAGTCAGGTCCTTGGGAGAAGCGATTCCCATCGTCTTGTTCACAAGGAAGCCCTGATAGTCATAGAAGATGGGCCGCGCAAAGCCAATGCCCGTGTTGGCTATGTTGATAAAATTCGGAGAGCCCGTGGCAAGCAGCGCGATCGCCCCAGAGTTCAGGGCTTTAAGGGCATCCTGTTCGTCTTGGAAGGGCACAATTGTGAAGTTGGCATTTGCCCCGAGCACAGCCACGGCCACGGCCTTACATATGTCTTGGTCGAAGGCGGCATGATTTCCATGGGCGTCCTGCGTGGAGTACTCGGGCAGTTCGGTGTTGATTCCGCACGCAAGTGTGCCGGCAGCCTTGATTTTATCGAGCGTGGTGCCGGCAAGTGCCGCCGGAGGGGTTGCGGTGATCAGCCAGACGATGAAACACAAAAGTGCGAAAACTCGGATCATGCAGGTCACGTTCCTTTCGAGTATCTGTGGCAAGGCCTGCTCATAATAATACGGCGACCGGAGAGAAAATCCGGTCGCCGCAGGTAAGTGGTTGACGTGGACTTTCGTCCTATTGCCAGGTACCCGAAGTCGGCACACCCGGTTCGCTGCCGGGACGCGGATTGAAGTCGGCCGGAGCCGGATCGATCACTTTCCCGTGGACGATATCGGTCGGCGAGATTTGCAGGACGCGGCAGCCTGCCGCGCCATAGTGGGGAAGAGTCACTACCTCGTTACGCGGAATCTTGGCGTAGTCGGCTGGCAACGGCGGCACGAAGCCCAGCAACCGCGCATTGTCAAAGGCGGAGAAGAGGTTGCCAACACCAGGAGTATGGGCATCGGCCGGCCCAAGGTACTTCTGGTTGAAGGGCGGTAGTTCGCCCAGCGCACGCGCGTTGGCTTCATCGGGAAGATCGGCAAGCGGCGTCAGGTTGAACAACTCGTCAATGAACTTGATGATCGAGCTATGCTCCGTGGGTTCATGGGTGATGGCGTGTGCAACGCCATACGGCGAGATGACGATCGCTGGAATGCGCGGACCCTGATTGAGGGCGTTCCCCACGGGATCGAAGGAGCGGATCAGCGGCACAGTGTGGTCGTAGAGGCCGTCCGTCTCATCGTAGGTGATGATGATGGCGCTCTCTGGCCAATATTTGCTGCTGGCGATCGCGTTGATGGAGTCCGCCAGAAGCGCTTCGCTGATCTGCGCATCGGAATAGCCGGGGTGGTCGTCATTTCCCGGGAAATCTCCTTGGACGGTTTTGTTGGGTGAGCGGGGAACAAGGTTGTCTAGGTTGCCATACCCGCCGCGGACGTAGAAAACACCGCCTTCTTTCGGCAGTGCGTTCGTGCTGATCGCCGTGTAGAAGTCGCCGAGGCCCTTCAAGTGCGCCAGGGTTTCGGTGGCGTTATTGGCCTCATAACCGAAGTATTGCGGGCCGTTGTGATGAGCGATGTAGTTGGCATACGTTGGGGCGCTGGTAGGATCGGTAGACTCGTGATCATATCCTTCCTGGAACCAACCCCAATTTACCGGCTTGTTGTGATCGCCGGCGATCTTCAAGATGTCGTCCTGAACGTCCAGAAGATCGAAGGAGGGCAAATTATCCTGGGCCGTGATGTTTTGAATCTGATTTCCCATAAAGGAGAGAGGCAAACTGGCAAAAGTGAGGTTGGAGGCCGGGGTGCTGGTCTCAGCTTCCCCGCTCTCGGTGGGCTGCTTTTCACCCGGCGGGTTCAAAAGGGCTGCGAGAGCGTTGCCCCAGTAGGGTTGTGGATCGCCAGTCACGGGTAGTTGCCCGTTTGCGTATGTGCCTGTGCCGCCCAACGCCAGATTGGGATGCAGGACCCACTGCGTCATGCCCGATTGGCCGGCGATCATGGCGATGGCGTTTGGCGTAGACGGTCCGATCACGGTGTCAAAGAAGTTATCGAAAAGAGTGAAGCGGTCCGCGTACTGCCACAAAAATGGAGTGGTATCGCAATCCACATGGCCAACGACCAACTCGCCCTTTTGCACTTGCGCCTCTGTCGGGGCTGGTCCGGAATAGGTCGTTCCATCGGCGCTCAGTGTCCCGCCGGTTATGCCTTCTTCCGTAAAGGCATAGCGGTCATTGTGAGCCACGTTGCTGGCATCCAGATGCAGCTTGGCATCAATGGCCGTGTGGCCGTGATTCACGGAGTCCGTGTCCTCCGGGTACAAGAGAACTGAATTGCCGTTAACGTCCTTGACGGACTGGGGAATTAAGAATGGGGAGATGGTTTCAACCGCGCCAGATGTATTGGCGATCGGCTGGTAAAAGCCAGGAGTTTCGCTAGCGGGCTGCGAGAACAGTCCCCGGGCTCCGGGGTAGGTGCCAAAGTAGAAATCAAAAGAGCGGTTCTCCTGGAAGAGAACGAAGACGTACTTAATGTGCTTACGCAGCAGGTCGAGTTTCTGATCGTGGCTGAGATAAGGGAAGTCTTCCACGCGATGCGTGTATTGCGCAACTACATCGCTTGACTTCGGCGCAATTTCGACAATTTTCTTCTGATCCACTTGCTCGTCATTCTTTGGGTCTTGGGCCATTACTGTAACTGGCTGCAGCATCAACGCGGCAGCCGCCAGGTAAGCGCAACCGGCCTTCGCCCATTCTTTTATGTGCATACGTGCTCCTCTCAGATTGAAAGCTTTGTACCCGTGCGGTTTCCATCGCTGTTCCCCGGACACCGCCTGAGAGCTGAGGGATTCGGCGAGGGAATACTTCGCAGCACAAGGCTTAACAAAGGCGCGTGAATCGGGATTGTAACTTCTGTGAATAGCTGATAAAGACCAGTGGAAGAACAAAACCCCTGAAGAACTCGACAGCACCCTCATTCAGCGAGGTTTGCGCTAGCGTCCGTGCGCAGGAGGCGCCGGACGTATGATTTTGCTGCTCGTTGGCGTGAACGGCAGCTCTCGGCGATTAAGAAACTCTTGATGAGATTTCTCGCCCGTGACTCTTTTCGCTTGAATGCGAGGCGCCCATCGGAAACTTCTCCATTTCTGCTAGTCTTGGCGCCTGGCCTAAGCGAGACCTGGCTTTTCGCAACAGGTCTCAGCATTCGCGCCCGGCAATGACCGCAATATCTCACCCTGAGACTTTCGCTGAGGAATCCCCCTGCCCATAACCGCATAGCCTTCCCTTCAGCCCACGCCCTGCAGGCCTGAGAGAAACATTAAGTCTTGTTGTATGAATAAGATAGATAGAAATAGCGCTCCGTTGACACTCCGGCCCGTGCGCTCCAAGATTCCTTCAACTCTGGCCGAACCCGTGCAAGTTTATCGGTCACATTTAGAGGAGAGGCTCGCGTCTGCTCGCTGCTTCACTTCGCGGGCCGCAGAAATGGCCGTCATCCAATGAAGACACCTAGCTACAAGCTCCTGGGCCTCTTGTTGGGTTTTGCGGTCGCATTGCTTTCTTATCCGGCGTGCGTTCATTCACAGGAAACGACGCGCAAGGTCCTGAAACGCGTCGAGGCACAATACCCAAGCATTCTCAAAAAGCGGGGTATCGGCGGGGTCGTCCGCCTGCGCGTCGTCGTGAAAGCCGACGGCGCCGTCCGCGATACAGAAGTGCTTGGCGGCAGCGCCATTCTCGCCGATTCCGCTCAGAAGGCCGTGAAGCAGTGGGTCTTTGCTCCCGGCGCCGCCGAATCGATTGTGGAAGTTTCCGTCGTCTTTGATCCCACGCATACCCCGGACAACTAAGCCCCAGGGCTCCTCCGGCCTACCAGGGCAGGCATCACAGCAAACACACTAGCGCCATCACCAGGTAGACCGTTCCCGCAACAGCATCGCGCCGTGCTATGACGCAAGCTCGCACGCTGGCCCCCTCGCTTTTCTTCTGCCACAATCATTTCATCGCCATGACCGCCGACTCTGACATCCTGAAAGCCGCGCAAATTCTCCGCTCCGGTGGCCTCGTCGTTTTCCCGACGGAAACCGTCTACGGCCTTGGCGCCAACGCGCTCGATCCCTCGGCAATCCGCAAAATCTATGCCCTCAAGGGCCGCCCCACCACCAGCCCGCTCATCGTGCATGTGGCCAGCATCGAGCAGGCGCGCGCGCTCGCCGCTGATTGGCCGCTGGAAGCCGAACGCCTCGCCCGCAAATATTGGCCCGGCCCGCTCACGCTCGTCGTTCCGAAAAAATCCATCATTCCCGATGACGCCACCGCAGGCCTCCCCACCGTCGGCCTGCGCATGCCCCGGCATCCCGTGGCGCTCGCGCTCCTGCGCGAAGTGGGCTTCCCCATCGCCGCACCCAGCGCCAATCGCTTCACCCAGCTTTCCCCTACCACAGCGCAGCATGTCCGCGAAGCCTTCGGTGACGAGACGCCGTTTCTCCTCGATGGCGGCCCCTGCGAAGTCGGCCTCGAATCCACGGTGATCGCCGTAACGCCCGATGGCTTGGAAGTCCTCCGCCCCGGCATGGCGTTTGTAGAAGACGCACAAGAGGACAAGCCGGACGCGGCCACGATGCAACAACTCGAAGACGCCCACCGCTCCCCCGGCCAGCACAAAAAGCACTACAGCCCGCGCACGCGCGTTCTCCTCGTCAGCCGCGGCCATCTTCCCCGCAAAGGACGCGGCGCCTATCTCTGGCTCGCCTACAACGCCCGCGCCGCTTTCAAGCAGCGCATGCCGCAAAACGCGGACGACTACGCCGCGCAACTCTACGCCACGCTGCACGAACTGGACCGCCAATCCTTCGACTGGATCGCCGTCGAACTTCCCCCCGACACGCCGGAGTGGGCCCCCATCCGCGACCGCCTAACCCGCGCCGCCTATGAATAGGATGTAACCGAAGTGAACGAGATCGATAGTGGGTCACTTGCCGGTTTGCGCGCTCATCGGCCACAGCGGTCAACAGCAGCCGCAACGTAGTAACCTCACAGTCACCTATCTATCAACGTTATTGATCTCTTCCAGCCTTCGGAGTACTTTCTCTGCAACGAGCAATTTGCAACACGGAGGTGCGTCCTTGCCAATTTCCGCGGTGGATGCCATAAGTCCGGCCTTTCAGCACGCCAAACAGCAACTCCTACAACCGTTCCGCTTCACCCAATGGGTGCGCCTGGCCCTGGTCGGATTTCTGGCGGGAGAACTGGGTTCCGGCGGAGGATGCAACCCTAGTATCAACATACCCTCACCGCATCACCAGCGCGGATCGGAGCAGTTTCTTGGCGCGGCCTGGCCTTCACAACTGGCGGATCACCCGGCGATGCTCGCCGGACTGATCGCCTCTCTGATTGTGGTTGCACTTGGCTTGTTTGTGCTCTTCATTTACATCAACAGCGTGATGCGGTTCATTCTGTTCGACAGCATCGTGGCCAAGGAATGCCACATCCGCCAGGGGTGGGTGCGGCGCCGGCCTCACGGCCGTCGCTTCTTTGTGTGGCAGATTTTATTGATGCTGGTGACTTTCGCCGCTTTCGTCGTCCTGATCGGCATTCCGCTGGCGTTTACCTGGGCCATTGGCTGGTTGGAGCATCCTGGCGAACACGTGCTGCCGCTGGTGCTGGGCGCCATCGTGTTGTTCTTGTTCTTCCTTGCCCTCCTGGTCGTGGTGGCAGTGGTCCACGTATTGACCAAGGACTTTGTCGTTCCGCAAATGGCTTTGGAGGACATCAGCGCCATGCAGGGATGGCGCAGGTTATGGTTGTGGCTCAAAGCGGAGAAGGGCGGCTATGCCGGCTACCTCGCGATGAAAATTGGGCTGGCCATCGCGGCAGGTATCGCCATCGCGATCATCACGGTGATCGTGTTTCTGGTGCTGCTCATCCCCGTCGGCGGTGTTGGAGTGGTTGCCGTGCTGGCCGGGAAAGCGGCTGGGTTGACATGGGACGTCTACACCATCACGCTAGCCGTGGTGGTGGGGTGTATTGTGTTGGCGGTTCTTATCTTCGCAGTTGCGTTGATCTCCGTGCCTGCCATGGTGTTTTTTCCGGCGTATTCCATTTATTTCCTCGCGGCGCGATATCCAGCTTTGGCAGCGCTGCTCTCGCCCCCGCCGCCAGACTCGGCTGCACCTGCGTCGCCACCGCCGGAGACGCCGCCCTTGCCACCCACGCCGGCGCCCATCGGCTAAGGCACCTCAGCACCGGGCTGGGCCAGCAATTCGAGCCAAGACGCGGCAAGCTGTGTCTCTACCGGCATGGGCGCGACGTCCGCGCTTCCATCAAGCTGAGCCGCAGGAATGGCCGCGAGGTTTATCAGTAAAGTAGAACAGAACGCACAATCCGAGCTACAATGCCCGCACAATTTCCGTTCGAGGAGACTCCCATGCGTAAACTTTTCTCAACGCGTTTTCTGTTGGCTTCACTCATTCTGATCGCTGCAACATTCGTGGCCGTTGGCCATTTCGCAAAGGCCAGTGCGCAAACCGCCTCCGCCACCGACAAGCCCTTCGTCATCGAGTACTACTACAAAACCAAATGGGGCCACGCCGATGAGTTCATTGCGCTCTTCCGCAAGAACCACTATCCCGTGCTGAGAAAACAGGTGGAGATGGGCCGCCTCTTGAAAGTTACCGCCGTCGCTCCCGTCTACCACACCACCGAAGACGGCCGCTGGGACTATCGCGTCACCATCGTTTACAAAAATGCCGCCATCGCCAACGATGGCTACGACTCCGCGCCCCTTCTCAAACAACTCTTCCCCGATCAGGACACCTTCAAGAAGGAAGAGCAGCGCCGCTTCGAAATCCTCGATGCCCACTGGGATTTGCCTATCAAAGACGTCGACCTCGACGCGAAGTAAGCCGCACCACTAGCGAGTCCGCGACCGCCGTGTATCACTCTATAAATTGTCCAGGAAGAATTTCGTCACGCGGTTCCACAACACCCGCTCCGCCGCCAGATCGCTCACCCCGTGGCCTCGCCCGGGGAACGCCATCACCTCGACGTACTTCCCCGCTTTGATCAAATCATCAATCAGCGCCAGCGTGTTGGAGTAATGCACGTTGTCGTCGCCCGTGCCATGCGCGATCAGCAGCTTCCCCTTCAACTTCCCCGCGTTCTTGATAGGAGAAGATTCCTCGTAGCTTTCCTCGTGCTCCGGCAGCAGCCCCATATACCGCTCCGTGTAGATCGTGTCGTAGAAATGCCAATCCGTCACCGGCCCGCCCGCGAATCCTACTTTGTAGATGTCCGGCGCCTCGAACATCGCATGCAGCGTCATATGCCCTCCGTAGCTCCAGCCGTGTATGCCGATGCGTTCCGCGTCCACGTAGGGCTGCGACTTCAGCCATTCGCCGCCGTCCCGCTGATCGGAAAGCTCCTGCGCGCCGAAGCGGTACTGGATGGGCTCCTCGAACACGTGGCCACGCCCCGCGGAGCCGCGATTATCCAGCGAAAAAATGATGTAGCCCTTTTGCGCCATCATCTGGTGCCACAGGAACCCGCCGCCCATCCACGCGTTCTCGACCACCTGCGCGTGCGGCCCGCCGTAGGTGTACACAATCACCGGATATTTCTTCGCCGGGTCAAAGTTGGGCGGCTTGATCATCGAACAATTCAGCGACACCCCGTCGTGCGCCTTGATCGTGAAGAACTCCACCGGCGACAAGTGGTAATCGGCCAGCTCCGCCACCTTGTTTTCGTTCAGCGTGGCCAGCTTCGTGCCGTCCGCGCGATAAAGATCCTGCCGCGGTGGCGTGTTCGCGTTGGAGTATGTGTCCACATAATTCCACGCATTCGGCGCGAAATTCACGTGGTGCGTGCCGTCTTCCTTGGTGATCCGTGCGAACCCGCCGCCATCCAGGCCGACGCGATACACATGCCGCTCCAGCGGCGATTTCTCCGTCGCCGTGAAGTACACCACGCCCTTCTCTTCATCCACACTGTCCACGTGGTCTACTTCCCATTCGCCTGTCGTCAGTTGCAACGGCGGCTTCCCCGAAACATCGTACAAATAAAGGTGGCGATAGCCGCTGCGCTCGCTGGACCACAGAAATCGCTTGCCATCCTTCAGAAAATGCAGGTCATCGCTGACGTTGATCCAATAGTCATCTTTATCCGAAAGCATGGTGGAGGTTTTCCCCGTGGCCGTGTCGGCGAGCAGCACATCCAGCATCGTTTGCGCACGATTGAGCCGCTGAATCGCCAGGCGCTTCGAATCTGGCAGCCAGTTCACACGCGGGACGTACACGTCCGTTTCCGCGCCCAGGTCCATCGCGCGCGCCTCGCCGCCTCCCACGGGCGCAACAAATACGCGCACCACGGGATTCGTCCCTCCCGGCACCGGATACCTCTGCAGCTCCGCTTCACCTGTGAATGACTCGAAATTTACCAGCGAAAATTGCGTCACCTTCCGCTCGTCCATTTCCAGATAGGCGATCGCCGAGGAATCCGGCGCCCACCAATAACCCGTGAAAATGTCCAGCTCTTCGGTGTACACCCAATCCAGCTCGCCCTTTCGCACTTCCTCCGTGCCACCGGCCGTCAGCGCGCACTCTTTTCCATCAGCCGTGCTCACCAACCACACGTTGTGCTCGCGCACAAAGCTCACGTACTTCCCGTCGGGCGAAATCTTCGCGTCGCTCAAACCCTCTTTCCCGTTCACAAGCACGCGCGACATCTGGCTCTTCAAATCGAACCACGCCAGCGCGTGCGGCCCTTCGAAAAGCAGCGCGTCGCCTCCCGGCGCCCATTGATACTGCGCTGGGGGACGCCTCCCTGCGCCCGTCGCTTGCGTCTCCTTACTCGGCGCCGCTGGCAGGGCGCTTTCCAGTTTTTCCACGGAGACCAGCAGCGCGCGTTCGCCTGTCTCGGCGTCCATCGTCCAGAGCTCCGGCTTCGCGTCCTTGCCGCTGCCTTTAATCTCGAAATAGCTGAGCCGCTGGTTGTCCGGCGCCCAGGCAATGCCTCGCGTCAAGCGCCCGCTCAAACTCGGCTGCGCAAAGATGCGATCAACCGTAAGTTCGCCGGGCTTGGCCGCTGTCGCTGTTTTTTGCTGAGCAGAAACGCTGTACTGCCCGCCAATTAACAAACTCAGCAGCAGCCCGGACACAACCGCGGCGCGCACCACTATGCGGGAACGCATGCAACCTCCTTGGAAATCGAATGCCGATTCTTACTCGCCCCTGCGCCTATCCCGGCGGCCAGCGGAAATTCCGCCCTCCCAGCAAATGCAGGTGCAAATGAAACACAGACTGCCCCGCGCCGCTCCCGTTGTTAAACACTGTGCGATACCCCGCCAGCAAGCCGCGCTCCTTCGCAATCTTCGCCGCCGCCATCTGCAGCTTGCCCAACAGGGCCGCATCCTCTTCGCTGGCCTCATGCAACGACGCGAAATGCTTGCGCGGGCACAGCAGTATGTGCGTCGGCGCTTGCGGGTTGATGTCCTCAAACGCAAAAATCTCTTCCTCGTCCAGCACCAGTTTCGCCGGAATTTTCTTCGCGCCGATTTTGCAGAACAGGCAATTCGCGTCCATCAGTTTCCTCCTGAAGGCGGCACCTCATCCAGTCGCAGCACCATGGGCGTAAATCCCTCCTCGGCCCGCAGTTGCTCCGCAAAATCCTGCGCCGCGCTTTCGCCGGATATTTTCCCCACGCGCACACGGTAAAACGTTCCGTCGGGTGCATCATACTGCTGAATGTAGATCGGCGTGTATGAGGCGTTCAGGCGGTCCCGCAGCCTCTCGGCGTTCCCGCGATCCCGGAAAGCCCCCACCTGCACGGTGAAAAATCCTTCCGTGGGATCCACGTTCCCCAGCACTTCCAGCCGCACGCGCACCACGCCCGGCCCGATCGATTCGATCTCCCGCGCCGCCGCCATCGAAAGATCAATCACGCGGTTCTCCACGAACGGCCCGCGGTCCGTGATACGCACCACCGTCGATTTGTTGTTGCTGAGATTCGTCACGCGCACCATGGTCTCAAACGGCAACGTGCGGTGCGCCGCCGTCAGCTTGTGCATGTCGTAGGTTTCGCCATTCGACGCGCGGCGTCCGTGAAACGGATTCCCATACCAGGAAGCGTTGCCTTCTTCGGTGTAGCCCACCGGCGCGGGCGCTGCCGGAGTCTTGCCGTGTTTCGCCGCTGGCGCAACGGGAGCGGGCGCTGGGGAAACGTCCGTGTCGCGCTTGGCCTTTTCGCTGGTTTCTTCCGGCGTCTCCGCGGGTTGTGTCGGAGCCGGCGGATGCTGGTTGGCGACGGGGCGTTTCGCAGCACACCCGATGCTGCAAGCGCTCGCCACCACCAGAACTGCGCCAAACGAAAGCCGGTTCGCTGTCACGGTTTTGGTTCTTGCGGTGTGCGCGCCGCCACCCGCTCTTCCAGCTTCTTTGCCGCTTCCGACAGCTTGTCGGAAACTTCCCGCAGAAACTGCGCCGTGCGCTTCTCCGTCACCGGCGCGACCTCTTCATCCAGATACTTCCGCAGGCGCGTAATCTCGTCGTCCAGTTTCCGCCCGAATTCTTCGAATTTGTCCATAAGTCCTCTTCGCCGGATTGCGCGGCGCGTTTCCGGTATTATAGGAATGCGACCTGAAGCCCGCAAGGAGGACGGTTGGCCCTTCCCTACCATTGGCAACTGCGCTTCGCGCGCTGGAAGCAAATCTTTGGCAACATGTTTGGCGGCTCCGGCGAAAAGCGCCCGCAACTCTGCCCCGCGTGCGGCGCCCTCGTCGGCATCCACTCTAATCGCTGCCACGAATGTGGCACCAGCCTGCGCTTTTCCCTCGCCGCCTGGAGCAAAGGTCTATCCGAGTTTTTCGGCGGCCACGCCCCGGTCACCGTGGTCGTCCTCATCGTCAATGTACTCATGTTTGGCGTCAGCATGCTGCGCTCGATCCATTCGGGAGGCAGCCTCGGTTTATTCGGTGGCATGAGTGGCATCGAGCTTTACCGTCTCGGTGAAAATCTTCCCTTTCATAGCGGATTGTGGGCCTGGTGGCGCTTGATCCTCGGTACCTTCCTTCATGGTGGGCTGCTGCACATCGGATTCAACATGATGGTCCTCATGGATATTGCGCCCGTCGTCGAAGAGTTGTTCGGCTCCGCTCGTTTTCTCTTCCTCTATGTCGCCTGCGGGATTGGTGGCTCACTTTGTAGCACCATACTCGGAAGTCATCCTTCTGTCGGTGCCAGTGGCGCCATTCTCGGGCTCATCGGATTGCTCCTTGCCGTCACCACACGGCGTAGCGGTGCCAGCATGCAGGCGATGCGCTCACGCCTGATTTCCTGGGTGGTTACGATTTTCGCCTTTGGCTTTCTCTTCCCGGGAATCGATAACTGGGGCCATTTTGGTGGCCTCGCCACTGGCTTTCTCCTGGGCAGGGTCTTCGCCGATCGCCAGCCGGCCCCGGGTCCCGAGCGCACGCGCGCCTACCTTCTCGGTTGGCTCGCGGGCGCTGTGGTTATCGCCGCGTTTGTGTTTATGTTCCTTCAGTTGAATAACCCGCTGCCCGAATGAGCAGCGGCCAGAGAGGTGGATAAACTCTCGCCATGAACGACATACCGCGTCTCTTCCAAGCCTTCGTCGGCCCGGCTATTTTCGTCTCCGCCTCCGCCCTTTTTGTGCTCTCCCTCAATGTTCGCCTGATGGGCATGGTCAGCCGCCTTCGCCAGTACCTGCACCACAAATACGCCGCCACAAAACAGGGACGCCCCGCGGAAGCCGAAGCCTACGCCGCGCAGATTGCTTCCATCGAAAAACGCGCCGAGTTGATTCGCGTTGCCTTCCTGCTCACTTTGGTTTGTCTCGCGGGAACGGTCTTGACTTGCCTGCTGCTCGGCCTGGGTTTGTATTGGCGCATTGCCGAGCTTCTCGCCGCCATCGTCTTCGTGCTTTCACTCCTCAGCCTGCTGGCCGGCACGATTTACTATCTCCGTGAAGTGAAAGTCGCCCTCAGCTCCGTCCGCGACGAAGCCGCCGACTCGCGTTTCATGGACTTGTCCGAGGACTCCGCCTCCGTCGGCGAACGCCGCGGCCCTTCCCCGCTCTAGCCACCTTAGCTCTTGTGGCACAGTCACTCATGACTGTGCTCTTGGGTTTCCTTATGAAGGGTTGATCCCGCAGAGCGGGATCAACCCTTGTCTCGGGAATGGCTCCGGCTTTACACTCGCGTGAGCGTCGCGCTGCGCGCGGCTTCCAGGAGTTTGGCGGCATTCCCGCGTATGTCGCCGTGACCAAACACGCCGGTGCCGATGACCAGCAATTCCGCACCGGCTTTCACTACATCGGCCACCGTGGTCAAATCGACTCCGCCATCCACTTCGATGCGGAAGTCCAGCTTGCGCTCGGCACGCATGCGCGCCAACGCCGCGATCTTGTTCAGGGAATTCGGGATGAACTTCTGCCCGCCATAGCCGGGATTCACGCTCATCACCAGGACGTGATGCACCAGGTCCAGAACTTCCGTCAGGAGTTCCACTGGCGTCGCCGGATTGACCACCACTCCCGGTTTGCAGCCATGTTGCGCGATCAGGTGCAGGGTGCGGTCCAGGTTGGCGCACGCTTCCTGATGAACAGAAATCCAATTTGCGCCGGCGTCGGCGAACGCGGGTATGAACAGATCCGGGTCCTCGATCATCAGGTGACAATCCAGCGGAACGCTCACGACCTTTCGCAACGACGCCACCAGCGGCGGCCCAACGGTGAGGTTCGGCACGAAGTGGCCGTCCATCACGTCCACATGCAAAGCCGTGCCGCCACCTTCAATCGCCGCATGCACATCGCTGCCCAGTTGCGCAAAGTTGCTGGCCAGAACCGACGGCAGCAATTCGATTTTCGTCATGAATGGATTTGCGCTCCTTCCACCCGAACTTTGATTATACGACGTACGGCTGGCCTCTGGCCCAGCTTCAGAAGGCTAGAGTTCGACATTCCGCCATGGAACGACGCAACGCAGTACCTGGCTTTCCTGCGCCAGTTCCAGGGCCATCATTACATCAATCACCTGTTTCGGCGCAACCTGCAACGCGGCCTGGCCGAGCAACACATCGCGGACATTCGCGTAGAATTCACGCCAATCCCCGTGCGAGGCGACTTTTCGTTTTCGCGTTTGGCCATCTGCGACAACCGTCAGCTCGCCCCAATTTTCCTCCGGATCGAGAACCCACGATTCGCCTTTTGGAATATCCTCGCGGCGGAGCGCCGGCTCCAGCGCATCAAATTCATTTTTGATGAAAGTTCCCTTTTCGCCGAGAAGCACAAAGCGCGGCCGCGGCGTGGCACACAGCATGGTAGCGCACAGATGAGCGCGCAGGTTGCCGGGATAAAAGAAGCAGATGTCGAAGGCATCGTCGGTGAGAAATCCTGGGCGCTCGATGCGGATGTCGGCGGCAACCGCTTCCGGCGGGCCGAAGAGCATCATCGCGTGGTCCATCAGGTGGGGGGCCAGGTCGAAAAGGATGCCGCTCCCAGGGCCGGGCACTTCCCGCCAGGCATTTGGACGCGAGGTGGGCCGGTAGCGATCATAGTGCGTCTCCAATCGCAGGATTTGCCCCAATTCACCGCCGGCGACGACCTGACGCACGGCTTGAAAATCGGCGTCGAAACGCCGGCTGTGGAATGCGGTCAGGAGGCGGCCGCATTTTTGGGCCATGCGAAAAAGCTCGAGGGCTTCCGGCAGAGTGGGGGTGATGGGCTTGTCCACCACGACGTCGCGCCCGGCTTCCAGGCATTGCACCGCGAAGGGGAAGTGCGTCTGGTTAGGCGAAGCAATCACCAGCAGCCGGATGGAATCGATGGCCAGGAGTTCCTCGATGCTGCGCACGATGCGCGCACCGGGATAGCGCTTGGCGGCTTCGTCGCCACTGCGTTGCAGCACGGCGGCAAGCCGCAGCCCGGGGACGGCATGGATCAGCGGCGCGTGAAAGTACCGCCCTGCCAGGCCAAACCCAATGAGTCCTACGTCGATCATGCGCCGCGCTCCAGGAAATGTGTGAAATCGTCAGCAGTGTATCACCGACGCGTCAGCCGCCGCCGTGGAGATCGCACATCCGGCATTTGTTCCCGCCGCGGTAACGTTATATCCTTTGCGCGTGGAAAAAGGTCCTCCGCAACGTGGCCCGACGCTGGGCCTGTATCTCGGCCTGATCGTCACGATCCTGGCAGTGCTGGCCTATGCCGGCTACATCACGCGGCAGTTTTCGGGGCTTCGCAAGCTGCAGGGCGAAATGGTGGACCGCAACCGCAAGGATTCGCTGCAACTCCTGCGCATCCAGAACGATTTGAATTCGCTGGGGCTGGCCATGCGGGACATGCTCGATGCCAGCGAGCCTTACCCACTGATCGCCTGGACCGCGCAATTCGATCGCACCCGCAACGATCTAAGCGCGGCGCTCAAGCAGGAAGAAAATCTGGCGGAGGCCACGCGCACCAGCGACCAGCGCCTCTACTTGACCCAGTCGTTGACGCAATTCTGGGACGCCTGCGACCGCATGTTCTCGCAGACGCAAAATGGGCAGGAGCAGGCCGCGCGCGAGCAGATTCGCGACACTCTGCAGCCGCAGCAAGCGGCACTGAGTTCCGCGGTTTCCCGCCTGCTAGTGCAAAACAATGAAGGCGAGGAGCAGGCCGCCGCGCGCATCGCGGAGATCTACGATCGTGTGCAGCGCCAGCTCTACTATTTCCTGGCCGCGATTCTGCTGGCGATTGTGGTCACCAGCCTGTATATGATCCGCTACAACCGGCGGATTTTTGCGCACGTCGCGGAATTGTCGCTGCAACGCAGCGAGCTGGCGCAGAAGCTGATCGCCACGCAGGAATCCACGCTGCGGCACATCTCGCGCGAGCTGCACGATGAATTCGGCCAGGTGCTCACGGCGATTGGCTCGCTGTTGCGCCGCGCCGATAAAGACATGCCAGAAAACTCGGCCCTGCGCGGAGATTTGCAGGAAGTGCGGGAGATCGCTCAGTCCACGCTGAACAATATCCGCAGCCTGTCGCAGGCGCTGCATCCCGTTTTGCTTGAAGAGGCCGGGCTGGAAAGCACGCTCGATTGGTACATCCCCACGGTGGAGCGCCAGACAGGGCTCGCGCTGCATTACGAAAAATCGGGCCAAGCGTTTCCTTTGGAAACAAGCGCGAGCGTGCAGCTTTACCGTGTATTGCAGGAGGCTCTCAATAATGTAGCGCGGCATTCCGCCGCTAAAGAAGGCTGGGTCCGTTTGCGCTTTCAGCCGGCCAGCCTGGAACTGGAAGTGGAAGATCGCGGCAAGGGATTCGCGCCTCCGGCAGGTCACACTGGTATCGGGTTGGTGGCCATGCGGGAACGCGCGGAAATTCTTGGCGGCACGCTGAAGGTTACGCCGGTTGCGGGCGGAGGCACGCTGGTGCAGATCCACATTCCGCGGGAAAGGGCGGAAACGCATGGCGAATAAATTGAGAGTTCTGCTGGTGGACGACCATGCGTTGGTGCGCCGCGGGTTCCGCCGCATGCTGGAGGACGAGCCAACGTTTCAGGTTGCCGGCGAAGCGAGCGATGGCCTGGAAGCGGTGGAGCTGGCGCTGGAGTTGCGCCCCGATGTCATCGTGATGGATTGTGCGCTGCCGCAGATGAACGGCATTGAAGCGTCGCGGCGCATTCTGGCGAAGCTGCCGGAAACCGCCATCCTGATGCTGAGCATGCATTCGGAAGACACGCTGGTGAAGCAGGCGATGGAAGCGGGCGCGCGGGGCTACATCCTGAAGAACGCGATGGACCTGGACCTCGTCAGCGCGATCAAGAAAGTGGCCGAGGGCCAGACCGTGCTTGATCCGCAGATTGCGCGAGGCGGGGCGCTGAAGGGCGAGCGCGACACCGGGCTCACGCCGCGCGAGCTGGAAATCCTGCAGCACATCGTCGCCGGTAAATCGAACAAGGAGATTGCCACGGAATTGAGTTTGAGTGTAAACACGGTGTCCGTTCATCGCGCGAATATCATGGACGCACTGGGCATCCACAAAACAGCCGAGCTGGTTGTCTATGCGATCCGCAACGGGCTGGTGAATCTTCCGTGAAGCGCCGCGATTTCATTCGGCAGGCCGTTGGTGCGGGGCTGATCCACGGGGCGTTTCCCCGCGCCCTGCCCGCCGCCTCGGCAGGATTTCGTTTTGTGGATGTTACCGGCAACGCTGGCCTGCGCTTCCAGCACAACAGCGGCGCGTACGGCGGCAAGCTGCTTCCCGAAACCCTGGGATCCGGCTGCGCATTTCTGGATTACGACGCGGATGGCTGGCAGGACATTCTTCTGGTGAACTCGATGGATTGGCCGGGGCACAAGCGCCAGCGGACGACCATGAAGTTGTATCGTAACAACCGCAACGGCACGTTCACCGATGTCACTCAGGCGGCGGGCCTGGACGTGGAATTGTACGGCATGGGCGTGGCGGTGGGCGACTACAACAATGACGGCTTTCCGGACATTTTCATTTCCTGCGTGGGACAGAGCCGGTTGTTCCGCAACACCGGCAAGGGCACATTCCTCGACGTCACCAAGGCCAGTGGCCTGCTGGGGAAACAAGGGCTGAGCAGTTCGGCGATCTGGTTCGATTATGATCGCGATGGTTTCCTCGATCTATTCGTCTGCAATTACGTGCATTGGACCGCGGAGACCGACGTCTTTTGCAGCCTCGATGGCAAAAACAAATCCTATTGCACGCCGGAAGCGTATCGCGGCGACACCTGCTGGCTCTACCACAATCGGGGCAACGGCACGTTCGAGGATGTAACCGCGACCAGCGGCATCTTCGACAGCAGTTCCAAATCGCTCGGCGTGGCCATGCTGGACTACGATCAGGACGGCTGGCCGGACCTGCTCGTCGCGAACGACACGCAGCCCAACAAGCTGTACCGTAATTTGCACAACGGCAAATTTAAGGACGCCGCCGTGGAGGCGGGCCTGGCGTTCAGCGTCGACGGCAAGGCGCGTGCCGGCATGGGCGTGGACGTGGCCGACTACGACAATTCCGGGAAGCCGGGCATCATCATCACCAATTTTGATAACGAGATGATCGGACTCTACCGCGAGACGGGCCAGGCCTACGACGATGTGGCCATGCAAACGGGACTTGGCGCGGCTTCGCGGAACACCTTGGGCTTCGGCTGCGTTTTTTTTGACGCGGACCTGGACGGGCTTTTGGATATCGCCGTCGCCAACGGCCACATTGATGATACGGTGCGCCACATTCGCGGCAACGTCGGCTACGCGCAGCCCGCGCAGCTTTTTCTGAACCTGGGCCGCGGCAAATTCCGCGACATTGCCGGCGATATCGGCGGCGGATATGATTTGCCCAAAGTCGGGCGCGGCCTGGCCGTCGGCGATTTCGATCATGACGGCGATCAGGATCTTCTGCTCACCACCAACAATGGGCCGGCGTTTCTCTATCGCAATGACCAACTCTCCGGCAATCGCAGCATTCGCTTCCACTTGGTTGGCACCAAATCGAATCGCGACGCCATCGGTGCGAATGTGCGGATTTTCTTCAATGGGCAGGCGGAGATGCGCGTCGTTCGCAGCGGCTCCAGTTATTTGTCGCAATCGGAATTGCCGGTAACGTTTGGCCTGGGCAAGCAAGACGTCATTGACCGCGTGGTTGTGGAATGGCCCAGCGGGCAGAGCCAGGAGCACCAAAAAATAAAGGCCGGGAAGGCCTACCAAATCATTGAAAATAAAGGCATTAAGGAAATCTTCCAGTTCTAATACTTTCGCAGTATTGTCAACCTCCACGCCCCGCTCTATAAACGATGCAACATTGAACCGCTTCCTAAGCAGGCCCTGCCTTCGCCTGATCTGGAGGCACCCCAACAAAGAAAGATTGCGGCCGGAAACACGACCTTCCGGCCGCATTTTTCATTCTGGGGAAGGGGCAGTTGAACTAGGTTGGATGGGGGGGGAATGGAACGCTGGCGCTCGCTTGGCGTGTTTGTCCTCGTTGTAACCGCAATTTATCTCTACGCCTATCCATCCGCGACCCTCTTCTATGCCGGCGCGGTTCTTCTGCACACCGGTCTGGGTGTGCTGGTCTCGCTGGCGCTAGCGGTTTTTCTTTTTCGAGGAATCGGCAAGGAGCGGTTGCTGGCGCGATTCGGCTGGATTCTGTTCGCGGCTGGCGCGGCTCTGGGTCTGGCGTTGATTCGCCTGGGAACGCCGCATCGCTTGAAGGCCTGGTTGTATGCACATATTGCCCTGTGCACTTTGGGCGTGATTTTTCTGGCGGCTTCCTGGCTCTCCGCAAGAGGGTGGCTGGGCACGAGCTATGGCCGGCAAATAGCCGGATTAGTCGGCCTGCTGCTGGTGACCACTGGTATCGCAGCGGGCGCCTGGTATGCCCGGGAATTTGTTTGGAAGAATCGCTACGTCGTGCAGAATCCGCCGATTTCGCCGGCCACGATGCTGCAGGAGGGCGACGGCCCCCCTGGAAAATTCTTTCCGAGTTCCGCGCAAACCACCGACGGTCAGTACATCCCTTCAGGGTATTTCCTGAAATCGCAAGCCTGCGAACGCTGCCACGCGGACATTTACAAACAGTGGGAAAGCTCGATGCACCATTTTTCGTCGTTCAACAACCAGTGGTACCGCAAGAGCATCGAGTACATGCAAGACGTCGCCGGGGTGCAACCGTCGAAGTGGTGCGCGGGTTGCCATGATCCCGCGTTGCTCTTCAGCGGGATGATGGACACACCGATCAAGCAGAACGTTGACAAACCCGAAGCGCAGGCCGGCCTGAGTTGCATGATGTGCCACAGCATCGTGCAGGTGAAGAGCACTATGGGGCAGGGTGATTTGGTCCTGGAATACCCGAAGCTGCACGAACTGGCCGCGAGCGACAATCCCATCATTCGCGGCCTTCATGACTTCATGGTCCGCCTGAATCCGGAGCCCCACCGCCGCGTGTTTCTGAAGCCTTTCATGCGCCAACAGGTGCCGGAGTTCTGTTCCGGATGCCACAAGGTGCATCTTGACGTGCCGCTGAATGGCTACCGCTGGGTTCGGGGTTTCAACGAGTACGACAACTGGCAGGCCAGCGGCGTTTCCGGGCAGGGCGCGCGGTCATTTTATTACCCGGCCACCCCGATGATGTGCGCGGACTGCCACATGCCGTTGGTGCCATCGAAGGACGAAGGCAACATTGACGGCTACGTGCACTCGCACCGCTTCCCCGGAGCGAACACCGCGGTGCCCGTTGCGAATGAGGATGCCTCGCAACTGGAAGCGAGCCGGAACTTTTTGCAGGATAAAGAGCTCAGCGTGGATGTTTTCGCGATTGCACCAGCAGGCAGCAAGGGAGAGCAAAAATCCACGGAAGCGCCGAAACAGGAACTCTCGACAACATTTGCGGTGGGCGAAGAGGCGGATGTTTCCCTGCCGAAAGGCCCGGCTGGAGAAGCGCGGGAGATCACCGCGCCTCTTGGACGCGTGGATGCGGCGGTGCGCCGCGGGGATGATGTGCTGGTGGAAGTTGTCGTGCGTACGCGCAAGGTCGGGCATTTCTTCCCGGGAGGCACGATTGACGCCTTCGACGTCTGGGTGGAATTGCAAGCCACGGATGACAAAGGGCAGACGATTTTCTGGAGCGGCAAGGTGGAGGACGATGGCAAAGGTCCGGTCGATCCCGGAGCGCATTTCTACAAATCGCTGCAGATAGATGCGCACGGCAATCCCATCAACAAGCGCAATGCGTGGGCCAGCCGCGCTGTTGTTTATGTTCGGCTGATACCTCCCGGCGCCGCGGATACAGTGCACTACCGCCTGCACGTGCCGGAAAACGCGGGCGAACACATTAACCTCCACGCCAAGTTGAACTACCGGAAATTCCAGTGGTGGAACACGCAATTCGCATTCGGGGGCGTGCCCGACCCGCACTCGACGGGCGACGTTACGCCGGACCACGACGACCGCAAGTGGAACTTCAACGGAGATCTCTCCCATGTTTCGAGCAAGACCCCGGCGATTCCCGATTTGCCGATCATCACCGTGGCGGAAGACTCCAAAAGCCTGCGCGTTTTACCAAAATCGGCTGCCGCACCGAAGCCTCAAGTGCAGTGGGAAAAAGAGGACTGGACGCGCTGGAATGATTACGGCATCGGACTGTTTCTGCAAGGCGACCTGAAAGGCGCGGAGCAGGCGTTCGCGAAAATTACGGAGATGGATCCGCAAAACCCCGACGGCTGGACAAACGTCGGGCGTGTGCGCGTACAGGAAGGAAACACCGAGGGTGCGCGCGAGGTTTTGCTGAAGGCCCTGGCGCTGAAGCCGGGCCTGGCGCGGGCGAATTTCTTTTACGCGCGCGTTTTGAAGGAGGAGGGCAAGTACGACGAGGCGGCGCAGGCATTGCAAGCCGTGCTGGCGCAGTACCCGCGCGACCGCGTGGTCCACAACGAATTGGGCCGCGTGCTCTTCCTGCAGAAGCGCTACGCCGATGCGGTGAAAGAGCTCCAGCAGACTCTCGCGATCGACCCGGAAGATCTCCAGGCGAATTACAATCTGATGCTTTGCTACACGGGCCTGGGCGACGAGGCGCGTGCCAACGAACATAAAGAACGATACCTGCGCTTCAAAGCCGATGAAGCCTCGCAGGCGCTGACCGGGGCGTACCGCCAAGCGCATCCGGAAGACAACAATGAACGCCAGTCGATCCACGAGCATGTTTCGGTCCCGCTCGGCCCCGTAACGGGGGCGAAATCCGCGAAGGCCGCTGCCATGGTAAAGAACACGCCGGTCAAGAAGGCTGTGGCAGGCGCTGGCCGTTGAGCATGCACACTCTTTCCGCAAGCAAAGGACAACGGGAATGACCTGGATCAAGACGGTAAAAATGGAAGACGACGAGCAGGTGCGCAACGCCATGATGGAACAGCGCAAGCTCTATCCCATGGAGTACGCGACGCCCGTGTCGATTGTGGATCACGGCATTGAGAACAGCATCGTCGGTTCGCACAGCCTGATTCCGGAGGCGCTTTTTCATGCCTTCAGCACGTTTGGGGCGCTGATGTCGCCGGAGCTGCCTCTGCGGCGCGATCAGCACGAAATGATCGCCACGATGGTTTCGGTGACGAACCGCTGTTTCTATTGAATCGAATCCCACGCAGAGTTTCTGCGTCGCGTCACATTGCAGAATGAAATGGTGGAGGCCTTGCGCAAGGATTTCCGCACTGCCCCCATTAGCGAGCAGGACAAAACGATGCTGGAGTATGTGGTGAAACTTACGAAAGATGCGACGCAGTGCAGCCCCGCGGACCACAAGAAACTGCGCGCCGCGGGCTTCGACGACCGCGCCATTCTGCAGATTACGCTGATCGCCTCGTGGTTCAATTACATCAACCGCGTGGCTGATTCTTTGGGCGTGGGACGTGAAGAAACGGCGGAGGGCCAGTGAAGAGATATTGGGGGCTGCTCTTTCTGCTATCGTGCGCGATGGGAGCGAGCGCGCAATCGCCGCAGGGTTCTTCGGCCAGCACAGTCACGTTTCGCGACATCACGCAAAGGGCCGGCATCCATTTTGTCCACAACAATGCCGCCTTTGGTAAGAAATACCTGCCTGAGACGATGGGTCCGGGTGTGGCTTTCATTGACTACGACAACGATGGCTGGCCCGACATCTTCATCGTGAATGGAATGGACTGGCCGGGCCATGCCTCCAAACACAGCACGCCGAAGCTGTACCACAACAATCACGACGGCACATTCACCGATGTGACGCACAAAGCCGGCCTGGACGTCGAAATGTTCGGCATGGGCGTGGCGGTGGGCGATTACGACAACGACGGCTACGACGATCTCTTCGTAACCGCACTGGGACAGAACCGGCTCTTCCACAATAATGGCAACGGCACGTTCACGGACGTGACGCAAAAAGCGGGTCTGCTGGGGCCGAAGGAATTCAGCACCAGCGCGGCATGGGTGGATTATGACAGGGACGGCAAGCTGGACCTGGTGGTGGCGAATTACGTGCAATGGTCGCTCGAAGGCGATCTCTACTGCACGCTCGATGGCAAGAGCAAATCGTACTGCACGCCCGAGTCTTACAAGGGTGCGTCCGTGCGGCTCTGGCACAATCGCGGCGACGGCACCTTTGAAGATGCGACCAAAAAATCGGGCGTTTGGGAGCCCACGTCAAAAACCCTGGGAATCGCGATTCTGGACTATGACAACGATGGCTGGCCCGACCTGCTGTTTTCCAACGACACGCAGCCGAACAAACTCTATCGCAATAACGGCAATGGCACGTTTACGGAGAAGGCCGTCGTAGCGGGAGTGGCCTTCAGCGAAGACGGCGTGGCACGCGCGGGAATGGGCGTGGATGCGGCGGATTACGATCGCTCCGGCATGGCCAGCATCCTGATCACGAATTTTTCCAACCAGATGCTTTCGCTGTATCACAACGAGGGGAAAGGATTGTTTGTGGATGAGGCGCCGCGATCGGAAGTCGGGCGCAATTCCCTGCTCACTCTCGGGTTCGGCTGTTTTTTCTTCGATTACGACCTGGATGGATGGCCGGACATTCTGATCGCCAATGGCCACATTGACGGAGATATCCAGCGTGTGCAGCCCAATGTGAAGTACGCCATGCCTCCGCACATATTCCGCAACCTCGGAAAAGGGAATTTTCAGGAAGTGACCAACAGCCTGGGCGCGGGCTTCGCCACGCCGCGCGTGGGACGTGGCGCGGCTTATGGCGATATCAACAACGATGGCCGGCTGGACCTCCTGCTCTCGACCAACGGCGGGCCGGTCTATCTTTTTGAGAACGATTTTACCGGCAGCCCGGCCGCCGCGAATAAAAGCCTGCGTATAAAACTGAGCGGAACGAAATCCAATCGCGATGGCATCGGTACGGCGGTGAAGCTGACCGCCGGCGGCGAATCTCAGTCAGAGATGCTGCGTAGCGGCTCCAGTTACCTTTCGGCAAGCGAACTGGTGTTGACCTTTGGCCTTGCGATGCACGAGCAAGCGGATAGCATCGAAATTCGCTGGCCCAGCGGGCAGGTGGACAAACTGACGAATGTTGCGGCGGGCCAGACGATTACCGTGACAGAAGGAAAGGGCATCACCGCCAGCAGGAAATACGGCACGCGCTAGGCTAGGAGCTTGCCTCCGTAATGCGCAGGCGATGCGCGGCGACGAGCGCCTGCCCCAGGCTGATGCCGCCATCCCCGGCGGGCACCTCGGTGTGAAAATACACTTCAAAATTTTGTTTGCGCAGCGCGGCAAGCAGCAACCGAAACAGCAGAATATTCTGAAAGCAGCCGCCGCTGAGGCACACGCGATTCAGCCCATGCGCCTCGCGGAGTTTCTCCGCGAGGCCGAGCAATAAGGAAGCCAGGCCATTGTGAAACCTGCGGCTGATGTCCGCGGCACGCGCCCCCCGGCGAATATCATGCAGCAGCCAATCGAAGAGTGTGCGCGTGCCGATCCGCCACGCTTCCCCGGCAAGCTGCAATTCAAACGGATAAGCGCTCTCGTCAGTGGATTCATGGGCCGCCATTTCGAGTTCGATGGCGGCTTGCGCTTTATAGTTCACCGTGGCGCGCAAGCCGATCAGAGCGGCCACCGCATCGAAAAGACGCCCGCAGCTCGAGGTGAGCGGAGAATTCACACCGCGATCGATCATTTGCAGAAGGATGTCCAGATTGCGCCGGTCCAGATCCTTGACGAAAGGAATCTGCGCGCCGCCCAGCGACTTCCCGAAGTGTTTCGCGAGGTAGCTCACAGCGATGCGCCAGGGCTCGTGAATCGCGGCCTCACCACCCGGCAGAGCCACGTAGTCCAAGTGGGCGGCGCGCTGGAAATTCACGTAGTCCGCAAGGAGCACTTCCCCGCCCCAGATTGCGCCATCGGTGCCGTAGCCGGTGCCGTCAAGAGCGATGCCGATCACTTTGCCGTCGAGATGGTTTTCCGCCATGCACGCGGCGATGTGCGCGTGATGGTGTTGCACGCCGATCAGCCGAACGTCTGCCCGGCCCAGCGCCCATTTGGTCGAGAAATAGTCCGGATGCAGATCGTAGGCGATCACTTTGGGTTGCACTTCCAGGATGCGCTGCAAGTGCTCGACGGCCTCTTCAAAAAAGCGGTAGCTTTCCAAATTCTCAAGGTCACCGACATGCTGACTGAGGAATGCTTCGGCACCGCGTACAACGCACACCGTGTTTTTCAGCTCTCCACCAACCGCCAGGATGGGCTGCGATTCGCTCTCCAACGCCACGGGCACGGGGACAAACCCGCGGGAGCGGCGCAGCTTTTGCGTTTGGCCCGCTGCCTGGCGCACAACGGAATCGTCACAGCGCCGCAGGATGTCGCGGTTGTGCACGAGGAAGGCGTCGGCAATGCCGCGCAGGCGCTGTACGGCCTCGTCATTGTCGATGGCGATGGGCTCCTCGCTGAGGTTGCCGCTGGTCATCACAAGAGCATCGCATCTGCCACTGGACAGCAAGAGATGATGGAGCGGCGTATAGGGCAAGAAGACGCCGAGAAAGCGATTGCGTGGCGCGACGCCAGGGGCCACATGCACTTCGGGCCTGCGCGGCAACAGCACAATCGGCCGCTCGCGTGAAAGAAGCGATTTACGCGCGGCTTCTTCAACAGCACAGAAGCGCTCGGCATCTTCGATGCGACTCACCATGACAGCAAACGGTTTTTCCACCCGGCGTTTGCGCTCACGCAAACGATCCACGGCCGCGTCGTTTTCTGCGTCGCAGGCCAGGTGAAATCCGCCGAGCCCCTTGGTGGCAACGATGGCGCCACATTCCAGAAGGCGTGCGGCTTCTCGAATGGGCTCGACGATGTCCACCCGTGCGCCGTTGCCGTCAAGGAGCTGCACTTGCGGGCCGCAATCCCAACAAGCGTTGGGCTGCGCGTGGAAGCGGCGGTTCGCAGGGTCGTCGTATTCCGCCTGGCAGGCCGCGCACATTTTGAACGGGGCCATGGAGGTGCGCGCGCGGTCGTAGGGAATATCGCGAATGATGGTGAAGCGCGGCCCACAATTCGTGCAGTTGATAAACGGGTAGCGGAAACGGCGATCCCGGGGATTGGCCATTTCGCGCAGGCAATCCTCGCAAACCGCTACGTCCGGAGAGATCAGCGCCTTGGGGGGCTGATCGAGGCGGCTGGAAAGTATGAGAAACGTTGTGTCCGGCTGCAATTCGACATCGCGCGGCGCCAGCGAAGTGATTTTCGCGAGCGGCGGAATTTCCTTCGGTAATCTTGCGAGAAACGACGCGATGGAATCCGCTGGCCCCTGCACTTCGATGCTCACGCCCGCCGGTGTATTGGCGATGAAGCCCGCGAGATTGCATTCACCGGCCAGCCGGTAGATGAACGGGCGGAAGCCGACGCCCTGGACAATGCCGGTGACGTCGATGGCTTTGCGAAGTACGCCCGTTTGTGACGCTGGCGTCATGGTGGCAATGGGGCCCCCGTCAGGAAATTGTGGCAGGGGCTTCCTGCCGGGTTTTCTGCTGGAGCGCGGCGAGCCAGGCGAGCCACTGATCGAAACCCTCGCCAGTCTTGGAAGAAAGGGCCAGGTAGTCGATCTCCGGATGAATCTTGCGCGCGTTTTCCAGGGCGAGCTTGGGATCGAATTCGACGTGGGGAAGAAGGTCCGTCTTGGTCAGGATCATCAGCGAAGCGCGGTGAAAAATTCCAGGATATTTCAGCGGCTTGTCCTCGCCTTCGGTGACGCTCAACAGAACAATTTTCGCCGCTTCGCCCAGGTCGTAGCTGGACGGGCAGACCAGGTTGCCCACATTTTCCACCAGCAACAAGCCGGGGCCGCGGAAGCCCAGTTCATTCAAATGACGCTCGACCATGCGCGCATCCAGATGGCAAGTCCCTCCCGTGACGATTTGGCGTACAGGAAAGCCGTAGCGCATGAGGCGCCGCGCGTCGTTGTCCGTCTGCAAGTCCCCGGTGAGAACCGCGACTGGCGTGCCCGGCGCAAAGCTGCCGAGTGTTTTTTCGAGCAGCGCCGTTTTCCCGGAGCCCGGCGAGCTGATGAAATTGACGCAGAGAATGTTCTGTTCGCGGTAGCGCTGGCGCAACTCTGCCGCCAGCCGGTCATTCTCGCTGAGGACTTTTTTCTCTACGACTTCTCGCATGGCTCCTCCAACTCCAGATAGGCAATATCCAATTCCGTGCCGCCGATGCAGGTGCTTCGCGCCTCGCCGCATTTCGGACAGGTCAGTTCCCAGTCTTTCACCACAAATTCCTCTCCGCACGCGAGACACTTCTGGCGCCGCGGACACCACTCAATTTCGAGCCGCAGGTGCTCCAGCGGCGTTTTTAGCGTCAACGCCTCAAACGCAAAAGCAAGGGCATCGCGATCCACATTGGAAAGTTCCCCGATGCGCACGCCCACGGCAGTGAACTGCGCGTCCGGGCGGCGGCGCGCTTCGGCTTCAATCGATTCGATGATGGAAGAAGCGATACCGACCTCGTGCAACGGGCCCCCCTAACAAATACGCGGCAGTTGATCGCCGGTCAGCATGTCCACGATGCGCGTGGTGCCGAACGGCGTGCGCATCACCACCATGCGCGGATGCTCGGAGGTCACGCGGCCGATGATGCGAGCGTCTTTGCCAAGCGGATGATTCTGCAACGCCCGCAAAGCGGCCTCGGCGGAGGCCGGCGCAACAATAGCCACCAGTTTCCCTTCGTTTGCAACGTAGAGCGGATCGAGGCCGAGCATTTCGCAAGCGTCGCGCACCTCTTCTCGAACTGGGATGGACGTTTCTTCAAGCTCCATGCCCACGCCGGAGCTGGCGGCAATCTCATTCAGTGTGCTGGAAAGCCCGCCGCGCGTAGGATCACGAAGGCAGCGCACCTCGCGCGTCGCTTCCAGCAAGCTCGCCACCAGCGTATGCAGCGGCGCGGAATCGCTCTGCACCGCGGTTTCAAATTGCAGCCCTTCGCGTTCGGCCAAAATCGCGATGCCATGATCGCCGAGCATCCCGCTCACCAGAATCGCGTCGCCGGGCCGCGCTTGTGCCGCGGAAAGGGAGATGCCCTCGCGCACCAGGCCGATGCCGGTGGTATTGACGAAGATCCCGTCGGCGCTTCCCTTCTCCACAACCTTGGTGTCACCAGTGACAATTTCCACTCCGGCGTTTGCGGCTGCTTCGTGCATGGAACCGACGACGCGACGCAGCGTTTCGATCGGCAAACCTTCTTCCAAAATGAATGCGGCGCTCAGCCACAACGGTTCGGCGCCGCCCATGGCCAGGTCGTTGATGGTGCCATGCACGGCCAGCGAGCCAACGTCGCCGCCGCGAAAAATCAGCGGTTTCACGACAAAAGAGTCCGTGGTGATGGCCAAGCGCACACCGTTCAAGGAAACAATGGCCTGATCTTCCAGGCGATTCAGGACGGGATTTCCAAGCGCAGGGAGAAACACGTTTTTCAGCAAGTCCGCGCTGAGTTTGCCGCCGCTGCCATGGCCCAGAAGGATGCGCTCGCCCGCCGGAAGCGGCACGGGGCAGGAAAATGCGGCCAGGTCCTTGGTCTCGTCTTTGGACACGGAATCAGAGTGTAACGAGGTGGCGCCGGTATTGGTGATAGGCCGCACACGCACCTTCCGAGGATACCATTGGCGCGCCCAGTGGCTTTTCGGGCGTACAGCGCGTTCCAAATGCCGAACAGTCGGTGGGCTTCTTGAGGCCGAGCAGAACCTCCGCGCTGATGCACTCGCTCGGCTCCTCCGCGCAAACATCCGCGAGATCGAACAACCTTTCGGCATCGAACGCGGCGTATTTCTCTTTGAGCCGCAAGCCGCTCTCCGGAATCGGGCCGATGCCGCGCCATTTCCGGTCGGAAACTTCAAACACGCGCGCGACGGCCTCCTGCGCTGGCCGGTTCCCTTCATACTGCACCGATCGCGAGTACTGATTCTCGACCTCGGCGCGGCCTTCTTCGAGTTGCGCCACGAGCATGTGAATCGCTTCCAGCAAATCGATGGGCTCAAACCCGCCGACGACAATCGGCACATGGAATTCGCGCACCAGGTTTTCGTAGTCGCGCATCCCCACCACGGTGCAGACATGGCCGGGCGCGATGAATCCCTGCACGCGATTTTTCGGCGAGCTCAGCAGAGTGCGGATCGCCGGAGGCACGAGCACGTGGGAAACGAGCAAGCTGAAATTGCGCAGCCCCAGGCGCTCGGCTTGCAGCACGACCATGGCGTGCGCCGGCGCTGTCGTCTCAAACCCAATCGCAAAGAAAACCACTTGGCGTCCCGGCTGGCTGCGCGCCAACTCTACCGCATCGGTCGGCGAGTACACCACGCGCACATCGCCGCCTTCCGCCTTCACATGAAATAAATCCGTTTCCGAGCCCGGCACGCGCAGCATGTCTCCATAAGAGACCAGCGTCACTTCGGGGAGGCGGGCCAGCGCAATGGCGCGGTCAATCATTTCCAGCGGCGTCACACACACCGGGCATCCGGGTCCGTGCACGAGTTGCACGCTTTCGCCGAGCAGGTCATCAATTCCGTAGCGCATCAACGTATGCGTCTGCCCACCGCAAATCTCCATCAGCACCCACGGCCGCGTGGAGCGCCGGCGGATCTCCCCAGCCAAGGCGTGCGCGATCTTGACGTCGCGGTATTCGTCCAGGTACTTCATGATGGAGTGGGATCCATGCCACCCGGAGCAAGCTCTTCTGCGAGGACGCCCATGCTTTCCAGCAGGGCGTAAGTGCGTTCGGCTTCGTCTTTGTCCACCACGCTAATGGCGAATCCCACGTGCACCATCACGTAGTCGCCGACGTTGGCCTCCGGTACGAAGTCGAGGCAGGCCTGCCGCGTGATGCCGCCAAACTGGATGCGCCCGGAACGCACGCCGTCCAGCACATCGATTTGAGACACTTTACCGGGAATCGCCAGGCACATGCAGCTACTCCCCCCTGAATTCGAGGATACTGTTTCTCCCCGCGGAAAGATAGGCATGCAGGGACGCGCTGCAGCTCAGGGGCGGCTCCGAGTTGCCAGGTCTTTCCGCGCTTCGTCAAGCGCCCAACGGCACCTTACCGGCGCCGAAAACGGCCACCTGCGGGGGAAAATCATGCGCTGCGGCCCTCTTTCTCGCGCAAAAACTCGCCAAACGCCACATCCTCGGAAGCGACGTGATTCAGCAGCCAGTCGCGCAATTCCTCAACCAGCTCCAGGCTGGGCGCATTCTCGCCGCGAAAAACACTCTCGCGGATTTTGCGGACTTTCTTCATCAGCCGGGTGTGCGCCTCAAGATGCGTTTCGTAGCCGGGATAGCTGTGCAGCCGCATGACCAACTGCTCCGAAAGAAAATGCATGTCCGAAAATTCGATGAATTGCTCCAGGATGTAGCGCGAGGGTGAAAAATCGCCGCCCTTCTGGAGCGCTTCGGAGAGCGAATCCAGCATCTGCATTTGCAGGTCATGCTCGGTGTCGATCGATTTCTCCCCGATCTTTACGGGTGCGGCGTGTAGGGTTTCGTTCATCTTTGCCTCTGTAAGAAAAAGTGAGGATGCGTTCCTGGCCTTCCGGTTGAGGCGTGTGCCTGGCTTAGACCAAGCGGGGCATCCATGGGTCAGTTTGCGCCTGACTGGGTCCAAACTCTCCCTAAGAAAATGCGCAACACCGCACGAGGCCCCTGCCAGCCCACTTTTCTCATGAGCTTATGCCCCCGCAGGCAGCCAGGCAAGACCTCTACGGGCAAACCAACGCTGGTCACAATTAAAGCAAGGCAGACGAATGACCAATTCGAGCCTCTTGCTGGAAGCCCCAACCTGCTTGATAAGAAAAACAGTTAGCTCACATCGAAAAAATAAGGAGGCAAATTCAACTGTGTAAATACCCTCATCGGATGTTTAATTTTTCAACACTCGTGAGTCTTTCTCCTCAGGTGGCTTGTTTTCAATAGTCTGCGACCGCCGTCGTTTCTTCGCTTGAGTGTCGCCGCAATCTGACCCCGAGGTGTATGATCCTCGAGTGTGAGCTACGTCATAGTTTAGCGTGATTGGGCATGGCAGCATGGCAGGAGCCCCCCCTTTGGGCCCCTTACAGGAAAAATAAACTATGCCTCTTACCTCGAAGAAACCCCCTCTGCCCTCAGAGGACAAACGCTGGAGAATTGTCAACGGCACGATGCGACGCCATGGCTACGCGCGCGACGCCCTGATCGAAACCCTGCATACAGTTCAGGAATCGTTCGGCTTCCTGGATAAGGCTTCGCTGCGCTTCGTGGCCGATTCGCTCCGCGTGCCGCTCAGCCAGGCCTACGGAGTGGCCACCTTTTATCACTTTTTCACCATGAAGCCGCCCGGCGAGCACGTTTGTCTCATCTGTATGGGCACGGCCTGCTACATCAAGGGCGCCGGCGCGCTCCTGAACGAGGCGCAAGCCGCGCTCGGCATTCAAGCGGGCGAAACAACCGCTGACGCCAAGGCTTCCTTGATGACCGCGCGATGCATCGGCTCTTGCAGCGTCGCTCCCGCGGTGGTGTTTGACGGAGAAACGATGGGCAACGTGGCGGGCAAGAACCTCCGTGAAAAGCTGGCAGGATGGAGGCCCGCATGACCTTCGAGGAACTCGAACAGATTGCCGCTGAAACGCGCGAAAATCGGGAAAAGTCGCCCCGCGAATTGAATGTCTGCGTGGCGGCGGGTTGTCTTTCTCTGCATAGCGATGCGGTGAAGAAATCGCTCGAGGAAGAAGTGAAGCGAACGGGCGCCACGTGTCGCGTGCGCGGAACCGGTTGCATGGGCTTGTGTTCCCTGGGTCCGCTGGTCGCTTCCGAACCTTCCGGCCAGTTCTACAAGAGTGTGGCCGCTGCCGACGCCGCTGAAATCGTGGAGAACCTGGAAGGCGCCCCGGTGCCGCGGCTCCTGTGTTCGCGGGAGCAGCCCTTTTTTCAGCGCCAGAACCTGATCGTCTTGGAGAATTCAGGCCGCATCGATCCGGAAAAAATCGAGGAGTACATCGCGGTAGACGGCTACCGGGCTCTGGTCCACGCCCTCACGGAAATGAACCCGAACGAAATCGTCCAGGAAGTCTCCAAGAGCGGCTTGCGGGGACGCGGCGGCGCCGGATATCCCACGGGCCTCAAGTGGGGCACGGTGGCAAAAACGGCCGGCACCACCAAGTACGTGATCTGCAACGCCGACGAAGGCGACCCCGGCGCGTTCATGGATCGCAGCGTTTTGGAAAGCGATCCGCATCGCGTTCTGGAAGGCATGGCCATTGCCGCCTATGCGGTGGGCGCGACGCACGGCTACATCTACGTTCGTGCCGAATATCCGCTCGCCGTGAAGCGCTTTGGCACGGCCATCCGCGAAGCCCGGCGGCTGGGTTTCCTGGGCAGCCAGATCTGCAACACCAAATTCAATTTCGATATGGAAGTGCGCATCGGCGGCGGCGCCTTTGTGTGCGGTGAAGAAACCGCGCTAATCGCCTCCATCGAGGGACGCCGCGGCTCGCCGCGCCCGCGTCCGCCTTATCCCGCGCAAGCCGGGCTTTGGGATATGCCCACGCTCATCAACAACGTGGAGACCTTCGCCAACATTCCCAGCATCGTGCGCCGCGGCGGCGATTGGTACGCCTCCATCGGCACGAAGAAAAGCAAGGGCACCAAGGTCTTCGCTCTCACCGGCAAAGTGCGCAATGTCGGCTTGATCGAGGTGCCCATGGGAACGACACTCCGCCAGATCATTTATGAGATCGGCGGCGGCGTCCCCGAAGGCCACAAGTTCAAAGCAGTGCAGACCGGCGGGCCTTCCGGCGGCTGCATCCCGGAACAGTTCCTCGATCTCTCCGTGGACTATGAATCGCTCCGGGAGCTCGGCTCGATCATGGGCTCCGGCGGCATGATCGTCATGGACGACAGCGCCTGCATGGTGAACGTGGCGCGCTACTTCATGGAGTTCTGCATGTCCGAATCCTGCGGCAAGTGTATTCCCTGCCGCTCCGGGACGGCCCAAATGTTCGAGCTTCTGACGCGCATGACCTTGGGCACCGCCACCGCTCGCGACCTGGAACTCCTGGAAGAACTTTGCGACATGGTCAGCAGCACCAGCCTCTGCGGCCTGGGGCAGAGCGCGCCCAACCCGGTCCTTAGCACCCTGCGTTATTTTCGGGATGAGTACATCGAACACATCAACGAAAAACGCTGCCGCGCCGGGGTTTGTGAGTGCGGTTCCGCTGTGGGGGTGACCGCATGAATCCAGCGCCGTCCGTTAAAACATTAATGATCGATGGCAAAGACGTCAGCGCGCGCGCCGACCAATCCATTCTGGATGCCGCGCGCGAAAACGCCATCCCGATCCCCACGCTTTGCCACCTCGACGGCCTCTCCGAAGCGGGCGCGTGCCGCCTCTGCCTCGTGGAACTCAAGGGCACTCTGCGGCTTCAACCGGCTTGTGTCACGCTGGTCGAGGAGGGCATGGAGGTCACCACGCAATCGCCGCGTCTGGAGAAGTACCGGCGCATGGTGGTGGAGTTGCTCTTTTCCGAGCGCAATCATGTCTGCTCTGTCTGCGTTTCCAACAACATGTGCGAGTTGCAGGACATGGCCAAGCAGTTGGGCGTCACCCATGTTCGCTTCCCTTACCGCTACCCCCGCCTGCCCGTGGACACCACCCACGAGCGCTTCACCATGGATCACAACCGCTGCATCCTGTG
>DLMH01000136.1 GCA_002478115.1 Candidatus Acidiferrum typicum | reverse complement strand
AAATAGCTGTTACAGTCAACTAGCACCTCATTTGTCCCCTTGACAAATATAAACAATATAGTATAATAATTAGTTGTATATAGAGGACGGGCTCACTGCCCCATCGGAGCTGTCGGCAAAGGGCTCAGCGCACGTTCCATTTCGGCAAGTGCTTTGGAATCCGCACTTATCGAAAACCCTTCGGTAACCCTCCGCAGAATCAACACTTTCAAAAGTATATGAAAACAAACGATTTTATCCCCCATTAGAATCAACACTTTCAAAAAAAGAGGGGGGAGGGTCAACACAACTTGACTGCGTGGCACTGCTGCCCTTCATCTGCCGTTCGACTTCTTGCGAATCCCGAGCGTCGCCCATCTGGACAACTTGCATCTTCTGATCTGTTCTTGCGCCTGCGCGGTGCAAGAGGAGTGTCTGTTTCAAACTGAACTTCGCTAAAATCCACTAAGTTCTGCAGGTCATGAGGATTTTCCTGATATCTGAAACCCCTTTCCGTTTGTTGGGCTTAGACACCCTGCTTGTTTCACCTATCGTTATCACATCTCTCTGATATGCCACGAATTCGCCGATTCCTGCCATTGGCACTGCATTTGCTCCCTGTCTACGGGAGAAGCGTTTCAGGGTAAGCTTTGTTCACCCTTTTCGGGATGGCCGCGGACCACATTCGCAATGCGAAACCAAACAAAATCCAAAGAAAACCAGCAGTAGTCACCCTCATAGTATTAGTATTACTGAGCGTACTCCTTCCTCTCGTCTTCTGGGCCTGCTCCCACTCCTCGACTTCGGATGACTCCCAGTCCAATCTTTCAGCCGATTCCTCCTCTTTGCCTTTGTACTGGAATTGGAACGATGCCGGCTTTTCTCCACCCGCAGCACGCTACGCAGACCGTCCCGTTTATCCCTACTCGGTTATTCCCGGCGGCGTCGCCAGCGCCAAAGAACTCCAGGCCGCTTTGCACCAGGACCCCGTCGCTGCCAAGCATTACTCGGACTTCCAGACAAAGTCCGCCCGCATCGTTCGCCTGGCGCACACGCGGCACGTTTATGTTTCTTATCGCCTGGGCAATCGCATCTACTGGACACGCAAGAAAGTAACCCTTCAAGCCGGCGAAACACTTTTCACCGACGGCAAGCATCTCGCGCGTGCGCGTTGCGGGAATCGCATCTCCGAAACTCCCGCCGTGCCCACTTCGCCTTCCGAGCCGGGGGAAAAAGTATTGGACCATCCGGTGGCACCACTCATCCCGGAAACAACCGACTCTCCCTTGCCGGGGCCAATCTGGTCTGATGGGTCCATGCCTTTGCTGCCTGGGCCGGGCGCTCCCGGCGGGACAGACCCGGGACTGCTTCCATTTTTCCCTTTTCCTTGCTGCGGTTCTTCGCCAGGACGATCGCCATCGCCCGGATCTTTACCGCAGCCTTATCCTCCGCCAGTGGTAGCCACGCCCGAACCAGCCTCTCTTGTGCTGTTGCTCACTGGCGCTGCAGTCCTTTTTCTCTTCTGGAAATTCCGGCGGGTGCACCGGGCATGAAACCACAGGACAATTCTGGGTGCCCCATCCTCGATTTTTGAGGGTGGGCTCTTGGGTTTTTGGGTGCCCCGGAGCCGCTGGCGGTTTAGCCTTCCGCCTGAACAAGGGACAAAACGAGGCATTACAGGATTTCAAGATTGCGCTGGAATTACCATGCGTCACGAACTCTGCCAAGTGAAATGCCACTAGCCTGACGGACGCTTATTCAAGTCCATCGGGACTGCCATTCGCTACGACTTCTTCTGTGGCGGGTAGTCTTTCAATAGTTTCACGATGGCCTTGTCCAGGTGCTTCTGTTTCTTATCTGGGTTGGCGTCCGCGTCGATCGCATTGGGCAACACGGCCCACCATACTAACTGGTTTCTTGCCGAATCATATATGTACAGAAGCAAGTGCCCGGAATGAACGGTAGTTGTCGTCTCCCCTGCCGTTCCCGTAGATGCTCCCGCTGCCGACCCGTACGCCGCACCAATGTCGTAGTGGTTCAACTGCTTCTCGTTGTCGCTAGCGATCTGATAACCAATATAGAGATCCGCCTTGTCCGATGACGACCTTGTCAGGCCCTTTTTGGCAAGTTCCACGCCCAGCGTGCCGATGAGCTGGTCCGCGGTCAGCTCATCCAAGTGTTGCGCGCTCTCGATACTCACCCACTTATACGTTTTGTATTTAGAGAAATCAGCATCCCTGTCAAAACTGTAGTTTGGGTTTTGGGCGGCCACACGGCCCACTCCCAGAGCCAATAGCACATAGGCAAGAAGGAAGTACTTCTTCATTGGAGATTCGTCCTCGGTCGCAGAAACTCAGTTCGCTTGCCGACCCTCAGAATACACCCGTGAGTGCAGCGCACTTCCATGGTTACATCAGATGCTCCAGAACTTCTCTTCGGATGCTTGGGTTTTCGGGTGCCCCGGTAAAGGATCCGCGCCCGGGGAATTTCACGGCTTTTCGATTCCTCTCGCCGAAAACGACGCGCCGCTCATCAGGCCCTCGCATCCGCACCGGGGCGGAGAATAATTTCCCGGCCAACTCCGGCTGGAAGCGGTAGTATCGAGGCAGGTCCAAGGGCCTGGCCCCAAAGAGAGACAAGAGATTGCCCCCCCAATTTCGGATGACCAGGCTTCTGGTAGTTTTTCATGGCACGTATGCACCAGCCAAACCGACGCGTGCTGCTGCGAATCGGGGCATTTCTACTGCCGATCCTGCCTGGTAATTGTTTCTGCCCACTTGCGGCTCGATGCCAGACCAATGCAGGTGGGGGGACTATGCGTCGCGGTATGCACGTGGAAATCGACGTGATCATACGCGATAGTGCTAGAGAGATCCTCTCCGTGCCCGCGGACGTGAAACTTTATTTGAACGGAACCCCGTGCGACGAGGGATCGACTTCCAATGGGCGACTGGTATTCCTCATCAGCGACCTGGGCGACTTTACCGTCTTTGTGGAAGCGGCTGGATACAAGCCGGGACAAAAAGACTTGAAGGTGCCCGAGCCGGATAAAGTCCAGGTGGAGGTAAACCTGGAGCGGGACACATCTTCGAGTTTTGCGCCTGGGGCAGCGGGAAACCCGATACTCGCGCCTAAGGCGAAAGAAGCCCTGGACAAGGGCATGCAGGCGCTGAGAGACGACAATTTGGATGCGGCGGAGAAAGCCCTGGACCAGGCCATGAAACTCGCTCCCAATAATCCCAACGTGCTTTATGTGCAGGGTCTGTTGGATCTGAAAAAACACGACTGGACAAAGGCGCAAGGCGTTCTGGAAAAAGCCACGCAAATGGAACCAAACAGCGCGCGCGCTTTAGCGGCATTGGGAATGGCGCTGTGCAACCAGAAGAAATACGCAGAGGCCATTCCACCACTCGAGAAGTCCGTGCAAGTGGACCCGGCCAGCGGCTGGGAGACGCATTGGACACTGGCGCAGTCGTACTATCACAGCAAGCGATATGAAGAAGCCCTGAAGGTCTCGCAGCAGGCGCAGGCGGAGTCCAATGGGCAGGCGCCGCAGGTGGATTTGCTGGTTGCAGAGGCACTCACGGCCGTGGGGCGGTACGAAGACTCAGCGAGCGTTCTGCGAGAACTAATCAAGAGCCACAGTGATGGCCAGGAAGCTGTGACGGCACAGCGCTATTTGGAGCGCTTGACGGCCGACGGGAAAATTCACTAGCAGCAGGACCTGCTCCCAATGGCGATTGATGATTCCTGCATAAATAATCTCCTAGCCCGGATTTCTCACAAACTACGATTTATCCGTTGTTCCAGTTCAGCAAGATGTGGTCATCCTGAGGCGATCCGATGAGGATCGCCGAAGGACCTCAACTTTAAAATTGTGCACGGTTTGTCGGTTGAGATCCTTCGGGGCGCAAACGACGCGTGCCTCAGGATGACAGGGTGCAATGTTGTTTGCAGGGCGGGCAGAACTGTATCTCGTGAGAAGGTCCAGCTTGTATGAAAACGGCTCCTTGGCTCGCCCGAACCAGGCTTATCGCTGCACTCTTCCCGATCCCCCGCCTTTGAGCAGGGCTTCGACCTCATCCACGCTGCAACGATGAAAGTCCCCAGGAATGGAATGTTTCAGACAACTCGCCGCAACGGCGAATTCAAGCGCATCCTGGTAGGCCGGCAGCATTTGCAACCCGTAAATGAGTCCGGCGGCGAAGCTATCTCCCGAACCAACCCGGTCCACAATATGGGTGATCTCGTACGTACGGCTCACCATGAATTTTTCTCGATCATTCAGGCACGCTGACCAGCCATTGTGGGAAGCGCTTTTGGATTCCCGCAAAGTTATGGCAATGGCCTTCAGATTCGGGAATTCGGAAAGCACTCTACCCGTAAGCATCTCGTACTGGGCTTGATCGAGTTTGCCAGACGTGACGTCCACATCCACCTTGATGCCCAGCGCCATCTGCACATCTTCTTCGTTGGCGATGGCGATGTCCGCATGCTTGAGCATTTCACGCATCACCACCGCGGCAGGCTTCCCCCACTTCCAGAGATTCTTGCGAAAGTTGAGGTCGCAAGACACCGTAATCCCGCTCTCCCGCGCCTCGCGCACCGACTCAAGCGCCAGGTCAGCAGCCAGCGCACTGATCGCGGGAGTGATGCCCGTGATGTGAAACCAACGGGCCCCTTGAAATACGTTTTCCCAACGAAGCTCTCCCGGCTGGGCTATAGCGAGGGCACTGAATTCGCGATCATAGATGACTTTTGAGGGACGCTGATTTGCCCCCGTTTCAACAAAATAAATTCCCAGGCGCCCCTTCCCGCGCACAATCCTGGAAGTATCCACGCCGAAACGCCGTAATTCTCCAATCACAGCGTCCGCCAGGGCATTCTTCCCGGGAAGAACGGTGACGAAGGCGGAAGGCAAACCCCAGCCAGCGAGGGCCACCGCGACATTCGCCTCGGCCCCGCCGAAGGTGGCCGCAAAGCGTGCGCTTTGCAAAAAACGCTCGAAGCCTGGCGGTGTCAGGCGCAGCATCACTTCGCCAAACGTGACGGTAGTCATCGCTTTTTCCATGATTTCCCTCGTGACGTTTCCATCTGCCGGCTATTTCCCTTCGGCGATTGTCTCCAAGTTGAAATGCACCAAGCCCACATCTTCTTCAGCGAACAGAATGCTAACAGCTACTGCTCCACGTATCTCGCCTTGCGCCAAAAGGGAATACCCGCGACGGTTCACAAATGCACGCTCGCCATAATATGCGATGTCCGAACCTTTCTCCAGGCGAACCATTTTTTGAATGCGCGCGCGTGCAACCCATGGCGGTGGTTAGGGGGTAGCTGTTGGGGTACGACAACATCGCAATCAGCGGCGCGATTTGTTTTTTGCGATGCCAGGAGGCTTCGCCGAGGCAGTACTACGCGTCCCCTGGTTCTTGTGTCACGATGTGCACGTCCACTGACGGCGATTCACGCAGGAACCGGTGAACGACGGAAAGGTACAAATATTTGCGCCAATCCCGGAGGGGAGCGCGGCCGAAGACGACTTGCGTGATGTGCTTTCCGCGGACGAAGTCGGCGATGGTATCCGCGACGCTTTTTCCTTTCATGCGGATCACCTCGGCTCCGAGGTTCTCCGCGAATCGCAAGTTCGCTTCCAAGACCTTTGGATTTTCCTCGCGCGGCGCCAGTTCACGGTCAATGTGCAAGACATACAGTTCCGCATCCAATCTCCGCGCCATACGCGCCGCCCGCGCGATCAAATACTGCCCCGAGGGGCTCCCGCTCACGCAAACGGCAATCCGTTCGCGCACGCCCCAGTTCTCATGAATATCCTTCGCGTCCATATAGGACTCGAGGCTGCGATCCACCTGCTCGGCCACCTGCCGCAAGGCCAATTCGCGCAGTGCGATCAAATTGCCGCGGCGGAAGAAATTTTTCAGCGAGCGTTGCACCTTCTCTTCTCCGTAAACATCTCCGCGCTTCATGCGGTTCTGGAGCGCCTCGGGAGTAAGATCCACCATCACCGTTTCCGTCGCGGAAAGGGGCACCCAGTCCGGCACCGTTTCGCGCACCGTGATGCCGGTTATCGCGCGAACCGTCGGAGCAATGCTTTCGATGTGCTGAATGTTTACGGTTGAGAGGACGTCAATCTTCGCGGCTAGAAGCTCCTGGACATCCTCGTACCGTTTGCGGTGTCGGCTGCCGGGAATATTGGTGTGGGCCAACTCGTCGACAAGCACAACTTCCGGGCGCCGCGCCAGGACGGCGTCCACGTCCATTTCCTCGAACACGGTGCCCTTGTAGTCGATTTTCTTGCGCGGCACGGCTTCCAATTGATCGGCGAGTTCCTGAACGCCTTTGCGCCCATGCGTTTCGACGATGCCGATGACGATATCCTCGCCGCGGTGGCTCCGGCGAATTGCTTCGCTCAGCATGCCGTAGGTCTTCCCCACACCGGGCGCATATCCGAGGAAGAGCTTGAAGATTCCGCGGGCCTTGGGAGCGGGGGAAGCTACCTCCAGCCAATCTTCTGGTTTTTTTGGCAAGTATCTTTCTTCTCCACGAAACGCTTTCCCACTGCGTTACAATACACCCATGACGCGCTTCTTCATGGGGCGCGGGATGGGTTTTGTTGTTGCGGCCATCCTGCTGATCTCCCTCACTTACGGTTACAGCCGGGTTTTTCACGTCAACCAGACTACCGTCGCGCTGTCGTTTCTCCTCGCGATTTTAGCAGTTTCCGCGGTCTGGGGCATGGTTGTCTCGGTGTTCATGTCCGTCAGCGCGATGCTGCTGTTTAACTTCTACTTTCTACCTCCGGTGGGAACCTTTACGATCACTGATCCGCAGAATTGGGTGGCGCTTTTTGCTTTCCTGTTCACCTCGATCATGGGCAGCCAGCTTTCCGCGCGCATCCGGAAGGAAGCGGACGCGGCGCACGGCCGGCGGCGCGAGGTGGAGCGCCTTTACGACTTCAGCCAGAAACTCCTCGGGGCGGGCAACGTGATTCAACTGATGAACGCGATCCCCAACTACATCGTGGAATGTTTCGAGGCGGGCGCCGCGGAACTCTTTGTGCCGCAAAAGGACAAATTCTATCGTTCCGGCTACGGTGCGGCGCAACTCGATGAAGAACAGATGAAATCCGCCTATTTGCGCGACGAAGTCATCACCCAGACCCAGCGGACGCTGCACTTCCTCCCTGTTCGTCTGGGCGTGAAGCCCATCGGCAGCCTGGGAATTTCCGGCGCGCGGCTCTCGCGTCAGACTCTCGACGCCATCGGCTCGCTCGTGGCCATTGCCATCGAGCGCGCTCGGGCGGTTGAGCAACTGAGCGAAACGGAAGCGGAGCGCCAGGGAGAGCGCCTGAAATCCGCTCTGCTCGATTCCATCGCGCACGACTTTCGCACGCCGCTCACCTCCATCAAGGCCGCGGTCACCGACCTGCTTGGCCCGCAACAAGCCCAGAATCCGCAGCAACAGGAACTCCTGACCATCATCAATGAAGAGTGCGACCGTTTGAATCACCTGGTCGAGGAAGCGGCCGATATGGCCAAGCTGGAAGGCGGCGAGTTTGAGTTGCACTTTGAAGCCGTCCCGGTGGCGTCTCTGGTCGAGACTTCCGTGCAACAACTGAAGAAGGCGCTTGGGGAACGCGAACTGATTGTGAAGCTTGCCGGCGATTTGCCCCCGGTGCGTGCCGATTTGAGCCGAGCGAAGGACATCCTCGTCCAGCTTATAGACAATGCCAACCTTTACTCTCCCAAGGAAAAGCCCATCACAATTACCGGCGAGCAGACGGGGGACTTTGTCACTCTCAGTGTGGCGGACAGCGGCCCGGGAATTGACTCCTTCGAGCAGGGACTCATTTTCGACAAGTTCTATCGCGGACGCGATCAACGCTACCTGGTTCGGGGCACGGGCATGGGTCTGCCGATCGCCAAAGCCGTTGCCACGGCCCACGGTGGTACCATCAGCGTCACCAGCCAGCTCGGCCACGGCTCCGTTTTTTCGTTCACGCTGCCCGTTGCGGTTCGACGCGGTGAGGCCCGATGACTTCCTCCAGCATTCTCGTGATTGACGACGAGCCCCAGATTCGGCGAGTCTTGCGTTCCACGCTTTCCTTCCGCGGTTACGAGATTTCCGAGGCCGCTACCGGCGAAGAAGGCGTCGAGTTGGCCCGCAAGCTGAAACCCGATCTGATCCTTCTCGACGTCAATCTGCCGGGCATCAGCGGCATTGAGGCGTGCAGGGAAATTCGCCGCACCAGCGATGCCCCGATCATCATGCTGACCGTGCGCAATGCCGAAAGGGACAAGGTGGTTGCGCTCGATGCCGGTGCCGATGACTACGTCACAAAGCCCTTCAGCATCGAAGAACTGCTGGCGCGCGTGCGTGCTTCCCTCCGCCGGCATGCTCCCGCGGAGGCACTGCCTGCGTTTCACGCCAAAGATTTGTCCGTGGATTTTGAAACGCGCCGAGTCACCGCCAGTGGAGAGGAAGTCCACCTGGCGCCGAAAGAATTTGAAGTGCTGAAGCAGTTGATCATCCACCAGGGCAAGCCCGTCACCCATCGCCGGCTCTTGCAAACGGTTTGGGGGCCCGAATACGGCGAGGAAACAGAGAATCTGCGCGTGGTGATCAACCAATTGCGCAAGAAAATTGAGAAAGACCATGCGCGGCCGAAATACATACTGACGGAGCCTTGGATTGGCTACCGCTTTCAGCCGCCGAAGACTTCTACAGGGAAATAATCACCGGCCTTACTCGCCGGCAGGCCTTCTATTGTTTGACAGGGAAGCTTGCATCCAGATCCAGATTCAGTTCCAGTACATTCACCCGCGCCTCTCCCAGAATCCCCCACTGCCGCTGTTGCATGTGCCGTGCCACCAATGGCCGCAGTGACTCCACGCCTACTCCCCTGGCGCGGGCGATCCGGGGAATCTGGAATTCAGCGGCGGCTGGAGAGACGTCCGGGTCGAGCCCCGATCCCGACGCGGTAACCAGATCCGCCGGAATCGCGACTCCCGGATTCTCCTGCTGCAATTTCGCCACGTCCTGCTTCACCCGATCCACGAGCTGTTGGTTGGTCGGACCCAAATTCGAGCCAGACGACGCGGTGGGGTCGTAACCGGTCCCCGCTGCCGAGGGGCGGGAATGGAAATACTTGTCAGAGGTGAAGGGCTGCCCGATGAGCCGCGACCCGAGGATCTGGCCATTCTTTTCGATCAGGCTTCCATTCGCCTGCTTCGGGAAGAGCAACTGGCTCAGCCCAGTCACCGCGAGCGGATATACCAGGCCAAACAGCAGCGTGGTGATGAGCGTGAACTTTGCAGCAACTATCAGATGATTCTTCATACCTTCCTCTATGCCAGGTGCAGCCATGAAAGCAGGATATCGATCAGTTTGATTCCGGCGAACGGCGCGATCACGCCGCCCAATCCATAAATGAACAGGTTTCTCCGTAACAGCGCGGCGGCGCCCAGCGGGCGGTACTTTACGCCTCGCAGTGCCAGCGGGATCAGCGCGACGATGATCAACGCATTGAAAATCACCGCCGAAAGAATGGCTGAATCCGCGGTCCGGAGTTTCATGATGTTCAGCGTGTTCAGCAGAGGAAACGTCCCCGCGAACATCGCCGGAATGATAGCGAAGTATTTCGCCACATCGTTGGCCACGGAAAAGGTTGTCAGCGAGCCGCGCGTAATCAGCAATTGCTTGCCGATCTCGACGATTTCGATGAGCTTTGTTGGATTCGAGTCCAAATCCACCATGTTGCCGGCTTCCTTGGCGGCTTGCGTTCCGGTATTCATGGCCACGCCGACGTCAGCCTGCGCCAGTGCCGGTGCATCATTCGTTCCGTCGCCGGTCATGGCCACGAGTTTGCCTTTGGCTTGCTCGTTGCGGATCAGCGCCATCTTGTCTTCGGGCTTGGCCTCGGCGAGGAAATCGTCCACGCCTGCCTGGCGCGCGATGGCCGCAGCCGTCAGCGGATTGTCTCCCGTGATCATCATGGTGCGGATGCCCATGGCGCGCAGGTGATCAAAGCGCTCGCGAATGCCGCCTTTTACGATGTCGGTCAGCTCAATCGCGCCGAGCACGCGAAAATTCTGCGCCACCAGCAGCGGTGTCCCGCCGGACTTGGCGATCCGCTCGATGTGTTGCTGCATCTCCTCCGGCACAATCTGCCCCTTTTCCGCGACGTAGCGGGCGATCGCTTCGGGCGCGCCCTTACGGATTTCCTTGCCATCCATGTCCACGCCAGACATGCGCGTCTGCGCGGAGAAGGGGATGAATAGGGGGTTGTGGGGCGCCAACTCGCGTCCGCGCAGGCCATACTTCTCCTTGGCCAGGACTACGATGGAGCGCCCTTCCGGAGTTTCATCGGCAAAAGAAGCCAATTGGGCCGCGCTGGCAAGCTCCGCCTCGGTGATGCTCGGGCACGGGTAGAACGATGTTGCTTCGCGATTGCCGAGAGTGATCGTGCCGGTCTTGTCCAACAACAACACATCCACGTCGCCAGCGGCTTCCACGGCACGTCCGGACATGGCGATGACGTTGCGTTGAATCAGCCGGTCCATTCCAGCGATACCAATTGCGGACAGCAATCCGCCGATCGTGGTGGGGATCAGGCAAACCAGCAGCGACACCAGGGCAAAGACTGTCTGGGGTGAACCGGAATAGATGGCGAAGGGCTGCAAGGTCACCACGGCAAGCAGGAAAATGATGGTCAACCCCGCCAGCAGGATGTTCAGCGCAATCTCATTCGGAGTCTTCTGCCGCGACGCCCCTTCCACCAGCCCAATCATGCGGTCGAGAAAGGTTTCGCCGGGATTAGACGTAATCCGCACTTTGATTTCATCGGAGAGGACGCGCGTGCCGCCGGTCACTGCCGAGCGGTCGCCCCCCGATTCGCGAATCACGGGCGCCGATTCGCCGGTAATGGCCGACTCGTCCACCGAGGCCACGCCTTCAATCACTTCTCCGTCGCCGGGCACGAATTCACCCGCAGCCACAAGGACGACATCTCCGGAGCGCAATTTCGAGCTCGGTATTACTTCCGTCTTTCCGTCCGAGCGCAATTTGCGCGCCTGGGTCTCTGCGCGCGCCTTTCGCAGTGTTTCCGCCTGGGCCTTGCCGCGTCCTTCGGCCATGGCCTCCGCGAAATTCGCAAACAGCACCGTGAACCATAGCCATAGCGTGATCTGCAATCCAAACCAGAAGTTGCCTTTGTGCTGGAACGCTTCCAGCACCAGCACGACCCCCGTGATTACTGCTCCAACTTCCACGACGAACATCACGGGCTTCTTGATCTGCAGCCGCGGGTTCAGCTTCCAGAACGAATCCACGATGGCCGTCTTTAATATCTTCCGGTCGGTTAGCGAAGCGCTTTTTGCCTGTGCCGTCGTCATCTTTTTCCTCAAAACGCCTTCCCTGCATTCATGAGCAAGTGCTCCAGAATCGGCCCCAGGCTCAACGCGGGGAAGAAAGTGAGTGCTCCAACAATCAGAACCACGGAAATCAGCAACACGGTGAACAACGGCCCGGTCACGGGGAACGTGCCCAGCGATTGCGGCACCTGCTTTTTGGCCGCAAGACTTCCCGCAATAGCAAGAATCGGAATGACCATGAAGAAGCGTCCCAGGAGCATGGCCACAGCCAGGCTCGCGTTGAACCAGAGGGTGTTCGCGTTGAGCCCGGCAAAGGCGGAGCCGTTGTTTCCCACCGACGACGTGTACGCATAAAGAATCTGCGATAGCCCATGCGCGCCCGGATTGCTGATGCCCGCCACCCCAAATTTCGTGACCACACCAACGGCTGAAAACACAAGAATTGTTACCGACGTTATCAGGATGGCCAGCACCGCCATCTTCACGTCGAAAGACTCGATCTTCTTGCCCAAATACTCCGGTGTGCGTCCTACCATCAGGCCGGCGATGAAGACAGACAGGATCACGAACACAAGCGCCCCATACAGGCCAGCTCCTACTCCGCCAAATATGACTTCGCCGAGCATGATATTGATGAGCGGCACCATCCCCCCGATTGGCGTCAGGGAATCGTGCATGGTATTGACCGCACCACAGCTCGCATCGGTGGTCACGGTCGTAAACAGGGCCGAATTCGCAATCCCGAATCGCACCTCTTTGCCTTCCATGTTTCCGCCGGGCTGCGCGGCCGATGCCCTGGTGTTCACGCCGGCAAGCAGCGGATTGCCGCGCGCTTCCGACGAATAGGCCACCACAACACCTGCAAGGAAGAGGAAGGCCATCGCGCTCCACACCGCCCAGCCATGCCGCGGTGAGCCCGTCATCCGGCCCAGCGTGTAGGTCAAGCCGGAAGGAATTGCGAATATCAGGAGCATTTGAAAAAAGTTGGAAAGCGGCGTGGGATTTTCAAAAGGGTGCGCGCTGTTGGCATTGAAAAAGCCGCCGCCATTTGTGCCGAATACCTTGATCACTTCCTGGGAAGCCGCGGGCCCCTGCGCAATGACCTGCGTAGTGATGGTGTCTTTCTTCACGCTGCCGTCGGCGTTCTTCGTTTCGACGACCTGCGATTCCAGCAAGGCAGCGTTGGTGTAGGGATGCAGATTCTGCACGACTCCCTGCGAAACCAGGAAGAGCGCACCCACCAAGCTAAACGGCAGGAGCGCCCATAAGAATGCTCGCGTGGCGTCCACCCAGAAATTTCCAATGGTGGAGGATTCCTTGCGCGCCACACCGCGAATCACCGCGACCGCCAGGGCAATACCCATCGCCGCCGACGCAAAATTGTGATAGGCGAGCCCCGCCATCTGCGTCAGGTAGCTCATCGTGGATTCCGGCGTGTACGCCTGCCAGTTGGTGTTTGTGGTGAAGGAAACCGCGGTATTCCATGCCAGATCGGGCGCCACATTTGCCAGATTCTGCGGATTCCACGGGAGCCACACTTGCACGCGTTCGATCAAGTAGAGCAGAAGCAATGACGCAGCGCTGAAGACCAGCATCGCCACGCCGTATTCCGTCCACTTCATCTCTTTCTTTTCTTCGATCCCGCAGACGCGATAAATCAAGCGCTCGATGGGCCGCAGGACGGGGTCCAGCCAGGTCGATTTCCCCTCAAAAACGCGGTACAGATACACGCCCATTGGCTTGGTGATAAGCAGGATCACGCCAAAAAACAACAAAATCTGGAACCACCCGTTGCCCGTCATGGCTAGAATTTCTCCGGTTTCAGCAGCGCGTAGAGCAAGTAGCCGCAAAGAAGAATGGAAATTACGATCAGAAGAATATTCCCCAGCATGGTCTCAGCCCTCTATTTCAGCCGCTCGCAGCCCTTCAAGTACAAAATGCCGAGGGCGAAAAACAGTATCGTGCACATCACAAAAATCAGATCAGTCATGTATGGCTCCTGGCCCGCACACCAGCCTACGCAAACGCTCTAAGAAAACGGTGAGCGGCGCATTAAGGAATCGTAAGTATACTCCACCTGGCTTGTCCCACCCTGCAAGTTGTGCCAGACTCCCTCTGCGAACTCCTCATGCCTGACCGGCATTCTTCTCTAACCTCCTCCGCCAGCGGCGGGACTCCCGGCCAACCCCCAACTCCTACAGAGCCATTTACTACTGTCAGCGCTCGTACGGAGTGGGCGCGTCTCCACAGTGGTTTTGTTTACATCGGCATCGTCACCATTCTGCTCGGGCCGCTACTCCCTCATCTCGCGCGCCACTGGTCTCTCAGCGATTCTCAAGCCGGTTTTCTCTTTACCGCGGAATACTCTGGAAGTGTGCTGGGGAATTTGCTGACGGGTCTGCTGCTTCCGCGAATCGGATTTTCCAAGGTAATGGCAATCAGTTTCCTCGTCTTTGCGATCGGCTTCTCATTTCTAGGGGCCGGCCCCTGGCCCCTTGCCTGCCTTCTTATATTCCTTTATGGCATCGCCATGGGCCTCTCTGTTCCCACTTCAAACCTTCGCGCCACGCAGTTGCCTTCCGCGAACACCGCAGCCGCCGTCAGCCTCCTGAATTTCTCCTGGGGAATTGGAGCGGTCCTGTGCCCATTCCTGCTCGCCGCTCTCTTGCCTTCGCTCGGCCTTCGTGGCTTCACCGCCTCTCTTGCCGCGCTCGCGCTGATCTTTTCCGTGCTTTATTTCACCCGTCCGACAACAACCCGTGTGCGCACAACGAAACCTCCAGGAAGATTGCCCGGAGCCTGGCTCGCCCAGATGCGTCACGTCTCTGCTGTCCCCCTGCTCTTGCTTTTCTTTTTGTACGTGGGCGTGGAAAGTGCCCTCGGCGGCTGGGTGGCTGCTTACGAAAAACGCATGCCCGGCATGGGCAGTTCCACCTGGACGCTGGCCCCTTTGGTTTTTTACCTCTTCCTCTTAATTGGCCGTGGGTTCGCGCCTCTGGCCCTCCGGCGCCTATCGCAAGCGGCCATCAGCGCGGGTGGGTTGCTCTGCGCAGTGGCTGGCGCGGGAATCGTCGCTTACTCGCAGACACCGTTGTTGCTCCAGGCCGGCGCGGCGGTGGCGGGCTTCGGGCTTGCGCCGCAATATCCCCTGTACGTCACCTGGTTCGCAGAAACATTTCGCGAGGATGCGAACTGGCTCGGCGCTCTTTATTTCGGAGGCGCGGGACTTGGCGGGGCCGTTCTGCCCTGGCTTGTCGGCATCATCGCGGCGCATACGAACTCGTTGCGAGCCGGTCTGATCCTGCCAGCGGCCGTCACTGCTGTCATGGTCATACTCTCGTTGCGCGCGCGTCCACGATCTGTACCGGCATAAAATTCAATCCACGCCTGCAAATGGGAAGGAAAGGCGCCTGCCGTTGCTTTGCCCAAGCGATTGGACGAACCTGCAGTCCACTCGCTACAATTTCGTTCATGCTACCGGAATCTCGCGTTACTCCTCCTCTTTCTCCGGCGGAAGCCGCGCGCATTGCCATTGAACTCTATTCACTCCGCGCGGAGGTGCGGCCTCTGCCCGGCGAATACGACGATAACTTCCATCTGGCCACTCCAGATGGACGCGCTTTCGTTCTGAAAATCATGCACGCCGCCCGCGAAACTTCTTTCGTCGACATGCAGTGCCGGGCGCTCACCCATCTGGCTGGCCGCGCGCCGCATCTTGCACTTCCCCGGGCGATTCCCAACTCCAGCGGCCAATTGTTCGCGCACATCGAAACCGCCGATGGCCCTCGCCGCATCGTTTGGCTGCTCTCGTTCCTGCCTGGTTCCGCACTGGCCGAAGTGCAACCCCATACGCCCGAACTCCTGGAGAGTCTCGGCCGCCTCCTTGCCGAGATGGACGCGGCCCTCCTGGATTTTTCTCACCCGGCGGCAAACCGCATTTTGAAATGGGACCTCAGCCGTTCGCTGTGGGCCTTCGAGAAACTTCCCGCTGTCGTTGATCCCCAGCGGCGCGCTCTTGCTGAGCATTTCCTGAATCTCTTTCAGCAGGAGGCTGTTCCCCGCTTCCACCGCCTCCGGCGCAGCGTCATCTATGGCGATGCCAACGATCACAACGCTCTTGTCGAGCCGGTTTCGTCGAAACCCAGGGAGGTCGTGAGCGTCATCGATTTTGGTGACATGCACACAGGCCTGACCGTTGCGGAGCCGGCCGTCGCCGCGGCCTACGCGATTCTCGGCAAGGATGACCCGGTCTCCGCCGCCGCTTCGGTCCTCGCCGGATATCATCGGCGTTTTCCTCTGAACGAGGACGAAATTGCCGTGTTTTTCACGCTGATGGCCACGCGGCTCGCCGTCAGCGTCATCAACTCCGCGCATCGCAAATCTCTCATTCCTGACGATCCTTACGTCACCGTTACCGAGGCTCCCGCGTGGTCTGCGCTCGAGCGGCTCGCCAAAATGCCGCTGCTCCAGGCCAATGAGCGACTTCTCGCCGCGACATCTTCGCCGCGCAATGCACAATCGTCAGGCTGCTCGGGCTCGACGGAGTTCCTCCCCTCGCTCGAACAATCCCTGTCCACCCGCCGCAAACTCTTCTCTTCCAATCTCAGTCTCTCCTATGACCGCCCGCTCAAGATCGTTCGCGGCTGGATGCAATATCTTTACGACGACAGGGGTCGCGCGTTCCTGGACGTCTATAACAATGTTCCGCTGGTCGGCCATTCCCATCCGCGCGTCGTGCAAGCCGTGCAGAAACAGGTCGCGCTCCTCAACACCAACACGCGCTACCTCCACGACAATATGCTTCGCTACGCGCAGCGTCTTACGGCGCTGCTTCCCGCATCGCTACGCTTCTGTTTCTTTGTGAATTCCGGCAGCGAAGCCAATGAGCTGGCGCTTCGCCTGGCGCGCACCCACACGGGGAGGGAAGATGTCATCGTTCTAGAGCACGCCTACCACGGCCACACCTCCACCCTCATTGATAGCAGTCCCTACAAATTCAACGGTCCGGGTGGAAAAGGCCAAAAGCCGTGGGTGCATGTCGCTCCGATTGCCGACGACTATCGCGGCGTCTACCGGCGCGGCGAATCCGATCTCGGCAAGAAATATGCCGCACACGTCGCGGGGATTTTGGATGAATTGAAAAGTGATCGGCGCGGGGCCGCTGCTTTCATCGCGGAAACGCTGCCAAGTGTCGCCGGCCAGATCGTTTTTCCGCCGGGCTATCTCAGCGAAGTCTACAAGCACGTGCGCGCTGCGGGCGCAGTCTGCATCGCCGATGAAGTGCAGGTGGGTTTCGGACGTCTCGGGACGCACTTTTGGGGATTTGAAACGCAGGATGTGGTGCCGGACATCGCCGTGTTCGGCAAGCCGATCGGCAACGCGTTCCCGCTCGCCGCCGTTGTGACTACTGCAGAAATCGCCGCCTCATTTGCAAACGGCATGGAGTTCTTCAGCACATTCGGCGGCAACCCCGTTGCGTGCGCCGCGGGCCTGGCCGTTCTTGATGTCCTCGAAGAAAACCAACTCCAGCAAAATGCCCTGAAAGTCGGCTCCGGATGGCTGCGAGACTTGCGATCCCTGCAAGCACAATATCCGCTCATTGGTGACGTGCGTGGCAGGGGTCTTTTCCTGGGCATCGATCTTGTCAGCGATCGCGACAAGCGCACTCCCGCCACCGCCCAGGCCCACTACGTGGTCAACCGTTTGCGCGACTTGGGCATCCTCGCCGGCACGGACGGCCCTCATCACAATGTGCTTAAGCTGCGTCCACCGTTGATCTTCTCTGCCTCCGACGCCGCTTTCTTCACGTCAACGCTCTCCTCTATTCTTGCCGAAGCCCCCGCGCAACCGCTCTAACTCCGGCTTCCGAGCCATTTGCTTTCCGTCGCTGACTGGACACGGATTCGCCCGCCGTGCGCCACGGCGAAACACCATTGCAACCCGACCAACTCAGGAGTAGTCTTTCACGAGCCTTACTCCCTCAATCTCTTCATACCCATTCCGGCAGGTAGGGCGGTTTCTTTCTTCATGCCAGGACAATATTCCGGAGGAAGACAATTCCTATGTCCACGGAGAACAAAAACATCGTTCGCCGCCTCTACGATGAAGTCTGGAACAAGCGCAAACTCGACCTGGTGGCCGAGCTCATCTCCCCTAGCCATGCGCTGAATGACCCGTTCGTCAGTGGCTCGCAGGTTGGCCCGGAAATGTACCGCCGCCGCATCCTGGAGCTGACCGCCAGTTTTCCCGATTTGCGTTTTACGTTGGACGACCTAATCGCTGAGAAAGAAAAGGTTGTTGCTTCCTGGGTGCTTTCCGCAACGCACAAGGGCGACTTCATGAACATCCCCGCCACCGGCAAGAAAGTTTCCGTGGAAGGCATCACCATTCACTTCATCCGGGATGGAAAGATTCTCGACTCCAATGCGCGATGGGATGCGGTTGGCTTGCTACGACAGCTCGGAGCCCTTCCAGCACCAAACCGAAACAAGGAAACGGCTTCCAAGGGCTGAATTCCCATCCATCGCTCGCCTCGTTGCTCTCCCTGTAGCTCAGGCCTTCGGGCCTGAGGCCTTTCTCTCTGATCTGCAGCCGCCGCCATCTGGCGCGAACCCCGCAGCCGCTCCCGCGGGAGTGGCGTAGGAGATCAGGCCGAAGCTTCCAGCGCTTGGGCGAGCTCGAACAGCTTCGTCACGGTATTCCAGTTGTGGCCGGTGCCCGTAGTTTTGAGGGCTCGCTCAATGGCCGGCCAGGACATCTTTGGGTGCGCCATGCCATTCGGGAAATAGATATAGGCCTCGCGCCCGTCGATGCATAACTCTTCCGGAGCCGTCTTGATCTTCAGGGCATTTTGGAGACATTCGGCGCTCGGAATCTCCTTAAGGAACATAACCGCCAGCTTCTTCGGATCGATGCCGCGGCGCATGGCGAAAGGGTTTCGAGAGATCACGTCTCTCAATTCCACGCTGGTCCGCGGCACAACAACGGGGCGAAAGCCAAAGTTCTTTTCGATGGCGTCTTCGATGCGCCTAGCGAGCTTGGAAATATCGCCCGCTTTAGTCCTGAAAACAACGTTTCCGCTTTGCACGTAGGTTTGCGCGCCCTGGAACCCCAAGCTTTCATAGAGGTCCCGAAGCGCGTCCATCTTGATCTTGTGATGGCCCCCGATGTTGACGCCACGGAGCAGAGAAATAATCACAGTCATGGTGCGCACAAGTATATCCCGGCGGTAGGCCGTAGAGCGTTCAGGGAAACGGAAGAAACTTGAAGTCTGCTCAAATCATCAAAACGAAGCGGTTCATCACGGAGAAACGGGGTGGCAAACCTCACTGGGATTTCGGCGGGTGCTCGGCCCGTTCTTGCTTCTTGTCCTCTTTCGCCTTGTCAGAGGGCGGATAGCCCTCGAAGCCCTTGGAGATTTCCTCGTCGGTCCTCTTCCATTCCTTGTCAGGATTCGTAAACTTACCAACGAAGTAAAGCCGCCAGGCCAGACCCTTCGTTTTTGGATCAATCAGATCGATAATCAGAGCGCCTTCCTTCTTACTGCTGGCGCTGACGCTTTCAAAGAGAAAACCCCAGTAGCCGCCGACATACGCGTTGTAGGGGCCCCAGTCGCCAGCGACGGCGACATCCAACTGCGCGGGACTGTTCGCCCAGTAGCGCACCACCAGGTCAGGATTTTCCTCGGGCTTCACCTCGTGCAATCCGCGCTTGTCCAGCTCGCGCACGACCGTGTGATGCATGCGGTCCTCGATCAGGTCGGGATTCAGTTGGATCGCCACCAGGTTCTCAACGCCGCCGATGAAAGCATAGGTCTTGTACTTGGAGAAATCGAGATTGGGGTCGAAATCGACGACTACCTTGGCGCGCAACGGCAGGGCAAAAAAAAGAGCGCCCAGCACTGCCACAAGCAGTGGAATCTCCGTGATGCGACGATGCACCGCACTGAATTGCGGTAGTCTCATGGTTCTCCCTCAGATGAAAATCCTTCTCCATTGGGCAGGATTCCCTGGAAGCAGCAAACTCTACGGCTAGTGTAGGTCAAGCGCGAGGGTTTTGCGAGAAAGCCAACCCGCAAAGGAATCCTCCGGTGCCGGCGCCGGGGGAAGAGAACCAGCGTTTCCAATTGACCAGGAATTCCTTCTTATGCGTTCTCTGCGTCAGGCGGCTCATTATGAAAGAGGCGTACGAGTTCGGCGTGTTCCATAACCACGGCGGGGTCTTTCTGGATGGCATCGAAATACTTCTTTTGAAAGCCATCTCCCGTTTCCGTGGGCGCGAAGATCTTTCGCGCCAGCGCAATCGCTCCGCGAGTATCTTCCGGTGTAATTTCGGCGTCAGCCGCCAGCGCTTCATCGATGCGAACTACAAATTCGGAGATGTTGTGCAGCCAGGAGAATTGCGGGTCATCAACGACTAACCGGAAGAGCTCACCCGCCGAGACGGCGCCATGCGCTTTCTCGTACTCGCGCCGCTGCATCTCCAAAAGTGTCTTGTGCAATCGCAACAACGCTTCGCGCAGGGCCACGAGCTTCTGGCGCGCCGGAGTGTCCCGCCAATTGCCTTGATTCGTGTACGGGCCTCTATCTTCCGCCATCGTCTATCCCCTCCCAATTTCTCCGCGTTGCATTCCAGATGCGCTGCTACTTCTTTGTGTTCTCCTTTGGACGGACAACCAGATTGTTCCTCACGCTTGAAACATTGGCCACGAATCCAGCCCGCACGAGGGCACGGTTCCGGTCTCCCTCGTTTTCCACCTGGCCCTCCAGCGCTACGCTTCCATTTTTGACGATGATATGGATGGATGGCAACTCGTCCACGGCATAGCGGGAGAGCACAGCGTCCTCATAGATGGCGCGATACACGGCGCGCCGCAGATCATCGTCCCCAGCCGACGCGGGCAGCTCCTCAATTTGGTTCACCACGGACCCGACACCTGCGATGCTCTTCACGGCTGCTTCCGCTTCGGTCTTCAATGTGTGCCGGACGACCTGCCCCGTTAGCGTGACGTTGTTTCCGTTCAGGGTAAAGGCGATATGGTCAAAGACAGAGACATAGGGAAGAGCAGTCAACTCGTGGTGCACTTCCCGGGCCAGCCCTTCCGCATACTTTTCCCCGCCGCCCTGCTTCCTGGCTGCCGGTGAATTCTGCGCCAGAGCAGGTAACGTTGCCGACCATCCGCCCAGGGCCAGACTCAGGCCCACCCAAAATGCCTTCCGCAGGAGTTTAAAACCGGCCACCCTGCGCTCCTCATTTAGCTTCACGCGCCACTCCCTCTGGTATTGTCTCCCAGGTGCATTCTGCGGTGTTAGCATACGACAGGGAATCGCGCTCCCCGTGGAGTGTCTCTGCCCGCGCGATTGCCCAGGAGGTTGCTTTTCGCGTGTTGGCGATTGCCCATCGCGGTGCTTCCGGTTACGCTCCGGAAAATACATTTGCCGCTTTCCGGCGAGCCGTTGCGCAAGGCGTCTCCTTTATCGAGACCGATCTGCAACTGACGCGCGACGCGCACGTTGTCGCCATCCATGACGACACCGTTGATCGTACCACTGGCGGTCACGGCGCGGTTCAGCATATGACCCTCGCGGAAATCCGGCGCCTCGATGCGGGCTCCTGGTTCGCCAGCGAGTTTATTGGAGAGCGCATACCTACGCTCGAAGAAATACTCGTATTTTCCAAGAAAAACGATGTGGTCTTCTACCTGGAGCTGAAACCCAACGGATTCTGGGGCGGCGAACATGCCTTGATCAGCGCTCTTCGCGAATCCGGGGAAATCCCCCGCGTGGTGGTTATTTCCTTCGATCCCGTCATTCTCTCCAGCCTGCGAAACATTGACCCCACCCTGATGGTCGGCTTGCTGTTCGATGGCCAGATCGAGAATCCCTTCCAGAAAGCCGTGGAAATCGGCGCACGGCAGCTTGCCGTTCGCGGCGACCTGGTGACCCCGAACCTCCTCCACGAAGCGCGCAAACGGGATCTCCAGGTGGTTTGCTGGACGGTCAACTCACCCGCCCATATGCGGCTCCTGGCGTCAGCAGGCGTTGACGGAATCATGTCCGACTACCCGGATCTTCTCCTCACTTCGCTGAAGAAATAGCCCGGTAAACACCCGCCAGCTCCGCGACACTCAATTGTTCGGCGCGTGCGTCCGCTCGCAATTTAAGCTGCTCCAGGAGTTTTCTCACCCGCGCCGGTTCGGCCAGCCCGCGCAGGTTATTGGCAAGCATCTTTCTCTTTTGACCGAAGCACGTCTTCACAAATTCGAGAAAGGCGACTCCATTCTCCAGTCCCAGCTTCGCGTTCTCCCCGGGCAGCCGCAGCGTGACCAACGCCGACCCTACCTCCGGCGCAGGACGAAACGCTTCTCGGGGCAGCTCCAGCACCAACTCAGGGCGTGCATAGAATTGCGTGGCCACGGACAAATAGCCGTACGACTTGTTGCCTGGGCGCGCCGTAAGCCGCAGCGCCACTTCCCATTGCACGACAATATGGATGTCGTCGATCAGATCCGCGTAGCGGAAGAGATGGTGAAGAATCGGCGAGGTGATGTAGTAAGGCAGGTTGCCGTAGAGGCGGATGCGGCGCCCCGCCGCAATTGCAGCTAAATCCGTCTCCAGTACGTTGCCCGGCACCACGGTGAGATTTGCATGCTTCTGCGCGAGTCGCTGCAGCCGCTCGATCAGCGGCCTGTCCAGCTCCACCGCGTAAACCGGTGCGCCGCTGCGGAGCAGGTGATCGGTCATTTCCCCGTGACCCGCGCCAATCTCGATCCAGCAGTAATCATCCGTCGCCGTACCCGTCGGAGACTCCATCCCGTAAGGAGACACACGGATGGCCCGAGCGATCTGCTCGCGCCATCCCGCGTCTTCCAGAAAATGTTGCCCGAGTCGTTGCCGTGGCATCGTTCGCCCCTGAGTGTAGCAGCCACCCCGCGTTCCTCGAAATTGAACCGGGAGCCCGCTTGACGCTGCCGCCCGCCTCCGATAGTTTAAGAATTCCGCCCCCGACCTATGCGCATACTCTTTGTCGCTTCGGAAGCTCTGCCCTACACGAAAACCGGGGGTCTCGCCGATGTGATTGAGGCCCTGCCCAAGGCCCTGGTGAAGTTAGGGCACGAGGTCGCCGTGTTCCTGCCGCGTTATCGGGGCGTCAAGGCCAACACGGTGGTGATGCCGAGCATGACGATTCCCCAAGGCGGCCGGCTGCGGTTTCCCGCGATTACCAACGGGTCGCTCCTTCACGGTGTGCGCTACTTTTTCCTCGACGACCCTTTCTACTTTGACCGTGAAGGCATCTACGGCGACCGCAAGCACGAATATCCCGATAACGCCGAGCGCTTCACCGAATTCTCCCGTGCCGCCATTGAAATGACCAAGCACATCTGGCCCCCGGACATCATCCACTGCCACGACTGGCAAACCGCCATGGTGCCGGTGCTGCTGCATTCCTCGTACGCCGACGATCCCCTGGTGAAGGATCTCCCGGTCGTTTTCACCGTCCACAACATGGGGTATCACGGTATTTTCCCCAAAGAGGCGCTCGAGCGCGCCGGCATTCCACCCGCGGTCTTTCATCCCGGCGGGGTCGAGTTCTTTGGAAGCGTCAACTTTCTGAAGGGCGGCCTGGTCTATTCCGATTACCTGACCACCGTCAGCCGCAAATATGCGCAGGAGATTCAGACCTCGGAATTCGGCTTCGGACTGGAGGGCGTGGTGCGGTCGCGTGCGGACCGCCTGGTGGGAATCCTGAACGGAGTGGATTATTCGAGTTGGTGTCCGGAAAAGGACGCGCTGCTGCCGATGAAATATTCCGCCAGAAATCTGGCAGGGAAACGCGTCTGCAAGCAAGCGCTCTTCGAGGAGTTCCTGCTGCTGCACGATAATCCCAACCGGCCGGTGCTGGGAATTGTGTCGCGTTTCGCGGACCAGAAGGGCTTTGACCTGATTGCCGAGATTGCGCATGAACTCCTCCAGGAGGACATTTTGCTTGCCGTCCTGGGCTCAGGCGACCGCCGCTATGAGGAGCTGTTCCGCGCGCTGGCCGGAGATTTTCCGGGGCGGGTGGGCGTGAAGATTGCCTACGACAATAGGATCGCGCACCTGGTGGAAGCGGGATCGGACATGTTCCTGATGCCCTCACGTTACGAGCCTTGCGGCCTCAACCAGATCTACAGCCTGCGCTATGGCACCGTTCCCATCGTGCGCGCCACCGGCGGGCTGGACGACACCATCGAGGAGTTCAACCTGCAGCACGGTACCGGCACGGGTTTCAAGTTCACCGAGTATACCGGCGCCGCCTTCCTGGAGGCCATTCGCCAGGCGCTGCATCATTATTCCGACGACGGCGTATGGAAGCGTATTCAGCTCAACGGGATGGCCAAGGATTTTTCGTGGAACACCTCCGCAGCGGAATATGAGAAGCTATATGAAGCTGCCCGCGCAGCGCGAACCCAGAAAGCTGTTCCATCATCTAATTAACTAAGAACAACGGCTGCTTCTACGCAGCCTACCGAGGACATAGAAACGTTATGGCTGATAACATTCTTGCGGTAAACGACGGCAATTTTGAAGTCGAGGTGCTGACGGCGAGCAAAGCTCAGCCCGTCATGGTGGATTTCTGGGCGGAATGGTGCCGCCCCTGCCACATGCTGGCGCCCACGGTCGCGGAGATCGCCCAGGATTACGCGGGAAAATTGAAGGTGACGAAGTTGAATGTGGATGAAGCGATGAATTCCGCCGGGCGCTTCAACATCCGCGGCATTCCGACACTGCTGGTCTTCAAGGATGGCCAGGTGGTCGAGCAGATTGTCGGCGCCGTGCCCAAGGACCAAATCACCAAGGCCCTCGCCCGCCACATCGCATAAGACTGAATTCAGGTAAGCCGCAAGGCCTGTGGGTCCGGGCTGGAATCTTGCGCTAACTGTTACGCCACTTTCATCGTTTGCGCGCCACGCAGGCGGCGTTGTCGTCCTCCCGCCCGCCTCTCTCTTTCTTATGTAGTGGCCGGTCTTCAGACCGGTTCTTGGGTTTCTCTTGCCTTCCCCCTCCGCCTCCTTAGGGGGTCGGACATTCATGTCCGACATACAAGCACCTCCAAAATTAAATACTCCCAAAATCCGCCATCCCGCCTTCCCCCTCCGTCATCCCGCCCGCCTGTGAACCTGATCTGGTCCATCTAGCCAATATGTTAGGATTACGGTATTTTGTCAGTAGAGCAGATGCCTGCCATGAGGTACAAAGTATGAAATACGTTCGCGAGTTCCTGCTTTTCGCCGCGGTGTTTTGTTTGGCCGGAGTTTTCCCACTCTTGGCGCAGATCTCACCGCTGCTGCCTTCCCAAAAGGCGCCGCTCTCTGACCGCGTAGTGGCCTACCAAATTGACGCCAACTACCACCCCAAGAACCATAGTCTCGACGCTCAGGAAACGCTGACGTGGACAAACTACACGGGCCAGCCCCAGGATCGCCTGCCGTTCCATCTATATCTGAATGCGTTCCAGCCGAAGTCCACCTTTATGCGCGAAGCCTATGAAGGAGGCAATCGCGACGTCCCAGTCGGCGCGAAGTGGAAGGACAAGAAGTTCGGGGAAGACGTGATCAAGTCATTTGAAGTGGTGGGCATGGGCGATCTGACGGGGAAACTCCGCTTTATCCACCCGGATGACGACAATGCCCGCGACCAGACCGTGGTGGAGGTGCAACTGCCGCGACCCGTGGCCCCGAAGGAGAAGGTCACGTTTAAGATCACGTTCCACGATCAATTTCCCGAGGTGGTTGCGCGTTCCGGCTACAAGCGGGATTTTCTGCTAGCGGGACAGTGGTTCCCCAAGATCGGGGTATGGTGGAAGAATACGTGGAACTGCCATCAGTATCACGCCACCACGGAGTTCTTTGCCGACTTCGGCACCTTCGACGTGAAGGTGACCCTGCCAGCCAATTTCAATGTTGGCGCCACCGGCGTGCAGACAGGCGAAACCGCCAACGCTGACGGCACCAAGACGCTGGTTTTTAGAGCCGAAGACGTGCACGACTTTGCCTGGACCGCCGATCCCACCACAAAAATTGTCGAAGACGCCGTAACGATCAGCAGCGGCACCGTGAAGCTGCGCCTGCTGATGCAGCCGGGACATATGGCCAGCGCTCCGCGTTACCTGGATGCGCTGAAAGGCACAATGAAGAAGTTTGACGAGTGGATTGGGCCTTATCCGTATTCGCAAATTACGGTCGTCGATCCGCCACATGGCGGCAATGCCGCCGGAGGGATGGAATATCCGACGTTTATCACGGCGGACACCACCTGGTGGATGATCGATGGATTGAAAGTTCCCGAGTTGGTTGTCGAACATGAGTTCGGGCACCAATATTGGTATGCGATGGTGGCCACGAATGAGTTTGAAGATGCGTGGCTCGACGAGGGCATCAACTCATACACGGAATGCAAGATCATGGATGCCCTCTATGGCCGCGATGTGGACTTCATGAATACGCGAGTCGCAACCGCCGGCGAACGCGGCACGGCCCGCGCCAGATACATAGGCGTAGCGGAGCTGGATCCGATGACGCGGCGCGGCTGGCAATTTCTGGACTTCAATTCTTATGGCGGGATCACCTACAGCAAGACGACCCTCGTGCTGCTCACGCTGGAACACATTATTGGAGAGCAAAAGGTGCGCGAGGCGCAGCACGTGTACTTCGAGCGCTATCGCTTCAAGCATCCCACGGCGGACGATTTCATGAACACGGTGAATGAAGTCGCAGGGCAGAATCTGGACTGGTATTGGAATCAGGCGGCGCGCGGAACGCAGGTGCTGGACTACCGCATCCTGAGCGCCGGCAGCGAGCGTGCCGATTGGGCCAACAAAAACGCACCGAAAAAAGAGAAGAAGGGCGAAACCGAATATATTTCCAGCGTGGTGGTGCACCGTAGAGGAGACTTCATCTTCCCGGTCACTCTGGAAGTGAAGTTCGACAACGGGGAAACGATTCGGGAATATTGGGACGGCCAGGATCGCTGGCAGCGCTACACCTGGCAGAAAAAAGCGAAGCTGCTTTCCGCGGAAATCGATCCGGACCACGCGATTCTGCTCGATCGCGACCGGTTCAACAATAGCTGGCTGAGCTATCCCGACAGACCTGCAACCAGAAAGATCGCCGGTTATTGGATGTTGTTGACGCAGTGGTTTGCCCAGTTGCTGGCGTGGCTGGCCTGAGGAGCGATGATGAGGCGACCGATACGAGATGGTTTTTTCCTGGTTTGGCGGCACCAGCGGCTGGTTTGGTGGATTTTCTTCGTCAACCTGCTGCTGGGATTTTTTGCGTCCATTGCACCTGGCATCGTGCTCCACTCCGCGATGGGCAGAAGTCTCTACGCAGGGGAGTTGAGCCGGCACTTTGATGCGACGGTGTTCATAGAACTGCTCAGCAAGCCTGAGGTTTCCTTGGCCCCGTGGGTGGCCGGCTCCGCGGTGGTTGGGGTGATCTTCCTCTTCTATATGATCTTTTTGGCTGGCGGGATCCTTGCGGTTTATCGCGAAGACCGCAAGCTCACTCGCGGGCAATTCTTCGAGTCCTGCGGCGAGTTTTTCTGGCGAATGGTGCGCCTGCTGCTCTGCTCCATCATTCCGATCGGGATTGTATTTGCGCTTCTCGCGTGGGTAGGGAGCGTCTCGGGCAAGATGGCTTCCGACGCTCCGCGCGAGATGCAAGGGTTCTGGGTGCAAGTGGTTGGCGCGTCGCTATGCCTGGTGCTAGCGCTATTTGTGCGCGCGTGGTTCGACGTTGCCCAGGCACGCACGGTAATCGACCGCGTGCGGGGGATGTTCAAGCTGAGTTGCCGGTCGTTCGTGTTGGCTGTGCGCAACTTGCCGCGCTTGCTCTCCATCTACCTGGCGACCACTCTCGTTTGCGCGATGGTGGCCGTAGTAGGCTGGAAACTGTGGCTGAACATTCCGCACAAATCGTTTGGCCGCAGTTGGCTGCTGTTGGAAGGCGTCACCTTGGTGATGGTCGGCATCCGCCTTTGGCAACGCGCGGCAACGGTGCTGTGGTACGAAAACTACGCCGAGTTGCATGCGGCGCCGGTTCCCGTGACGCCAGTGCCTGCTCCGCCTCCCGAAATGATCGAGACAACGGCAGTCCCTGCTGAAGTAGTCCCAACGGCAACAACAGAAACCCCTCAAGACTCGTAAAGCATTGCCTCCTCTCACCATGAGAGACGGCGAAGAGCTGCAGCGATTCTGAGGTGCGTTAGCCGCTATGATCCGGGCCGGCCGTTTGTGGCGCGCCTGCGGCGCTGAAGTGGACTGCGCGGAGAACCTTGTTGCGAGTGAAGGGATAACCCAAGAACCGGCCCCGCTAGGCGGGACCAGCCACTACAAACCCAAGAGCACAGGCGCCCGCCTCAGAAGGTGGCCGCTACGAAAAAACCCAAGAGCACAGTCAGGAGTGACTGTGCCACAGAGGGCGGAGGGCTGGAAGAGTCATTTGAAGGCGAGCTCGGGTGAGGCGACGCTGGATTCGGAGGCCCAGGTGATGAGCAAGGGCATGAAGGGAGTGACGGCGTCGGGGTGATTGGGGAGGATGCGGATGGCGCAGCCGAAGAAGCCGCTCTTTGTGGTCTGCAAGGAGGCATGAAAGCCGTAGCAACCGTTGCCTTCGTTTTCAAAACTTTCCATAGCGGTGATTTCCGGGCTTATGATTTCGCCGCGCGCGTCCACGCGGCCGGTGAGGATTTGGACGGAGACATCCTCGGGAGTAAGCGCATCGAGGAAAACGCGCGCGGAGATTTTGAGCTCGTTGTCGAGATTGACTTCGCCAAGATCGCTGGAAACGTCCTTCACTGCCAGGCGAGGCCATGCGGCTTCGATGCGGGCGCGCCAGGCGGCCAGATCCCGGGCATGGGAAGCATTGTCGGCCTGCAAGCGAAGATGGCGGCGGTGCGCGGAGAGATAGTATTCATTGGCGTACTGGATGACCATGCGATGCATGTTGAATTCGGGGCAGAGGCGCATGATGGAAGTCTTCATGCGGTCGATCCACTTGCGGGGCAAGCCGTCGGCGCGGCGTTCGTAGAAGGCGGGAACGATTTCGCGTTCGAGGAGTTGGTAGAGAGCTTCGGCTTCGACTTGATCCTGATAGCCGGGATCCTGGTACGGCTCGCCTTTGCCGATGGCCCAGCCGACTTCGGCGCCGGTGTCGAGACCAATCTGCCAGGCTTCATCCCACCAACCATCAAGCGTGCTGACGTTTAAAGCGCCATTGGCCTGGGCTTTCATGCCGCTGGTGCCGCTGGCTTCCTGAGGCCGCAGAGGCGTGTTGAGCCAGACGTCGCAACCCTGAACCATGTAGCGGGCGATGGCGACGTCGTAGTCCTCGAGGAAGACGAGCTTGCGGCGAAATTCGGGGCGGGCGGCGAGATCGATGATGGTTTTGATGAGTTCCTTGCCGTACTGATCGCGAGGATGGGCTTTGCCGGCATAGATGATCTGCACGGGGTGTTGGGGGTCGTTGAGGATGCGCGCGAGGCGTTCGGGATCGCGCAGGAGCAGCGTGGCGCGCTTGTAGGTGGCAAAGCGGCGGGCGAAGCCGATGGTGAGGGCGTCAGGAGAGAGAACTTCCTCGGCTTCGTCGATGGCGGATTGTGAAGCGCCGCGATTCTTAAGTTGAACTTGCAAGCGGCGGCGTGTGAAGGCGACGAGACGCTCCCGGCGGCGTTCGTGGGTGCGCCAAAGTTCACCGGCGGGAATGGATTCGGTGCGCTGCCAGAGTTTGGCGTCGGCGGGTTCTTCGCGCCACTTGGGGCCGAGATAGCGATCGTAAAGCTGATTCATCTCGAGAGAAACCCAACTGCGGAAGTGGACACCGTTGGTGACGTGGCCGATAGGGACCTCGGATTCGGGCAGGCCGCGCCAGATGGAGTTCCACATGCGGCGGCTGACGGCGCCGTGGAGCTTGCTGACAGCATTGCTGAAGGCAGCGAGGCGCAGGGCCAGGACGGTCATGCAGAAATCCTCGTTGTCGTTGGCGGCGTCCTGACGGCCGAGAGCGAGAAACTCGCGACGGCTGATGCCGAGACGCGGATAGAAGGCGGAGAAGTAGTGATCCATGAGGCCAGCGGGGAAATAGTCGTGGCCGGCGGGCACGGGCGTGTGGGTGGTAAAGACCAGGCTGGAGGAAGCGAGAACGGCGGCCTCGGCGAAGCTGAGTTGCTGCGATTCCATCAGCGAGCGGATGCGTTCGAGAGCGAGGAAGGCGGAATGGCCTTCGTTCATGTGATAGACGGTGGGGCGAAGGCCTAGAGCTTCGAGAACGCGAACGCCGCCGATGCCGAGAAGAATTTCCTGTTTGATACGCATTTCCAGGTCACCGCCGTAGAGTTGCGCGGTGATGGAGCGGTGCTCGGGACGATTGGCGGGGAGATTGGTATCGAGGAGATAGAGCTGAATGCGGCCGACGGCGGCGCGCCAAACGCGGGCGGTGACTGCGCCATCCGGAAGCGTGACGTGGACCTGCACGTTAGGAACGAATTCGATGGGGAGGACGTGGAAGTCGTTTTCTTCGCGGGCTTCCTGCTGCCAGCCGGCGGCATTGAGATACTGGCGAAAATAGCCTTCCTGATAGAGAAGGCCCACACCGACGAGAGGAAGGCCGAGGTCGCTGGCGGCTTTCAGATGATCGCCGGCGAGAACGCCGAGTCCCCCAGCAAAAATGGGGAGGCATTCGGTGACGCCAAATTCGAGAGAGAAATAAGCGACGAGGAGATCCTTGTTTTCGGCGTGTTCGCGCTGATACCAGGAACCCAGGCCGGAGAGATAGGCGTCCAGGCTTTTGGAGACGCCGTGGAGGTGTGCGAGGAGGGAATCGTCCTTGGCGGCGGCTTCGAGGAGGGATTGATCGATGCTGCCCAGCACACGGACAGGATTGTGGCCGGCGGTCTCCCAGAGATCGCGATCGAAGCGGCGGAAGAGATCGATGGCGGCGTGATCCCAACTCCAGCGGAGGTTGTAGGCGATTTGCAGGAGGGGCTTCAAGACGTCTGGCAGGGAGGGGCGAACTTTGAATGTGGCGATGGGCTTCATGGTGTTCCTTAAAGGGAGCGACGCGCGGAGGGCGCGGAAGAAATTGACCGGAACGCCTGATGCGGTGCGGCGCAGGACGGACCATCGCACCACGTAGACGACCGAGTCAGGCGGCGTTAAACATCACCTGGAGGGACGGGGATTTGGGAGCGGCGGCCTGGATGGGGCGGATGGCCTTGGCGAATCGTGCGGTTTGGCAGTGGCGGCTTTGAGTTCCCGTTCGGCTTGCAGCCAGTCGTCGAGCTCGAGGCCTGGCGTCGCGCCGCGTTCGAGGAAGATCTGGTGGGCGCGGAAAGCGATCTGTTGTTCCGAGGGATGAGGGGCGGTGCAAATGGCTTTATCCGTTGCCGGCGGTGCTTGAAGCGTGGTGACCTTACTGGACATGTATTCCTCCAATGAGAGCCGGAAAGATCCGGCCGAGTGGCGTTGAAGCGAGTGAACGGTCGGCGGAAGGGAGGAGCGACCGGAGGCAAAGCGACAATTTGCGCGAGCCCAGCGGGTCGACCGCGACACGTCCTTGGGTCGCAAGTGGGGCTCTTCTTTTGGAAAGAAGAGGAGATGCGACGAGAATCGCTTCAGAGGGAGGATGGGGCAGGAGAAGGATGTTTGTCAATGGGATAATTATATGAATGATTGGTAACAGTGATGTTACAAATTGGGACACCGAGGCGTTCGGGTTTGAAACAGGTGGTAAGGCCAGGCGGAGCCCAGTTCGATGTTTCCGAGGTCGCGAGCGATGCTATACCCGATGAAGATCAACCCGGAGAGAAACACCACGCCGAAGACCAGCGTGCCAATGCGGCTGGGACCGCGGCTGAGTTTTGCTTCCATTACGGTTGATGCGGACGCTGCGGCCATGTGTGTCCTTCCCCGAAAGAAGAATGTGCGCACTAGGGCGCGAGAACAGGCACACGTTTATACGTGGGAATTGTTAATGGAGGATGAATGAATAAGGCGGGAGATTCGATCGCGGGGGATCGTGCCGCGATCCCTCCACTGCAGTCGGCAGAAGCCGCGGGCCGCCGATCGGGATGACAGATTTGAGTGGTAGATGACGTGGGAAGATGCAACTTCGGCGAAGATGGATTCTCCCGCGAGAATGGATTGAAACAAAAGTAGATGCTCTTGCCTGTAATTGGCTAGTTTCGGCTCTCCGGATTAGGGTATGTCGGCGGGCCGTGCGGCCGTAAAAGCGGCGGCGAGCCGCCGCACTCCAAATTAGCCTGAAATCCGAGGCTGCAGACGAGATGACAAAGAATTATTGCTATTGCTTCTCAGCGCCCGGCTAGAAAATGCGGCCGAGTTGGAAGAACCATTTGTAGTGACCGGAATCGCCAATGCTGCCGCCAACGAAGACAGGGCCGAGGGCTGTTTCGCCGATGAATCCCCCGACGATGTCGGCGGAGAACCTGGGCACGGGGTTGGGATCGCCATAGATTTTGCCAAATTCGCCCCCGCCCGTGAAATAGACCTGCTTGCCGACGAACGTCGGGAGGGTGAAGACCTTGTGGAGATAGCCGCCCCGCGCGAGGAAATACTGGTTGCCAAACAACTCATTCAGGCCATAGGCGCTCAACCGGCCAGGGCCGCCGAGAAAAAAGGGCGGCGGCGAACCGATTTGGCGAAAGCCAAAGGTCGTGCCGCCGCTTGCAGTGAGAAAGAGGGAACCCTGGGAAGATACCGGCTGGAATCCATTCAGGGTAACTTGCAGGGTGGGGAAATTCTCCGTGGCGCCAGGATAGTCATTATAAAAATGGAATAGGGACTGGATGTAATAGCCCTTGGTGGGGATGACAGATTCGTTGGTATGGTCGAGGATATAGCGCACTTTCAAAGCGGCGACGCCACCGCTGGTCGGAGCAAATTCCGGCGTACCGAGACGCAGGTAGGCGTCGTAGTAGCCGACGCTATAGCCGACGCGGAGTTCGCTGAAGCGATTAAAGCTGTAGCCCAAATCAATTCCTGAGGCGACCTGATCCTGGCGGTAATCGGCGAGAGGATCGTGCTTCCGATAGATCAGGAAGGTGTTCTGGCTGGCGTTCAGGTTGGGGGCGAAGAACCAGCGGCTGAGCGGCAGAAACGGCCGGTAGAGCTCCGTGGCGATGCCGTAGGTGGCGCCAAACTGCAGATCGGTGCGCCATTCGGAGCGCTCTCCAGCGACATCCATGAAGGTGAAGCGAGAGCCCAGGGTGAAGGTGACGTCATCGGGCTCGGAACCATCGAGTGAAAAGGAAGGCTGAAGCAGCGGCGGCGCGTAGGTTTTTTCGTGCACGCGAACCAGCAGACCATCCTGGCCATTTTCGCGAATCATGCCGTAGGTGACGCTGTCATAGCGCCCCAGCCCCGTCAGGCGAGTGAGGTACTCATCGAGTTGCGGCGTGCTGACTGGTTTGCCTACGAACGAGCGGAGAAAGTCCTGGATGTTCTTGTCGTGTTCGGGGCCGACGCCCTCGACACGCACAAATTGCGGGGTGCCGATGGTGGTGCGGCGGCGCGACTGTATCTGCCGCTGGTATTCGGCCCAGTCCGGATCGCTCAGCGCGTAGGTTTTGAGAATCTGGGCTTTTTCGGTGGCGGCATCGTAGCCGCGCTGGATCAGGGCTGCGGCCTTTTCGTAGTCCGTGGTGTCGAAGTCCTCGACATGGGCGCGCACGATCAGATCCGCCCCGGCCATGCCGCGGATTTCCGTTTCTGCAATGACAAGCTCCACGGAACGCCCGAGCACGCTGAAGGCCGACTGAATTTCCTTCGCGGCGGTCTTGGAAATCTGGAGATGGATGGCGATGACTACATCCGCGCCCATATTGCGGGCAACATCGGTGGGAAGATTGTTGACCAGGCCGCCATCAACGAAGATCTGATCGCCGCGGCGCACGGGGGCGAAGACTCCGGGGATGGAAATGGTGGCGCGCAGGGCGTCGGAGAGCGAGCCATCCTGGAAGATGAAGGGCTTGCCGGAAACGAGCTCGGTGGAAACACAGCGAAAGGGAATGGGCAGATCGTTGAAAGAAGACAACTCGGAATAGGCGAGGGTGTCACGGTCAATCAGAAGATTGATCTGCTCGCCGTTGTTGAGACCGGGCGGCAGCGTCGGGCCATTCTTTAGCCCTATTTGGATGGTGTTGGGAACAGCGCGCGCGTCTTCCTTGCGGCGGAAGGCCAGGTCGTGATACGGCGTGCCGCCACCGAGGAGCAGGGGCCAATCGGCATTTTGGACGATACTTTTCAGGTCGTCGGCAGACTTGCCGGTGGCGTAGAGGCCACCCACCAGGCCACCCATGCTGGTGCCCGCGATGTAATCCACGGGGACGTGATGCTCTTCAAACCATTTCAGGACGCCGATGTGGGCGAGGCCGAGCGCGCCGCCTCCTTCGAGAGCAACACCGATGCGGGGGCGCGTTTTCGGAGCGGGCTGTGCGGCTGGCGCGGTTTGCGCGGGCGACTGCGGCGCGGGGGGATTCTGCTGCGCGCAGCAAATCGAGCAGAGGAATAGCGAAGAAAGAAATCGAGCTACGGAAGAGATTCGCATGAACGTACCCCATCGTGGGCTTGGCGGCGGCGAGTCCGAAAGCGCAACTAGTGTGTCGCAGCTTCCGAGAGGTGGCAAGAGGGTTGGCCTGGAACGGTTGAGAGAGGCAGTGAGGCGTGGGGGCAGGTAAAAGGGACGCCGCGGGTTCTAAGGGCGGAGAGATCCTCGGCGGCCTTCGCTCTTATCGAGGAGCACCCGCGTCTCTTGCGTCCGTCGTTCGCTGGGACACACCGTTCTACTTCACGGTGAATTCTTGCAGTGGTATCCTAGCCAGCGATGTGCGCACCCAAACCAAATATCCCAATTCCCGACTGGGCCGCCCACCGTTCGGAAAGAAACCACAAAGCGTGTTATACGGGCAGGAAACCAGAACTCCGCATCCTATGCGGATCAGCCTAATTATTGTTAGGTGCCTTGGGAGCTTTGATATGTTTGAAATCATTCTTGGTGCCATCCTCGGAACGCTAACGTCGCTGATTATTGCGCACGTTTACTACCGGCGTTCGACTCGAGACTTGGAGCATGAGGTAGATGCTCTTCGGAAGGAGCTGGTCAATCTAAAAGCCATGAGTCAGGAGTTGCAGGAAGCAGCAGACAGTATTTTAGAGAGCACCGAGGTGACAAAGAAGCACGTCGTTGTTGGCACACTGGATGACCCAGAATATCCTTACAAGTAGGAGGCATACGGCACGTAACAAGTCACCGGAGCCAACCGCCGTTGGCGCATCCAGATCCGCTGTCGCAGTTCACGTCGCAGGTCGGCGGTAGCTCAGCTTTCTACGTTAGCCGCATCGAATCCCAATGACTGATCCACTGCCAAATCAGGAATTGTTGCTCGCAGTATATGATGGGCAACGTGCCGAAGCCGCCCAACACCGTCAGAGCATTTTCAATGCATTCACCTTTTCGATGGCTGGCCTGCTGGCGATTGCGGCAGGAGTTGTTGCGCCGGGACACTTGGATACAAAATTGAAGTGCACGATCTGGTTAGTGACTGTCATTCTGTGGTTCTCGACTTCCATCTTCATCCGCAACCAGCGGGGAGAGTCCGACAAAGCGATGGAGGTCATGCGAAAGATCGAGCGCCACCTGAAACTATTTGAGAGTGGCGTGCTCATTCCCGGGGTCGCAGTTCTGCCGCAGGATTTTGCCCAAGCATCATCGCGGTGGCTTAAAATGAGCAAAGCCGACCGGTTTCACGTGGCATGGCTGGCCGCTCTGACCATCGGGTTGTGGCTCGTTCTGCTATCCTTGCCATGCAAATGACGGCCGACACGCGCGCTGCACACCCCGCTCGCGCGCTCTCATATCTGTCTGTGCCAAACCGAGTCTTGACACCGGCGCCCGCCTTATAGATGTGGGTTTTGACTTCTCTTTTCCGATGCGACTCAGGACCTGCAATACCTAAAGGTTGGCTTCGCCTTCGAGATGCCGGGGGGCGATGGGCGCGTGAGTGGCCATGGGAACTCCCGCAGCGGGATTTGGAAAGTATCCCATAGGCGGGCCGTAAGAACAGGTGCCGCATTAGCCGCATCATGGAGCAGGCGGATTGCCGCAACTTCTGCACAGGGCTAGGGTTAAAATAAAGAAAGCCCTGTGGAGAAGTGTGGCCGTTGGAAGTGAGGCAAGAGCCATGAGCACCGCGAATCTACCCAGTCCCGCGACGCATGCCCGGCCAAAGACCAGCGTGTTGCGCTGGGCGTTTCGGATCTTTCGGTGGACCACCTATCTGGCGGCCTTGATCACACTGATTCTGCTGCTGCACAAATCGCCGCCACCGCTGGTGGAGGCTACGCCGCAGGCTGCGGCGCGCGCGGAAGAGAAATTCGCACAAGTGGAGCAAAGCGTGGCGCAAGGCCAGCAGGCCACCGTGCGCCTGGATGAAACGGAACTGAACTCGTACCTGGCTTCGCATCTTGACCTGAAGGGGGATCAGCCGGCGGCGAGCGTTACGCCGGCGCCGACGCCCGGAGGGCCGGGCTCACCAACACCGGAGGATGTCGAGAAGATGCGTTCCTCGGTGCGCGACGTCAAAGTGACGATGGCGGACGATCGCGTGAAGGCGTACGTGGTGTTCGATGTTCACGGCAAGGACATGACGCTGGAGCTTGAGGGCAAGTTGGGCGCGACGAATGGGTACCTGCAATTTCAGCCGGTGAGCGGGCAGATCGGCTCGCTGCCGATTCCACAATCCACGCTGGAATCGGCGGTGCAGCGGCTGATGGAGTCTCCCGAGAACCGCGAAAAGCTGCGCTTGCCGCCGGACATTTCGGACTTGCACATCGAAAACGGCGAACTGGTGGCGACGTACAAGTAAGCCCGCATGGACAACAGGCTGCGGGAAAATTCAGGAAAGACTCTCTTTAGGGGCTAAAGCCCCGGCCTCCTAAAGAAAGCTCCGACCCCCTAACCTGCGAAGTGCCTTCTCGGTCTTTCAAGCCGTGGTGTTTTTGGTGATGGTGGTAGCCCAGAAGATCCACAATCCCGTACAAATTGCCAGTGAAAGCCGCGCATCCACAAGTGCGGCGAGCGTGGCCACCAGATAGAGCGGCGGGCCATACCTGTAACTGCGGCAGGTCTTGTTCACAAATTCCATTTCGGAAGAAGGTTCCTGAAGCTGTTCTTACATGATGGGAGTTCCCAGGTTGCCGGGTAAGAGAGTAGCAGCGAAGGAGAGAAAATCGATGAGGTACCCTGGAGGTTGGCGTGGAAGCGAGTGTGGCTTGGGCATGGTCGGTGGAAGAACTATGGTTTGTTGGCGGGGCATGCAGGCGTAAAAGCGGCGGCGAACCGCCGCACTCCAAAGCGAAACTCTTGAGCACAGTAAGGAGGGTTCTAGAAGAAAAGATGGCTCCGGGGCCTGGACTCGAACCAGAATAACCAGCTCCAAAGGCTGGTGTCCTACCAATTAGACGACCCCGGAACAGGAACACATCTTTACTAGTGTACTTGAGAGGGCGCGAAGGAAAAAGCCCGCGGGGAGGGGAATAATCTTCGCAGTGCGTTGGCGATTTGCGGGTTGCACCGAATTGGGGCAGCGGCAGGCAGAACGGCGACACGGCTTTTTGCCCTGGTCGCCATTTCTGCTAAAGTAGAAAGGTTGAGCTGATGAGTGGAGAGGTGGCCGAGCGGTTTAAGGCGCACGCTTGGAAAGCGTGTGTAGGTTAACCCCTACCGTGGGTTCGAATCCCACCCTCTCCGCCAGAATTTTCGCCAAACCTAAATGTTCAGCGTAATGAGGCGAGCCCTGCATAAGAAAGAAAATAGCAAGAGCCGATCTGAAAGCCGGGCGCTGCAAAACCACAGACCGCCGAGGATAGCAGATTTCTCTCCCGCTTTGCGGGATCGGAATGACAAAAGTTTTGCGCCTTGCCGAGATGGGGTCGAGCAGTGCGCGACCCCTAGGCGGACGAACCGGCGCTCGGACACAGGTAGGGGCAGGGACTTAGAATACGGGGCAGCCATTTACGAGCCGCGGGCGTCCCAACGATTCTGAGGGGCCTTGCCTGATGGCGGATTAGACCGCACAATAGGTGCTCCCGCCCCTCCGCCCAAGAGGCCCCATGATCTTTCGCAGCATCGAGCAAATTCGCCGGTTTTTTCGCATCCTTGCGGGTTTCACCCTCCTTTTGATAGGTGTCATCATGTTTTTCACGCCGGGTCCGGGCTGGCTGGTGATTTTTCTGGGGCTCACCTTGCTGGCGGCAGAATTTGTGTGGGCGCGGCGGCTGATGGAGCGCATGAAGCACGAAGGCAATCGCCTGAAGGATTCGGTGCGGAGATTCAACAAGAACGAACCGCCGAATGGCAATCCATCCGAAGGGAACTCATGAATCAGGAATGGAAGGGGAAGTGGGCGTTAGTTACCGGCGGGAGTTCGGGGATTGGTGTGGCGCTGGCGAAGCAACTGGCAGCGGGAGGCGCACATCTGGTGCTGACGGCGCGACGCCGCGAGCGGTTGGAGGAACTCTCGCAAAGTTTGCAAAAGAGCCACGGCATTCGGACGGAAGTTTTCACCGCCGATTTGGCGCGCCCGGAAGCGCCGCAAGAAATTTACGATTTCACAAAGCAACAGGGCATCGAGATCGACCTGCTGATCAATAACGCGGGCTTTGGGCAATATGGCGAACTCACAGCGGTGGAAACGCAGCGGTTGCTGGATATGGTGCAGGTGAATTGCGCGGCGGTGGTGCACCTGACGCGGCTGTATCTTGCGGACATGGTGGCGCGGCGGAGAGGCGATGTGCTGATTCTGGCGTCAACGGCATCGTTTCAGGCGGTGCCGTACATTTCGACGTACGCGGCGACGAAGGCTTTCGATCTTCTGTTGGCCGAGGGCCTGGCGGAAGAGATGAAGCCCTACGGCATACGCGTTTGCGCGTTGTGCCCGGGTTCGACGGAATCGGAATTTCACGTCGTGGCGGGACAGGAGAAGTTCACCGCGAAGTATGCACAAGAAACGGCAGAGAAGGTGGCACGCACGGGATTGCAATCGCTGGCAGAGGGGAAGAGCTACGTCATCTCTGGCATGGGCAATTATTGGGGCGCGCAAATGCAACGACTGGTGCCGCGGCGCGCGGTTGCGCGGATTGCCGCGAAAATGTTTCGGCCAGGGAAGGCGCACGCGAAGTAAGATCCTCGCATTTTGTATTTTGAGAAAAGCAGATTCCTCGCTCCGCTCGGAATGACAAGAGTTTAATGCTCTGAATGACAATCTTGTCTTATTCGCGCTTTGAGGCCGGAGGGTTAGTCGCAAGCCACGATCCAGCCGCGATCCCTCGGCTCCGGCCCGCAAACGGCGCGGGCCTCCGGCCGGGATGACCAGAAAGTTTACATCTTGGCGAGATGGGGTCGAGCGGTGCTCGACCACTGCTAAGGAATTGAATGCAAAGGAGTTGGACAACTGCCCGGGGCCGGGGAACTTTTTTATGTGGCGCGGGAAGTATGTAATGTAAGCCGGGCGTCGCACCAGGAGAGATGCACATCGAGGCACAGGAACGGGACGACGTATTGCTGCGCCGCTCGGCCAAGGGCGATGAAGAGGCCTTTACGGAGCTGTATCGCCGCCACCAGGCCCCGCTCTATCGGTTTGCCCTACGGATGTCGGGGAACGTATGGGCTGCCGAGGAGATTGTGCAGGACGCGTTCATGACCCTGATTCGAGAGCCGAAAAAGTTCGATCCGGAGCGGGGCGCGTTGCGGTCGTTCCTGTATGGCATTACGCGAAATCGCGTGCTGAAGCATCTGGAGCGCACGCCGCGGGAGTCGCTGCACGAACAGATCGACGAAGACGGCATTGGGCAGCGAGGCATGGCATCTGAATCGCTGACACCGGCCGAATGGGCGGAAGTTGGCGAGCGGCGGGAACAGGTTCGCGCAGCGGTACTGAAGCTGCCCGTGGAGTTTCGTGAAGCGGTGGTGCTGTGCGGGTTGGAAGAATTAAGTTACGAAGAGGCGGCGCGGCTGCTGGATTGCCCGGTGGGCACGATTCGTTCGCGGCTGCACCGCGGGCGGGCGCTCCTGCTGGCGAAGCTGGAGATGCTGCGGGACGCACCGAAGCGCGCGGGCGCGAGCCGATGAGAGATCGGCAGGAGAAGCAGCAATGACGTGCGAAGAATTTGAACTGGCAGGATTGGACCTGGAAAGTCTCCAGCAAGCCGTTCCGGCGCATAAAGCCGCGCGGGAACATTTGCGATCATGCCCGCGCTGTGCGGCGTTGCATGAGAACTGGCAGACGTTGCGGGCGGATTTGCACGCGGTGGGCGCCGAAACGCAAGACGCAGAGGCTCCCTCGCGTGTAGAGATGCGGCTGCGGCAGGAGTTCCGGACGCGGCACAAGACCGAGAAGGCGCAGCGGGCTGCTGTGTTTGCGGGCTGGACGCTGGCGGCAGCCACGGTGGTTTTGGCGGCGGTCAGTTGGGTCAACTGGCGGCATGAGAATGGGAAGGGAAGCACGCCGTCCGCCGTCAATTCCGCGCAGGGCGTAAACACGAATAAGACGACGCCGGCAGGACCGGAGCTGGGAGAAACGATAGTCGCTGCGAACGATGCCGGCGAGTTCACGCTGTTGCCCGGAAGTTTTCCCGGCATGCTGGAGGACGCCACGGTCGTGCGCGTACAGATGCAGCGTGGAGCCCTGAGCGCACTGGGGCTGACGGTAAACGAGGAACGCGCGGCGGACTTGATACAAGTGGACCTGCTGGTGGGTGATGACGGGCAGCCGCAGGCGTTGCGATTGGCGCAAAACACGAACTGATTTTGCTGCGGCAGGATTGCCGCAGCTTGGGAGAGAAGAGGAGAAGCAATGAGGAAGAGTGAGTGGATGTTGAGCCTGCTATGCGGAGCGCTCCTGGTGAGCGCTGGTGCGTTGCGCGCGCAAGAGCCACCGGCTGGCGCACCTCCTCCCGATGCAATGGGGCAGGAGGGCGGGCCGGAGGGGCCTCTCGGGCCTCGGATGGAGATTCTGGGCTTCGGCGAAATGCACCCCGGCAAAGTGGTGACGGGCGCGCCGTACAGCGCGGTGGCGATTACGGAAACACGGCAGACCCTAGCCGATGGCAACACCATCAGCCGCAAGGTGCAGGCCAACGTGTTCCGCGACAGCCAGGGACGCACGCGGCGGGAAACGACGTTGACTGGCGTGGGGCCGCTGGCCGCAACGGGAGCGTCGCGCACGTTTGTGAGGATTTACGATCCAGTGGCGGGGACGGCATTTGTGCTCCATCAGGATACGAAGGTGGCGGAAAAGCTGCGGGTACCGCCGGGCGGACGTAAGCATTCCGCTGACCTGCAGGGCAAGTTCAATGCGCGGATGCAGGCGGAAATTGCCAACGGAAGCTTGAAGAAGGAAGACCTGGGCGTGCAAACGATCAATGGCATCAGCGCACAGGGAACACGATTCACGAAGACGATTCCCGCGGGCCAGGAGGGGAACGCCAAGCCGATCGTCATTACCAACGAACGCTGGTATTCGCCGGACCTGCAAATGGTGATCAAGACGGTGCGGAACGATCCGCTGTTCGGAGAAACGACCTATACGGTCACCAATATTCAGAAACAAGAACCTGCCGCTGCGTTGTTTGCCGTGCCTTCGGATTACACGGTGAAGCAGGGCGGCGTCCGCGGACGGGGCAAGATGAATCATAAAGGCGGACCTGGCGCGGCCCCGGCGGACATGCCACCGCCGCCGCCGAGTGAATGATCCTTTAACTTTTAGCTGACGATCTTCTCTCCTGAAGACGGCGCGCCCTTTCTGCTGTGGCCCCCTTCCCGGCAGAGAGGGCGTTTCCGTGCCGGGAGGGTGGAGGAAGAGTGAAAGAGTGGAAGAGTGGAAGAGTGAAAGAGTGGAAGAGTGAAAGAGTGAAAGAGTGAAAGAGTGAAAGAGTGAAAGAATGAAAGAATGAAAGAGTGATTCCTCACTTCGCGGACTCCGTTCGGAATGAGGCGACGAAGCATTTCGGCACGGCTGAAGAAGCTGCAGAAAAAGGCTTAAAACCATTTCCTCAGGGGCTAAAGCCCAATGATAGCCAAGCACTTAATGTTAGAGCTAAATCTCCGACGCCCTAAACTGCGGAGTGTTTCCGCAAGCTGTGCCCTTCGCTGCGGTCTGGGTAAAAAGCCGTGCCCTGACGGAAACCGTTTATGGGATGACTTGTTGTTTGAGGGCGCTATCCAGGAGTTCCACGACGTGCACGACGTTTTGGCCGGTTTTGTGGATTTCGGCGCCGGCGCGGAGTTGCAACAGGCAGCCAGGATTGGCGGTGACGATCGTCGCCGCGCGTGTGGCCTTCGCGTAGTCCATCTTTTCCTTTAGTAAATCCAGGGCGGCTTCGGTTTGCGTTACGTTGTAAACGCCCGCGGAACCGCAGCAGATGTCCGAGTAGGGCAATTCCACGAACTCGATGCCGGGAATCGCGCGTAGCAACTGGCGCGGGGCCTCGCGGACTTTTTGGCCGTGCAGGAGGTGGCAAGAGTCCTGATAGGTGACGCGCAAGCGGGTTTCCTTGAGCGTGGCGACAAGGCCAAGGGTGGCGAGGAATTCAGTGACGTCGCGCATGTTTTTGCTGAAGACGACGGCGGCGGCATGCTCCGGCTCGTTGGCGGAGAAGAGGTGATCGTATTCCTTGAGCGTGGAACCACAACCGGCGGCGTTGGTGAGGATGGCGTCGAACTGGCCGCCGGCGAACGCGGCGATGTTTTTGCGGGCGAGTTGGCGAGCCGTTTCGCGCACACCGGCATGCGCGGCAAGCGCGCCGCAGCAGAACTGCTCGCTGGGGACGACGACTTCGCAGCCATTGGCAGTGAGGATGCGGATGGTGGCTTCATTGAGTTTTGTGAAGGTGACGTTTGCGATGCATCCGGCGAAGAAAGCGACGCGGGCGCGGCGGGTGCCTTGCGCGGGGAAAGTCTTGCCGAGCTCGCCGAAAAAAAAATGATCGTCGATGCGGGGCAGGAGTTTCTCGCGCTCGGCGAGGCCGAGCAATTTCAGGATGCCGGTGGCGCGGGCGAGCGACTGCAAGCCGGAGCGCTGGTAGAAGCGGAGCAATCTGGCGGCGAAGGCGATGCGGCTGGGGTAGGGAAGCAGGCGCTTAAAAACGATGTTACGTGCGAAACGCGTGAAGAGCGGACGCTGGTACTCGTTTTCAATGCGGGCGCGGGCGTGTTCGACGAGCTTGCCGTATTCCACGCCGGAGGGGCAGGCGGTTTCGCAGGCGCGGCAATCGAGGCACTTATCAATGTGGCCGACGAAACCTTCGGAGAGCGGTAATTCGCCGTTGCCTACCAGAATCATCTGGCGGATGCGGCCGCGGGGCGAATCGCCTTCGAGATGCCAGAGGCGATAGGTCGGACAGTTGTTCAAGCACAGGCCGCAGTGGACGCAGCGCGCAAAATCCTCGTAAACAGGAACCGCGCCGGGAATGTTTTGCGGCGTGCCCACTTCTCAAATTCCTCCCACAAAACGGCCGGGCGCGAAAATGCTCTGCGGATCGAAAGAGTGCTTCACGCGCTGCATCATGCCAAGGTCGGCGCGCTTCGGGCCCCAGACATTTACGCGTGATTTGAGTTTGAGGGGCGCGTGCAAGAGCGTTGCATGGCCCTGGCCTGCGCCGGCAAGAAAGAAAACACCCGCGGCAGCATTTTCGAGGGTGTGGAGGGCGGATTCGTCTTCGGTTTCCGCTAGCAAAACGAAATAGATAATCGCGGCGGCGCGCACGAGCAAAGCGCTGCGCAGAGAAGATTCTTGGGCGACGCACAAAAGGGCAGCGAGATCGCCGGGCTTGCTCTGCGGCAATACAATGCGGAAGAGAGCGGCGCTGGGAGAAGCCCAGCGGAGCCAGTCGAAGGCTTCGCGGGAAACGCTGCCCAGATGGGCATCGGAGGCCGCGTCGAGGATTTCGCTGTCGGCTGCGGCGGTTTCGCTGGCAAGTTTCTGGAGGTCGCGGGCGATGCGGGGGACGACGGCTTCGCTGCCTTCAAAGGAGGCGCAGACGCACCATTTGGCGGGATCCAGATGCCCGGCGAACTCTGCGTTTGTTTCGCGCAGAGCTGCGGCAGTCAGAGCGACCATCTCTGGACTGAGTGTTTCCAGATTGGCAAGCGGCAGGCCGCACTTTTCGATGGCGTCGCAATAGGAAGAGGCGCCCTCCAGATTTGAGAAGCACGCGAGATGGCCGCCGCGAGCTTGCGGCAAAGTGAAGGTGCGGAAATTGAGGCGCGTGATGACAGCGAGCGTACCCAGCGAACCGACAAGCAATTTGTGCAGGTCGTAGCCGGTGACATTCTTTACGACACGGCCGCCGCTTTTGCAGGGTGCGCCCTGGCCGTCAACAAACTCCGCGCCAATCAGAAAATCGCGCGCAGTGCCGTATTGTTTGCGCAAGGTGGAATCGATGCCGGACGCAAGCGCACCGGCCACCGTTGATGTTTCATAGCAGGGAACCGCCAGGGGCAGGAATTGGCCTTTTTCGGAAAGCACGTTCGCGAGATGGCGCAGGGGCATGCCCGCATCAACGCTAAGCGTGAGATCACCGGGATCGAAGTGGGCGATTTCGTGCAACCCGGTCATGTCGAGTGCAATGTCATAGCGCGCGGGTGGCATGCCCAGGTCCAATTTGCTGCGGGAGCCGGTGGCGACGATGGCGAGTTTTTCGGTGATCGCGAAGCGTACGATTTCCGCTGCTTCCTGCGCGGAGGCGGGGTGAACGATGGCGCCGGGCACCATGCCATCGATGGCGTACTCGCGCAGTTCTGCCTCGGCAGCGACGACGCGATGCGCGCCGAGGATGCCTTCAAGCCGGGTTGCGAGATTGGCCGTAGCGGTCATACGTGTGCCGGGAGCGTCTCTGCCTGCTTGCGCACGCGAATTTCGCCGCAGCCCTTGCTCAAGGGGAAGATCTTGCCAGGATTCAGCGAGGAATCGGGATTGCAAGCATCATGCACCCGTCGCATCAAGTCAAAATCGGCGTCGCTGAAGAGCAGCGGCATGAGTTCATTTTTTTCCATGCCCACGCCGTGTTCGCCGGTAAGCGCGCCACCCAGTTCGACACAATAGCTGAGGATTTCATGGGAAGCGGCGATGGCGTTTTCAAATTGCCGCGGATCGCGCGGGTCGTAAAGGACGATGGGATGGAGGTTGCCGTCGCCGGCGTGAAAGATGTTGCCAATAGAGAAACCGTATTTTTTGCCGATCTGCGAAATCTGCTGCAGGGCCTGGGGAAGCTTAGAGCGGGGGATGACACCGTCGAGGACATAGCTGCTGGGAGCAAGGCGTCCCAGCGCGCCAAAAGCGTTCTTGCGGCCTTTCCAGAGGAGGTCGCGCTCGCAGTCGTCCTTGGCGATGCGCACTTCGCGGGCGTGATGCGTGCGGCAGACGTCTTCGACGGCCGCGGCCTGGGCTTCGACGGCTTCGCGCAAGCCTTCGACTTCGATGAGCAGAATCGCGGCGCTATCGCGCGGAAAACCGGCGTGGATGTAGTCCTCGATGGCGCAGAGGGTCCAGCCGTCCACCATTTCGCAGGCTGCGGGAGTGATGCCGCGCGCAGTGATTTCAGCGACGGTGTTGGAGGCGTCGTCGACGGCGTCAAAGATGGCCAGCAGGGTTTTGACGGCTTCGGCTTTGCGGGTGAGTTTGACGGTGATTTCGGTGACGAGGGCCAGTGTGCCTTCGCTGCCGACAAAGAGCCCGCAGAGATCGTAGCCCGGGGTGTCGCCGTGCTTGCTGCCGACGCGCACGATTTCGCCATCGGGAAGCACCAGTTCGAGCGCGGTCACATGGTTGACGGTGACGCCATAGGCCAGCGTGTGCGGGCCACCGGCATTTTCGGCCACATTGCCGCCGATGGTGCAGGATTTTTGACTGGAGGGATCGGGGGCAAAATAGAGACCAGCGTGTTCGACGGCGCGAGTGATATCGAGGTTCACCACGCCGGGCTGGACAACGGCGCGGGCATTTTCGAGATCGAGCTCCAGGATACGGTTCATCCGCGCGAACACGATCAAGATGCCGCCGCCGCGCGCGAGTGCGCCGCCAGAGAGGCCCGTTCCCGAGCCGCGGCCGACAACGGGCACGTTGTATTTCGCTGCGAGCTTGACGATGCGCGAGACGTCTTCCGTGGTGTGAGGGAATACGACCAGGTCCGGGCGCGCTTTTTCGACCGAGCCGTCGTACTCGTAGAGGACCAGGTCCTCGTTTTTGTGGAGGACATTCGACGAGCCGAGCAAGGAGTTCAGTTCGCGGAGTAATGAGGCGGGCATAGAGCGAGTCCGTGGCGTCCGCTTCCACTATAGTGAGACTTGCAGCATTCTGGCAACGAGATACTCCGGCCCACGAATGAGCTGTGCTAGTGTAGTGCTTCAGAAAATCAAGAGGGAAAGATGCCGAAGCCGAGAGTCTATTGTTCGCACGAACTATTTGAGGAAGCGCGCAAAATACTGGATGCCACATGCGACGTGGAATACTGGACGCCAGCGGAGCGTCCGCCGCGGGAAGAGGTGGTGCGGCGCGTGAAGGACAAGGAAGGACTAGTTTGCCTGCTGACGGAAAAGGTGGATGAAAGATTGCTGCGCGCGGCGCCGAAGCTGCGCATCGCCGCGAACGTCGCGGTGGGTTTCGACAACATTGACGTGGCGGCCTGCACAAAGCGGGGCGTGGTGGCGACGAATACGCCCGGCGTGCTGGATGAGACGACAGCAGATTTTGCGTGGACGCTGCTGATGGCGGTGGCGCGACGGCTTGGCGAGGGCGAACAACTGGCGCGCTCCGGAAACTGGAAAGGCTGGAACCTCGACCAGCTTTGCGGCGCGGATATTTGGGGCAAGACGCTGGGGATTGTCGGGTTTGGCCGGATCGGCCGGGCCGTGGCGCGGCGGGCGCTGGGCTTCAACATGAAGGTGATTTATACGGATGCAGTGCGCGCACCGGAAGACGCGGAGAAGCCGGTGGGCGCCACGTTTCAGGATATGAACACGTTGCTGGCGGAAGCGGACTTCATCAGCCTGCATGTGCCGCTGCTGGCGGAAACGCGCGGGTTGTTTGACGCGCCGAAGTTTTTTCGGATGAAGCCCACGACGTTTTTGATCAACACTTCGCGCGGGCCGGTGGTGGATGAGGCGGCGCTGGTGGCGGCGCTGGAGAGCAAGAAGATCGCCGGAGCCGCGCTGGACGTGTACGAGAACGAACCGTTCATTCATCCCGGATTGAAACGGCCGAATGTGGTGCTGGCGCCGCACCTGGCGTCAGCATCGCTGGAGACGCGGACGAAAATGGCGGTGATGGCGGCGAACAATGTGGTTTCACTCTTCCAGGGACAGATGCCGCCGAACATGGTGAATCCCTCGGTGCTGAAGAAGCGCTGAGGCGACGGGCGGCGCAGTGATGGCAACGGGGAAAGAGATCGCGCGGCGGATTTTCCGGCAGACACTGGCGTCCATTGATATCCCAGGAGTGATGGAAAGAAAGTTGCTGTGCGAGGGATCGCGGCTGATCCTGCCGGACGCTGCCATTGACCTCTCCCAGACTGCAAAAGTGCATGTGGTGGCGATCGGCAAGGCTGCCCATGCGATGGTGACGGGGTTCGAAGGCATCCTGCCCGCTGGAACGCGTGTTTCGGGAATTGTTGTTGCGCCCGTTGCGCCGGAGCGGCGCGTGCCGGGCATGGAGTATTTCGTTGGCGGGCACCCGGTTCCCAATGCGGAAAGCTGGAAGTCGGCCGAAGCTATATTACGGTTACTGGAGAGTTGCGACGAGCGGAGCGTGGTGATTTTCCTGTTGTCCGGCGGCGGGTCCGCGCTGGTCGAACTGCCGCTTTATGGCGAAATGCAGTTGGAGGATGTGCAGGCGGTGCATCGCGCGCTGGTGACCTGTGGCGCGCCGATTGAAGCGATGAACACGGTGCGGAAGCATCTTTCGGCAGTGAAGGGCGGGAGACTGGCGGCCGCTGCCGGAAGGGCGAAGAAAATTACGCTGGCGGTTACGGATGTGCCTGCGGGCAAGGAGTCGGCGCTGGCGTCCGGCCCCACGCTGCCCGATCCGAGCACAATTGCGGATGTGGTGCGCATCGTTGCGCAATACGATTTGCGGAGGAGATTTCCGGAGCGACTGGTGCGCTGGCTGGATGCAGGGAAAATGCCAGAAACGCCCAAAGCCGGCGATCCCGCGTTTGCCAACGCGCACTTTCAGCTTTTGCTGGGCATGGACGATTTGTTTCACGCGGCGCACCACGCCGCGGAGGCTTGTGGCTATACGACACGCTGCGACAATTCCACGGACGACTGGCCGGTGGCGAAGGCGGCGGATGCGCTTCTTGCGCAACTGGAAGAATGGCAGCGAATAAATGCCGGGAAGCGCGTGGCGATTATTGCGGATGGGGAATTAAGTTCGCCAGTGACCGGCAACGGTGTGGGCGGGAGAAACTCCGCGTTCGTGCTGGACGTCACGGCAAAAATTGCGGGACGCCGAATCACGGTGCTGAGCGCGGGTACAGACGGGATCGATGGCAACAGCCCGGCAGCGGGAGCGGTAGCGGATGGGGAGACCGTGCAGCGGGCCAGAGCGGCGGGACTGGATCCCGCGGTGGCCTTTCGGGAGAGCGATGCGTACACGTTTTTCGCGAAGCTGGACGATGCCATTGTCACGGGACCGACGGGGAATAATCTGCGGGATTTGCGGATTTTGCTGGCGGAGGTGTAGCTGCAGGTGAACCGATCCCGCGTTGCGAGGTTGGCCATCGGCAGAGAGCGCCAGGAAAAGCAGATTCCTCTCCCGCTTTGCGGGAACGGGGTGACAAAAGCACTGGCACCTTGCCGAGATGAGGTCGAGCAGTGCTCGACCCCTACGGGCAGAAGCGCAAGAAAAAGCCTCAGGCCTGAAGGCCTGAGCTACAGCATAGATTGTGGCGCCGCGGAGCGAGCTGCGGCCCGCTTCGGAAGGCGACCCCTGCAAAGGCTAACCCAAGAGCACAGTCAAGAGTGACTGTGCCACGGGCTGCGACGGGTTATTTGTTTGGTGGGGGCAGAGGCAAGCGGGTTTCGATGGACTTCAGGCGCTCGTTCATTTCCTGGACCAATTGTTCGAGATGGCTGAGGCGCTGATCCTCCGTGGGTTTTGCGTTTGCTTCTTCACTCTCCGCGCCAGCTTCCTCCTCTTCGAACGGGCCGGGGAACCCGCCTTTCGCCTTCGGGTTTTTCAGGCGTTCGATCTGGCCTCTGATCATCGGGACCATTTCGATGCTCAGGTCGTTGCTCTTCAGAAGCGCTTCAAGCGCGGGAATCGCGGAGGCATCGCCGCGGGAGCCGAGAGCGAAGATCGCTGACAGACGGATGGGGAAGTGCGGGTCCGAAAGATAACCGGCAATCTGATTGGTGATTTCCTTGTTGTCTTTCTGCAGGCGGGCCAGGCTGCTGATGGCGGCTTCGCGAGCTTCCATGTTTTTGCCAGGGGCGGCCCAATCGCGGAGCAGCGGCACGGCCTTGTCGTCGCCCAGCGAGCCAAAGGAACGCAGAGCAGCGTCGCGGAGGAAGCCGTCGGGGGAATCGCTGTTCACCGCGGCGATGAGGACGTCATACACATGGGGAGTTTTCAGCCGTCCAATGGTCTGCAAAGCGGCAGCGCGGGTGCGATAGGAGCTATCTTCGCGCGCGATGGCTTCCAGCTTTGTTTTGATTGGGGCATCGTCCTTGAAATTACCGAGAGCGTCCACGATGTGGTAGCGGACCCATGGCTGGGTGACGGAAGAAAGCGAATCGAGAAGCTGCTTGGAAGCAGCAGCGCTGCCGAGATCACCGAGAGCCTTGGCCGCGGTGATGCGTACGCCGTCAGACCTGTCCGTGCGCAGAGCTTCGCCGAGGGCGGTGGCAGCTTCGTCATCGTTTTTGATTTTGCCGAGCGCGACGGCGGCATCCGCGCGGTCGGCCAGCTCCGAGGCGTTCTTCAATTGGCAGAGCCATTCCTTTTTGTCCTTATTGAACTGGACGGACTTCAAGATTTGCGTGCCCTTGTCAAAGAGCACCATGCGCGGGGCTGTCTCCGAGGGCAGAGAAAAGCTCTCCGATTCTTTGGTGACGACGAGGTTATAGAGCTTTGGGCCAGATGAGTTGCTGATTTCAATATCCACGGGAAAGCTGAAGAGGCCTACGTCTCCCTCGCGCTTCTGGGTTTGCTTGACGGTGAGCACGACCTGCTTCCCGGCCTCGTCGTAGGTGTAGCTGACGTCGAGCTTGGGGGCGCCGGCTGCGTAAATCCACTGGCTGAAGAACTGGTCGACGTTTGTGTGCGTGGCCTCTTCGATGGCTTTGGTCAAGTCTGCGGTGACAACATTTTTGCCGCGGTTGACCTCCAGATAATGCTTCAGGCCGGCGTAGAAGGAGTCCTCGCCTAGCTGGTGGCGAAGCATGTAGAGGACCCAGCCGCCCTTGGCGTAGGCGTTGCCGTCAAATTCGCTGGAATCGTCAAAATCGTGACGCACGATAGGCTTGGTGTAGAGCCCCTGCAAGGAGAACCAGTGACGCGAAGTTTCCCAGCGATCGTAGTCCGCGAAGTCTTTTCCGAAATGCGCTTCGGACCAGACAGATTCCATAAAGGTGGCGAAGCCTTCATTCAGCCAGATATTGCCCCAATCCTTGCAGGTGACCAGGTCGCCGAACCACTGGTGGGCCAGTTCGTGCGAGATGAGAGGATCTTCGTCCTCCGGGTATTCGGGGACCAGTTTCGGATTGCGGAGCGAGCTGGAAGAATTGGTGGTGGCGCTGGAGTTTTCCATGCCGCCGACGACGAAATCATCCACCATGGATTGCGCGTATTTTTCCCAGGGATAATCCACGCCCAGTTTTTTGCTGAAGAGGTCAATCATCGCGGGAGTGCGGCCGTAGTTGGCGGTGAGGCGGTCGCCGCGATCCTTGGGCGCATAGTAGGTGACGGGAATGTTCCGCCAGGCATCCTTGGCTTCGGCAAACTCGCCAGCAACGACGGTGATGAGATAGGTGGAGCTGGGCTGCGATTCGCGCCACGTCCAGCTCTTCAGACCGTCGCCTGCATCGGTAACGCTGATGAGTTTTCCATTGGAGACGGTGAGCCAGCCGGCAGGGACGGTGAGAATCGTTTCCGTGGTGAGGCGGTCATTCGGGTAGTCGTAAGTGGGCAGGTAGTAGCGTGTGTCCTCCGATTCGCCTTGCGTCCAAACCTGTTTGGGGCGATGGGGATAGTCCTTGTCGGGAAGGACGAAAAAGAGGCCCTTGGTGGGTTTGCCTTCGTACTTGATCTCGACGGTGAATTTCTCGCCGGGTTTTGCGGGTTTGGGAAGGGTGATGCGGAGCTTGTCTTGGGAGGTCTCGAACGTAGCCGCAGCCTTATTTAGGGTGACGCTGTGGATCTGGAGGCCGGCGGAATCGAAGGTGATGCGTTCGGTGTCGCGGAGAATGGTGAGCGTGTGGGTGACGTCTCCGATGACCTTTTTCTGATCCAGGTCAAAGCGCAGAGCGATGCGGGAGTGCTCCAGGTCGTAATCCTTGCTGCGGGCGAAAGGCTCATCGGCGTGCAAGAGAGGAGTTGCGCCAAGCAAAGCGAGGAAAAGGCTCAGTACGGCAACGGAACCTGCCTGGTTGCCCGTTCCGCCGATCATTCGGATTTTCATTCCACAGTCTCCTTGATTCATGAAAACGCTCAGATCAATCGGATGAGGGCTACGGCTGCTTCTGCTGCTCCGTGGCCCACAGTCTCGATTGGGGATGCTGTTCAAACTCTTAATTTTCTCGCGAGAGGGAGGGGTGCGTCAAATGCGGCTAGCTGGTGGTAGTAGAGGAGGGGGAGCGAAAGGGGGAGCGAAAGGGTTTGCGCGAAGGGGCGCAGGGAACTAAGATGCGAGGTAACGCAGGATTCGGATGAAAGCTTTCCGAACGCGCGGGAGGTAAGCATGGCACGCACACGATTTCTTACTGGCCTGTTATTGCTCCTAGCGATTTTCGCACCCGCCAGCATGGCACAACTCGGCAAAACTATCCCCATTCCCTTAGGTTCGGATGAGGCCCGGCAACTCGAGGCGATCAACGCGGCGACCGACCCCGCAGAGAAACTTAAGCTGATTGACGAATTTTCCAACGCGCATCCCGATGATGATTTTCAGATCATCGCGGATGAGCAGTACGTGAACTATTACATCAACGCGAAGCAATACGACAAGGCCTTCGAGTATGGCGACAAGCTGTGGGCACGCGACCCGGAGAACTATTCCAACGGAGTGAACATGGTGCGTGCGGCGAGTGAGAAGGGAGACACGGAAAGCGTGTTTGCCTACGGCGAAAAGACGACCGGGATCCTGCAACGCTACAAAGCGGCGCCCGCACCAGCAGGAACAGCGGCGGATTATTGGGACGAGCAGAAGACGCGGAAGCTGGAACAGGTGAAGGAGGACCAGAATTACGTCGAGCAGTCGCTGCTGAGCGCGGCGTACCAGGCGAAGGAGTCGGCGAAGAAGGCGGATTTCCTGGTGCGTTTTGCGAAGATCTTCCCCGATTCGCCGAATGCCCAACGCGCGCTGATTGGCGCCGCCTATTCCTATCAGCAGGCAAAGGACCCGCAGAAGATGCAGGAGCTGGTGAATGGCGTTCTCGCTAAAGATCCGAACAACGTGGGAATGCTGGTGGCCGCGGCGGATATCTACAGCGAGGCCGGCACGCAATTGGACAAAGCGGAGGAGTACGCGAAGAAAGTAGGAGCGCTCTGCGACGCGGCTAAGAAGCCGGAAAATATGACCGAGGAAGAGTGGAAGAAGCAAAATGACCTGCAGAAAGGGCTGGCGCTAAGCGCGCTTGGGCAAGTGAGCCTGCAGAAAAAGGACAGCGCCGCTGCGGTGAAGAATCTTTTGAGCGCAGCGCCCCTGGTGAAGGCCGATGCCACGAGCTATGCCCGAAATCAGTACCGGCTGGGGTATGCCTACGTGAACCTGAAGAAGAAGCCGGAAGCGATTCAGGCGTTCACGGATGCCGCTTCCGTGGATTCCCCGTACAAGGAAACAGCCGCGGAAAAGGCGAACGAACTAAGTGCCTTAAAGCCCGCGCCAAAGCATAAGCCTCAGTAACTACGCAGCGAATCGAAAAACACGGCTGGCGCATCCAAGAGAGCGGATACAGGTGTGTAACGACGAATCGGGGGGAGGAGTATGACCGAGATTGCAACGTTTGGAGCGGGATGTTTCTGGGGAGTGGAGGCGGCCTTCCGGCGCGTGCCGGGAGTGCTGGATGCGGTGTCTGGCTACAGCGGCGGGCGGACGGAGAACCCCACGTACAAGGAAGTGTGCACGGATCAGACGGGCCACGCCGAGGTTGTGCAGGTGACGTTTGATCCGTCGAAGGTCAGCTACGAGCAACTGCTGGAGGTGTTCTGGAAGGTGCACGATCCCACGCAAGTGAACCGGCAAGGGCCCGACTTTGGGAAGCAGTACCGCACAGCGATCTTCTTCCATACGCCGGAGCAACAGGCGAAGGCTCTGAAATCCAAGCAAGCGCTGGACGCGAGCGGGAAGTTACACCGGCCGGTGGCGACGGAGATCACGCCGGTGGGTACTTTCTGGCGCGCGGAGGAGTACCACCAGCGGTATTTGGAGAAGAAAGGGCAGGATAGCTGCCACATTTAGGAAGCAAGAAAAATTGAAATTGCAAAAGGAGAGGGTTTCCCCTCTCCTTTTTTATTGGGAACGTGGGACCGGATTCCGCGGCCTTATTGTGGCTGGGAGTGCGGGCGGAAGTCAGGGACCAATGGGATCACGCGAGCGGGCACACAACAAACGGGGAATTGGCTGAGGCAAAGACCTGCGTCCGAGCGTCACGCAAAGGAGCAAACGGTCGGATTCGCAAGACGCAGGAAGTCGTCGTAGCGCAAGCGTACGGCATCGTGGTGCGTACCAGCGTTAAAGACGATTTGGAGGTCCTGGGCCAACGATTCATCCACGTAAACGGGCAAATCGTACAACGAGCCGAACGGCGGCATGGCACCGAGTTCGCAATCGGGGAAAAGAGTGCTGAACTCCAACTCGGTGGCCAGGCGCACCGGCTTGCCGATGGCCGCGGACATTTTGTCGAGTTTCACATGCCGGGGGCCCGGCAGAACCGCCAGAATCGTTTCATCGCCTTGCTCGCCAGCGCGCAACACGACGGTCTTGGCCATCTCTTTGCCGGAGATTTGCATGACCGCAGCCACACCCTGAGCGGTGTACGAAGTCGAGTGAGTGAGCGATTCGTAGGGGATCTGCTTGCTATCCAGAAAAGACTTCAAACGCGAGGAAACACTCATGGGCGTACTCCTTTCGCCCAAGACCTACGGGCGGATTATAGACCTGCGCGAAGAAGAGGGAAAGGAACAGAGCCGATCTAAAGATCGGCCACTACAAAAGGAGAGAGCGCGGAGAGTGGCGGGTATAGAGTGGAGCAGAGCGAGAGAGGGCAGCATGAGCGGAAACAAGAATTGGGGAAAGCGGCCGTGGACGGTGGAGTTCCGGGCGACGCCACGCCCGTTGCCGGCTGCGATGGATTTTGCCGTGGTGGGCGGCGGGTTCACGGGATTGGCGGCGGCAGCGTGGTTGAAGCGTCTGGCGCCCGAGAAGAGCGTGGCGCTGTTTGAGGCGGGGCAGTTTGGCGCGGGATCGAGCGGGTACACGGGAGGCGTGGCGCTCGCGGAAAGCGCGGCCGGCGAGTTGCCGGGGCTGGGCGATGTGCTCGGGAGATATCAGAAAATTCTGCGCGAACTGGAAGTGGATGGAGAAGTGTCGTTGCCGGGCGCTTACGAATTGGGGAGAAGCGCACCGCTGGCGAACGCGCCGATACGATGGAAAGATTCGGGAGACCTCTGCGCGGTGAAGGAAGTGCCCGGCGGCACGATCAACCCGGGAAAAGTGTTGAGCGGGTTGGCCCGCGCTGCGGAACGCGCCGGCGTGATGCTGTTTGAGGATTGCGGAGTGGAGGAGGCGGTGTTTGCCGGCCAAGTGGAGCTGCGCACGAAAAACAGCGCATTGCAGGCAGGAAAAGTTCTATTCGCAACGAATGCGTTTGCGCTGGAAATGGCGGGATTGCGAGAGAGGGCGGGATCGGCATTCACGCTGGCCGTTGCGACACAGCCCCTGACGGACGCGCAGTTGCGAGAGATTGGGCTGGCAGAGCGGAAGCCGTTCTATACCGTGGACCTGCCGTATCTATGGGGGCGACTCCTGGCGGGGAATCAGGTGATCTTCGGGAGCGGGTTGGTGTTCCTGCAGGATTGGCGTGAATTGGGGACGCTGGATATCGAGCATGGCGAGGCCGCGGAGTTGTTCGAGCAGCTTGAGAGGCGTGTGCATGGGCTGCATCCAGCGCTGAAAGATGTGGAGATCACGCACCGCTGGGGCGGACCGATCTGCATGACGTGGGAATGGAAACCGGTGTTTGAGCGGCACCCGGAAAGCGAGAATGCGATTGTGTTGGGAGCATACTCCGGTCATGGCGTGGCGCAATCGGTGTATTTGGGATGTTGGGCGGCAGAGGCGATTTTGGGAAGAAAAGCGTTGCCGAATTGGAAGTAAAAAAAGACGCGGCGTGAAAGTCAGCGGATGATCGTGGGCAGGGAGCCCAAGAGCGCGGAGAAGCCGTTCCAGAAGATTTGCACGCCGATGCAGACGAGCAGGAATGAGGTGAGCCGCATGATCACCGCCATGGCCGTGGGACCGAGAATCACCGCGAGACGGTCCGCGAAGGCATAGCAGAAATAGACGCTGACGGCGATGAGCAGTGAGCCAATGATGGCGCCAATGATGGAAAAGAGAATGCTGGAGCCATGATGGGGTTCGTTGGCGCCGAGCGTGATGGCCACGGAAATGGAGCCGGGGCCAACGGTCAACGGAAGGGTCAGGGGGTAAAAAGCCCGGCTGGAGAGATCGCGGGGATCCACGGACTGCTGAACATTGCCGCGGGTTTCGTCTCCTTCTTTTTGCTTGAGCATGTTCCAGCCCGCGGCCATAACGACGAGGCCGCCGCCGACCTGCACAACGGGCAGGGAAATTCCGAAGAACGCAAGGATGTGCGTGCCAATGAAGTAAGAACCGATGAGAAGCAGGAAACTGTTGACGGCGATGTTGCGGGAAAGGAGCTTGCGCTGGACTGTGGAGTAGTAGTGCGTGAGCGAAAGGAAAATCGGGGCGCCACCGAGCGGGTTGACGATGGGGAACATTGTTTGACAGAGAAGAAGTATAGCCGACGAAGCGCGGGAATGCGCGAGATTACCAGGGCGTGGAAAGGGCTGAATTGACAGCATCGTGAGCAAAACATACGATTGATGGAAATTTGAAGCAGCGCGAATGACTTCAGAGAAGGGAACTCACTGTTCATGAAATATCGATCGGCAACTTCGGTGAGCAGCGGGCTGTGAGCAAAACCGGTAACAAGACGGCCGCAAAGGACCGGGACGGGCACCGCCCCGGCGAAGCGCTGCACGTGCTGATTTCCCACGCCCATATCCAAAAGCGAGTCGCGGAGATGGCGCAGGAAATCCGGCGGGGCTTCCCGAATGACACGCTGCATCTGATCGGTGTGCTGAAAGGATCGATCTTTTTTCTGGCGGATCTGGCGAGGGAATTGGGCGGCGAGGTGTCCTTCGATTTTCTGGGGGTATCGAGTTACGGCAAGGGCACGGATTCGACGGGGGAAGTGAAGTTGACGAAGGACCTCGACGTCAGCATTGAAGGGCGCACGGTACTTATCGTGGAGGATATCCTGGACACCGGGCTGACGCTCAAATATTTGTTGAAATTGTTTGAAGAGCGGAAACCGAAGCACCTGCGCGTGGCGGTGCTGCTGGACAAGGTGGAGCGCCGCATTACGGACGTGAAAGCGGATTACACGGGGTTCCCGATCCCGAATGAATTTGTGGTGGGCTACGGGCTGGATTTTGACGAGCGCTACCGGAATTTGCCGGATGTGTGTGTGTTGCAACTGGGGCCGCGCGGAAAAACAAAGAACGAGTAGCACGCTTTTCCATTTGTGCGGCAATGTCCGGCCGTGCGATCGAATTGCACAGCATGAAAGCTCTGCCACCAAGGGGCGCGAGAAACGCCTGCTATAATTAAGAGATATATGGAAGCCACGGATCCCAAACTACAATCAACTCCACGAACAGAAAGCCCGGAGACTTCCGCCGAAGTGCTGGCGACTTTTGCGGAAATCGGGGAAGAAGTGAATGCATCGCTGGACCTGGACGAGGTTCTGGCGCACACGGCCGTGCTGATCAAGCGGCACATTGATTACGAACTATTCGGAGTGCTGATGGCCGATGAAGAGGGCGTCTACCTGACGCACCGGTTCGCACTCGGCTACCCGCCGGGGCTGGCGGAGAATTTGCGCGTGCCGATCGGGCAGGGCATTACCGGAACGGCGGCGGCGACGGGCCATCCGGTGAGGGTGAGCGACGTATCGCAGGATCCGCGTTACATCAATGCGATAGACAGCGTGCGCTCCGAACTGGCGGTGCCGCTGATGTTCCGCGGGAAGTGCGTGGGCGTGCTGGATATCCAGAGCCAACACCTGGACTACTTCACGAAAGACCAACAGCGCATCCTGGCGCTGCTGGCGAGCCGCCTGGCGGTGGCCATCGAAAACGCGCGGCTGTTTCAGAAGGTGCGCGCGCAAGCGGAAACGCTGCTGGTGCTGAATGAAGTGAGCCGGGAGATCAGCTCGATTCTGGATGTGGAAGAATTGTTGCGGCACGCGGCGGAACAGGTGAAGCGGGTCATCGATTACCAGATATTGAGCATCATGCTGTATGACGAAGAGCAGCACATTTTCTGGCACCGAGTGGATGTGAAGCATGGACAGCGGGTGCAAGGCAAAATGCGCGTGGCGGCGAGCGAAGGACTTGTGGGCGCGGCGGCGACGCTGCGGGAGCCGGTGCTGGTGCCCGACGTAACCAAGGACGAGCGCTACCTGATGATCAATCCGGAAACGCGCTCGGAGCTGGCCATCCCCATGATGCACAAGGGCAAAGTGATTGGCGTGCTCGATCTGGAAAGTCCGCAGTTGAATTATTTCAACGCCGACCACGTGCAGACGCTGTCGATCCTGCCATCCAACCTTGCGGTATCGCTGGAAAACGCGCGGCTGTATGAGCAGGTGGCGAAAGACGAAGCGCGGCTCGACCGCGAAGTGCAGGCGGCGAAGCGCATTCAAGGCGCGCTGTTGCGGCCGGTGCCAACGGATGACTACGGGTTGGATGTTGCGGCGCGGTATCTCTCCGCGCGGGAAGTCTGCGGCGATTTGTACGAGTTCTTGCGCTACGGGCCGCAGCAATTGGGATTTGCACTGGGCGACGTGAGCGGGAAGGGCACAGCGGCGGCGTTATACGGCGCGGTGGCCATCGGCATCATGCGCAGCCTGGCACCGCAGAAGTTGCAGCCCGCGGAAATGCTGCAGCAGATGAATCATCTGGTGGGCGAGCGGCGGATTGAAGGGCGGTTCATGACGGCCTGTTTTGCGACGTGGCAGAAAGGCCGGCAGAAGCTGCGCGTGGCGAACGCGGGACAGTCGCAGCCGCTCTTGTATAAGGACGGGCGGTGCGAGCGCATCGACCTGACGGGTTTCCCGCTGGGAATTTTCGAGGAGACACAGTACGACGAGTGGAGCGTGACGCTGCAGGCCGGCGACATCCTGGTGTTTCACTCGGACGGCATCGCGGAAACGACGAACGGCGAAGGCCAGTTCTTCGGCACCACGCGCTTGCTGCGCTTCATCGAACAGCATCACGAAATGACCGCGGCGGAAATGGCCGACCAGATCCTGCGGGAAGTGGATTGGTTCACGCAGAGCGCGCCGCTTTCTGACGACCGCACGCTGGTGATTGCAAAAGTGAAATGAACAATCCTAGCCAGGCCCGGAAAAATCTGGAGTACGTGGACCCGGCGCGGTTCACGCCGCATTTTGCGTGGAAAGCGCGTGGCCAGGCGAAAGAGGTGTATTGCGAGGGCGTGGCACTGCCGGAGATTGCCGAGCGTTTCGGGACGCCAACGTACGTGTACAGCCGCCGGGCCATCGAAGAGGCGTATGACGAGTTGAAGAGCGGCTTGGGAAGCTTGCCGCACCTGCTGTGCTTCGCGGTGAAAGCGAACGGCAATTTGTCGATTCTGAAGCTGCTGGCGAAACGTGGAAGCGGGTTCGACATTGTTTCGGGCGGCGAACTTGACCACCTGGGGCGCATCGGGGTGCGCGGCGAGCGCATCGTGTTTTCGGGGGTTGGAAAAAGGCGCGAGGAAATTCGCGAGGCGCTGCGGTACAAAAGCAGCCGGAAGAGCGCGGCGGGAATCCTGCAGTTCAACGTGGAATCGTCGGCGGAACTGGAAGTGCTGGCCGAAGAAGCGTCGCGGCAGCGCGTTATGCCGGGCGTTTCGGTCCGCGTGAATCCCGATGTGAAAGCGGGGGGACACCCGCACATCTCGACGGGTCTCCACGAGCACAAATTCGGAGTGAGCTGGCAGGAAGCGCGTGCGATGTATCTGGCGCATCGCCATGCGAGGTATATCCGGTGGCAGGGAATCAGCGCGCACATCGGGTCACAAATTGTGGAGCTAGGGCCATTCCGGCAAGCGCTGGAGCGGCTCGCGGGCTATCTGCTGGACCTGCGGAAGCAGGGGATCGCGCTGAAGTACCTGGATTTTGGCGGCGGGCTGGGAGTGCGGTACACGAAGGAACAGCCCGCATCGCGAAAGGCCTACGCGCGGATGATTGCAGGGGTGGTGCGGCCGCTCGGAGTGGAGCTGCTGCTGGAGCCGGGACGCGCTATTATCGCGCAGGCGGGAATTCTGCTTTCGCGCGTGATTTATACAAAGAGGAATTCGCGCAAGTCGTTTGTGGTGATTGATGCGGCCATGAATGACCTGATCCGGCCGGTGCTTTATGATGCGCCACACCCGGTCACGCGGGTCAGCGGGAAGAAAGCACAGAGCCGCGCGAGAGAACGAATGGATGTAGTTGGCCCGGTATGCGAGACGGGCGACTGTTTCCTGCAAGGCTGGCCATTGGGCAAGGTCACGCCCGGGAATGTGGTGGCGCTGTGGGCTGCCGGCGCGTACGGCATGGTACAAGCCTCGAATTACAACGGGCGCGGGCGTCCCGCGGAGGTCCTGGTGGAAGGGAAGCGCGCGCGCTTGATCCGGCGGCGCGAAACACAGGACGATGTTTTGCGGACGGATGCGTTGTTTTAGAAGGGATTTTTCGGAAGCCTGAGTTGAGAGGAAGAACTCATCCGAATGGCGGCCGCCACAGCCTCGTGAGAAAGACACTCTGGCGGAGCTGCTCATGGCGTGAAAGCGGCGGCAAGCCGCCGCACTCCATGATGCCGCAGGGCTCGCGGACTTGCCCTGCGCTACAGGGGAACCGATCTGAAGATCGGCCACTACAGGAGTAGACCCAAGAGCACAGTCAGGAGTGACTGTGCCACAGGCTGGTGTGGCGCTCAGGCTTCGCCCCATTTGAGTTTGTTGCGAAGAATCTCGAAATAGGTTTTGTTGGGCGGCTGGATGAGCTTGAGGCGTTCGGGGGCGCGGGTGATGCGCACACGATCGCCGCGCTGCATGGGCACGCCGGTCTGGCCGTCGAGGGTGAGAAACACGGAATCCGCGGTTTCCGAGAGACGCAACTCAACCTTTGAAGTGTCGCGCACGACGACGGGCCGATCGCTGAGCGTGTGCGGGCAGATGGGCGTGATGAGGATGGATTCCACAGCGGGATGGACGATAGGTCCGCCGGCGGACATGGAATAGGCCGTGGAGCCCGTGGGCGTGGCGACAATCAAGCCGTCGGCGCGGTAGCGGCAGACAAAGCCCTCATCGATGAAAAGCTCAAGCTCGATCATGCGCGCCAGAGTCCCTTTGTGAACGACGGCATCGTTCAAGACGCGCTGTTGCGTGACGATCTGGCCTGCGTTTACGCGCTCGACGAGCAGCAGCACGCGTTCATTGATCGTAGCGTGCCCCGCCAGCACATTTTCCAGAGCAGGATAAAGCTCGTCGACTGTGAAGCTGGTGAGAAAGCCAAGACTGCCCATGTTGATGGGGAGCACGGGGACGGCGCGCTCGGCGGCTTCACGGGCCGCGGCGAGCAGCGTGCCGTCGCCGCCAAGGACGAGCAGCAGGTCAGACTCTTCGGCGATTTTGCGGCGTGTGGTGCCGAGCGCTCCGTTCTTCAGGCAACTGGCGGTTTCGGGATCGTAGATAGGCGTTACGCCGCGCTCTTCGAGCCAGCGCAACAGCCCGGGGATGACCTCGGCCAAGTTGGTACGCCGGGGCCGCGAGATAATGCCGATCGTCTTGAAGGGAGAAGTAGGCTGCATGGACTAGAGCGATTCTACCGTAGGGGGTTTCACCGCGTGAAGGAAATACTCCTGGTTGCCCTCCGCGCCGGGGAGGCGGCTGGGAGAGACTTCTAGGCCGGTGAGGCGGAGGGATTCGGCGGCGCGGCGGACACTGGCTATGGCCCTTTCATGTAGCTTGGCATCGCGCACGATGCCGCCCTTGCCGATGTCGGCGCGCTCCAGTTCAAATTGCGGCTTGATGAGGATGAGCAGCTTGCCGCCGGGCTTGCAGCAGGCGACGGCTCCGGGAAGAATCTTGGTGACGGAAATGAAAGAAACATCAATGACGACGAGGTCAGCGTGTTCGGGAAGATCGCCGGGCGCCAATTCACGGGCGTTCTTCTTGAGGACAATCACGCGCGGGTCTTCGCGCAATTTCCAGGCGAGTTGATCGGTATTGACGTCCACTGCGTAGACGCGTGCCGCGCCTTGCTGCAGGAGGCAATCAGTGAAGCCGCCGGTGGAGGAACCCACGTCGAGACAGACTTTCCCCTGCGGGCTGACGCGAAAATCTTCCAGTGCGCCTTCGAGCTTGAAGCCGCCGCGGCTGGCATATTTCTGCAGGCGGCTGTGAACTTCGATGTGCGCATTCTCCGCGGCAGGTTGCCCAGCTTTTTCGGCGCGCTTGGCATCGACGGTGACCTCGCCCGCCAGGATCATCGCTTGCGCTTTCTGGCGCGATTCGGCGAGGCCACGCTCGACGAGGAGAAGGTCGAGCCGCTTGCGTGGGGATTTGGGTGGCATTGCGTTTCTTTCGGAATGCGGGGGCGCCGCCGGAAACTGAAAATCTTAGGTGCGGCGAAGGACCAGGAATTCGGCGATGGCGCGGAGGCATTCGGCGCGCTCGCCATAGGGCTGCAATTCCGCGATGGCCTTGTTGGCCAGTTCATTAGCGATTTCGTGGGAGCGGGGCAGGCCAAAGACCGCGGGATAGGTGGCCTTCTGTTGGGCGATATCTTTTCCGGCGGTTTTGCCGAGCGCGGCGGAGGATTCCTCGACGTCGAGGATGTCGTCGGTGACCTGAAAGGCCCAGCCGATAGTTTCGCCGAAGCGGCGCAGGCGCGCCACATCGTCGGGGGGCGCACCGGCGGAGAGAGCGCCGGAAGCGAGCGAAGCGCGAATGAGCGCGGCAGTTTTTGAGCGGTGAATGTATTCAAGTGTTTCGGGGCCAACGCGCCGGCCTTCGGCTTCGAGGTCGGCAACCTGTCCGCCGACCATGCCATGGATGGTGCCGGCGGCGGTGGAGATTTCCGTAATGATGGCGACGCGGCGATCCGCTGGGGCCGGGGAAGCGGCAATGGTTTCAAAGGCCAGCGTTAGCAACGCATCGCCGGCAAGAATCGCGGTGGCTTCGCCAAATTTTTTGTGGCAGGTGGGCTTACCGCGGCGCAGATCGTCGTTATCGAGCGCGGGCAAATCGTCGTGAATCAGGGAATAGGTATGGATAAACTCGATGGCGCAACCGGGATAGAAGGCAGGCAAAACGTCGGCGTCAAAGATGCGCGCCGTTTCCAGGCACAGGATTGGACGGATGCGCTTGCCGCCGGCAAAAACGGAATAGCGCATGGCCTGATGAATCGAGGGCGGTTGCAGCGTTTCCGCGGGCATCAGGCGGTCGAGATGGGCGTCAACGGCGATGCGGTCTTCTTCAAAAAAGGCGGGAAGTTTCATCGGAATGAAAGAGTTCCTGTCGGCGGAGTTGCGGGATCGTTACGCGTTGCTCTCTCCTTCGGGTTCGAAGGGTTCGGCGGCGAGCTTGCCGTCGGCTTTCTTCAACAGAATTTCGACGCGAGCCTCGGCTTCTTCCAATTGCTTCTGGCATTCGCGGGAAAGGCCCACGCCTTCCTCAAACAGCTTCATGGCATCGTCGAGAGAAAGCTGCGGGCTTTCGAGTTTGCGCACGACTTCTTCGAGGCGCGCCAGGGAGCGCTCAAAATCAGGCTTCTTGGGAGGTTCCGGCTTTTTCAGAGCAGTTTGATTCACGGCATTTCCTCAGCGAACTCCTACTTCTGGCAATGCAAACAGCAGTACGTGGAACGTCCACCCTGTTCGATGCGCCGGATGGCACGCCCGCAGCGGCGGCACGGCAATCCTTCGCGCTGGTAGGCGCGCAGGATTTTTTCGAGTCCCTGGAACCACCACTGCGGATCACGAAAGTCGGGCGCCGGGTCCAGACAGCATTCTAAAGCACGGCGGAGAACAGACACAATCGCTTTATGGAGTTTCGCGGAATCCGTGCGGCTAAGGGAATTCGCCGGGCGACGCGGGTCTAGGCGAGCGTGCCAGAGAGCTTCAGCGGAATAGATGTTGCCGATTCCGGCGATTTTCGATTGATCGAGAAGAAATTCCTTCAAAGGGCGGCGTGAAGCGGAGAGATGCGCGTGGAGAAAGGAAGGCGTAAATTCGCGCGAAAGGGCATCGAGGCCGAGAGCCCGAAGGGAAGGGCAGGCTTCAAAAGACTCCCAGTGGTGCACACGCCCAAAATGGCGCTGGTCGGCGAATCCGAGCACGCCCTTGTCGAGTTCGAGCGCAACGTCCACATGCACGCCATCGGGCGATTGATTGGCGCGGCGAAGAAGCTCACTGGCGCTCCGAAACCAGATTAGCTGGCCATCGAAGCGGAAATGCATTTCAATCAAGCCGCGGTCGAGCACGAGCAGGAGATATTTGCCATGGCGCGAGGCATCGAGGATGCGGCGTCTCTCGGCGAATTTCGCGAGGCGCGTGGGGGATTGCGGCTTGGTGGCGATGGGATGAAAGATGTGCACGCAACAAATGCGGCGTCCACGGACGAGCGGGCGCAAGCTGCGCGTTACGGCTTCGACTTCGGGAAGTTCGGGCATGTGTGATTAGAGGTTGCTGAAAAATCCGAGCAAATGTCGTTCCGAGACCCGTTCGCTTATTGAACGGGACGAGGAACCTGTTTTTTCTGGTCTCTTGCGAAAAGCAGATCCCTCGCTCCGCTCGGGATGACATCGACCTACAGTTTTGCCGAAACCTGTCAAGGATGCAGGGTTAGCGTGTGTTTTTTGGCTTTGGCTTCGGCAGCGTTGCTGAAGGGCGCGTAAATGGGTTTGCCTTCGAGCCAGTAATGAAACTGGTCGGTGTAGTGCTCGCTGCCGGGCTGGCCGGATTGTCCCGCAGGGATGAGGAGGATGGAACGATCCCAATCCGCAAGATTGGCCACAAAGCGTTCGGAGGGGCCAAAGTTGCGGCTGGCGGCGCGGGGGCTGAAAGCGGTCCCTGCCTGCGGCTGATCGGAAAGGCTAAAGAGCTTCTTCAGAAAGCCTTCGCGGCCGAGGGGATGCAGCATATCCAGATAGTTGAAGCGCTTCCATTGCCAGTCTTCGGGGTCGGATTTATTGGTACGTTTTTCCAGGCGCTCGACGGCGCAGTCGGCGGCGGCGCTTAGAAGTTCGTCATAGTTCTTGAACTCCGCTGGGAGCCACCGTGCGGGACGCTCGGTAAGGATGCGCTGCAGAAAAGCCAACTTGCGCCAATGGTAGAGCTCTGTGTCCGGGCCAAGATGCGGCTCGAGGATGAGATCGAGCGCGCGGTACAGCGCTACGTTCAGGAAAGAGACGACCACGGAGTTGGGGTCGGCGATGCCATTCCAATCCTTGGCCTGCTCGATGAGCTTTTTCGCGCGGGGATCCTTCGGGGGCGCCACTTGCGCGGCAGCCACAAGCTGCTCCGCGAGAAAGGCGTGCGGGTAGCTGTACGCATCGGTTTGGACCTTGAGCATGTCCTCGGGCCGGAGGTCGTGCTTGTCGTGCAACAAGTCGTAGATGCGCGCAGTGCGGTAGGGCTCTTCCCAATCATCGGTGAGATACGGTTTGTAGCCGGGTCCCACGACGCGCGCATTCGCGGTCACGATGAGGCCGCTTTCCGGATTGTAGCTGCGGGGCAACTGATCGAAGGGGATGTAACCTGTCCACTCGTAATCGTCGGTATCGCCTGGCACAGGTACTTCGCCGTGGCCCTTTTTGCGTATGGGAACGCGCGCGGCCAAGACGTAGCCGATGTTGCCGTTCACGTCGGCGTAAACGGCGTTCTGTGCGGGGCCCCACACGCGCCTCATAATCTCCAGAAACTCGCGCCAGTTCTGCGCCTTGCCAAGCCATAAATAGGAGTTGGCTAGTGCACCGGGTTCGAGCGCGGTCCAGCGGATGGCGTAGCTTTTGCCGTCGTCCGGGTGAATCACGGGCCCATGGCGCGTGACGATCAGCTTCAAGTGCTCGTCGGGAGCGCCCTTCACGTGAATAACTTCGTCGAAAACGTCGGCCTTTTTCCACTGGCCGTTAACGCGATATTCCTCGGGATTCGCGGGATTAAACGTTTCGAGGTAGAGGTCCTGCACGCTGGCGCCATTGTTGGTGAAGCCCCAGGCGATGCGGTCGTTGTGGCCCACGACGACGAGCGGCGAACCGGGAAGGGCAAAGCCTTTGACGTTCCAGCCGGGCGCGGTGATGTGCACTTCGTACCAGATCGGCGGCAGCGTCAGCTCCAGGTGCATATCGTTGGCCAAGAGCGGCTTGCCTGTGGCGGTGTGAGAGCCGCTGACCACCCAATTGTTGCTGCCGAGCGAACGCCGGATATCGCGCTGCGATTCGAGCAGCCAATCCTTCACACTGGCGGCGAGCGCGGAAGTGAGATCCGGCTGGCTGGCGAGATTGGGAGGGGCAGGGAACTCGCGCCCGGCTTTCAGCACGTCATCACTGTCCAACTCATCGTCATCATCGTCGTCGTCGGCATCGGCTTGCGAGGCGTCATGCCCATTTTCCTTGGCGTTGAGGTCGCCAACGACGAAATGGTCCAGGGCGGCATCATCGCGGTAGAGATCCTTGGCGAGTTCCGGGCCGGCCTTCTCGGTGACTATGGCGCGATGCAGCTTATCCGGCCAGGTGTAGGTGAGCGTGCGATACATGTAACCACCGATGACCAGGGAGTCCGAGGCTTGCCAGGGCCGCGGCTTGTACTTGAGCAGCGTGAACTCCATCGGCAGTTTGGAAGAATGCTGCTCGATGAAGCGGTTGACGCCTTTGGCGTAGGCTTCGAGGATGCGGCGGTGGTCGGGGTCCATCTGTTCCACTTCGCGTTGCGCGGTGCGGCCGAAGTTCAGAACGCGGAAGTCCTTGTCAATCTTTACAGTGGCGGAGCCGAGAATCTCGGAGAGCTGCCCGCGGGCGGCGCGGCGCAGCAGATCCATCTGCCAAAGGCGGTCCTGGGACATGACGTAGCCTTGAGCTTCGGCCAGGTCTTCGATGGAAGCGGCGCGGATGTGCGGCACGCCCCAGTTATCGCGTTCCACGGTGACGCTGGCCTGCAGGCCGGGGAGCGGTGCGGTGCCGTCCAATTGGGGAAGCGGGCGATAGACGAACCACCAGATGGTGGCGGCGAAGGCGAGGACCACAACGGCGAAAAGCCAAGAGAGAAGACGGAGGATGACGCGCAAGTCGAATTCCACCTCAAAGCTGAGGAAATAAGTGTAGTGGAGGCGGGAAAGCCGCGCAACCTGGCGAAAAGATGAATCCAGTGCTGATACGCTCTCGGCGGCGTGCGCAGCGGCGTGAATGGCATGCCAACGTTTTTTATCAGGCCAGCGGCATGACGGCGCGTTTGACTACGAGGACCTGATCGCGGCGATTGAGGATGCTTCGCCCGTAAGACCGTAATCGAGGCAACTCCTTACGACGCCGGCCCCCCGGGCAGGATAGGTGCTGCTACAATGCGGCTGGGGAGTACGCAAGAGAATGTTCCTGGTGCGGCTGATCGGCGTGTTCGTACTGGTGGCGTTGAACGGCTTTTTCGCCGCGGTGGAATTTTCGCTAGTGACCGTGCGGGTGTCGCGTGTGCGGCAACTGGTGGCCAAGGGCAATGCGCAGGCGCGCATCGTCGAACATTTGCTGAGCGACTTGCACCGCGTGGTTTCCGGCGTGCAAGTGGGCATAACCCTCAGCAGCCTGGCGATTGGCGCGCTGGGCGAAATGACGCTGGCGAAACTGGTGCAGCAGGTGATGCCGGCGCAGGGCAGCCTGCGCATGCTCCTGCTGGTGCACGGCGTCGCGTTGACCATCGCCTTCCTTTTCCTCAGCGCAATCCATGTGGTGTTTGGCGAGTTGGTGCCAAAGAGCATCAGCCTGGCGCGTGCCGGGCGCGTGGCGTTGATGGTGGCGCGGCCCTTCCAGTGGTTCCTCAATACGTTTCGCTGGGCGATCGACCTTCTGGACGGCATTTCCGGGGGGATTGTGAAAGCGCTGGGAGTGGCGGCGCCGACGGGCCATGGCGTTGCGCATTCCACGGAAGAATTGCAGATTCAGATTCAGCAGGCGCGCGAACGAGGATTGCTGGCGCCTGGGCAAGAGAAATTCATTCTCAGCGCGATTGATTTGAGCCAACTGCAAGTGCGGGAAATCATGGTGTCGCGGCCGGATATGCACACGCTTCCGGTGGAAGCTTCGCTGGACGAAGTGATGCGGGTGTTTGCCACGACGCAGCGCTCGCGGATTCCGGTTTACCGCGACACGGAAGATCACGTGCTGGGGTTCGTACACATCAAGGACATGATGTGGGTGTTGCTGGACCGCGAACGCCGCCTGGAGGAAAACTTGCCCCCGGCGCCGCCATTTGATTTGCGGCGCGTGCTGAGGGAAGTGCTGATTGTGCCGGAAACGAAGCCGGCCAGCGAATTGCTGCTGGAATTGCGAGCGCGGCGCGTGGGCATCGCGATGGTGGTGGACGAGTTTGGCAGCATCCTGGGCCTGGTCACGAAGGAAGATCTGCTGGAACAACTCGTGGGGGAAATACACGATGAGTTCGATGTGGTGGAGCGGCCGGTGACGCTTGCCGATGGCGCGGTGGTGTTCGATGCGGCGCTGAACGTGCGCGACCTCGATACGCAGTACAACATCTCGTTGCCGGAAGATCCGGCGTATGCGACCGTGGGCGGTTTCGTGATGGACCAGTTGGGGTTCATCCCGCGCGGCGGCGAGAGCTTTGAGTTCGGCGGCTATCGCTTCTCTGTGGTAGAGATGGATGGGCGGCGCGTGGCCCGCGTGAAAATACAGCGTCTGCGCCCGGCGGAGAAAGAGCCGGAGAGTGAAACGGGCGCGCCGGTGGAGTCCCCAAAAGCAAAAGCCGCAAAAAAGGAGCAGTGAGTTTCCGGACGAATGGCACGCTACTTCTTGCACCGCTTCCTGCTGACCTTGCCGGCCCTCTGGCTGGTGCTGACGATGGTCTTCCTGCTGATCCATATCGTGCCGGGCGACCCCGTGGAGCAGATGCTGGGGGAGAGCGCGGCGCCGGGACAAGCGGCGGAAATGCGGCACACACTTGGCCTCGACCGGCCATTGATCGTCCAGTACGGTAAATATCTTTGGCAGGTGGCACGCGGGGATTTCGGGCAATCGTTCAAATTCCAGGCGCCGGTGCGGCGCGTGATTTTCGAGCGTTATCCGGCCACGCTGCAGCTTGCTCTGCTGGCGTTGCTGGTGTGCATGGCGATTGCGATTCCCGCGGGCGTGCTGGCGGCGCACCGCAGGGGAACAGCGACGGATCGCGCCGTTGGCGTGCTGACATTGTTTGGGCTGGCGGTGCCCAACCTGGCGCTGGGGCCGCTGCTAATCGCGCTGTTTTCGATTGAACTGGGATGGCTGCCCGTTTCCGGGCGGGGCGGGGCATTGAACTACATCCTGCCCGCGGTGACGCTGGGCGCGGCGCTGGCGGCGATCCTGACGCGTATGGTGCGCGGGGCGATGCTGGAGGAACTTTCCAGCGATTACGTGCGAACGGCGCGCGCGAAGGGCCTGCGCACTTCGGCGGTGCTCGTGCGGCACGCGCTGCGCAACGCGCTCATTCCCATCACCACGATCATCGGATTGCAGTTCGGGACGCTGCTGGCGGGAGCGATTGTCACGGAAACCATTTTTTCCTGGCCGGGCATCGGGCGCCTGACCGTGCAAGCGATTTCCGCGCGCGATTATCCGCTGCTGCAGGGCTGCATCCTGGTGATCGCGCTTTCTTACGTGCTGGTCAACTTGTTGACGGATTTTCTCTATTCCCTGATCGATCCGCGGGTGCGGCTGTCATGAAATCCGGCGGGCCATTGTTTACTTTCCTGCGGCAGAGCCTGCTGGCGCGCATCGGCTTTGCGATTGTGTGCCTGCTGGTGCTGCTGTCGCTGCTGGCGCCCTGGATTTCGCCCGCGAAACCAGCCGCGCAGAATTTGGCCGTGCGGCTACAAGGGCCGTCGTTCTCTCACTGGATGGGCACGGACGAACTGGGCCGCGACATCCTTACGCGCATTTTGTACGGCGCGCGCGTGTCGCTGTTCGTTTCCATTTGCGTGGTGCTGGGCTGCGGCTCGATTGGCTTGACGCTGGGAATGCTGGCCGGTTACAGCGGCGGCGTTTTTGATCGCATCGTAAACCTGCTGCTGATCAACGCGTTTCTTTCCTTTCCCGGCGTGCTGTTGGCGATTGCCTTCGCGGCGTTTTTTGGCCCGGGCATCGGCAAGGTGATTCTGGCGCTGATCATTACTGGCTGGGCGGGCTACGCCAGGCTGGCGCGCGCGCAGGTGCTGAAGACGAAGGAACTCGAGTTCGTGCTGGCGGCGAGGTCTCTGGGTGCTTCGCCGCTGCGCATTATGATTCGGCACCTCTTGCCGAACATGATTCAGCCGGTGCTGGTGCAGGCCACCATCGGGATGGCCGGGGCGATTCTGGCAGAGGCGACGCTCAGCTTTTTGGGATTGGGCGTGCTCGCACCGATTCCCAGTTGGGGCGCGATGCTGAACGACGCGCGAAACCATTTATTTGATGCGCCGCACATGGTGGTTTTCCCCGCGCTCGCGGTTGTGTTGGCGGTGCTCGCGTTCAACTTGCTCGGTGATGCGTGGAGGGACTGGCTGGACCCGCGCACGCGTTCGCAGATGAGTGCGGTGGAACAGAGCCGGTAGCGTGCGCGGCAAGATTAAGCACAGAGTCCTCAGGGGCTGAAGCCCGGCAGATAAAAAACCAAACTCAGAGGACGGCGTCAGGGCGCCGTTACATCCTGGTGAGAAAGACGCTCTTGCGGAGCTGCTTCCAGCGCAAAAGCGGCGGCAAGCCGCCGCACTCCAAAATGCTCGGCCGCGTCTATCAACTGGCGTCACGAGCGCCAGCGAGGCGGATGCTTGGAAAAATTTCGGGTTAGTTTTTGGTGAGCAGGACGGGTGTGCCGCGGCCGAGGCCCAATGTGCGGGCGGCGCTGCCTTTATTCATGGCGACTTCCAGGAATCCGCTGGAGCCGATATAGGCGACCGCTTCACCAGCCGCGCCTTGCGCAAAGGTGGGCACGAACTTGGTGACGGGATGGCTGCCGATTTGCAGCCGCACTTCGCCCTTTTCCACCGCATTGGCGGGCAAATCGTCCACGCGGAAATTCGTAATCAAATTGCCGAAGGCATCTACCTTCAGAACCACGCCCTTCAGCAGGCCGTCGGCTTCCTTCGGTTTCGGCATGGCGAATCGCTTGAAGTCCGAAATTTCCTCGCCCATGCTGGCGGGCTGCCAGTTTTTGGAGAGCCACGCGGCGACGGGAGCGAAAACATCGCGGCCATGAAAGGTCTTGCTCACCGGCTGCAGAAAATAATGTTCGGAAGTGATGTGCCGAACCACAACGGGATGCTCCTTTTCGTAAATGCCGGAGAGCACGCCATTATCCGGCGCAAGGAAATAATGATTCTGCCCGCTGACGAGAATGGGGCGGCGTTCCGTACCCACGCCGGGATCCACGATTACCACGTGGATGCTGCGCTGCGGAAAGTAGGAATACGCGGCGGCGATGGACAGCGCGCCGTCAAGCAGGTCGAATGGGGCGACCTGATGGGTGATATCGATGATCTGCACGTCCGGATTGATTTTCAGAATGACGCCTTTGAGCACGCCCACAAGATGGTCGTTGGTGCCGTAGTCGGTCGTCAGGGTAATGATCGGATTCGTCAAGACTCTCTCCCTTTAGAGATTTTGAGTTGCCTATTGGGGTGTGGAGTGGGGAGGCACCCCATCCCTTTGACGCTAACGGAGGGCGCGCCGGTATGCAAGGAGTCAGGCGAGAAGCGCTGCAAAAGCGCCAATGGCGGGTTTTTGAGGCGCGGCGGTTCTTGTTCGTCACATATTCGGAATGGCGAAGCGTGGGGCGCGCGGCGGGTCAGTTTCCGGTAACGCGACCAACATGGAGTTAGGGGGATAGGGGAATTACGAACGAAGTGACCGCGTTAAGTCCGGAAGGAAGAGTGATTGATGACGCGTTTGCAATGCACTGCGCGTCGTGTCAGAGCAGGCGCCTAATAACGCTAGATAGTTCTTTTGCCTTGAGTGGCCCGCGAATGATTTTCACCTCTCTGGCGTCACGGGTCACAAGAATGCTGGTTGGGAGTTCGCCTTCGAAACCGAATTCGCGCGAAATCTCGTCCTGCCCAAGCAGCACGGGAAAGTTGATCGACGCAGATGAGCCATCCACGCGGAAATGTTTCGTTTGAACGAAGGTCTTCACCGATTCCTCGCCCTGGTCGTCAACAGCGATTCCGACGATGGTAAATCCCTGTGATGCGAACTCCTCCTCTAGTTTGATGAGTTCGGGCATCTCATTGCGGCACGGTGGGCACCACGTCGCCCAGAAATTGATCAGCAGGACCTTCCCTTTGTAACTCCCCATATCCATCCAGTCGCCATCCAAGGTAGGCAAGACGGCATGCGGAACTGGCTGATCGATGTCGGCGATGGTGTAGGCTTCATCGTCCGAGGCATCCGCCATCTCTGTGACTTCGGGGCGAAAATAGCGGATCGCGGCGGCCACGCAAAGGATTGCAACAATGAAGAAAGGTAGCGCTTTTTTCATGCAGACTCCCGAATTCCTGTGACTCTGCCCTGGAAACCGAGAAACTCTCACTGTCGATTCCAGAGTAGTCCAATGCCTGAACTCCAGCGAAGATAAGGCGCCCCGCGTGTCGAAAGGGTTTAGGTGGAAGGGACGAACGTGGAGTTGCTTGCGTTCAGCGGGTGGGCATCGTACGATTTCAGATTGGTGCTTCAGGTGTAATTTGCATCATTGACCACTGTCTTGTGGCGGCTTGCGCGAATAGTGTGGCGCGGCAGGGTCTGCGGCTAGGAGAACGTCTGCATGAAATCGGTCGTAGCGGTAGGTGCGCAGTGGGGCGATGAAGGCAAAGGCAAGGTCGTCGATTACCTGGCGGGTTCGTTCGATTACATCGCGCGGGTAGCCGGCGGCCACAACGCGGGACACACGGTAATCATCGGCAAAGAGCGCCATGTGCTGCAACTGATTCCTTGCGGAATCCTGCGCCCGAAGCAACACGCTATTATTGGCCCGGGCGTGGTGGTTGATCCGTCGGCGCTTGTTGGTGAAATCGAAATGCTGGCCAAAGGCGGGATCAGCGTAGCCGGACGGCTGCACATCAGCAATCGCGCGCACCTGATTTTTCCCTATCACCGCGAACTTGATAAAGCCGCGGAAACGGCGCGCGGCACCAACAAGATCGGCACGACTTCGCGTGGCATCGGGCCGGCCTATGAAGACAAGATGGCGCGGCGTGGGCTGCGCATGGTGGATCTGCTGACGCCGGAACTCTTCCGCGAAAAGGCGGCGCGCGTGGTGGCGGAGAAAAACCGCATCGCGCAAGGGGCCTACGGCGCGAGCATCGATTTTTCAGCGGATGTGGAAGAGACGCTGAAGCTGGGCGAGAAGATCAAAAGCTACATCTGCGACACCGCGGAATTGACCAACCGCGCGCTGGATGAGGGCAAGTCCGTGCTCTTCGAGGGCGCGCAAGGCACCATGCTGGACATTGACCATGGCACCTATCCTTTCGTCACTTCTTCCAGCGCGACGTCCGGGGGCGCCACCACGGGCATGGGCGTGCCTCCCACGAAAATCCGCCATGTCCTCGGCGTTTCCAAGGCGTACACAACACGCGTTGGCGGCGGACCGTTTCCCACGGAAATGCCGGACCTGGAAGCGAAGGAAGTGCGCGAGCGCGGCAAGGAATTTGGCGCGGTGACGGGGCGTCCGCGGCGCTGCGGCTGGCTGGACCTGGCGGAATTGCGCTACGCGAAAATGATCAACGGCATAGATACGCTGGCGATCACCAAACTGGATGTGTTCGATACCCAGCGCGAAATCAAAATCGGCGTGGGCTACCAGTATAAGGGCACGGAACTGAAGGAAATGCCCGCCTCCGCGGAAGAATATGAACGCGTTACTCCGGTGTACAAGACGCTGCCCGGGTGGTGCGAGAAGACCTACGGCCTGCAGGACGCCGCGAAGCTGCCGAAGGCGTCGCTGGAATATTTGCGCTTTGTGTCCGATTTTCTGCAGGTGGAGATCGGCATGATTTCCACGGGGCCGGAGCGCGACGCCACCATCATCCAGCCGGGCACGCTGCTGGCGCGCTGGCTATAAACCATTTCCCAAAAAGCGATGCGATGGTTAGTCTGAGTGGGGCGAGGACTCTTCATGCTGCGCTACGACGAAGCCCGGCAAATTGTGATCACGCAAGCGGGCAGCCGGCCGCGCTCAGTTGTCGCCTCCAAGCTGAGCGTTGGTGAGGCGCTGGGCTACGTCCTGGCAGAGGAGATCCGGACGGACCGCGAATACCCGCCGTTCGACCGCTCCACGCGCGACGGTTTTGCGGTGCGCGCCAGTGAAGCGGCAGCAGGCGCAAGGTTGCGCTGCGCAGGCGAGATCAAGGCGGGGGACAGCGTCACCTTCCCGCTGGCCGCGGGAAGCTGCGTGCAAATCATGACTGGCGCGGCGGTGCCGCCCGGTGCGGACGCTGTGGTCATGATCGAATTCACTTCCCGCGACGGCGATGCGGTTACCTTCCAGCGCGAAACGCTGCGTGGACAAAACGTCGTGCCGCGCGGCAGCGAAGCGCATGCCGGTGCCGTGGCCTTGCACCCGGGGCTGCGCCTGGGATTCGCGGAATTGGCAATTGCCGCGCAGGTTGGTGCGGCGCAACTCCTATGCGCGCGCAAGCCGCGCGTGGCGATTCTCTCCACGGGTGATGAGGTTGTGCCCCTCGGCGAGACGCCCGGTCCATTCCATATTCGCAACAGTAATAGCATTTCGCTGGCCGCACAGGTGCGCCTTGCCGGGGGCGAGCCGGTGCTGCTTGGCAATGCAATGGACCGCAGCGACGACCTCGGCGCAAAAATCGAGCAAGGTCTGCGCGCAGATGTGCTGGTTCTTTCGGGCGGCGTCTCGATGGGCAAGTACGACCTGGTCGAATCCGTGCTGCAGGCCATGGGCGCGGAGTTTTTCTTTGACGCGGTGGCCATACGCCCGGGGAAGCCAACGGTGTTTGCGCGCTGCCGCGACGCTTTTGTGTTTGGGCTTCCGGGGAATCCCGTGTCCACAATGGTGACATTCCTCTTGTTCGTCGTGCCTGTGCTCGATCTATTGAGCGGCGCGCCGGCCCGGCCTCTGCCGCTGCTCGAAGCCACGCTGGCGGAACCCATGAAGGAAAAGCCCGGGCTGACGCACTTCCTGCCTGCGCGCGTCGAATGGAGAGGCGAATCGGCGGAGGTGCGGCCGCTGCGCTGGCAAGGCTCTGGCGACATTGCGGCGCTCAGCCGCGCGAACTGCTTCCTGGTGGTCCCGGCTGACCGTCAGGACATTGCCGCGGGAGAGAGGGTTTCCGTTCTACCGCGCAGCGACGTACTCTAGAGTTTGTCTCGACAGCGTGTGTTTTGTGCCTTCGGCGGTTGGTTTTGTGGCCTATGGGAGAATGCCTAACGTCATTCCCTCAGGGGCTAAAGCCCATTGAAGCGAAGCACTTAATGTTGGAGCTAAAGTTCCGACCCCCTTGCCTGCATAGTTTTTGCAAGCTGTTTGGCCGCGCTGCAGGAGCCTGGAAAAAGAATCCGTTGAACGACTGGGGCGAATGGCAAAGCTCTCCCACTACGGCAAAGGCGGCGAAGTGCGCATGGTGGACGTTTCCGCGAAATCGGTCACCACGCGCACAGCGGTGGCACATGCATTTGTGCGCATGGCGCCCCGCGTGGTGCGGGCGGTCCGGCGTTTGAAGAATCCCAAGGGCAATCCGCTGGAAGTGGCGCGGATAGCGGGGATCGCGGCGGCCAAACGCACCGCGGAGTGGATACCTCTTTGTCACCCACTGCCGCTGACGCACATTGCTGTGACCGCACGGCTATGCAAAGATGGAGTGGAAATTCATTCCCGGGTAACAGCCACGGCGCAAACAGGGGTGGAGATGGAAGCGCTGGTCGCCGCCACTTGTGCCGCGCTCACGGTTTACGATATGTGCAAAGCTCTCGACAAAGGGATAGAAATCGCTGACGTCTACCTGCTGGAAAAGTCGGGTGGAAAAAGCGGCGACTACCGGCGCGCGCGAGGGAAGAAAACGCGGAGAGCGCACAAATGACAGCGGCCCCGAGCAAGACCGTTAAGCTGCTGTTGGCTGAGGACAATCCGCTGGTGCGGGCTCTCGTTTCCAAGGCGCTTGATCCCTATTGCGAGGTTATGACCGCGGCTGATGGCGCCGATGCGTTGCTCAGGGTGGTGGATGAGCTGCCCGACGTGATTCTCTGCGACTACAAGATGGCTGGTCTGGATGGCCGGCAGCTTTTTGAGAAGTTACGCGGCCGGGAGTCCACCCGCCACATTCCGTTTCTCTTCATGGCCAGCCGCGCGGATATCGAAGAACGTTTGCGACCGCTCGTGGATGGAGTGGAAGACTTCATCGCCAAGCCGTTTTTGGTGAAAGATTTGGTGCGCTCGGCCAAGAAAGTGGTGGACCGGCTGCACCTCGAGAAGCTGCAGAAGCGCGCCTCGCGTCCCGGCGTGATTCAGGGCCGCCTGGAAGAAATGAACATGACCGACCTGATGCAATCGCTCGAAATAGGGCAGAAGTCCTGCCGATTGGTAGTGCGGAAGGGCGAGGAACAGGCGGAATTGTATTTTGCCAGCGGGCAGTGCCGCGACGCGAAGATGGGCACGCTTCAAGGGGACGATGCGGTGTTCAAAGTGGTTTTGTGGACCGAAGGCGAGTTCGAGATTGACTTCAACGCCGCTAACGCTTCGACGGCCACGACCACCACGCGCAGCACGACTGGCCTCCTGATGGAAGCCATGCGCATGTTGGACGAAGCCAATCGCGACGCCGTCGAGAGCAATTAAACCTGCCATGCGTGTTGCCATCCTGACGATCAGCGATTCCGTTGCGCGCGGTGAACGCATGGACCTCTCCGGGCCGGCGCTGGTGCAGCGCTGCCGCGAACTTGGCTGGGAAGTGACGGCAACATTGCGGTGCTCGGATGACCCGGGTAATGTGCGCAGCCAATTGCGCGAGCTGGCGGACTCGCGGCGGGTCGATCTGCTGTTGACCACCGGCGGCACGGGACTGGGGCCGCGCGACAATACCCCGGAAGCGACGCTCGACGTTGCCGAGCGCAACATCCCCGGCTTGGCCGAAGAGATGCGGCGCAGGGGCGTGGAAAAAACACCCACGGCGCTATTATCGCGGGGTGTTGTGGTATCGCGGCACCGCACCCTCATCCTGAATTTGCCGGGCAGCCCGAAAGGCGCAGTCGAATCGCTGGACGCCATCGCGCACCTGCTGCCCCACGCGCTGGAAGTGCTCCACGGCGCGCGCCACGATTAGCAGACGAGTGCGTGAGCAGAGTTCCTAAACGTTCCTAAGGCATGGATCGGCCTTCCCTTGCAGGGTTGGCCTCGCCATTCGCTTGTTGACGGTTTTCGCTGGGTCCGTAACAATGTTGGCATCATGCCTACGAAACTCTCAGACAAGACTCTCGCCGTACTTGGCACCGGTAAGCTCGGCAGCATCCTGTTGCGCGCCTATCTAAAGCAAGGGCTGTTCGCGCCAAAGCGCGTAACCGCGACGGTGCGCCACGAGGAAAAGGCCGCCGCGCTTACGAAGGAACTTGGCGTCAGCGGCACAACGGACAATCGCAAGGCCGTGCATGGTGCGGACATCGTGCTTCTAGCAGTGAAGCCGCAGGTGGTTGGCGACGTCCTGAAGGAAATTGCGCCGGAACTCGGCGAGGATACGCTGATCATTTCGGTGGCAGCTTCCGTGCCCACCGCGTACATCGAACAGCGCGCCGGCGCCAAGACTGCCGTGGTGCGCGCCATGCCCAATACCTGCTCCGCCGTGGGCTGCGGCATGACCGGCATCTGCCGAGGCGCGCACGCCTCCGCCGAGCACCTGGAAATTGCGGAAGCCATGTTCAATGTCGTGGGCCGCACGGTGGTGGTTGACGAGAAAAACATGGATGCGGTCACCGGCCTTTCCGCCAGCGGCCCCGCGTTTGCCTACATCATTCTGGAATCGCTCGCCGAAGCCGGGGTGAAGGTGGGTTTGCCGCGCGACATCGCCACGCTGCTGGCGTCGCAGACGATGAAGGGCGCGGCCAGCGTCGTGCTGGAGACGGGCGATCATCCCGCTTTGCTGAAAGACGCGGTGACGACTCCGGCCGGCTGCACGATCGACGGCATACTCGAACTTGAGGAAGGGAAGCTGCGCGTGACGCTGATCAAGGCGGTGGTGAAAGCCACGCAGCGCGCCGGCGAGTTGCTGTTCGAGAAATAGGGGCGTCGCAAATCACAGCACAAAAAGCGAAGCGCAAGATTTGCGTGGCGCGCACGCCCGGAAGTCACTTCGTGTGGAGTTGTGGTACGATGCCTCGAGAGGCATCCCATGCCTGAGGCGTACATTCCGGTTCTCATTTTTGCGTTGCTGGTTCTGTCGTTCCCCGTTCTCGCGCTGCTGATTTTCAAATTGATCCGCCCGGAATCACGCGGCGGCCCGGCCAAATTGCAGCCCTACGAGTGCGGCATTCCACCGGAAAGCAACGCGCGGGGCCGCTATTCGGCGCGATTCTATGTGGTGGCCATGCTGTTCGTGATCTTCGACGTGGAAACGATGTTCCTGTTTCCCTGGGCGATTTTGTATCGCTCTTGGGTAGTGAACCACATGGGCGCGTTTGCGCTGGTTTCCATGTTCGTCTTTCTGGGCATCCTGCTGGTTGGGTACGCGTGGTTGTACAAAAAAGGCGCGCTGGACTGGGCCTAGAACCTGCCTCATTCAATAACTCTTGCGAAAAGCAGATCCCTCGCTGCGCTCGGGATGACAACCGAAATACGTTTGCGATGACAACCGAACCATGTTTGGGGTGTCAAAGGCAATCGCGCCTTGCCAAGATTAACGTCGTGCCGAGCTGGGGTCGAGCAACGCTCGACCCCAACGAAGACCATTCTGCAGCGGAGAAGTTCGGGAATTTTTCAGTGTCTGTGGCGGCGCGCATTGACTGCTCTCACTGCGTATGTTAGAAACGCAGGGAGCGATCCTGTTGGCTGCCAGGTCGCGAATGAGTGTGTCCGCCTGCAGACTGGCTTGCGCGTTCTCGCTCCTTCCTTTTGCGCGCGGCCTTAATTGCGGTCATTCTCAGGGGAATAAATCGGGGCTTCTTTGAGTTCTGATGAGCCCCACTTTGCAGCCCAATGGTCCCAGGGTCCATGGCAGACGAGCCCAAGGCACCCCAGTCGCCCGAAAGTCCCAAGCCAGATAGTGCTGGCGCTACACCGGCGCCGCCCGCTAAGCCCGCGAGCGCCGAGGCTGCCTCATCTCCAGCCGCAAAGCCCGCCGCACCCGCAAGGCCCGCGCCGCCGCCTCCGAAGCCGCCGGCAGTTATGCAGATTCCGCTGGACAACGATTTAACGAAGCGCTACCGAGAGCAATTTGGCGCGGCGATTCTAGACGCTGTCGAAGACCGCAAGCAGGCGTACCTGGTCATTGCCGCGGCGCAATTGGCGGAAATTGCGGGCTACTCGCGCGACGTCGAGAAATTCGATCTCCTGGAAGACTACACGGCCGTGGATTGGCCACGCCGCGAGAAGCGTTTCGATCTGGTGGCCATTCTCTATTCGTTTCCGCACAACCTGCGGCTGCGGCTGAAGATTCCGCTGGCGGACGGCGAAACAGCGTCTAGTCTTGTGGAGATTTGGCCGACCGCGAATTGGCTGGAGCGCGAAATTTTCGATATGTTCGGCATCTCCTTCAGCGGACATCCGGATATGAAGCGCATTCTGCTGCCCGAGGAGTGGCAGGGGCATCCGCTACGCAAGGATTACGACATTTTGCAGCAGGACACCGCCTGGGTCCGGGAAAATCTGGGGATTGAGAGCGGGCAGTAGCGGCGCAGAAGGCGGCCGCGGAAGAAATCTGGCGGCACGAACCTGGAAGGTACTTTGCAAGACGACGCAGCGCAAAATCAGACGCTACTGGGCGCCGACGAACTGGTCCTCAACATGGGGCCGCAGCATCCATCCACGCACGGCGTGCTGCGGGTGAAGCTGAAGCTGGATGGCGAACGGGTGCGCGGCACGGAGTGCGTCATCGGGTATCTGCACCGCGGAGTGGAGAAAATCGCGGAAAACCGCTCGTACCAGCAATTTGCGCCGTACGTGGACCGCATGGATTACGTCGCGGCGGTGAGCAACGGGCTGGGCTACTGCGAAGCGGTGGAAAAACTGCTCAACGTGGAAGCGCCGCCGCGCGCGAAGGTCATCCGCACGATCATGACGGAATTGCAGCGCATTGCCAGCCACCTGGTCTGGCTGGGAACACACGCGCTGGACATCGGCGCGCTGACGCCGCTGTTTTACTGCCTGCGCGAACGCGAAGAGATCCTGAAGATTTTCGAGAAGTATTGCGGGGCGCGCTTGACCACGCACGCCTTCCGCATCGGCGGGCTGCAATACGAAGCCTACGACTCTTTTGAAAAAGATGTGGAGCGCTTCTGCAAGGATTTCGAGCGCCGCATACAGGAGTACGTCGATCTACTTACCGGCAACAGCATCTGGATCGGGCGCACGCGGAACGTTGGCGTGCTCAGCGCCGAGGATTGCATCGCGCTGGGCGCTTCGGGACCCGTGCTGCGCGCCAGCGGCGTGAAATGGGACCTGCGCAAAGCGCAGCCCTACGCCGCCTACGACCAGTACAATTTTCAAATTCCCGTGGGCACCAACGGCGACACGTACGACCGTTACATGGTGCGCATGGAGGAGATGCGGCAATCGCGGCTGATCTGCCTGCAGGCGATCGAGAATATTCCCGCGGGGCCGATTCTGGGCAAGGTGGGCAAAGTGCTGAAGCCACCAGCCGGCGAGATCTATCACTCCATCGAAGCGCCCAAGGGCATCCTGGGCTATTACATTGTGAGCGATGGCACGACGCAGCCGTATCGCGTGCGCATTCGCCCGCCGTCATTCATCAACTTGCAGGCGCTGGACAAAATGGCGCGCGGGCATTTAGTGGCCGATGTGGTCGCGATCATCGGCACGCTGGACATCGTTCTTGGCGAGGTGGACCGCTAACACCATGAATCCCACCCTTCATGCCGTGCTCGTCTTCCTCGAGACCTGGTGGGTCGAACTGGTCTCCGGCGTGGTGATTGTTGCCGTGGTGCCGCTTGTGGCCGGCTATATCGTCCTAGTGGAACGCAAACTGATGGCGGACATGCAGGCACGGCTTGGGCCGATGCGCGTGGGGCCGCACGGATTGTTGCAGCCCATTGCCGACGCGGTGAAACTGCTGATCAAGGAAGACATCATCCCGGATAACGCGGACAAAATGGTTTTCTGGATGGCGCCAGTGGTGTCCATGACGGCAGCGCTCACCTCGATGGGAGCGATTGCGTTTGGGCCGGCGTTTCAGGTGGCGCGCGATATCAACGTGGGTCTGCTTTTTGTGATCGGCGTCAGTTCGCTGGGAATCTTTGGCATTGTGCTGGGCGGTTGGGCGTCGAACAGCCACTATTCAATCATGGGCGCTCTGCGCAGCACGGCGCAACTGGTCAGCTATGAAACAGCAGCGGGGCTGGCGCTGATCAGCGGCTTGTTGTTGGCGGGGACGCTGAAGATTCGCGCCATCGTGGACGCGCAGCAGCACTTCGGCGTTTGGTTCGTGTTCCTTGCGCCGGTGGCTTTCTTTATTTATGTGGTGGCCTCGATCGCGGAAACGAATCGCGCGCCGTTTGATTTGCCAGAAGCGGAATCGGAACTCGTGGCCGGTTACATGACCGAATACAGCGGCTTTCGTTGGGCGCTATATTTCCTGGGTGAGTACGCCAACATGATCGTGGTCGGCGCCGTGGCAACAACGCTGTTTCTCGGCGGCTGGCTGCGGCCGTTCCCCAATGTGCGCTGGATGAACTGGCTGGATGCTCTGCCCGCGTTGTTCACGGCGGCGGTGGGCGCGTATTGTGTGTACCGTGCGGGGAAACAGCCTGTGCGCGTGCAGACGTGGTTCATGTGGGGAGTGGCGCTGGCGTGTTTTGTGGTGGCGCTGATCCTGGCCGTGCCGCTGCTGGTGGCGCCGCTGAAGTTCCTGGTGCCCGGGCTGCACGGCGCATTCTGGTTTCTGCTGAAGATCAGCGCGTACATTTACCTGTTTATGTGGCTGCGCTTTACGCTGCCGCGCTACCGCTTCGACCAGTTGATGCACCTGGGCTGGTACATTCTGATTCCACTGGCGATCGTGAACGTGCTGGCCGTGGGCGTGGCCATGATTCTGGAAATGGAATATGGCTGGAACCGCTGGCTGGCGATGCTGCTGACTACGGTGATCACACTGGCCACGGCGCTTTTCCTGCTGCGTTTGAACGACAAGCGCGCAGCGGCGGCCTCTTCGGCGGCGCCGCCACCGGAAGAGCCTTCGACTGAGGACTCCTATGCTGGATAAGGTCATCTTCTTTTTCTTCGCCGGTGTGGCGATCCTCAGCGCCGGGCTGATGGTGACGCGGCGCAACGCCATTCACAGCGCCGTGTTCCTGATTACCACCCTGCTGGCCACCGCGGGCATCTTCCTGCAACTGCGCGCGGAATTCATTTTCATCGCGCAGATCATTTTGTATGTCGGCGGGATCATGGTGCTGTTTGTTTTCGTGATCATGCTGGTGCGGCTGGATGTGGCCCTGCACCAGATTCAGTTTTCGCGGCAAAAATGGGTGGCGCTGCTCGTGACGCTGGCACTCGCTGCGGAAGTGGGCGTAATGCTGTGGTCGTCGCGCAATGTTCCCGGCCAGGGATTCCTGTTGCCCAACGCCGTGCCGGCAGGAAAATTGCCGCCGAATACCGAAGCGCTGGCGGGCCGCTTGTTCGATGCGTACCTGCTGCCGTTTGAGATTGCCAGCGTTTTGCTGCTGGTGGCCATGGTGGGAGCCGTGGTGATGGCCAAGAAAAGGACCTAGAACGCGATGATGCCTATCGGCTACTACCTGTTTTTGAGCATGGCGCTCTTTCTGATCGGCGCCATCGGCGTGATTACGCGGCGCAACGTGATCGTGGTGCTGATGTCCATCGAGCTGATTCTGAATGCCGTGAACATCAACCTGGTGGCGTTTTCGCGGATTTTTGGGGACGTTGCCGGGCAGGTTTTTGCGCTGTTCATTATCGCGGACGCCGCCGCGGAAGCAGTGGTGGGGCTCGGCATTATCATCGCCTTCTTCCGCAACCGCGAAACGGTGCTTGAGGATGAAATGGATCTTCTGAAATGGTGAAGCGCGCGCCATCATCGCGAGTGCAGTGCGAGCCCCGCTTCTGTGGGAGACGGCGGCCATGACTCCCTCCGGCTACTTCCTCGAGCATCTCTGGCTCATCCCTCTTTTTCCGCTGGTGACCGCCGCGCTCATGCTGCTGATTGGGCGGAGCCTGCCGCGCCCGGTGGTGAGCTTTTTCTGCGTGGGGAGCGTCTTCCTCTCGTTTGTGCACGCGGCGGGCGCGGTCCTCCAACTCCTTGCTGTCGCGCCGGAAAATCGCGTTTACCAGCAGATTCTTTTTGAATGGATCACGCCGGGGGCGATGCCCGGACCCGGCGGCTTGGTCAACTTCGTGGCTGATTGGGGCTACCTCCTCGATCCGCTCTCTTGCGTGATGGTGCTGGTGGTGACGGGCGTCGGCTTTCTGATCCACGTCTATTCGATCGGGTACATGGGCCATGAGGGCGGCTACTACCGGTTTTTCGGCTACATGAACCTGTTCATGTTTTCGATGCTGACACTGGTGCTGGCCAACAATCTTGTGTTTCTCTTTGTTGGATGGGAAGGCGTGGGGCTCTGCAGCTACCTGCTGATTGGTTTCTACTTTTTGAAGAAATCTGCCGCGGATGCGGGGAAGAAAGCGTTCATCGTCAATCGCATCGGGGATACGGGCTTCCTCCTTGGGATATTTCTGATCGCCACGACATTTGGCACCGTGCGGTTCACTTCCCAAATGCTGAGCGATCCGGTCGCTTATGCGGGAATCCTGGAAACGCTGCGCGCGATGGTGGACCAGGGACGGCTGGCCTATGGCGCGCCGATTCTTACGGGCATTGCGCTGCTGCTTTTCGTTGGTGCTACCGGAAAATCCGCGCAATTGCCGCTATACGTCTGGCTGCCGGACGCGATGGAAGGCCCCACGCCGGTGAGCGCGTTGATCCACGCGGCGACGATGGTCACCGCGGGCGTGTACATGGTGGCGCGCATGAGCGCGATCTACCAGTTGGCGCCGGTGGCGATGGATGTGGTCGCGATCGTTGGCGCCACCACAGCGATTTTCGCTGCTTCCATGGCTGTGGCGCAGAACGACATCAAAAAGGTTCTGGCGTATTCCACCATCAGCCAGCTCGGTTACATGTTTCTGGCGCTGGGCGTTGGCGCATTCTCGGCCGGCATATTCCACTTGATGACGCACGCTTTTTTCAAAGCGCTGCTCTTCCTTGGAGCCGGCAGTGTAATCCACGCGCTATCCGGGGAGCAGGACTTGCGCAAGATGGGCGGACTGTGGAACGCCATTCCGGCAACCTCGCGGCCATTCCTGATTGCGACATTGGCCATCGCCGGCGTCCCCCCGCTGGCGGGCTTTTTCAGCAAGGACGAAATCCTGGGCCAAGCGTTTAATCGCCACAACGAGGCGTTGCTCGTGGATCGCTACTTGTTTCTCTGGGCGATTGGACTGATCACCGCGGGGATTACCGCGTTCTACATGTTCCGCCTGCTGTTTCTGGCGTTTTTCGGCAGGTCGCGCGTCGCGACGGAGTTGGAAGAGCACATCCACGAGTCGCCGAAATCCATGACCGTGCCGTTGATGATCCTGGCGTTTCTTTCGATTTGCGGCGGCTGGTTTGCGCTTCCGGTGCTTTGGGGGGAGAAAAACACCTTCGAGACCTTCCTGGAGCCGGTGTTGAGCGGCGTAAAGATTGAGACTGGCGCCGTTGAATTGGGCCATCACACTTTGTTTAAGGAATATTTGCTGATGATGGCCTCCGTGGGCATCGCCGCGCTGGGGATTTGGCTCGCCTATCGGCTCTATCTGCAGTACCCGAAACTTCACGCAAAGATCGCCGCAGCGTGGCCGCGTTTGTACAATTTGCTGCTCAACAAGTACTACGTGGACGAAATTTACGACGCGCTGTTTGTGAACCGCGTCAAGGACCTGAGCACGGCGTTCGGCGTGGTGGATGCCAAGTTGATCGATGGGGTCGGCGTGGATGGCGCGGGGTGGCTGGCGCGCGTGATTTCCCGGATTTCGATGTGGTGGGATAAGTGGGTCATTGACGGCCTGGTGAACCTGGCCGGCAAGATCACTAATGGGCTGAGCGTGCCGGTGCGCATGTTCCAGACCGGCGTGTTCTCGAGCTACGCCGTGCTGATCCTGCTGGGTCTGGCGATTTTATTGGGCTATTACGGCCACCACATGCATACGATTGTGCGCAATTTGCGCTGAAAGGCGAACCGCATGGGGCTTTTTCATGATCATCTCCTGAGCGTGGTGCTGTTCACCCCGCTGGTGGGCGCGCTGCTCCTGCTGTTTATTCCGCGGGACGCGCCGATGCTCCACCGCGCCGTCGGCAATCTCTTTGGCGTGCTCGGTTTTCTGGTTTCCGTGCCGCTGGTGATTCACTTCCCGGTGGGCAGCAATGACTACGCTTTCCGCGAAACCGCGAACTGGATTCCTTCCATCGGCGCGAAGTACGCGCTGGGCATTGATGGCATCAGCTTGCTGCTGGTGATGCTCACGACCCTCCTCGGAATGATCGCGATTACTTCCTCGTGGACCGCCATCCATACGCGCACGAAGGAATACTACATTTTGCTGCTTCTGCTGCAGACGGGCATGCTGGGCGTCTTCATGTCGCTGGATTTTTTCCTGTTTTACGTTTTCTGGGAAGTGATGCTGGTGCCCATGTACTTCCTGATCGGCGTGTGGGGCAGCGAGCGGCGGCTGTATGCGGCGATCAAGTTCTTCCTGTACACGCTGGCGGGCTCCGTCATCATGCTGCTGGGCATCCTGGCGCTGTACTTCAATGCCGCAAAGGCGCCGGGGAGCGTGCCGACGTTCGACGTGCCCGCGCTGCTGGCCGCGGCTCAGCATTTTCCCGATTCGCTGAAGGTTTGGCTCTTCTGGGGATACTTCTTCGCGTTTGCCATTAAGGTGCCGATGTTTCCGTTTCACACCTGGCTGCCGGATGCGCACACGGAAGCGCCAACAGCGGGCTCCGTCATTCTGGCCGGCGTTTTATTGAAAATGGGCACGTACGGCTTCCTGCGCTTCTCGCTGCCATTGCTGCCGGCGGATGCTCACCTTCGCGCAAAGATCATTCATATCCTCATCGTGCTCTCGCTGATCGGCATCATCTATGGCGCGATTGTCTGCCTGATGCAGAAGGACATGAAACGCCTGATCGCGTACAGTTCCGTCAGCCACCTGGGCTTCTGCACGCTGGGAATTTTCGCGCTGACGCCGCAAGGGCTTTCCGGGAGCGTGCTGCAGCAGATCAACCACGGCATTTCCACGGGCGCGCTCTTCTTGCTGGTTGGCATGCTCTACGAGCGGCGGCACACGCGCTTGATCTCTGAATTCGGCGGGTTGGCCACGCCGATGCCGAATTTCGCGGCGATCTATCTGATCATCACGCTTAGTTCACTCGGCATGCCCATCCTCAACGGGTTCATCGGGGAGTTTACGATTTTGCAGGGCGCGTTCGTGGTGAACAAAGCCTGGGCTGCTTGGGGCACGCTGGGCATCGTGCTGGGCGCCGCGTACTTGCTGTGGCTGTACCAGCGCGTGATGTTTGGAAACGTGACGCACGACGTGAATAAGACGCTGCCAGACCTGAACCTGCGCGAATATGCGGTGCTGCTGCCGCTGGTAGCCCTGGCGTTCTGGATCGGCATTTATCCGAAGCCGTTCTTCGCTTACATCGACAAGCCGGTGGAGAAAATTGTCCAGCAGGTGAATCCGAACTTTTACGAGCAAGCCAATCGGGCGTTGCCGCCCGCTGCGCCGGTTGTTCTGCCTTCCGCTCCGGCAAGTCTGGAGGTCAAGTAAGGAACGCCGATGCACTTTTCCTTTCTCGACCCGATCCTGAATTACTTCAACGGCGATGGCCTGGTCATCTTGCCGCAGATGGAACTGCTCCTGTTTGCCTTGGGCATCCTGATTTTTGATTTTCTGCTGGAAAAGCGGGAGAAGTACCTGAACGCGGCGTTGGCCCTGATCGGCGTGGCAGCGAGCGCCCTCGGCCTATACCGGCAGTTCGTGAACTACCAGCATGTCCGCGCCAGCCAAGTGGGACCGCCCGTCCTGATCGGTTTCCACAACTCCGTGATCGTGGACGGCTTCTTCCTGGTTTTCGCGATGATTTTTCTTGCCGCCACCGCGCTGGTGATTCTGCTCAGCATTCGATACTTGAACATCGAAAAGGAGCAGGAAGGCGAATATTATGCGCTGCTGTTGTTCTCCTGCATCGGCATGATGTTCATGGCCTCTGGGATTGACTTGATCGTGCTTTTCCTGGGGCTGGAGACAATGGCGCTGAGCTTCTACGCGATGGTGGGCTTCCTGCGCCGCGAGAAGCGCTCCAACGAAGCGGCGATGAAATACCTGCTGCTGGGCGCGTTCAGCACCGGGATTCTCGCTTATGGCTTCTCTTTGCTTTATGGCGTAAGCAGTTCGACGAATATCGCGGAGATTGGCAATATCCTGGGCCACCGGTTTGAGTACGCTTCCACGCACGGCATCACCGATTGGCTGGTGATCTTGGCGTTTGTCACCGTGGCCGCGGGCATGTTCTTCAAAGTGGCGGCGGTGCCTTTCCACCAGTGGGCTCCCGATGTGTACGAAGGAGCGCCCACGCCCATATCCGCGTACGTCAGCGTGGCGTCCACGACGGCGAGTTTTGCGATGCTGCTGCGGCTGATGATTAACGTCTTCGGGGATTCGCAAACCACCTGGGTGTACATCATCTCTGGCGTGGCGATCGCTTCGCTGACGTGGGGCAACCTGGCGGCGTTGACGCAGACCAACATGAAGCGGCTGCTGGCGTACTCTTCGATTTCGCATGTCGGCTACGTCCTGCTGGGGCTGGTGGCGTGGAACGAGACGGGCCTTGTGGGAATAATGTATTACCTGATCGCGTATGCGTTCATGACCATCGGTGCGTTCGCCGTGGTGATCGTCATGCGCCAGCGCGGGCTGATCGGCGATGAACTGGACGATTTGGATGGGCTGTACCAGCGCAGCCCCGCGGCCGCGTTGTTGCTGCTGATTTTCATGCTGTCGCTTGCAGGCATACCGCCAACCGCGGGCTTCATGGCAAAGTATTTCATTTTTCAGGCGCTGATCGAATCGCATCACCCGGTGTTGGCGGTTATCGCGGCGCTCTATATTGTGCCCGCGCTGTATTACTATTTCCGCGTGGTCGTGCATGCTTGGATGAAGAAGCCGGGCGAAGCGCCGGCGCCGCACATGAGCAGCGCAGAAGCCGTGGCGCTGGGCGCGACGTTGTTTGTAACTCTAGCCGCGGGGTTGTATCCTGAGCCGTTCGCACGCTTGGCACGCTATGCCTTCGGACCATAACGATAATCGCGAAGAGCAACTGACTCCCGCGGAGAAGCAGGCCAAGGGGTTTTCGCAGCAGTTCGCCATGGCCATGGAGCTGCCGTTTGTGATCGTGGGGGCTGTGGTGGTCGGCGGCGGGCTCGGGTATTTTCTGGATCGCTGGCTGCACACGACCCCGGTCTTAATGCTGGTTGTCGGAGGCCTCGGGTTTTTCGCGGGATTGCGGGACGTGCTCCACCGTGCCACCAGGAATAGCGATGGCAAGCCAACAGAGTAGGCGGCCGCGCTTCCTTAATTTCGAAAACGTCATCGCCAGGCTGACACTCATACTCGGCGTTCTTGTCGCAGCACCCGTGGGATTCCTTTACAGGTGGATCTGGGCCGCGGGAATTTTCATAGGCTCTGTTCTCGCTTGGGTGAGTTTTCGCTGGCTTAGGCAAGGAGTGGAGGCTCTCGGTCTGGCAGCAACCGCTCAGGCTACACAACAAAATGTGCATGTGCCGGTAGCGACTTATTTCAAAGCGCTGTTTCGCTACGGGTTGATAGTCCTCAGCATCTATGTTATCTTTAAATTTCTTAACGTTCCCATTTTGAGCATGATAGCGGGGCTGTTCGCACTGGGAGCCGCTGCGACTTTAGCCAGTCTGTATGAAATTCTGCGTCCTGTGGACTGAGGCATGGAAGAACACATAAGTTATATCACCCTGCTCGTAAACCGACTCTTGGCCCCCTTGGCGTTACAGCTCCTTCATGCTCTCCGCGTCCAGCCGGCAAATTACGATGCGCCGATACCAGAGTACGTGGTGATGTCTTTCCTGGTGCTTGTCATTGGCACGGTTTTGGCGCTGCTTGTGCGCTCGCGACTTTCCGTGGATCGCCCTGGTACCTTCCAGCAGATGGCGGAAGGACTTTTGACCAACCGCCTCGGCTTTGGAATCAGGGATGTGCTGCGGGTCAACGCCGGGCATCATGCTGACAGTTTCATCGCGTTCACGGGTTCTATATCCATCTTTGTCCTGCTGGCAAATCTGCTTGGTGTGATCCCGGCATTCAGCTCGCCGACCGGTGGCAGCCTTCCCATCGTGCCGCTGGGCTGTGCACTGCTCACCTTCCTCTATTTCAATTGGCAGGGCTTGCGCCATCACGGACCGTTTGGATACTTAAAGACATTTGCCGGGCCGGTGTGGTGGCTGTCGTGGCTGATTGCCCCCGTGGAGATGATTAGCGCCGCGGCGCGACTGCTGTCCCTCACGGTTCGACTCTGGGCGAACATCTTCGCCAGCGACCTGATTTATATGATTTTCCTGGGACTACTGCTTCAGCCGTTCACCTGGGCTGCCGAGAAGAGTTTCCTGCTGGCGATTCCTTTTGGGATACTAGCCGCGCTGATTCCGTTGCTCTTCGTCGCCTTGCACATCTTTGTGTCCATCATTCAGTCTTATGTGTTTACCGTGCTGCCCTCGATTTATATCGGAATGGCCGCGGCGGACGAGCACTAAGGCGTTAGTTGCGCCGCTTCAGTGTGAGACCGGTTGTAGGGCGCAGGTCCGGGAACCACCAACTGGCGGCATTTCATAAGGAGGCAGTAATGAAGAAGCTGACAGGTATGTTGATCGCGCTCGCAGCAGTGCTGTTGCTGGCACCGGCGGCGTTTGCACAAGCTGCAGGAGCAGGAAACGGTGAAAAGAGCTCACTTTTCATCGCCGCGGCATTTGGCATGGCCCTGGCCGCGTTTGGCGGAGCACTGGGACAATCGAAGGTCGCCTCATCGGCTTGCGAGGGAATGGCGCGCAATCCGGGTGCGGCGGGTTCGATTCAGACGGCGATGATTCTGGGGCTCGTTTTCATTGAGACGCTGGCGCTTTTCACCTTGGCCGTCGTGTTCGTCAAGGTCAAGTAGTCCATTCAGGCATTCTTTTCTTGGCCCGTTCGGTATTCCCGAGCGGGCCATTTTTTTTGTGCCTGAGCAGACTTACCTCGCGGGGCCCGGCGCTACCTCAAGGCGTCTTTCAGGCGCTTGGTGGTCTTCTGCAACTGCTTCTTCATCGTGCCAATCTGCTTGGAAATGGCCTGAAGCTCTTCCTTGGCCACCGCGCCCGCTTCCTTGAACTTGCGGGCTTGTTTGTCCGCTTTGCCCATCGCGGTGCCGATTTTCACGCTGACTTCCTTGAGTCTGTCCTTTTTGGCCATGAGCGTCTCTCCTTTTGCAATCGCGGCCATGTTATACCCAATTCCTGCAATTCGCCATACCAGGATTCGGCAGGAAAGCTGGGGCCGTAACGAGAGAAGGAGAAAAGATAACGCAGAGACGCCGGGGACGCTGAGGTTCGCAGAGAAGAGAAACCCAAGAGCACAGTCAGGAGTGACTGTGCCACAGTGCGCTGAGTTCGAAGAGAAGAGGGACGGTTACACAGACGTCACAGAGAAGAACGGATAAGAGAAAGACGGAAGAGAGATTCCTCACTGGGCGGACTCCGTTCGGAATGACGGGGGCTATTTGAGTTGCCAAGATGGGGTCGAGCTGTGCTGACAGTTACAAGAGAAACAGCGGCCGGAAAGGCAGATTCCCGATTTCGCTCGAGGCTCGTTTAGCGGCCGGACAGGATCAAGTTGGGGTCGAGGACGATGCCCAGGATGTGATTGGGTGCCAGTCCAAGATACAGCGTGGCAAGCACTGCAACGATGACCACCATGGCGGCGGTGGGGCTTAGGCTGGCAGGCGCGTCGGCCGGCACGTTGCCCTTGTACTCGTGCATGTACATGACGACGATGATGCGCAAGTAGTAGTAGGCGCCGATGATGCTGTTGATGGCCATCAGGATGGCCAGCCAAATGAGCTTGGACTTGATGGCCGCGGTGAAGATGTACAGCTTGCCGAAGAACCCCGCGGTGATGGGCAATCCGAGCAGCGAAAGCAGGAACACGCTCAGCGCAGCCGCGGCAAAGGGCTGGCGCGTGCCCAGGCCCGCGAAATCATCCGTGTTGACGTAGCGTTCGCCCTGCCCGCCCAAATCGGAAACAATCGTGAAGGCGCCCACAGAAACCAGCGAATAACTCAGCAGATAGAAGAGTACGGCGGCATAGGCTGCGCCGGGGTCCAGCCCGGAATCGCTGTTCTTTGCCGTGGTGATCGCGGCCATCGCCACCAGGATGTACCCGGCGTGCGCGATGGAACTGTACGCCAGCAGCCGCTTGATGTTGGACTGCACCAGTGCCCCGAGGTTGCCGACAAACATGGTCAGCGCCGCAAGAATCCAGAAGGCCCAGAACCAGAAATCGGTGGCCGCGTGGACCGTAGCGAAGATGCGCAGCAGCAGCGCAAACGTGGCCGCTTTGGGGCCTGCGGAGAATAGCGCCGTGACCGGAGTCGGCGCGCCTTCGTAAACGTCCGGAGTCCACACGTGGAAGGGCGCGGCGGCTACCTTGAAGCCCAGCCCGACAAGGATCAGCGACAGCCCCAGCCGGACGAGATTGCTTGAAGGATCGGCGGTGGCCAGAGTTCTGAGATTCGTGGAGCCGGTGGCGCCGTAAACCAGCGCGATGCCGTAGAGAAAAAATGCCGTCGCGAAAGAGCCCAAAAGGAAATACTTCACGGCGGACTCGCTGGATTTGATGGAATCGCGGCGGTACCCGGCGAGGATGTAGCTGGAAATCGACGACATCTCGAGGCCGATAAAGGCAGTCAGGAGTTCCTGCGCGGAAGCGAGCACGCCCATCCCGGCAGTGGCAAAAAGGATCAGGGCGTAGAATTCCGCGGCATCGAGGTTCTCCCGCTCAAGATAGGAGTCCGACGCGAGAATCACCAGAAAGGCCACCAGGCCGATCAGCCAGTGAAAGAAGAGGCTGAAAATGTCGAACTGCACGAGGCCGCCGAAACCTTCGCCGAAGGCTGCTTTGAAGGTGACCAGCGTTCCCGCCGCCGCGCCGAGCATGCTGATGAACGTGAGAGCCTGGCGGTTCTTCACGAAGGGCTGCAGCAGCATCAGCAGCACACCCGCGCTGCACCAGGCGAGCTCCGGGAGAACGCGAAGAATGTCTTGTGTGCCTGGAGGAGTCATTTAGCGGGTTCCAGACCTTTCCGAAGAGGTTGGCGTCGCCGTGGAGGCCAGGATGCGCCCGGAAGAATCGAGCTTTGCAGCTTTCGGAATGGATCCCGGCAGTGTCGCCTCTTGCGCAAACGAGCGGTTCATCTGTTCAAGGACGGTCTGGCAAGGGACGGCGAAGCGGCGCGTGAAAAACGGCGAGCCGATGCCCATCCACAAAGTCACGATGACCACCGTCACCAGTATGCAGTTTTCGCGGGCATCCGTATCAGGCAGTGCGCAGTTCTTCTGATGTGTCACCTCGCCGAAGAACACACGCTGGTAGGACCACAACAGATAGCATGCGGAGAGAATCACACCCGTCGCGGCCCAGGCGGCCCAGTTCCAGTGCACCAGGTAGGTGCCAAGCAGAATGAGGTACTCGCCCACGAAGCCGTTCAGCATCGGCAGGCCCATCGAAGACAGCACGACAAAGAGGAAAAACGCCGCCAGGCGGGGCATCGGAGTGGAAAGGCCGCCGTATTCGGTAATTTCAAAGGTATGCCGCCGGTCGTACAGCATGCCGACCAGCAGGAAGAGCGCGCCCATGGAAACGCCGTGCGCCAGCATCTGGAAGACCGCGCCCTGCATGGAGATATTCTGGAACGCGAAGATGCCCAGAACGACGAAGCCCAGGTGGCTGACGGAAGAGTAGGCGACAAGCTTCTTCAGGTTGGGTTGCACCATCGCCACCAGCGCGCCATAGATGATGCCGATGATCGCCAGCACGGCAACATACGGCGCCGCGCGATGCGATGCCTCTGGAAACAGCGGCAGGCAGAAGCGGATCATGCCGTAAGTGCCCATCTTCAGCAGCACGCCCGCGAGGATCACGGAGCCCGCAGTGGGCGCTTCGACGTGCGCGTCCGGCAGCCAGGTGTGCAGCGGGAAGAGCGGCACCTTGATGGCAAAGGCCAGGAAAAAGGCGAGGAAGAGGAGTATCTCCGTGCGCGTGGAGAGTGTGAGCACTCCATCATGCAGCATCTGCTGGATGACCGGCAGATCGAACGAGCCGGTGGCGTTGTACAGCCAAATGATTCCGATAAGCATCAGGATCGAGCCGGCCATGGTGTACAGCACGAACTTCATGGCGGCATAAAGGCGGCGTTCGTGGCCCCAGATGCCGATCAGGAAGGCCATGGGGATCAGCATGATCTCCCAGAAGAGGAAGAAGAGAAACAGGTCGAGCGAAAGGAAAACACCGACCACGCCGACTTCCAGAAGCAACAGTGTGACGTGGAATTCCTTGATGCGGTGATGCACGCCATGCCAGGAAGCGAGCACACAGATCGGCGTGAGGAAGGTCGTGAGGATAACCAGGAACATGCTGATGCCGTCCACGCCGAGGTGATAATTGATGGGCGGCGCGGAAATCCAGTGGCCAAACTCCACCAGCGAGTAACCGGGAGCGTTGATAGGAACGGCGCGCAGCAGGAAAAGTGAGAAAACGAATTCGACCACCGACACAACAAACGTGAGGCGGCGAATCCAGAGATGGTCGTCCCCGCGCAGCAGCAGGAGGGCAAGCGCCCCGAAAGCAGGGAAGAAGATCAGTACGGAAAGGAGATGGCCGCTGAGTTCCATTAGCGCACCCCTCCCGACGTCGCCACGAAAAAGGCCGGCCGCCATAACGGCCAAAAGATGATGGCGAGGATCACGAGAGCACCGATGATGACCCAGACGGCATAGCTGCGTACATTGCCGGATTGCGTGTGCCGCACGGTGTCGCCCACCGCCTCGGTGCCATGCGCAATCCCGTTGACGCTGCCGTCGATCATGCCCACGTCAACGACCTTCCAGAATACGTTGCGTGACAGCCAGACGAGCGGCCCGACAATCGTGGCCTGGTACAGCTCATCCACGTAATACTTGTTGTAGAGAATCTTGTGAAGCCCGGTGGAGGTGCCGCGCACAACCTTGCCGGAGTACATCCGCCACGCGACGATCAGACCGGCGGTGGCCGCAAGCACGGCAACAATGGACAGGGTCAACTCCAGGGAGTGGGCCGCCTCGCCGCCTGGGGCCTCAGCATTGCCAAAAACTGGCGCGAGGAAATCCGCGAAGTAGTTCGGGCCACCCCAGAGCGCGGGCGCGGCGAACCAGCCGCCTACCAGCGAGAGCAGCGCAAGAATCATCAGCGGCAAGGTCATGCTGCCGGGCGATTCGTGGACGTGCACGTGGTGCTCGTCGTAGCGCTTTTCTCCAAAAAACGTCAGCCAGATCAGGCGGAACATATAGAACGAAGTGAAAATTGCCGCCACCAGCCCGACAGCATAGAGCGCCTTGCCGCTGTATTCCGACTGGTAGGTCGCAAACAAAATTGCGTCCTTCGAGAAAAATCCGGCAAAGGGAACGAAACCGGCAATGGCAATGGTGCCAAAGAGCATGCACCAGAAGGTGACCTTGATCTTGGACGCCAGTCCGCCCATGTGCCACATATCCTGCTCGCCGCCCATGGCGTGAATCACGCTCCCGGCGGAAAGGAAAAGCAGCGCCTTGAAGAAAGAATGCGTCATTAGGTGGAAGATGCCGGCGCCAAATGCGCCGACGCCGCAGGCCAGGAACATATAGCCCAACTGGCTGACTGTCGAATAGGCGAGCACTTTCTTGATGTCCGGCTGCACCAGACCGATGGTGGCCGCGAAGATCGCCGTCGCGCAGCCGACAATCGCCACAACGTACATCGCCGTGGGTGCGTGCGTGAAAAGAACGTGGGAGCGCGCCACAACGTAAACGCCAGCGGTCACCATCGTTGCCGCGTGAATCAACGCGCTGACGGGCGTGGGGCCTTCCATCGCGTCGGGCAGCCAGACGTACAACGGAAGCTGCGCGGATTTACCGGTGGCCCCCATGAAGAGCAGCAGGCAAGCGATGGTCAGCGTGCCGAACTGCCCCACGGCTTCCGGCTGCCAGGTGGCGGCCTTGGCGAAGACGGTCTGGAAATCCAGCGAGCCGAACGCGCGGAAGAGCAGGAACATCCCCAGCATGAACCCGAAATCTCCGATGCGGTTGACGATGAACGCCTTCTTGCCCGCATCCGCCGCGGACTTCTTCAGGAAGTAGAAACCGATCAGCAGGTAGCTGCAGAGGCCCACGCCTTCCCAGCCGACGAAGAGAAGCACGAAATTGGCGGCGAGAACGAGAATCAGCATGAAGAACATGAACAGATTCAGGTAGGAGAAGAAGCGGTAGTAGCCGCCTTCATGCGCCATGTAGCCGGTGGCATAGATGTGGATCAGGAAGCCGACGCCGGTGACGACCAGCACCATCACGACGGTAAGCTGGTCCAACTGCAGATCGAATCCCGCGCGAAAATTTCCGGCGATGATCCAATCGAAGAACTGCTTGCGGAACGGTGCCTGGCCGCCGGCGATGAATTCGCGCACGGCTTCCAGCGCGCAGGCGAAAGAGAGACCCGTGGAACCCAGCGCGACGCTGGTCACAATCTTGTTGGGCCACTTCGCGCCCAGCAGGCCGTTGATGGCTGAGCCGAGCAGCGGCAGCAGCGGGATGATCCAGAGATGTTCGAGTATGGGCATTAGAGTTTCAAGAGATTGACGCGCTCGACGTTCAGCGAATGCCGGTTACGCGCGGTCAGAATAATGATGCCGAGGCCGACAGCTGCTTCCGCGGCCGCAACAACGATCACAAAGAGCACAAAGACTTCGCCGTCCGGCTTGCCCAGGGACTGGCTGAAGGCGACAAACGCCAGATTGACGGCGTTGAGCATCAGCTCGATGGCCATGAAGAGCGTGATGATGTTGCGCTTGAACACGAAGGCCACGATGCCAAGTCCAAAGAGGATGGCGCTGAGGATCAGGTAGTAGTTCGTCGGCACCATGGTCAGTTCTCCCGCTGGGCGAGCACGATTGCGCCCAGGATCGCCACCAGGATCAGGAAAGAGGTCAGCTCGAACGGGTAAACGAATTCGGTGAAGAGGAGCATCGAAAGCGTTTTGGTGGAGGTCAGCGCGCCATTCGGGGCCGGGGCAGGGAGGTAGCCGCCGGAGCGCGCGATGGCCGCGGCGATAAATCCGGCCAACGCCAGAGCAAGCGGAATGCCCGCGTAGGTGGCCAGCCTGGAGAGATTGGTGCGCTCTTCCTCGCCGGCGTTCAGAAGCATGATCACGAAGACGAACAGCACCATGATTGCGCCACCGTACACAATGATCTGCACGGCCGCGACAAATTCCGCGCCCATGAGCAGGTAAAGACCCGCGAGCGCAACCATCACCACGATCAGCGACAGCGCGCTGTGAATCGGGTGCTTCTGCAATATCAAGCTGACCGCGCCGAACACGGCAACGGCGGCAAGCACGAAGAAAATGATCAAGGGCGCGGTCATCAGTGCTTCCCCCAAATTAGAATGGCGACGCTGGTCAAAACCACGTTCGCAATGGACACGGGGAGCAGGAACTTCCAGCCGAAAGTCATCAACTGGTCATAGCGGAAGCGCGGGAGCGTGCCGCGCATCCAGATATAGACAAACAGGAACACAAAAACCTTGGCGAGGAACCAGAACGGCCCCTGGATGTATCCGTTGATTGCGGGATAGGCCAGCAATGCGCCGCCCAAGGCGAGCAGCGCGGTGCCGATGCCGGGGAGCAGCACGCGGCCGAAGATTGTTTCGTAACGGATGCCGTCGTAAATTATCCAAAGACCGAAGGGAATCAGAAGCACCGACGGCAAAAATTGCGTGAATGTCCAGGACAGAGGGAAGGGAGAGAGCCAGCCGCCAAAAAATAGAATGGTGCACAGGCAGGAAACCGTAATCATGCTGGTGTATTCGGCGATGAAGAACATAGCGAACTTCATGCTGGCGTATTCCGTGTGGAAGCCGGCGACGAGTTCAGATTCGGCTTCGGGCAGGTCGAAGGGCACGCGATTTGTTTCCGCGATGGCTGCGGTGAAGAAACAGATGAAGCCGATGATCTGCGTGAACCCGCCACCATTCTTGCTGAATCCAAAAAGATTCCAGCCGAGCAGGCCCAGGTTGCCGTTCTCCTGATGCTCTATGATTCCGCGTAGGCTGAAATCTCCCGCGACCAGAACGACGCCCACGACGGAAAGCGTCAGCGCCAGTTCATAGCTGATCATCTGCGCCGAGCTGCGCAACCCGCCCAGCAACGAATACTTGTTGTTGGAGGCCCACCCGGCCAGCGCCACGCCGTAAACGGCCAGCGCCGTAATCGCGAAAAGCACCAGCAAGCTGATGTTCACGTCCGCGATGCCCACGTGCGTTTCGTAGCCCCAGACGGTGAAGCGCTGCGGGCCGAACGGAATCACCGCCAGCGACGTCAGCGCCAGCATCAAGGTGAGAAAAGGCGCGAGGAAATAGGCGATCTTGTCCACGCCCGCGGGCATGGGGTCTTCCTTGAAAATAAACTTCACGCCGTCGGCGAGCGGCTGCAGCAGGCCGTGCGGGCCGACGCGGTAGGGTCCCCAACGCGTCTGGATGTGCGCGATGACCTTGCGCTCCAGCCAGGTCAGATAGGCGTCCACGGTCAGTACCAGGAACACGAGAATCACGATCTTGATGATCGGCACGATGAGGAACGCGTAGTGGGTTAGAAATTCGTTCACGGTTTGGCTTCCGCCTCCGGGAGTGATTGCATCATGGTGCAGAAGCGGCCAAGGGAGCCGCTGGTGAAAAGGTTGTCGTTCGCGGAGCGAATGAGTTGAACGGGAACGTCGTAAGGCTCTTGGCCATTCCTGGAGAATTGGATCTTCGTGGGCTCGGCGCCGCCGGTCAGCAGGCCCGCCAGATGCACATTGTAGCCGGGCACGGCCTTGCGGATTTCTTCGAAGACCGCGGCTGGCGTCTTGTAATGAAAAGCCTTGCCCAGGCCCAACTTCTCCAACTGGTGCGACATGATGCGGAGAAGATCGAAGTCCGAGCGCGTGCCCATCACTTCTCCAGCCTTATGCAGCAACTGAATCTCGCCGGACGTGTTCGTGACGCTGCCGTCCTTTTCATAGGCGGAAGCAGCGGGGAAAACGATGTCGGCCTGTTTGGCGGTCTCTGTGAGGAACATTTCATGGACGATGAGCAATTGCAACTTGCCGCGGCCATAGCCGAGCGTGCCGAAATGCGCGAGCGGGTTTGCGCCGACAACGTAGAGGGCCTTGAGTTTTCCAGACGGCGCCGCTTCCACCATTTGCGGCGCCGTGAGCCCGGGCTTGGCGGATAGCTTCGCGTCCCACAGATTTTCGAGCGCCTCCGCGACCGTCTTGTTGTCGAGGTACGCGTACCCCGGCAGACGGTCCGGCAGCACGCCCATATCGGCTGCTCCGCGCGAGTTGGCGTAATCGCCCAGGGCCATGTAACGCGTTGTGCCCGGAAGTTTGGAGCCGAAAGCGACAAGATGGCCGATGGCAGCCCCGGCGAGTTCCGAGCCGAAGACAATCGCCACATCCTGTTCGGCCTCAAGCGCGGCGCGAAGAGCGGTGAGTTGTTCCGCCAATTCCTGTGGCAACTCGCCTTCGCCCGTGGCCAGCCAGCGAACTGCGGCGGCTTCCTGGCCGGCGGGGAGCTGGATCGATTGCGTTGCCTTGCGGGCCAGCTTGATCTCGCGGGAGTTCAGCAGGAATAGCTTCGTACCGTGATGCCGGATGCCCGCGCGAATCTGCCAGCCGACGAGCGGATTCTGATTCGTCGGATCGTTGCCGATCAGCAGCACTGCTCTGGACTGGTAGAGCTGCTCCATCGTGAGCGAAGAATCGGCGGCGCGATCCCCGAGCGCGGTGACGAGTCCGGTGTAATCCGCGGTGCGATGGTGATCAATATTGTTGGTGCCAAAGGTCGCGCGCGCCATCCGCTGGAGGAGGTAATTCTCCTCGTTCGAGGTGCGGTTGGAGCCGATGAAGCCGACGGACTCGGGGCCGTAGGCAGCGTGCAGCTCGTTCAGTTGCTTGGCAGCGGCTTGCGCAGCCTCTTCCCAGGAAACCGGATAGAGTTTTTCGCCCTTGCGCAGGAGCGGTTGCTTGATGCGCTCCGGATGCTTGGTGAAATCAAAGCCGAAGCGCCCCTTCACGCAGAGAAAATCGTTGTTGATGCCGGAAAGGTCGCGATTGTTGGCGCGGAGAATTTCGTGGTTGCGGACGCTCAGCGTGGTCTTACAGCCATTGGAACAATGCGTGCAGATGGTGGAAACATACTGCATTTCCCAGGGCCGCGTTTTGTAGCGGTATGTTCCGCTGGTCAGCGCGCCGACGGGGCAGATGTCAATGCACATGCCGCACTCTTCGCAGTCGAGGTGATCGCCGCCATTGGGAATGATGATGGAGTTGGCGCCGCGCATGCCCACGCCCAGGGCTTTCACATCCATGCCCTCGTCGCACACGCGCACGCAGCGGAAGCACAGGATGCAGCGGGGCGCATCGTAATAGACGAGGTCGGACCACTTCTCCTCGGGACGATGGATCTTTTCCTCGACGAAACGGCTGGAATCGGCGCCATAGCGGAAGACCATGTCCTGTAGCTCGCACTCGCCGCCCTTGTCGCACACCGGGCAATCCAGCGGGTGATTGGTCAGCAAGAATTCCAGCATGTACTTGCGCGCATTGCGTACCTGATCGGTGTTGGTGCGGACGACCATGCCTTCCGAAGCGACCAGCGTGCACGCGGTCTGCAGCTTGGGCATTTTTTCAACTTCGACGAGGCACATCCGGCAGGCCGCCTGCAGCGACAATCCCGGGTAATAGCAAAATGATGGGACTTCGATGCCGAGCCGCCGCGTCGCTTCGATCACCAGGGTACCCTGGGGCACCTGGACCTCGCGGTCGTTAATCTTCAAATTGATGAGCTTCGTTTCGGCCATGGGTCCCTATCGCGATCCGACCAGCGCTTCAGCGGATTTGTACGCACACCTGCCATGCAGGTGGTCTTCAAATTCACTGCGGAATTTCGTCACGATGCTGATGGTGGGCATGGCCGCGGCATCGCCGAGCGGGCAGAAGGTGCGTCCGAGCATGTTCTTCGCCAGATCGCCGACCATGTCAATGTCTTCCAGCCGCCCAAATCCCGCGTGGAAGCGCTCCAGCATCTTGCACAACCAGGAGGTGCCCTCGCGGCAGGGAATGCACCAACCGCAGGATTCATGCGCGTAAAAGTGCATGATGCGCCGGGCCATGTCCACCATGCAGGTGTCTTCATCCATGACCACCATGCCGCCCGAGCCAAGCATCGAGCCGGCCTTCGCCAGCGAGTCGTAGTCCATCGGGATATCGATCTCGTCGGCCTTCAGGAAGGGGCAAGAACTCCCGCCCGGGATCACGGCTTTGAGCTTCTTTCCGCCGCGTATGCCGCCGGCCACTTCATAGATGAACTTCTTCATGTTCATTCCCAGCGGAATTTCGTAGATGCCGGGTTTATGGACGTGCCCGGAAACGCACAGCAGGCGCGTGCCGCCATTTTTCGGGGTGCCGCGGTTGGCGTAGGCTTCGCCACCCTCCAGGATGATCGCGGGCACGGAACTGAGTGACTCCACGTTGTTGATGATCGTGGGGCAACCGTAGAGACCCACGATGGCGGGGAAGGGAGGCTTGATGCGGGGATAGCCGCGCTTGCCCTCGAGCGATTCCATCAGCGCCGATTCTTCGCCGCACTCGTAAGCGCCCGCACCCGTGTGGATCAGCAGATCGAAGTCGAAGCCGGAGCCAAGAATGTTGTTCCCAAGATAGCCGCGCGCGTACGCTTCGGCGATGGCGGCATCCACAATGTCCAGAACGTAGCGGTACTCGCCGCGAATGTAGATGAAGCCGCGATGCGCATCGATGGCGCGTCCGGCAATGATGATCCCCTCGATCAGTTGGTGAGGATCCATTTCCATCAGCGGGCGATCCTTGCAACTGCCCGGCTCGGACTCATCGGCGTTGCAGATGACGTACTTCGGCTTCGGCGAGTCCTTTGGCACGAAGGACCACTTCATCCCGGTGGGGAATCCCGCGCCGCCGCGCCCGCGCAAGCTCGATTTCTTGACTTCATCAATGATGGACTCGGGCGTCATCTGCTTCAGCGCTTTTTCGAGCGCCTGGTAGCCGCCGTTCTGCAGATACACATCAATCTTGTGGGAGTCCTTAATGCCCCAGCGCTTGCTGATGAGAGGGATTTCCAGGGCGTTGCGTTCGCGCAGGGCGCCAGTAATGACCGGCACGGGGGCGGGGTGACTCCCGTTGTCGAGCTCCTCGATGATGCGGTCGAACTTCAACGGAGTGAGGTTCTCGTAGTAATCGTAATTCACCTGGATGGCCGGCGCGCCGGTACAGGCGCCGATACACTCCACCTCCTCCAGCGAGAAGACGCCGTCCTGAGTGGTTTCCTTGTGGCCGATTTCCAGGCGCTTCTTGGCGTGCTGCAGGAGTTGCGCGCCGCCGCGCAGCATGCAGGCCACGTTGGTGCAGACCTGCACGTGATGCTTGCCGATAGGCTTGCGGTGCAGCATCGAGTAGTAGGCCAGCGTTTCTTCCACCTCGACGGGGCGCAAATCAAGCCGGCTGGCGAGCTCGTTCACCATCTCGTCGCTGATGTAGCCGTACTCGTCCTGCGCGTACAGCATCATGGGGACGAGCGCGCTGCGTTTCACGGGGTAGCGGTTCTGCAGAAGTTCGAATTTCGCGGCGAGTTTTGGAGAGAGTTCCATGATTACCTGTCCACTTCCCCCAGAACGATATCAATGGTGCCGATGCAGGCCACGGTGTCGGCAATCAATTGGCCCTTTACCATGAGCGGCAGGGCCTGGAGGTTGATGAAGGACGGCGAACGAAAATGGACGCGCAGAGGTTTTGGCGAGCCGTCGCTGGCGACGAAACACCCCAGCTCGCCGCGGGGCGACTCGACGGCCACAAACGCTTCGCCGGGGGCCGGCGAAAAGCCTTCCGTGAAAATCTTGAAATGGTAGATAAGCGCTTCCATTTCCGTCTTCATCTTTTCGCGATCCGGCGGCACAATCCCCGGCGCATCCGCCTTGATCGGGCCCTGATCGGTGATCTTGTCCATCGCCTGCTTGACGATTTTCAGGCTTTCGCGGATTTCCGCCACGCGCACCATGTACCGCGCGTAACAGTCGGATTCCGTCCGCGTGGGCACCTTGAAATCGAATTCCTCATAGGAGGAGTACGGGAAGAGCTTGCGGTTGTCGTAAGCCACGCCCGCGGCGCGCAGCCCGGGTCCCGTTGTGCTCATGGCGATCAGATCATCCGGCGAAAGGTAGCCGACGCCCTGCAGGCGGCCCTTCCAGATGCGGTTATCGGTCAGCAGCGCTTCATACTCATCCACGCGCGCCGGCATCATTTCCAGGAAACGCTTGACGGGTTCGCGCCAGCCCGCGGGCGGCTCCAGTGCCAGCCCGCCAATGCGGATGTAGCTGGTCATCATGCGCTGGCCCGAGAAGCGCTCGAAAATCTTCAGAATCTCCTCGCGTTCCCGGAAACAATAGAGCAGCACGGACATGGCGCCCATATCGATGGCGTGCGTCCCGAGCCACACCAGGTGCGAGGAGATGCGTTGTAACTCGACGAGCATCACGCGGACATATTGCGCGCGCTTGGGCACTTCCAATCCCAAAAGCTTTTCCACCGCCAGGCAGTACACCAGGTTGTTGCCAAGGGGATTGAGATAATCTATGCGGTCCGTGAGGGTAATGGCCTGGGAGTAGGTCTTGTCCTCGCAGCTTTTCTCGATACCGGTGTGCAGATAGCCGATGTCCGGCACAGCGCTGACCACATTTTCGCCATCCAGCTCCAGAAGCACGCGCAGCACGCCGTGCGTGGAGGGATGCTGCGGCCCCATGTTGAGGACCATCGTTTTTGTGGTTCCAACTGCTGTTTCAACCGTAGTCATGGGATCCCAGTCCGCTGAGCGGAATCTAGCGTTTGCCCTCCGTCGGAAAATCACGGCGAAGAGGAAAACCTTCAAAGCCATCGGGCAGGAGGATGCGGCGCAGGTCCGTATGGCCGGTAAACTGGATGCCAAAAAGGTCGAAAATCTCGCGCTCCAGCCAGTTAGCGCCGGGCCAGACGGGTTCCAGCGAATCTACCACGGGATGCTGGACGCTTACGCTGGTGCGCAGGCGAATACGGTCGCGCCGCGAAATAGAAACCAGTTGATAGTTCAGCTCGAAGCGGGGCTCGACGGGGTAGCGGTCAACGCAGGTGGCGTCGCTCAGCAGATTGAACAACAGAGCAGGGTCCTCTTTACATTTCTGAGCCGTGGCGCGCAGCAGCTCTTTCGGGACGACGATGGCCGTCTCCCCGCGGTACTCGATCACCTGGGATATCGCCTGTGCGTTCCAGGAACGAAGGTGTTCGACAACAATATGAGCGCCTGTGTTGGCGAGCTGCGTCACTTGAACAATGTCCTTAAGGGCTTGCCCTGGCGTTACTTCCGCGATTTATGCCAGTCGAGTGCGCCCTTCTTCCAGAGATAGATGTATCCGACCAACAGAACGGCGACGTAGAGCATCATTTCTACGAAGCCGAACCACCTCATTGCAGCGTCGTGAACCAAATCCTTAAAAATGTAGGCCCAGGGATAGAGGAATATGGCCTCAACGTCGAACAGGATGAAGACCATCGCTACCAGATAAAACTTCACGGAAAAGGGCTGCCGGGCATCCCCCGTGGGCGTGACGCCACATTCATACGGTTGCAGCTTGGCCTTGTTTGGACGGCGCCATCCAATCAACGTGGAAATGGCCAGCAGGGCCCCCGCGAGTGCCATGGCGACAAGCAGGTGTATTAGAAGGGGAACGTAAGCATGAAGGCCGGAGGAGGTCATGGTCAAAGCGTTATAATAGCGATTGAGACGCCGCCGGGTCAAATTGTTCTGATCCCCCTCCGGACGGCCGCGCGGTCGAAACTGGCGGGCAACCCCCGCGGGAGCCATGGCGGATCATGGTCTTTGGTCACAACACCAACATTAAACTGGGAACGGTGACGTATCACGTCCAGACCGAGAACCGCGGCGAATCCCACGCTCTGATTGACACCACGGTCTACTTCCGCGGGCGCGTGCTGCACCGCCGCACGAATAATTACTACGACCTGCTGCCTCTTAATGACGATAACGAGCAAGCTCTGAAATTGCGTCTGGATGAGCAGCACCGCACCGTCCTGGAAGAAATGCGCAATGGAACCTTGGAGTTGGCCCTCCCGCCGGCTGCGCTGACTCCGGCCGATGCGCCGCTGCCCCCGCAAGAACCAGCGCAGGAACCCAGCGCGAATCAGGCGCAACCTTCGGCAGAAGAAGTGCCCGCTCCAGCGATTGCGGAAACACCTGCTATTGTGCGCGAGCCGCGGAAGTTCTTGTTGGAGTTGCTCAATGCGAAGTCCTGGCTTTCCGGGAAACATGCCCATTTGCAGGTGGCCGTGAAGGAAGAAGATGGAAGCCCCGTAGCTGGCGCGCCCGTCATTGTGGAGATTGAAGGTGCCGCCGGGCACGGCCTGCAACACAGCGTGACGGGAGAAGCGGGAACCACAGAAGTGCAGTTTGAAATGCCCCGAATCACGGGTAGAGAACCGGCGCTCGTGCTGCGCGCGGAAACTCCATATGGAAGCGGGCAGTTACGTTTTGCCTTGCGCGCCAAGTCGAAAGTGCCCGTGGTTTAAGTGCGAGCCTGATCAAACTCCCCGCCCGCCGTTCCCGCCCTAACAAATAAAAGTACAAGTCGCCTGTCGAGATTTGGGTCAGAGGCCCTGGAGCAGGTGGCCCATCTTACGCTTCTTGGTTTGCAGATACTTGCGCGAAATCCTGGAGATGCGCGGCTGGCACGGCACGCGTTCCACAACGCGGACACCCGCCGATTCCAGTTGTCGCACCTTGTCGGGGTTGTTGGAAAGCAGCCGGATCCGCGTGGCGCCCAGCTTCCTGAGGATCTGCGCAGGGAAGTCGTACTCGCGGACATCCGCCGCAAATCCAAGCGAGACGTTGGCCTCGACGGTATCCATCCCGCCATCCTGCAACTGGTAAGCGCGCAGTTTGTTCATCAACCCGATGCCCCGGCCCTCCTGCGGCAGGTACAGCAGGATTCCAGAAGGAGCCTGGCCGATTTTTTTCAGCGAAAGCTCCAGTTGAGCCCGGCAATCGCACCGTTGCGAGGTGAGCACATCTCCTGTCAGGCACTGCGAGTGCACGCGCACCAGCGGCGCAATTCGCCCGCGTGGGTTGCCGCGAACCAGCGCTACGGCTTCCTCCTGCGGCCCGCGGCCGGTGAACCCATAAATGGTGAAGCGGCCGAAGCGCGTCGGCAGGTCGGCATGGGCCACCAGGCGTGGAGATTTCTTTGCGTTTCGTTTGGTCTTCTTGCTGGACGATTTTGTAGCCATAGGAATGCTCCAGTATAACAGGGAGCTGTGCTGCCTCCGCGCGAGTCTCCGTTTTCCGCGGCAACTTCTTTACAATAGAGTGGCAATTGGCTAGCGTAGGCCCAAGGCTGCAGGCGAGCGATGGACACGATTCCCCCAATCCGCGAACTTCTCTTTACCCTGTTATTGAAGGTAGGTGTGGCCTCTTCGATCGCTGCGTTGCTTGCGCGCTGGAATGCTTTCCGTCGCGTGCTCTTTACCGAACAACGGGATTCCGACCAGAAACTGAAGCTGATGCTGTTTATGACGCCGCCGCTCATCGTTGGCGTCACACTTCGCCTGGCCTTCCCGGCCTACCGCTTCGCCGATCTTTCTCTCGAAGGCGCATTCCTGATGGGATTGCTTGGTGGCCGCGTGGTCGGGCCTGTCGGAGGCGCCATTATCACTATTCCCGCGCTGATGGCCCACGAATGGCTGGCCATGCCGGCGGCTTCCGCGGCGGGCTTGCTCGGCGGGCTGATTCGCCAGCTCATCCCAGACAAAGAGGACTTGTGGAGTTTTGGGCCGTTCACCTTCCTGAACATTCCGAAAGCCATCATGCGCATGGCGCGCGATGCCGAAATTATGTGGGAGATGCTGCCGCTCCTGACCTGCGTGGGCCTGGAACTTGGCCGCGTGGCGCTGGTGATGGCCACAAAACCCAAATGGCTGTTTGCCATCGATCCGCACTGGAACTGGGTGCTGTGCGTCGTGGTATTGGGCACGCTGATGAGCGTGGCGGCACCCCTGAAAATCTGGAACAACACGCGCATCGAGATGAACCTGGAGCGCCACCAGCAACTCTTGCTGCGCGCCAGGATGGATGCTCTCTCCAGCCAGATCAATCCGCATTTTCTGTTCAATACGCTCAACACGGTCTCCGCTCTGATCCGCATTGACCCAGACAGCGCCCGCGGAGTGGTCCTGAAGCTGAGCAACATTCTTCGGCGGCTGCTGCGCAAGCACGAAACCTTCGTGCCGCTCCGCGAGGAACTCTCCTTCATTGACGATTATCTGGACATCGAGGTGGCTCGCTTTGGCCGCGACAACCTCGATATCGTGAAGGAGATCGGCGCCGAGACCCTGGAGATCTTCATTCCCAGCATGCTGCTGCAGCCGGTCGTGGAAAACAGCCTCAAGCACGGGCTGGCGCCCAGGCTGGAGGGTGGCAAGATCCATTTGCGCACCTCCAACCGCGACGGGCGCCTACTCATCGAAATCCAGGACAACGGTGTTGGCATCTCCGAAGAAAAGATGCCCCATGTCTATGTTGAGGGCATCGGCTTGAGCAACGTCCGCGAACGGCTACGCGTGCTCTATGGCGACGACTTCCGCCTGGACATCGAAAGCCACGAGGGGCAGGGAACGATCATCCGCATTGACGTGCCCGAGCTTGTTCCAGTCATCCCCGAAGTGAGCGTAATTTAGCCGGGAGCTAGGAAGGGGGAAGGGGAAAGTAGTTGACAGCCACCCGTCCGTGCAGTATATTCTGTACATACTGAAATGAGCGACACTACTAAAACTTCACTCACTCCCGTAGCTCAGAAATTCATCCTCCACTGGGGCGAAATGGGCACCAAGTGGGGCATCAACCGCACCGTGGCCCAGGTGCATGCCTTGCTTTTCCTCTCGCCGCACCCGGTCCCTGCGGACGAGATTTCCTCCACTCTGTCCGTGGCTCGCTCGAACGTCAGCACCAGTTTGCGCGAATTGCAGGGTTGGGGCATCGTGCGCTTGGTGCACGTCTTGGGCGACCGCCGCGACCACTTTGAGACCACCAAGGACGTCTGGGAGATATTCCAGACCGTCTCCGAAGAGCGCAAGCGCCGCGAAATCGACCCGACTCTCCGCGTGTTGGCGGAGTGCGTCCAGGAATTGAAAGCCGGCGCGCAGGGCGAGACCTACACGCGCGAGCGGCTCGAGAGCATGCTGGATTTTCTGACCATTATGACTGGGTTGTTTGAGGAGATTCTCCGCATGCCGGTGGGCGCGCTGAAGGGCGTCGGCAAGCTGCGCGGCAAGGTCATTACGCTACTCGGTAGCGAGAAGAAAAAGGCCGGCTGAGCGACTGATTCGTTGCTTTGGATGCGGATCAGTAGATGGGCGAAAACATGATTTCACTGGCGAGTGAATACACAGACGGAAAAGGGCGGCATGCCAAAGGCTGGCTGTTCTTTGATGCTGAGTGCGGATTCTGCACGCGCCTGGCCCGCTGGCTGGAGCCCATTTTGGCGCGGCGTGGCTTTGCGGTTGCGCCGTTGCAGGATCCCCGAGTCGCCGCGCTGCTGGGAATCCCGCGCCAGGAATTATTGCGCGAGTTGCGGTTTTTACACTCGGATGGCCGCCACTGCGGAGGCGCGAACGCGGTTACCGCCGTGGCGCGCGAAATCTGGTGGGCAAGTCCGCTAGTCTGGCTGGCCACGTTTCCTGGGGTTATGCCACTCCTGCACGCCGGTTATCGCTGGGTGGCCTCGCAGCGTAGCTGCGCTGCGGTGACTGCCGAGTGCAATGGCCATACCTAGCAGCCTTGGCTTCTCCATGCTGCGCTGAAATGACAGGCGGGTCAGGGAACGCCCATGCAGGAAAAAAATGTGAGAAGTGGTGCGGTCGTCATCACGGGTGCGTTTAGCTATACGGGTAAATACGCTACCAAGCTGTTGCTCGGCCGCGGGTACAAAGTCCGTACACTGACAAACCATACAGGGCGCGAGAATCCATTTAGCGACCGGGTGGAAGTTTTTCCTTACGCCTTCGAGCGTCCCGAACGATTGATGCAGGCGTTCCGCGGCGCTTCGACGCTGATCAATACGTATTGGGTGCGGTTCCCTCGAGGAAAGTCCACTTTTGAGACGGCAGTCCAGAACACGCGCACTTTGATCGCTGCCGCGAAGGGCGCTGGGGTCAGGCGCATCGTGCATGTCAGTATTGCCAACCCATCGCTTCAATCGCTGCTAGGTTACTACCGTGGCAAAGCTCAATTGGAGGAGGCTGTGATTGATTCGGGCCTTACGTACGCCATCGTGCGCCCCACTGTTATTTTTGGTCTCGAAGATATTCTCATTAACAACATCGCCTGGTTCGTCCGCCATTTCCCTGTGTTTGCTATTCCCGGCGATGGCCGCTACGCGGTCCGGCCAATCTTCGTAGAAGACATGGCACGACTCATGGTCGAAGCTGCCGGGCAGGAAGAGAACACCTTGTGCGATGCCGTCGGACCGGAGACGTTCACATTTGAGGAGCTTGTGAGGTTGATTGCAGCCAAAGTGAGCAGGCCGGTCCGCATCGTTCGTGTGCCGGCCCATTTGGCGTATCTTTGTACGCGTTTAACGGGCCTTGTGATGCGGGACACTGTTCTCACGTGGGAAGAGTACAAGGGCCTCATGAGCAACTTACTCGCCCCTCAAGGACCACCCACGGGGGAGACTCGCCTCAGTCAATGGCTCTCCGAAAACCGCGAACAAATCGGCCGCCGCTATGCCTCAGAGGTGGCACGCCACTATGGGGGTCCATCTATGCGTGTTCCGGCACACGAAGTTGGAATCAGGAAGGTTGGCGTGCGGACGTAGGTGACTGAAGACTAGCGCGGATGACTTCGACCAGGGACGGCTGAAGGGGTAACCAATACACTCAGTACTATTGTACGTATCGCCCGATACTAGCCAGACTGGAATCAAGTCTCATAAATGGAAGGTGATCACTGCCATGGCGAAGCGGCGATTTTTCTTCTCCCGGACGTTTTTCCTAATAGTGGGAGCTATCTTCTGCATTCTCACTTTCTGCTATCTGTGGGGACCGCAAACCGTGATGGCCTACGCCCTCCGAAAGCAAGCAAAGAAAATTGTGATTTTAGACGAGAGGCCCCTGCCGTTGACCTTCGTTTCGAACAATTCTGCGCCGGGGCGGAAGTTAGTGCATGCGGGCTTCTCATTCGAGGTGCCGTGGGAAGACCTCGATGTTCCAAACTCCAAATCCGGCGCAAACATTGCCGCGTTTAAGTTCCGGTCAGGAAGGACAATTCTCTTTTTTGGGCCCAGTCCGAACCACGAAGACCTGCTCTCTACTTTGGAAAAAAGCTTTGGGGATGGCAGAGGTAACTTGAAGAGACTACTTGGCGCAGAGGCGACTAAGACCAACTATGCATTTCATCGTGCAATTTTGGAAGAAACTCCCGACAGAATATCGCCGTTCATACCTAAGCGAGACGCGATACGTTCAAGCATGCTTCTGGTTGTGAAAGCCATTTCGTCCGTTGGTGGCGAGACAGGGCTGTTCGAGGTCCAATCTAGTGGCTGGAGGGGATTCCAGTTTGACGATCCAGCAAAAAGACCCAAGCGGGTCACTCTCGAACTCTATGACAACCAGGATCGGCATATAGAGATAATCTTTTGGCCCGGTGCGACCGAAGATGCCGGCGTGACTCAGGCTGACATCAATAGGGGGTTAGAGAGCCTTCGCGCAACGGACGAGCCCCAGACTATCCCTCCGCAAAATGGGCTCCGGGAAAAAATTGGAAGTTTGGCGACATCACACGCGAGCCGCTAGCGAGCCTTCGAGGACCTGCTCGTAGTAGCGCTCGTACATGGGGATGACGTCGTTCGCGCAGTAGTTCTTTCTCGCGTGGATGCGCGCGAGGTGCCCCATCTCCCGGCCGCGGTCGGCGCGCGACAGCAACTCAATCGCATAGCGCCCCGCTTGTTGCACATCGCCAGGTTCCACCAGGTAGCCATCCACTCCGTGCTCAATAACTTCCGGAATGCCGCCGGCATTGGTGGCGATCACCGGCACCTCGCACGCCATCGCTTCCAACGCCGCCAGGCCGAAGGACTCCAACCTCGAGGGCAGCAGGAACAAGTCCGCCTGGCCCAGCTTTTCCCGTATCCCATTTTGTTTCCCAAGAAAGAGGACATCTCTTTCCACGCCGCGCGCGCGCGCGAATTCCTCGGCTGGAACGCGGTCCGGGCCGTCGCCGATCATAACGAGTTTGGCGGGCATCTTTTCACGCACGAGAGCGAAAATTTCAATGGCGTCGAGGATGCGTTTCACGGGGCGGAAATTCGAGAGGTGCATGAGGACGGGTTCGCCATCGGGGGCCCATTCCGCGCGCAGTTGAGGATTAGGATGGCGACAGTACAGGTCACAATTGACGAAATTCGGAATGACTTCGATGGGGCGCTTGATGCCGAATTCCTCCACGGTGCGCCGGTAAAGATAATGCGAGATGGAGGTGACGCCATCACTCTGTTCGATGGAATAGCGGGTGATCGGCAGAAAATTGGGATTATTCCCCACCAGGGTAATGTCCGTACCGTGCAGCGTGGTGATGAAGGGCAGGCGGCGCGGCGCGGCCATTTGGCGGGCCAGCAGGGCGCTGACCGAGTGGGGGATGGCGTAATGGACGTGGAGAATGTCCAGGGATTCAGCTTCAAAAACTTCCAGCATCTTTACGGCAAGGGAAAGCGTGTATGGGGAATGGTCAAAGAGGGGATAGGAGACGACGGCCGCCTGATGGAAATGGATGCGCGGGTCGTTTGGGTTCATGCGGATGGGTGGAGCGTAGGTGATGAAATGGACGTCGTGTCCACGGGCCGCCAGTTCTTGACCCAGTTCGGTGGCAACGACGCCCGAGCCGCCATAGGTGGGATAGCCGGTAATGCCGATACGCATAGAGGGCCTCAATCGAAAGATCGCGCGGCAACCGAAACAGTCTAGCTTGCTTGCGGGGCGGCAAGCCCAGATACTGGGGACGCGCGGACCGCGGGCGGAAGTGCCTGCCAGCGGAATGGTACACCGATTAGACGCAAGAGCGGGAGAGAACGTGACACGTTTGACGGGCAAAGTGGCGATGGTCACCGGGGGCACGGGGATTGGTGGTGTTTCTCGCGTCCGAGGAATCTTCCTGGATGACCGGAACGGCGGTACTCTTAGATAGTTGGCTTTCGGCGTACTGAAAGGGCAGAGCCGGAAATGTCACGCAAACTGAGCAGGGAAGAGAAAAGGGTGACCGAACTGGTCCGCCGCCGCATGCGCGAGAGCAAAGCCACGGAACTCCTCGGATTCGACGTGGAAAGCGTCCACGATGGCCGCGCGATTTTCCGGCTTGACGTGCGGCCCAAGCACAAGCAGATCCACGGCGTCGTCCACGGTGGAATCCTCGCAGCCCTTGCGGACACCACCGCGGCGATTGCGGCGTACACGGTGATCCCGCGCGGAAGGGAACTCGCCACGCTGGAATTGAATATCAATTATCTGGAACCGGTGCCTGGCGGAAGAGTGAAAGCGGACGCACGGGTATTGCGGTCGGGCAGGAACTTCATCGTTACGGAATGCGAAATTTTCAATGAAACAGGGTCGCTGGCGGCAAAGGCTCTGCTCACTTTTTCGGCCGCCTCCGGTGACACCCTGAAGAAATAGCGCTTACTCTTCGCCGCCCTGCGAGGATTCCTCGCCGTCCTTATAAACATACTTAATGAAGCGCTTGAATAACATCAGATTCGGCGCTCCCTCGCGGGTCAGTTTGATGCAGTCGCGGTCGTACCATTCGATGCAGCCGTGAAGCTCTTCACCTGATTCGAGAACCACGACCATGGGCGTGCGGCTCTGCATTTGCTTAACCCAGTAGAAGTTCTCGGCGTGCGTGATCTCGGGAGGCGCCGGTTTCTTGCTGGGAAGGGGGCCGATATACTGGGGGCGCGCGGAGGGCGGTTCCTTGGAGTCCGCAAAGCTGGGACGAAACAAGCGGCGATTCACCATGGCTGCTCCTTGGAATGAAAGGGGTGTGTCAGTACATAGGATGCAAAGTCTGCCACTCGGGTTTCGTTGATTATCCCCTTTTTAGGTGGCACCCGAACATCTATTTTTCTAGCTTCGGGCCGGGGAGTCGCTCGCGGCGGGCGGGGCGAGAGAGGCAGCCAAGGCGTCCAATCCAAGCTGGCGATTCAAATTGCGGCGCGCACCGGCGGTAAGCTCGTCCAGACCGGCGATCGCGCGCACGACCCATGCAGAAGATATATTTCTGGCCACTGCGTCTAACTCTTTGGCAAGGTGTGGGTTCCTCAGCACAGGAGATTTCACGCCGGAGGTGAGTTCCAGCAGGTCGGACAATAGCCCGTAGAACACGCCGGAGAGTTCTTCAAAGGAGGACTCGCGATCCTTCGCCAGCGCATTGGTGTCTGCGAAGAGCTGCGCGTAACCTTGTCCTCGCGCTGCGCGTTCCAAAACGCGCAACGCGATTTTGCGCTTCTCCGCGGTCTCTTCCACCTTCATTTCCAGGGCCAGGCCCGGGCTTCCTTCGGAGAGTTGTGCCGCCAGCTTCACGTGGGATGGGCTGCGTTCACCGTGCGCTTTCAGGATGCTTTCCACTTCCGCCTGCGGCAGTGGCGCAAAATGAAATTGCATGCAGCGCGAAACGATCGTCGGCAGCAGGTTGAACGGCGAAGTCGCCGTCAAGATCAGCGTCGCCGACCCCGGCGGCTCCTCCAGAATCTTCAGGAAAACGCTGGCCACGTCCCAGCGCATGGTTTCCGCGGCGTCCAGTATGAACACACGGCGACGACCCATCGGTTGAAAGTACGCGGCTCGCTGCACAGCGCGCAGTTGCCCGATGCGCAGCACCGGCCGGGCCACGGGGCTTTTCAGGCGAACCGGATCGGGCACGAGAGCCCAGACGTCCGGGTGCGTCTGCAAAATTAAGGGAATGCGCTCGACGGTGGCCGCGTCCGCGCTTTCGCCGCGCTCTGCCAGGCCTTGCTCGATCAGTTTCTGGGGCTCGGCAAGCAGCGAGATGCGCTGGCAGGTGGCACATTCGCCGCAGAAATCGTCGGTGAGCCGCTCGCAATTGGCTGCCTGCGCGAACATGCGCGCCAGCGTGTATTTGCCCACGCCGCGCGGACCGGTGAAGAGCAGCGCGTGGGGCACGCGGCCGGAACGAAATGCTCCGCGCAGCGCCGCCACGATCTTCTCATTGCCCAGAAAATCGGAAAAACCCATGGCTCAGCCTTTGCCGAGGTTGCCGAGGAGTGGTCTGACCGCTTGCATGGTCTCCGCCGCAATGTCTTCGGGAAGTCTCACACAATTGTTTTGTGCGTCGAAGCACTGAATCGTGGCCCAGGGGCGGCTACGTGAGAGCATATCGTACATCTCCGCGGCGTCTTCGAGGTGGCGCAGATTTTGCTCCAGCAGGTCATGCTTTGCGCTGGTATACGCGCGCCCGGACTTGCGCGCCACAAGTTGCTGCGCCTGCGAGGGCGGTATGCGCATGTAAAGGATGAGATTCTCGCGCGGCAGCCCGTAAACCGTATATTCCAGATGCTCGATCCAGCGCAAAAACTCCGCGCGCTTCTCCGGCTTGGCGCGTGCCACTTGATGGGCCAGGTTCGAACCGACGTAGCGATCCACGAGCACGACATTGCCCTCATGCAACGCGGCTTCAATCCGCGCTTTCGCTTCAAAGCGATCACCGGCGTAGAGCAGCGCGGTGAAACGCGGATCGACACTTTCGAGCGGCCCAAAATCACCGTTTAAGAAGTTCCCCACCATGTTTCCAAACCAGGAGTCATACTGCGGGAAGCCCGTGGAATAAACGGGGATTCCCTCCGCCTTCAGCGAGAGTTCCAGAAGTCTTGCTTGCGTTTGTTTTCCGCTTCCGTCAATTCCTTCGATGGCAATCAGCAATCCGTGCGTCGTCATGGCACCTATCAGTGGCAGGGGGAAACTACCTGTGGCAGTCAGTTTAACTTCATAGTGAAGCTCGCGCAACGCCCCAGGCACGGAAGAGGTGACCAGGCTGCCGGGATCGGCGATTCACTGCAGCGCGTGGTACGATTTCTCCCGGGCATCTTCGGGAATCATGTTGACCACGATCGCAGACAATCTGACGCGGCTGCACGAGCGGATCGCCGCTGCCGCCCAGCGCGCGGGACGATCCGCTGAGGAAATCACGCTGATCGGCGTCTCCAAGACGCACCCAGCGGAAAAGATTCGCGAAGCCTTCCAGTCAGGGTTGCGCCACTTCGGTGAAAATCGCGTGCAGGAGTGGGAAGGGAAGCGCGCGGCATTGGCCGGCCTTCCCGCAACGTGGCATCTGATCGGCCACCTCCAGAGCAACAAGGCCGCGCGGGCCGCCAGCGCCTTCACCGCCATCGATTCGCTGGACGATTGGGCGCTGGCGCAGCGCATTGACCGGGCCGCAGCGGAAAAGCCGCCCTCCGAGCCGATGCGTGTGTTAATTGAGGTGCATCTCGGCGGTGAAGAAACGAAAAGCGGCGTGGCCGAAGGTGAGCTTCCCGCCCTTGCGGAAAAGGTTTTACAGCTCGAAAGATTACACCTAGCCGGACTGATGTGCATCCCTCCGTTTCTGGAGGACCCGGAGGAAGTGCGTCCGTATTTCGCGCGGCTTCGGCATTTGCGCGATGCCCTCAAAACGCGATTGGGCCGGCGCTTGCCGGTGCTCTCGATGGGGATGTCGCACGACTTTGAGGCCGCCATTCAGGAAGGCGCCACCGAAGTTCGCGTCGGCACCGCGCTCTTTGGTACCCGGTCGTATCCGCAATGAATCCATGGGATGCAGCATTTCAATGAGGAGAGTCCATGACGCTTTTTGCGCCTTTGCGTTTGCGGGAAATTGAGTTCAAGAATCGCATTGGAGTTTCGCCGATGTGCCAATACTCGGCGAAGGGCGGCCATCCGGGAACATGGCATTTGGTGCATCTCGGCAGCCGGGCTGTGGGCGGCGCGGCGTTGGTGATGACCGAAGCCTCTGCCGTTCAAGACGTGGGGCGTATTTCGCCGACGGACGCCGGGATGTATCTCGATGCTCACGTGGAATCCTGGCACCCCATCGTCGAGTTCCTGAGGGAGCAGGGTACTGTCCCAGGCATGCAATTGGCCCATGCCGGGCGCAAGGCGAGTACGGCCGCACCATGGTTCGGCGGCGGGCCGCTCTCGCAAGATCAGGGTGGCTGGACGCCTGTGTCATCCACTGACGTTCCTTTTGATGTTGGTCATCCCGCGCCGCGCGCTTTGGCCCCCGCCGATTTGGATCAAGTCGTGGCCGATTTCCAGCAGGCCACGCGGCGCGCCCTGACGGCGGGTTTCCAGTTCGTGGAGATTCATGCGGCCCATGGCTATCTGTTGCACCAGTTCTATTCGCCGCTGAGCAACGACCGCAAGGACGACTATGGCGGCAGTTTTGAAAATCGCATCCGGCTTCTGCTGCGCGTGACACAGACAGTCCGCGAGACGCTGCCGCAAGCTCTCCCGCTCCTGGTGCGCCTATCGGCGACCGATTGGAAAGAGCGCGGCTGGGATTTGGAGCAAAGCATTGAATTGTGCCGCAGGCTGAAAGTTCTGGGAGTTGACCTGGTGGATGTGTCCAGCGGCGGAATTTTGCCGGGCATCAAGATTCCCGCCGGGCTGGGCTATCAGGTGGGCTTCGCGGAGGCCATTCGGCGGCAGGCTGGAGTGGCAACCGCCGCCGTCGGGATGATCACGGATCCCGCGCAAGCGCAATCCATCATTGCCACCGGCCAGGCGGACATGGTCTTCCTCGCTCGCGAGATGCTGCGCGATCCCTATTGGCCAAGGCGCGCCGCCGCCGCATTACAGACCAAAATCAAGCCACCCGTGCAATATGAAAGGGCCTGGTAAGCGATGAGCTATCTGGATCTTTCCGAGGATGGAGCCAAGGGCACGGTCAACTTGACCGTGCGCGTGCAGCCACGCGCCAGCAAAGATGAAATCGTGGGTGCCATTCAGGGTGCACTCAAAGTTCGCCTCCGAGCACCAGCGATCGAAGATCGTGCCAATGAAGCTCTGGTCGTTTTCCTGGCAGAGCTTTTGAAAAGGCCAAAGTCGGCTGTTAGAATTCAAAGCGGCGAACACAGCCGGACCAAGCGCGTCGAAATCCATGGGGTCACGCGCCAACAGGTACTAGATCTTCTCTACGAGGAAGCCTGAGGTCCTGGCGGAAAAATGGTTGAAGCGGGCCGCTGCTGAACAGACTTGCACACGAATGATCCTCTGGGCGGGGATACAAATGAGCGTAAAAATTGCCGAAATTCAAAATGATCTGCGCGCCGCCAGGCTCCACGGCTGGCTCTTCTACGATTTCCGCGGCCGTGATCCCATCGCTCACCGCGTCCTCGGCCTTCCGGAGGCCATGCGCACACGCCGTTGGTTCTATTTCATCCCGGCCAAAGGTGCGCCGCGAAAGCTCGTGCACAAGATCGAGTCGGAATCCCTGGCTGCTTTGCCGGGCGAAACGCTTTATTACGCCAGCCTGAAGGAACTGCAAGCCGGCCTGAAAAAGTTGCTCGGGCGCGCGAAGACCATTGCCATGCAGTATTCGCCGAAGAACGCCATTCCTTACGTCTCCATGGTGGATGGCGGCACCATTGAAATGGTGCGCAGCGCCGGTGCCAAGGTGGTCACATCCGCCGACCTGGTGCAGAAATACGAGGCGTGCTGGAGCAAGGAACAACTGGATTCCCACATGGCCGCGGGCATCGCGATTGACCGTATCGTCCGCGAAGCCTTTTTGCACGCGGCGCAATCCGTGCGCGAGAAAAAGTCACTGACCGAGTACGACCTGAAGGAATGGATGCTCCAAAAATTCGCCGAGGCCGGTATTGCGGCGGAAGAAGGCCCGGACGTGGCCGTCAATGCCAACGCCAGCGATCCGCACTATGCGGCGACGCGCGAGAAGGCCGCCCCCATTCGCGAAGGCGACCTCCTGCTGCTCGATGTTTGGGGTAAGCAGAAGGCCCCGGGAAGTGTCTACTACGACGTCACCTGGGTCGGCTATCTTGGCGCGAAGGTTCCGGAAAAGTATGTGAAAATCTTCGAACTGGTTCGCGAGGCCCGGGATCGCGCCGTTGAGCTGATTCGCTCCAGCGTGGAAGCCGGCAAGCCATTGCAAGGCTGGCAGGTGGATCAAGCGGCACGGAATGTGATAGAGAAGGCCGGCTACGGCAAGTACTTTTTTCATCGCACGGGCCACAATATCGGCCAGTCGGTGCACGGCAACGGCGTGAATATGGACGGCCTGGAAACGCGCGATGAGCGCCACCTGATTCCGCGAACCTGCAATTCGGTCGAACCGGGCATCTATCTCCGCGATTTTGGAATTCGCAGTGAAGTGGATGTGTACGTGGACGAGAACGAAGCTCGCGTAACCGGAGCAGTGCAAACGGAGATTCTGGCCCTCCTCGCGTGAGGCCAGCAGAAGGCAGGCATATGGCCGACGAAGTCATACAACAAACGCCGGAGGCAACGCCAGCGCAGCCTCCCAATGAAGGCACGCAGCGCGAAGGCTTCGCTTGGGCGATTGGCATTGCCGGTTGGCTTCTGCCCGGGTTGGGCCATGCGCTGCAGCGCATGTGGGGTCGCGCCGTCGTCGTATTTCTCGCCGTTGGTTTGCTGGTTGTCGCCGGGGCGACCATGCGCGGCAATGTGTTCAGTTCGAACGGGGGCGACGCTTTTGACACACTCGGCTATGTCGCCGATCTGGGCACCGGCAGTTTCTATCTGGCGGCGCGTGCCTTGGAGCGTGACGGCGCCGATGTCTCCCATGCCGATGGAGATTACGGCACGCGTTTTCTGGCCACCGCCGGCGTATTGAATCTGTTGGCCGCTTTGCACGCTTACGAAGCGGCGCGAGGACGCAAAGCGTGATCGCCACGAATGGTTTTGCGTTGACGCATTTCCAGGCCTTCCTGCTGTTCGCTGCGGTTATTTCCATCGCCTTCGGTTTCCTGGGACGCCGCCGCCCGAAGGACCGCATCAAGTACATCCTGTGGTCGTTTTTCCTGTTCCTGGTTGTGGGCATTGGCATCGCCTGGGCCATGTACCCATTTTCGCGCTGACGCCTATTCTGGCAACATCGCGCGCGGCGAATTGACACGCATTTTCAGCGGATGCTATCGTCAGTAAAGAGGCCGAGGTAGCTCAGTGGTAGAGCAGCCGATTCGTAATCGGCAGGTCGAGAGTTCAACTCTCTCCCTCGGCTCCATCATTCCAAAATAGTTAGGTCAAATTGCTGAGTGGCAGCTTCCGGCGTGTGTAGTGACTTCCGCTACGAAAAGGCAAATTCTCTGCCGTAATTGCCGGGGGTTAGCTGGGGTTTCAGCATCCATTAGCTGGGATCGGGCGTCGATCCTACCCGGAACATGGCGCACCATGAACTCCGGCGCAATATCTTCCTTCTTTGCGATGGAGCAGCAGGACGAATACTGCCGTGCCGCCGCGTCAGTTGGTGGTTTCGGGATGAAGCTTTTTCACCAGGTTAGCGACGTTGGCGGCAAAATGCCGGACCGTTTCGATGCCTTCCGTGTCCTTCCACACCTCGCCGGGCAACCGGCCGAAGACCATGTTCCAGTACGTTGATCCCGGAACAATCATGTCGTTGATCAGGAAAAACATCAGCATTTCCTGAAGTGTGAAGGTTTGCCCGCCGCGTCGTGCCACGGCGACGGCCCCTCCCACTTTCCCTGACAGGAACTTGTCCGTCTTGCTAGAGACGTAGCC
>DLMH01000084.1 GCA_002478115.1 Candidatus Acidiferrum typicum | reverse complement strand
GGAAATGTACGCTCACCAGGCGTAGCCGTTCATCTGAAAGGAGCGAGCAGAGCAACCCCATGGCAATAGTGGCTGGAGTGGATTTTGGAACCCTCAGCGTGCGCGTTTCTATTGTGGACAGCGAACGCGGCCTGCTGGCGACCGCACTTGCGGAATACCCGCTGCACCGGAAGCGCGAAGACCCGGAGTACGCCACGCAGTCGCATGACGATCAGATGAGCGCTTTGGCGAAGGCCACCCGCGAGGCCGTCCAAAAGGCGCATATCTCCGGCAATCAAGTGCAAGCGCTCGCGGTTGATACCACCGGCTCCTCCGTAATTCCGGTGGGAAAGAATCTCCAGCCGCTCGATGAGTATTATCTCTGGTGCGACCACCGGGCGAAAGCAGAAGCCGCAGAGATCACCAAAGCGGCGCATCGCGAAGGGCTCCAAGCCATTCAATGGTGCGGCGGAACGTACTCTTCGGAGTGGGGCTTTTCCAAACTGCTGCACTGGCTGCGTCACAATCCCACGAAGCGCGCCGAATTCGTGTCTGCCTTTGAGCACTGCGACATGGCCGCGGCCACGCTCTGCGGAATCACAGATCCCCGCCAGGTGAAGCGCAGTGTTTGCGCCATGGGGCATAAGTGGCTGTGGAATCGGGACCTGGGTGGCCTGCCTTCCGAGGAATTCCTCGTCAAAGTCGATCCCCTGTTTGCAGGTGTGAGAGAAAAACTTCAGGGCGAATATGTCACTTCGGATCAAATTGCCGGCAGGCTTACTGCTTTTTGGGCCGAAAGACTCGGATTGAAGGCAGGCATTCCCATACCCGTAGGGGCATTCGACGCCCACTGGGATGCCATCGGTGCGGGTTGCCGGACCGATGACATGGTGAATGTCATCGGCACCTCGACTTGCATCATCGGCATTACACCATCGCCCAACCTGGTACCCGGCGTCTGCGGTGTGGTGCAGGGAAGCGTGCACCCGCAGCGCACTGGAATTGAGGCGGGGCTTTCGGCTGTGGGGGACATTTTCAACTCGATTGCCAACCGCGCCGGAACGGATGTTGCGACTCTGAGTGAGGGACTTGAGAAGTACCGGGCAGGGCAAACCGGCCTGCTCCGCATGACCTGGGACAATGGGGACCGGACGGTACTCGTGAATCCGAATTTGCGCGGGATTACCCTGGGTTGGAATTTGCAGAGCACCGCTCAGGACGAACTATTTGCCGCCATCGAAGGCACGGCATTCCACACGCGAATCATTCTGGATCGCATGGCCGAACATGGGGTGCCCATCAAGCGCGTGATCAATGCCGGCGGCATTCCGCAAAAAAACAACGTGCTCAATCAAATCTATGCCAACGTTCTGGGGAGGCCGGTACTCGTACCGAGCAAGAGCGTTGTGAGCCTGGGTTCCGCGATTTTCGCATTTCTCGCCGCAGGGACGTTCCAGACGGTTGAAGAAGCGCAGGATAAGATTTGTCCGGAGCACGCGCTGTTTACGCCGGAGCCCGGCGCACAGAAAGTCTACAACTCGCTGTATGCGCTCTATCGAAAACTCTATTTCGCATTTGGACAGCCGCACGAGGCACCGTTCGGCGAGGTCATGCCGGCACTGATCAAACTGGCTCAGAACGGCAGTTAGTGCGCGCTGCCCGTCAGTCGGCGGCAACTGCAAACAGCGGCCGCGTCCGGCAGCGTGGGTAGTTTCTGAGAGCAGGGCGTGTAAACGTTTGCCCTAAGTAGGTATAATGCCTGGCGATAGGCTCGCAAGCACAGATCTCAGGAGGTTCGTATGACCAAGCAGTCACAGATTTCACGCCGGCAATTCGTCGGCACTGCCATTTCCGCGGCCGCGGTGGGTTCCCTGCCTATGCAAAATTTCCTGGCCTCCTCGTGGGGAGACACTCCGAATACGTCCAATCCTGACTGGAAAGACGAGGGCGTTCTGTTTGTCGACAAGTCTCCCTACGCCAAGTTACGTAACGTACCCGTGCGGGCGGTGACGATCACGCAAGGATTTTGGGGAGCGCGACGCGAGATCAATGTCGACAAGAGCATTCCGTCGATGGAGAAATTGCTGGAATCCAACGGCCGGATGAATAATTACTTGCGGCTTGTAGGCAAGAGCGATGCGCAACAGCACGGTCCGGTCTACTCGGATTCCGACGTATACAAGTGGACGGAAGCTGTGGGCTTTGCGCTGCAGTCCGGGGATCGTCCAGAACTCCGCGCGCTGACGGACAAGATCATCAAGGAGGTGGTCGCGGTTCAAGAGCCCAGCGGCTACCTGAATACGTACTATGTTGGGGACCACGCGAAAGAGCGCATGGATCCCGATGTACAGCGTTGGGGCCATGAGCTCTACAACCTCGGCCACATGATCCAGGGTGCGATCGCCTATTATCGCGCGACGGGCGACCGCACGTTGCTCGACGCCGGGATTCGCTTCGTCGATGGTTACCTGCTGCCGAATTTCGGTCCGGGAGCGGACAAGAAGCCAATCTTTTCTGGGCATCCGGAGATTGAACTGGCACTCGTCGAGCTTTACCGCACGACGGGTGACAAACGTTATCTCGAATTTGCCGGCTATATCCTTCAGGGCGATGACCGTATTAAGGTCCCTCAGCGCGCTTATGTTTATCACTTTTGCGGAATTCCTTTTACTTCGCGGACGCATCTCGAAGGGCATGCCGTACGCGCCATGTATGCGTGTTGCGGCGCCACCGATTACTACCTGGAAACAGGCGACCCGTCGTACTTGAAGACTCTAAACGTGCTTTGGGACGACCTCGTTTCAGCGCAAATGTACGTGACTGGAGGAGTCGGGGCGCGCAGCCAAGGAGAAGCCTTCGGTGATTCCTATGAGCTTCCCAATTTCACTGCGTATGGCGAGAGCTGCGCAGCCATAGGCAACATGATGTGGAACTGGCGTATGCTCACAGCCACGGGCGACGCGAAATACGCTGATGTAATCGAGCGTGCATTGTATAACGGCATCAATTCCGGGATGTCGCTCGACGGCACGCTTTATTGTTACCGCAATCCGTTGGCGTTCGACCCATCGGGCGGCGACCAGATTCGCAATCCCTGGTATGACACCACGTGCTGTCCTCCGAACCTGGAGCGCACCTTTGCGTCCCTGCCTGGCTATTTTTACAGTACCAGCAAGGATGGCCTTTACTTGCACCTGTATGACAATTCGCAGCTTGATTGGCATCTGGAGGACGGAACCAGCCTAAGGGTGGTGCAAAAGACAAACTATCCCTGGGATGGCACCGCGGAGATTGCGGTCACGCCGGCCAAGCCCACGGAGTTCACATTTTATCTTCGTATTCCCGGTTGGTCTAACGGCACGCAAGTTGCGGTCAACGGCAAGCCGATCTCTGGAGTGACTCCCGGGCAGTATCTCGCTTTGCCGCGCCGCTGGTCGCCCGGCGACGAGATTCATGTGAAGTTCGGCATGACGCCGCAAGTGATCGAGGCAAACCACCGCGTTGTGGAGGACTACGGGCGCGTGGCGGTGCAGCGCGGGCCGCTGGTTTATTGCCTGGAACAACTGGATCAGCCCGAGGGCGTGGCGCTGTACGACGTTTCAATGGATCTCCGCCACGGGCCAGCGTCGCAGTTCCAGGAGGAGTTCCGAAGCGATGTGCTCGGCGGAATCGTGATGCTGAAGCACATGGGGGCAGTCGACGAAAAGTCCGGTTCGGGCGGGGGGCTCTACTATCCGTATACACCGAATACGCCCAAGGCCCGCCAAGTCGAGTTGAGGTTTATCCCATACTACGCATGGGCGAATCGTGCGGGCACGCCAATGCAGGTTTGGACGCCGATTCTTCGAGCCTGAGAAAATCACAACGCGTTGGAGCTATGAGAAGGGGCCCCTCGGCCCGCGCCGTTTAATTGCGTCCGGAACACACCCACAGCCAATCATTTCGATTTGATCAGGGGTGTTTAGCTGAGGGTGAGGATTGCTTGGAAGGAACGGACGCAGTGGGGGAGCGGTCCCAGGGCGGCTTGGCAAATTTGGCGTCGTCGATGGGCACATTCTGGCGCACTTCCTCGAGCTGGATACTCGACCTGCTGCCAGGCTGTGAAAGGGTCATGCGAAACGGAACTTGCACGCCATCGACGTCGCGGTAATCGGCGTAATCAATTTGCGTGGGATCGAGGCCCAGCGGGGAATCCTCGTAGCGCACAACCGAGACCTTGATTGTCGGAGCGATGGCCAAGTCAACGAGATCAGGAAACTGGGAAACCAGTAGCGTAGCAAACTTCGGCGGGTTGGGCCCGCGTCAATAGCAGTCGCGCCAGAGGCACTGACCTTAGGCTTCTACCTGCTGGTAGAGGCGGTAGGTTTCATCGCCGATTGCCGCAAAAGGCCGAAATACTATTTTCCCGGAATCGCCTTGCACCAGCCAGTCTTCAGAAGACTGAGAAGCGGCCGAAGCGGCGAGGAGTTGCGCACGGGAGAACTTACCAGGCAGATTCCCGGCACCGAAGAGAGCAAGCGGCCCTCGGCGCAACGCCACGATCTGAGGGTTCTCCGCATCCACAGCTTGCAGGCTGAGTGGCATTCCAATTTCAAACTCCACCCGATCGCCATTCTTCCAGGTTCGGGGCAGCGCAAAGAATTTTCCCGCGACGAGGTCACCTTCCACTCTTTTGCCGTTGATGGAAATCCGTGTTTTTGCATCCGCCCAAGCTGGGACTCGAACGTAGATGGTGAAGGTTTCAGTACGCTCGAGGTCGAGCTGAAATTGGGTTGTGTTGGATGTGGGATATTCGGTTTGCTGCGTGAGAGTGCAACGCGCGCCGTTTTGCTGCCAGGTGACTCGAGAAGGAAGGAAGAGATTGACGTAAATACCTTCTTTGGCTGGGTAATACGAGTTGATTCCATAGTCAGCGGTCAACTGTGGGAAAGTGCCAGAGCAGCAAGGCCATTTATCTTTGTAATAAACTTTTTTGGCAGCATCGCTATTGTAGTCGGAATAGTAAAAGCTTGTGCCGTCCGCAAGAATCGATTTGGCACCGGCGACGGTGTTGTACAGCACCTGCTCCATGCTGTCGCCGTAACGAGAGTCGCGCGTCACTCGCAGCAAATACCGCGTGATCTTGAACTGTCCGTAAGCGCCACATGGGGTTTCGAAGCTGGAGCGCGTCTTGCCCAGACTCGCGGCTAGTAGCCCCTTGCCTGGCACGACAAACCCTTCATCCGGTCCCCATCCTCCGGTGGCATAACTTTGTTCCTGAACCATACGGAGTCCATTGGTCGCAGCACGGAGATATTTTTCATCCCCTAACACCAAGTAAGCCTGCATCGCCGAACTCAGTGTATTGACGTGACTATAGGCGTGCTTGCCGGGAAGGGCATTATGGTTTTCCGCGAGAGCGTCGTAGTACTCATGATAGATAAAGCGTTCCGCCAGATCCCGGTAGCGCTTGTCTCCGCTACGCTGATAAGCGAGGAAAAAGTTCTCCGGTAAGGTGTAGGTTTCATCCCACGTATAGGCAATGGTCTTATGGGGCCGGGCTTCCTGTTCGGCGCGGCTGAGGGCTTTCTCCGGCAAATATGGCAGGACCGCATCAGTACTCCGCTTGAGCACATCGAGGGCAAGGGGATCCGCTGCAAATTCATGAGCATCGATGAGACCGCAGCATGTTTTGTCGAATGTGTAGGCCGGCAGCCGGTAGTTAACGTAGAACTTCCCTGTGGGTTCTACAGTTGCCCCGTAGGCGCGCACAAGGCGGTGAACCTTTTCCTGCGTTGCCTTCGATCCCGTCACTGCGTAGGCACGAGCCAAGCCGGAAACGTATTGACCAAAGGAGTGTCCGGGAATGAACCCATGAAAGTTATTCTGCTCGTTAAAGTCGTCGGAATTGTCATACCAACCCCCGAGGTCGGGGCCAGGAGCCGGCAGCCCTTCACGCTGCCGAAACGGCTTAAGCAACCCATCTTCGTCAAGATGAAGGTAGCGCTGGTGGTTCTGGTCAAACTGGAGAAGCAAGGGTCCGTCGAGGAGTTGGACACTCGAGTAGCTGAAAACCGAAAGGGGAGGCACGATCGGCGCTGTGGGTGCCATCCGTGCCCATGCGGGCAGGGAACGCACCGCAAACAGGCCGGCGGTCGAAACTGCCGCCGAACTGAGGAATTGCCTCCGGGATTTTGTTTTCATGGCGAAATCTCCTGAGCTTGCCTACGGGAAGTCATCCCTCAGATTCAGAGAGGTACCCACAAATCACCGGGTCCAGACATCTGAGCAAGCGTTTTCCCAACGGACCATGTATAGCGCGAGTGAGGCTCGGCGTCAAACACAAGTTGTCACCATTTTCCCGGATGAAGTATCCTGTCCTCGGAGGGATTCCGCGTCTGCCGGTGTCCATGATTATGCGATTCAGGAAGCTCAGTCTCGCAATTGTCCTGTTGGCTTGCCCTTGTCTGGCTCTTTCCCAGACCCCTGAAAACCCGATCGAGCCAATTAGTTCGGCGCTGCGTGCCAGAGAATTCGACAAGGCGGTGGAGCTGTGCCGTACCGCCCTGCAAGAATCGCCGAACAGTGCACAATTGTGGACTCTGCAAGGCATCGCCTTTGCCAGCAAAGGTGACAGCAAAGCGGCTCTGACGGCATTTCAGCAAGCGCTAAAGATTTCTCCAAACAACATTGCGGCGCTGGCCGGGGCGGCGCAGATCGAGTACCAAGCGGGGAACCAGAGTGCCGTGCCACTGCTGAATCGTCTACTGCAATTGCGTCCGGGAGATCCCACCGGCCACGCCATGCTGGCTGTGCTGGAATATCGTCAGGGAAACTGCGTTGCGGCGGCCGCACATTTCGCGAAAGCCGGCCAACTGCTCGACTCTCAGCTCGACGCCTTGCATGCCTACGCTACCTGCCTCGTGAGGCTCAAACGACTCGATGAAGCGGCAAAGACGTTTCAAAGGGCCGTGGCGCTTCAACCAGACGTTCCGCGGGAACGTCAACTGCTGGCTTCCATTCAGCTTATGGCTCACAAGCCCCAGGATGCGCTGGCAACGCTACAGCCACTGCTTGAGGCCAAGGATGCTGATGCGAGCACCCTGCAGCTTGCTTCGAGGGCCTATGAAGAAGCCCACGATACGCCCCAAGCAGTGAGCACCCTCCGGCAGGCCCTATTGCTTGACCCGCGCAACACCAGTCTCTATCTGGATTTTGCCAACATTTGCTTTGCGCACGAATCCTTTCAGGTGGGTATTGATGTGATCACCGAGGGATTGTCGCTGCAACCAAACGCAGAGGACCTCTATGTGGCGCGCGGTGTCCTGTATGTGCAACTGGCGAAGTACGACCAAGCGGAGGCCGACTTTGAGAAATCATACGAATTGAACCCCCATCAGTCCTTAAGTGTTGCCGCTCAAGGCTTGGTTGCTGTGCAGACGAACGATCTCGATCACGCCTTGGTGTCGGTCCAGGAAAAACTCCAGAGGAAACCGAACGACCCTCTACTGCTCTATTTGCAAGCCGATGTCCTGTCGCAAAAAGGTATTGATCCGGGTACGCCAGAGTTTGAACTCGCTATGCGTTCGGCAAAGAGAGCGGTCGCCTTGCAGCCCACGCTTGCCGCCGCTCGCGGTGTGCTGGCAAAACTGTACATGGAAAACGGGCAGTACCAGGAAGCGATTGAGCAGTGCAGGAAATCTCTGATCAGCGATCCCAAGGATCAAACCGCGGTGTACCGCCTGATTCAAGCGTTGCGGAAAACCGGGCAGAAGCAAGAAATTCCCGAGTTGCTTCAGCGTCTGGCCCAGCTTCGCGAACAGGCTACGCAAGATGAACGAGAACGTTATCGCTACAAACTATTTGAAGAGGACACACCCGCAAAGCAGCCGGCGCAGCCCTAGGCGCTCTACATTCTCTTTTTCGTGGTTTTCGCCTGGAGTTTGAGAGAATGTTTACTGTCGCTGCGCTTCGGGCGATAATTGACATCTGACATCACATTATCAAGAAAGGGAAATCTGTCGGAATGACCTTTTCGCGTCGCACGTTTATGCGATTTTCCCTGGGATCAGCGATCTCATTGACGGCCGAACGACTGCTGGCGCAAGGGATGGGGGGCCGCGTGGCCAAGCCCCTGGCCCGGCAGGCCCCTTCGGG
>DLMH01000154.1 GCA_002478115.1 Candidatus Acidiferrum typicum | reverse complement strand
TATTGGAACATCGGCATCGGTTATGAGCCCGGCGATGTGGAGAAAGACGAGGAGGGCATTCGGACAATGAAGGTTCTTGGACAGAACATGGCTTGGCTACTGAAGAAGCTCCATGCCCCAAGCTAGAAACGCGGGTTCGGACGCTTCTCAGGTAGCCCATTCTGTTGAGATTTGGCTGCCCGGAGGGGGCTCAGATCGGCTCGGGCGTTTCACAGGTGCTGACAGCCTTTGTGACCACCTTGGCGACCGTATGCGGTGAGCCGCTACCTTCAGCTTTTCGGTTCAAAAAGGGAACGCGTGTCCCAAAAGCCAAAGTAGCCGTTGGCAGCTAAAGGACTCCAAACCCGCCGGAACGCGAGCTTACTCCGGTTTCGGTTCGGTTGGCGCGGGAGAAGGGTGGCCGCCCATTCCGCCGTGGTGCATCGTGCCCTTTTCGGGACCCATGGCCTCCATGTGTTTCAACATCTGTTCCATGTGGCCAACCATCACACCCCACAAATCTACGTTGGTTTGCCAGCGCGCCTTCTCAGCGGGCTCGCTGATCTTGTCCACGTTGGCTTTCAGTTGGTCGAGGGATGCCTTCATTTTGTCCACGTCGGCCTTCATGGCCTCCATGTGCTGTTTGTCCATCTCCATCATGTTGCGGAGGTGCTCGCTACCCATCTGGTCACCATGGCCGGGCTCGCCTATGGGGGGCTTGGGGGGAGGTGTCTGTGGCGGTGCGCTCTGCGCCCACGCTAGAGAGACCAGAATCAACATTACGACAAGTAGAAGGCTCTTGCGATTCATAAGGTTTATCCTTTCCGACAGTTTCGGTCCAAGTATATGCCTAGCGATCTCTGATTCCACCGACGCTTGGGTTTCGGCTCGTGACCTTTCGCCTTTGCCCAGCCTGGAACAAAGGCCACGTTGCGAAACCAGCGGGGCCTTTTCTTTTTGTGTTGTTTGCGATCTTGGTGTTTACGCTGCTGCGTGTTGTTGATAGGCCGGGACGAAGGACTCGGCTACGAAGGTTTCGAACTTCGTCGGCGTTGTGTTGCTGGCGGTGCGAGGTTCTAGGGCTCGCATGTGTCCTGCGTTGAGGGCGGCGGCCAGCTCCAAGATCAGGCCGGCGAAATTCTCGGACATCCCCATTTGGACCATTGCGGCTCGAACCTGATTGTCGGGCGCCTGGATGTATCCAAGATCGGGTTTGCCGATGGCCCTGCCGATAATAGTGGTGGCTTCGGTGTAGTCGAGATCGCGTTGTCCCTGCAGCTCCTGCGTCTGCTTGCCGCGGAAGGCTAGACGCACGAGAGCGTCGGCGGCTGCCGCTCCGATGTCGCAGGTGGCGATCATGGGAAGTTTTAGATTCGCACTAACCGGTCCGACCGCAGTGCCGAGCATACGAATGGCGCCCGCTTGCGGCAGCGTGTTTTCCATGAAATAGCCGGCGCGCAGGTGGAGTACGTTCGCACCGTCGATCTGGTTGAGCTTCTGTTCGAGGTTGTGGACGCCGACTACGGGGCCGGTTCCGCTGGGTTTTTCGGCTCCGAAACTGCTGAGCGAAACAACATTCTTGACTCCCGCATTTCTTACTGCCGCCGCGATCGCGTCGCTGACGCGGTCCTGAAAAGCGCGGAAGTCGTTGCTGGTATTGTTGGGTGGAATCATGACGTAGGCTGCGTCTGCTTGGTAGAAGGCTTTGGTCAGGGCGGACGCGTCGGTGGCATCACCGATGAATATCTCCGCGCCTTCCGCCGCGAGAGGTTGCAAATGAGCCGCGTTTCTTCCGACGACACGAACTTTCTGCCCGCGGGCAAGAAGGTTCTTCGCCACTACGTGTCCAGTGTTGCCGCTTGCTCCAAGAACGACGTACATATTGGTCTCCATTCTCAAATTGGATGCGGCGGGTCGGGTTTGGGCTCCGGGCAGAAGGGGGAAATGTGTTCTGTGGCTGAGGAGCCATTTTTTGGAAGAGCGTGCTCAGCCGTTCACGACGGCACGTCCCCGCTCAAAACCCACATCAATCTTCTGCTGCCCTGCCTGAATCGCTGCTTCGATAGCGGACTCCTGCGTGGGGAACGTGTCGGGCAGGTAGAATTCAGTTTCCATGACTCCATCAACATCATGTTCTTCGATCCAAAGCTCCGCCGAGAATGCCCCCTCCTGTTGCTGGTATGACCGTGCCTCGATAACGTAGCCCTTGTACCCCTGCCTGCTCTTCATGAGTGCAACCCTCTACATCCAATTTATCGCACTTCGAGTTTTAGGAGATTCCGAGAAGTGACACTCAATTCACCGTCGCCCCGCCGCAGCAACGCTTGTATTTCTTTCCGGAGCCGCACAGGTAAACATTGTTCTCAGACACGCGAGAGCGGCTTGCCGAGTACCTGCTCCACATCTCTGACCTTGCCTTCAAGACGGCCAGTTGCGCCTGTCCGATCATCGATGGTGATGCTGGTTAGCACCCGAGGTGCCAACTCCAGCATGCGGCGGTGACAGCGGAGAATTACGTCCATAACGCGATCTGAATCTCCTTCGATAGTGGTGTGCATGGCTCCCAGCTTGTAGGAAAGTCCAGATTCGTCGACAATTTTCAGGGCTTCGGCGACCAGATCTTTAACGCCGCCTGTGACGCCCATAGGAACTACTGCGAAGTCAGCGAGCATAAAAGCTTCCTCCAATCAACTGATCCTCAAACAAATCTTGTCCGGCATTTCCAAATGTTCTCGTCAGCCGTTTACGATACCACCCTCGATTGGCTGGCGGTTTTCGATTCGACGGTACTTCCTTCTTTGCCCTTCTTGCCTTTCAGCCTATCCAGCAGCCCAGAGTATCGCCTTTGCGGGCGGTCGTTGCGGACCGCGATGCGAGCAGCCGCTATCCCTGTGTGATCGCGGTGTAGGTGTCGTGAGTCCAACAGGAGTTCCGCTACAATTCAATCTTGCGCGGCAAGGGTAGCCAAAAATGCCCCTAAAATGGTCGAATTGGCGCTTGTTTGCTGATCCTCGCCAACGAGGAATTCTGATCGCCCCCTTTGGCCCCGGCTGCTATGAGCTTCGCAACGGCAAACAACTGGTTCTCTATGGACAAGGTGGTCACGTGGCTCACCGCATGATCTCCCTTCTTCCCGTACCTTGGGGCTGCGGTGGGCGAAGGAATCGAGAAAAGCGGGAGTATGTTCTTAAGTATTTGGGTAGGATCGAGTATCGAACGCTGGCTTGTGCCACGCACGGCGAGGCAAAAGAGGAAGAACGGACACTGCGATCTCGAAAGTCGGAATATCTGTTTTCGACATGAAAAAGCAGGGACAGGTCAGGAGAATGGTGACAAAGCAAGAGGCTGAGCGATCAACAACCGCACTCGCAATCCATCCCGCTCGGGTTCGCTATATCAAACTCGGGGAACGTGGGAAGTGGGAAAAAGAGTGTTTAGAGAAAGGCATCATTCGATTCGGCTTCGATAGTGCAAACGCCGAAAGGTTCCCGTTGTGCCTCCAGCGGAAATGGGATGAGCTAACGCAATCCTTATATTGTGCAGGGCAAGAATAGAGGAACAGCGACCCGCTTCACGAATGAGACGCGTCTGTTTTTTGAGGACGATGGTTCGACGCTTTGGATCACGTTCATCGGTGAAAAACTGTGTTGGGGATTTCTCACAGCAAACCCACCTGAGCGCCACGCCGATGGTGACGGCGTGCGCCGAAGGATCGATGGTGGCTGGCGGTGGAAGGACGTGAATGGCGAGTCATTGGCCAAAGATCGGCTATCAGGTGCCCTAACGAAATTGGCGGCGTACCGGGGAACCTCTTGTGATGTGGATGTGGAAGAGTACGTAATCCACCGCATCAACGGCCTAAAGTCGCCCGAAGTCGAACGCGCTGTTGCTGCACGGTTGGAAATGATAGCGTCCGTGCTCGGACTGATGAAATTGCTACTTCCGCGTGACTTCGAATTGTTAGTTGATCTGGTCTTCACTACGAGCGGATGGCGGCGGCTGGGCGTCGTCGGGAAAACACAGAAAACGATTGATCTCGCCATCATGTTGCCAAGCACGGGCGAGAGGGCGTTCGTGCAGGTAAAGTCCCACACCACATCCTCCGAGCTTTCGGAGTACGTTGGCCAACTTGAGGGCACCCTCTTCGATCGGATGTTCTATGTTTTTCATTCCGGCGAAGCCAAGACAGACGACGAGCGCGTAATTGTTATGGGTCCCGAAAGGATTGCGGAGTTGGTATTGGACGCAGGGCTGGTGAATTGGCTTATCGACAAGGTTTCGTGATTTGAGCGGAGATGCAGGAGCGCCCCAGATGAACTTCAAGCTCAAGGCACGCGTCAACCGCTCCGATGCTCGGACGATCCGGCACGCGCTTGAGCAACTGTCCGCGAAGGGCTGCCTCAGCAAAGCGGGCAACGAGTGCGAGATGGGACGCGCCAGAGTTGCGGCTGACGTTGGCAAAGTTCATACTCCGACCATGACACTCAAAAATGCGGCGTTGCTGGCATTGATCGGGACGATTCTGATGACGGCTCTTTTAGTGTGGATGTTCGTCTTCAACCTCCTCAATCTGCTGCGGGGTCTGGTTCCTGCGGTAACTCTGTTCTCGTTGTTCATCTATGCGTTTGGCGCATTCAGCGTAATGGTGTTCTTTTTCGTGTTCCATAGAGCGCAGTCGTGATTTGACCAAGAGTTCATTTTCCTACGGACGGCTCTGGCTGGCGTGCCCCATCAGGAAGCCCATTCTGCTGGGATTTGGCTGCCAGATGGGGGGTTGGGTCGGCTGGAGCGTTTCATAGGTGCGGGAAGCCTTTGTGACCACCCGAGGCGGGTGGTGGGCGTGACATCAGAACTTTTCAGTTGGCCCGTTGGATTTCAATACGGGCGAAAGAGCCTCAGGCCAAGGCGGTTTACCATTCAGTAAATTCAGTCTGAGTGCTTGAACTTTATAACCAAGACAGAATCTTCAGACTTCAAGATCTTGCGGTATATGGCACCAAGGACATAAGGCACCGCGTTGACGGCCAAACAGTCCGGAGACTCTCCGGCAAGGTCTTCTTCGGTGAGTTCTACCAGTTTCTTCTCGTAGACCATTTCGATCTTGGCAGGATGCAACGCCTCAAAGTGTTTCTCATCTGGCCACCCGACGGTGAGCATAACCTTTTCACCCAGCTGAAATCGCTGTTTGCTTGGCAGCCGCAAGGTCGTAGTCTTCGTTCGATCCTCCAACAGGCTTCGATAGTAGGGATAGAAATTTAGCGTATTCATAACAAGCCTATTTTAGCGGCCACTTCCGGAAAACGATAAGAACTCCGAGAAAGGCGAATACTCCTCCAACCGTACGAACGAAAGGACTCCACGCAGCGCCATTTGCCTGTGCGCCAAGAAGCTTTGCACCCGACTCGACCAACGTTCTGGTTGTATCCGGTGGAAGAGACAGCAATACGGTTCCAAGAACAAACAACAAAGCCGATCCGATCATCAGCAACCATGGAGCGCTAATCCTGACCAGCAATTCCGGCACAGGACAGAAAAACTCTTTGCCAGCCAGTTGGGCCGTGACTTCTGCTTTGGCTTGTACATCGATGCCGTCTCCCGCTGATGGCGCAGTTTGTCGTAATTCTTTTACCCGACGCGCGACCATGGCTTCGATATCGCTGGGAGAGGGGGTCCACTCTTGTGCTCGAATGCTGATAGTCGAAAGATCATTTTCAAATCTTCTCTTCGTCAGCAGATGTATGGTGACTTTGTTGTATTGGTAATCTGCGAAGATGGAGCGCCCAACATCACCTGAAAATAAATCCTCGTTTGCCGTCACACTGACCTTACGGCCTTCTAGCTACTCTCCACTTCGTTGGTAGAAGCTCAACTCGATTCCAAACGTCTTGTCCGCAACTAACCTGTAAAGGGCGTATGCGTCTTTTCTGCTTGGGCGAATCTCCTTGTTCTCGCCCATGAACACCCTGTTGATGTGAAAAAAGGTCGTAAACCTGAAGCGGTCAGTCGCGACCAGCCTTTCGACTACACTGTGCCATCCCAGTTCAGCTCCACTCCACTCTTCTCATGTTTGCCGACCACACGCCCGGAACCGTGCCGGTCGTAGTACGCAACACTCAGATGGATGCTCTCAACGAATTCCGACCTGTCCTCGCACGCTATCGATCAACTTCTTGGAATCGTAGCCGATCCCGGCCTTAAACACGGTCTCGACGTTCTCGATCTCGTCAATTCGTTTTGAGGGATCGCCTTTGATCAAAACCAGATCTGCCTGTTTGCCAGGTGCGAGGGTTCCAATTCGATCTTGTTGGCCGAGATATAAGGCGCCATTCTGCGTGGCGATCTGAATGGCTTCCACAGGAGTGAAACCCGCTTCCACGAGCAGCTCTATTTCGCGCTGATCGCCGAAACCCGGCAGCACGCCACCGTTTCCGGTGGGATCAGGGCCGGCAAGGAGCAAGCCCCCCGCCTTGACGAATGCCACCTCAAAATCCATCTCTTTGCGTAGCAGCGCCGTCATCGGTGAATCCAAAGCCACTCTTGCACGAGCGACGAGGTAGCTTTGCGCCGATTCTCCGGACATCGCATCCAACGTGCGCGGCTGCAACGCCGGCCGCCCCGGGGCACCGGCTTCAAACACCGGCAGCGTCGAAGTCACCGCGACGTGATGTGATACGAGATTGCGGATCATTTCCTGCACCTGCGTTCCGTTCACGTCCTGTTTGGCCCAACTGCTGCTGCCACCGCCCGCTGGACACACGTCCGGCTTCTTGTCCGCCACGAATTCGGTGTCGGTAAAGACCGGTCCGTGCTCCAAATCATCGATTCCGAGAGCTACCGCTTCCGGCCAGGTCACGGAGCAAAGATGCCCTGTCAGTTTCAGCTTGTGTGCATGTGCCTGCTGGATCGCCACACTCAGCTCTTCGCGCGTGATGTTCATGTAGGCCTTGTAGGATGTCATGCCTTCCGCCGCCCAGTAGTCCACCATGCGCTTCGCATCGTCCGGTCCGGTAAGTTCATGCATCTGCGCAAATCGGGTCGGCGCACCTTCCAGGTAGGGTGCCGTGGCGTCAATGCTGGGTCCCGGCATCAGGTTCGCTTCAATCCGACTCTTGACTTTCAAGTCGGTGTAAGGCTCCAGGCTCCCCGTCGTACGCATTGTGGTCACGCCAGCCGCCAAATAGAGTCGCGGCGCCGTGTAAGGGATCTCCGCAATGAATAATCCCGGCTCGCCAATCTTTCCGCCGACAACTTGCACCGTGTACGAATCGGTGTAATACAGATGGTTGTGCATTCCAACCAGGCCAGGGATGACCGTGTAGCCGGTGCGCCCCATTCGTTGTGCACCCGGAGGGACTTGGGCGGACTCCTCCGGGCCGATGAATTGTATTTTGCCGTTCGCGATCACGACTGCCTGGTCCTCCTTCGCCGGCGTACCCGTACCATCGATGACTCGGACATGCTCAAGAACGAAGACTGGAGTATCGACGCTGATGAAGGCCGCTACGCCACTCGCCTTCTGTGTTTGCGCAACGGTGATCGCGGCAAGGACTAATGAAGCAATTAGAAACAGGAGACGCATCGGAGACCTCGCAAGATTCCGCCATTGAGAATTTGGCAGGAAGGCCGCAATTTTACACCAACGTTTCTCTAACGTGATTAGCCGGGCTTGGCAGAGATGGCACGGCCTTCAGTTTTGGATTACTTCCTGTTGGCCGACAATCCGCCCAGTGGCGAGCCGACTCCCAGGTGTGAGTGCTATGGTGATTTTTCGCCGGTTGGCTTCTGGTAGTTCTGTATACTTGCTTCGGTGATGTGACATTTTCGGTCCCCTGCATCGCCAAGTTCCTTACGGAGTTGTCAATGGGCGACAGCAGGCAGTTTCGCTTCACCAATGCAAAAGCAGTCTTCTTCGCCACGATCACGGCGGCGATTCTCCTATTTCCAGGGTTTACGTCATTGCAATCCCAAGTCGCTCCAAAGTTCGGCTATCACGTCGTTCACGGCTGGCCAGTGTTGCCGGAAGGCAGAGTGCTTGGTAGTGTCGCTGGCTGCGCCGTCGACTCGCACGACAACGTCTTTGTGTTTCACCGCAACGAACGCACCTGGCCCCACTCAGATGAACTATCGACTGTTCCCATTGCATTACCGGCCGTCACTCTCTTTGATGGACGAACCGGCCAAGTGCTAGCCGAATGGGGAGAGAACCGTTTCGCCATGCCGCATGGGCTCTCTGTAGATCGCAAGGACAATGTGTGGGTCACGGATGTTGCTTTGCAGCAGGTTTTCGAGTTTTCGCACGATGGAAAGCTCCTACTCAGTGTTGGTGAGCGGGGGGTTGCGGGAAATGACTCTGTCCATTTCAATCGACCAACAGAGGTGGCGGTAGCGACGGACAACACTTTCTTGGTGAGCGATGGCTATCGCAACACCCGCGTCATGAAATTCTCACCCACTGGAACATTTCTGTTCCAATGGGGCACCAAAGGCAACGGCCCAGGCCAGTTCGATCTGCCGCATAGTGTCACGCTCGATCAGATGGGGCGCGTATACGTATCGGATCGAAGCAATGGGCGGGTTCAGATCTTCGAGTCCAACGGGAAGTATATCGGCGAATGGAAGAGTAAGGACATCGGACGGCCCTACGACGTAGCCATCGGGCCAGATGGTAAGGCGTTCATCGCCGATGGCGGCGACCAGCCTCCAGCTCCGCCTGACCGCTCCGGTGCAGGCGTTGTGCTGGCCGATGGTAGCGTGGAAGAGCGATTCGGTCGGTGGGGCAATTACGACGGTCAATTCCAGATGGCACACTGCATCACCGTCGCGACAGACGGTTCGGTATACGTCGGCGATATCACGGGCGGACGAATACAAAAATTCGTTCGGGATGGCAAGTAAGTGCCGCATCCGACTCGCTCACCTTATCTAACCCGGTAAGGTAAGGGTTGCCGACTACCCGCCCAGAATC
>DLMH01000061.1 GCA_002478115.1 Candidatus Acidiferrum typicum | reverse complement strand
AACAACCGGATAAGCATGAGACGGCTACCGCTTCCCGGCCGGTCGGTTGGTTCGGGAATACCCTCGCCCATTTTCTGAAGTGTCTGCTGAGCACGTCGGCTGACCTCGCGAAGTTCCTCGTCCGCTCTTCGGATGTTCCGTTCCTGAAATGATTCTGCTGGTTGTCCATTCCTCCCTCCCTCGTTTCGTACTGGCCAAATTCCCTGGTAGCCGTTCATGATGCTTTGCTCGATGCACTTCACGGGGTCCTGCCCCTGACGGCGCAATTCGGCGAGTTTTTTGTAAAGCAGGTCCAACGCGTGTTCCGTCAGAGGTTTCCTAATCGTTTTCCTAAAGGCTTGAAATTTGAGTACTGCCGCATACACTTGCTCGCCCAAGTCTTCACCAAAGTCTTCAATCAAGTGGAGCCTCCTGTTCTCAATTGGCGACGGCGAAGCCGGCGCCTCTTCCTTTCTTCCTTCTTTTCTTTCTTTCTTTACTTCCTTAGTCCCAGAATTTGGGACCGGTACAACCCAAGAATTGGGACCGGTGGAGTCAGAATTTGGGACCGGTGCGGTTTCGCCTGTCCCAGTATTTGGGACTGGACCTGTCCCAGTATTTGGGACCGGTGACTCTCCGCCTGTTGCAAAATCTGCAACTAGTGGCTTAGGGAAACGGCAACGTCTGGGGTGTTTGGCAATCCATTCTTTATGGGTGAGCACATGGTAGCGAAGTGGCTCCCAAGATCCGGTTAGCGAGTTGCGTTTCCGTCGCTGGCCCTTGTCGATACGGACAAACCAATCGTGATCTTCCAGTCTGCCCCGTGACTCGCAGACAGTGTTTTTGGAAACTCCATGCTCGCCAAACTCTTCGGCATCGCGGCGATCATCGGAATAGAAAACGCCGGATTGCTGGGATACTGCGAGGGCATAGCTGTACAACGCGAAATCTCCCGGGCGCATGTGCCGGCGCGCGAAACACCGCTCTTGCTTTTCCGGCGCCGCGTTGTAAACTGAAGCCATTCCGACAAAACTTCCTTTCGCATCCCGGTCCCCCGACCGGGGTGTGTCTGCTTACTCTCCAACGGCTGTGCAACGCGGGCTCGAAGCCCGCATAAACACTGTCGAAAATCGTGATTCACCGATTAGAGATCGGAAACTCATTCGCCTTTTACCAGTTCTTCAAAAGCAAATCGCATAGCTCTCTGGTCCTCGGTATCACTCTCTTGTGCTGGAATATCCTCAAGTACTCTTTTGCCATATTCCAGCCTGTGCCTTGCAATTCGTAGTGCGTCGATCAGCGTAGGTTGTCCTGTTAATCTGATCGAATCCACAATGTAGGCAGGTACCCACTTCATGACAAACTGCGCGTCTGCTACCTGCTCAGCTCGCGGTTTCTCGTTCCATGCTTTCATGTCGTCTAGTCGGTGCTGGAAACATTCCGCACCGATGGGTGTCTTGCAGGCTTCATCTTCTACATCGTAGACGTACCGAAAGCATTCGCTATCCTGGATGTACAGGGACACGCACGTCATACTGTATTTTTCGATGAAGTTATAGCGAGGCAACTCATTTCCGCAGCGTATGCAGCGCGTAAACTTGGGGAGTGTGCGTTGCCGTCTGCTCATGGTCACTTCTCCGCGGCGATCGGGCCGCTGGCGATGGTTTGTGCGTCATCGGTCTTCGCCAGAACAGCGGCGATGTGCTGCACACGCCGCGCGAAATTGGTGGCGCGGACACTCATGGCGCAGCCCTCCTCGGGTGAATACCCCGAAGGTCCCGCTGCAAGTGCTTGAGCACACACACGCGAGGGCCGTAGCACCGAAAATGTAGTTGATTTCGCAGGGGATTACTCCTGGGCGACGATTTCCTGGGGTTGGATTAACCCCATAAAGTCCTCTCTGCGGATCAGCGTCTTTCGGCCCAGCTTGTAGCGCTGCAGTTTTCTTTCTGCGAGGTACCGCCGAATCGTCACCTCATGCATGTGACCGATCTCGGCTGCTTCCCGGCAAGTAATGAATTGGGACAACTCACTCACGTCGAATACTTTCTTGTTTTTCCCCATTGCATTCCTCCTAGAATGTGCTATAACAGCTGTATAGTCCTATAGCACCGGCACAAGGTGTTGCGAAGGTCAAAAAAAGTATAACAATGGAGGGAGCATGCAAGATGATGGAAAACCAGTGCTTACACGGAAAATAACCATCGAAATCGCTGTGCGCCTGATCGTTAAGACGGCAGCTGTAGCGGAAATTGTGAAGGAAATACCGGAAATTCTGAACGATGGGAACATGGAAGTTTTTGAAACTACAGAGCCGAATCGATTCGGAAGGAAGGAAGGGCTGAGGGTTTGGAAAGTGATTCCCGTTTGGAAAGTCTCTATGACCGCGGATGCGGATCCGCAATTCATATTCGAGAACACAAACCCCAATTCTCGGGATGTGTGCTGGTACGACGGGAACGCGGTAGCGACGGAATTCTTGAATCTGAAATCACCAGAAGCCGCTCTCGCCTTCTTCGAAAAATACTACCTGGGCGAAGTCAACAAACCAGATGATGACAAAAAAATTCGATGGAGTGAGATTCAATCCATTCAGAAGGTCTTTTTGTCAGCGCTGGCGAATGAGTCAATGCCGCAAAACTTGCAGGCGTTTGTTTTTCAATCCTTAGAAGTAGTTCTCCAGCACGACGTGAAGGTCGTGAGGACCATCTCCCCAAGACCGGGTGAAGAAAAATTCGACGCGGTTGTGGGAATCGCGGAGTGTAAGGACGTTCTGAGTGCGCTCCGCGCCGTTGTGTTTCTAAGCCGGGGATCTGTTTGGCGCCAGTGCGGGAATCCAAAATGTGAAATGTGGTTCAAACCGGGGCGGCCAGATCAGATCTATCACAACCAGGGATGTACCCGTCAGGCCATCGCGAACAGATTCAACGAACGAACGAGGAAGGCAAAAGCAAAAAGGAGGAGAAAGTGAGCATCTATTTAAGAGGAAACATCTATTGGCTTGACTTTGTTTTCGCCGGGAAAAGAATCCAGCGCAGCACCAGGCAAGGGAACAGACAAACCGCCGTCGATGCGGAAAATGCACTACGGACGGACTTGGCGCGCGGCGTGTTCAAACTGGATCCAGAGCCACCTCCGCCACCTCCGCCGCGTCACACGATACAGGAATTGTCGGAACTCCTCGAGCAACGATGGAAAGTAGAAGGGCGATGCAGCCCGCAAAACTTATCCTTGCTCAAGATGACCCGTGCCGATTGGGGCGCCACCGTTGCGGAGGACCTCACTGCGGTGGATCTGCAAAACTATCTCGTGCGACGCGGTGAGCAGGAGTACAGGCCGGCGACGACGAACAGAATCCTGCAAGCGCTCCGCCGCATGTTCAGCCTGGCCGGTGAACTGCAGCTAGGCAATCTCACCTGGCCAAAATTCAAACTGCCCTCGGAAAAAGGCAATCGGAGAGAGGGCTTTGTCCAGCCGTCGCAAATGACAAAGCTACTGGCCGAGTTGCCGGACGACGGGCTCAGGGAGTTCGTCGAATGGTGCTACGCCACGGGGATGAGAAAGTCTGAGGCGGCGAGTCTGCGTTGGTCGTATGTCTCTGGCAAGGAACTCACGGTCCCGGGCGAGTGCTGCAAGTCGGGAGAGCCTCACACGATTCAGTTCGGCGGCGTGTTGCCCAGCATCATCGCAAAACGCCGGGGGCGCCGCGCGTTCGAAGTGAACGGCACCTCACAAATATCCGAGTTCCTGTTCCACCGCGGAGGCGAACCGATTCAGGAGTTTCGCAAAAGTTGGAAGACGGCCTGCACGAAAGCCGGATGCGGGAATCTCCTGTTCCATGATCTGCGACGGAGTGCTGTGCGGGATCTCTTGCGCGCGGGTGTGAGTCAATCGACAGCGATGCGGATTTCAGGACATCGAACGGCGTCGATTTTTCGCCGGTACGATATTGTGGACGGCGACGACGTTCAACAGGCGCTCGACAAGCAAAAACTCTACCGGGCAGGGTAAGTCCCTACGATTTTCCCTACATCACGATTTTTGACAGGAAAAAAGGGTTCTGGTTGGAGCGCCAGAACCCTTTCACTTTCTACCTGTTAGAATGGTTGCGGGGGTTGGATTTGAACCAACGACCTTCGGGTTATGAGCCCGACGAGCTACCAGGCTGCTCCACCCCGCACATTCACTATAGCGGAGCGTTGCTATTCCGTCAAATTCGCATCAGAGGGTATCTCATAAATGCCTCGAGTCACCGGCCTACGCACCTCAGGGGTTGAAATCCCTGAATCCGCAGACCTTTTCGGCACGGCTGAACAGGCTGCGGAAAAACCCCGGAAAGACTTTCTTCAGGGGCTAAAGCCCATTGGTTATAAGAGCTTTACGCCGGGGCTGAAGCCCCGGCCTCCTAAAGAAGCGAGTTTTTCGGCACGGTTGCCCTTCGCTGCGCTCAGGGTAATAAGCCGTGCCCTCCCGAGAGCCCTTTACGAGATGACATCCAGCCAAAGATCGGAGGCATTCCCGTGTTTTTACGCCGTCATTTAATCGCAATCTGCACGGTCATCCTGTTCGCCGCATGTAGCTCCGCCCAGGAGCAAGCCGCGTATCGCAATCCCAAGCTCACAATCGAGGACCGTGTTGGCGATTTGCTGCCGCGCATGACCCTGGAGGAAAAAATCGATCAGCTCACCTGGGGGCACGCAGACCTAGGATTCCTGGATGCGACAGGCCAATTCACGCCGGAAACGGCAGCAGCCGCATTCCACGATTTCTACAACATCGAAAAGCGCGTCAGTCCTCACGACTACGCCGTTCTCCACAACGCCCTGCAGCGGTATCAGATGGAAAAGACGCGGCTGGGGATCCCCCGGCTCATCATGGGCGAGGCGCTGCATGGTTTCATGTCGAACGGCGCCACAAGCTTCCCGCAAGTGCTGGGCTTGGCAAGCACGTGGGACACCGATTTGGTTCACCTGGTATTCACGGCTGCGGGAGACGAGATGGCCTCCACCGGCGGCAATCAAGCTTTTACGCCAGTCCTCGACCTGGCGCGCGATCCGCGCTGGGGACGCACGGAAGAGACCTACGGCGAAGATCCCTTCCTCGTGTCGCGCATGGGCGTTGCGGCGATCGAAGGTCTACAGGGACCTACCTTCCTGATCGATCGCCATCACGTGCTGGCGACGGCGAAGCACTACGCGGCGCACGGCCAGCCCGAGGGCGGCAGAAATACTGCTCCCGCCAACTACTCGGAGCGCATTCTGCGCGAAACCTTTTTTGTGCCGTTTCAAGCGGCGGTGCAGGAGGCACGCGTGGGAAGCGTGATGGCGTCCTACAACGAAATTGACGGCATCCCTTCGCACATCAATCACTGGTTGTTGGACACCGTTCTCCGCCAGGAATGGGGCTTTCGCGGCTATGTCACCTCGGATGGAGGCGGACTCCAAATGCTGTTTCAGCTTCACAAGGTAGCCGCGGACGAAGCAGACGCCGCTCGCAAAGCGCTTGCAGTAGGCGTGGACTATGACCTCTCCGATGGCTCGGTGTACCGCACGTTGCTGGAGCAGGTGAAAGCCGGCGCTGTTCCCGTTTCCCTGGTGGACCGCGCCGTTGCGCGCGTTCTGGCCGCGAAATTCCGCCTGGGTCTTTTCGAGAACCCCTACGTGGATCCCGCGCTTACGGAAAAAATCATCAATAGTCCGGAGCATCAGCGGCTGGCGCTGACGGCCGCGCAGGAAGCCATCGTTCTTCTCAAAAACGCGAATCATCTGCTGCCCCTTGACGAAAAGAAAATCAAGACGCTCGCCGTCATCGGTCCCAACGCGGCGGATGTGCACATCGGCGGTTATGCCCGCGAGCCATTCCATAGCGTGAGCATTCTGGAAGGCATCCGCACGCGCGCCGGAAAAAACATCAAGGTGGTGTATGCGGAGGGCTGCAAGATCACCACGGGAAAACAGGGATGGTCCGGATGGTATGAGGACAATACGCAACTGGCCGCGCCGGAGAGCCAGGCAGCGAGTATTCGCGCCGCCGTGGAGACCGCTCGCAAGGCCGACGTGGCGATTCTGGTGGTTGGCGAAACGGAGAGCACGAATCGCGAGGCGTGGTCCGAAACGCATCTGGGCGACCGCGACTCCTTCGAGCTTCTCGGCGCGCAGAATGATCTCGTCAAGGCCGTGGTTGAAACCGGAGTCCCGACCATCGTATTCCTGATCAATGGCCGCCCGCTATCCATCAATTACGCCGCGGAACATGTCCCGGCAATTTTGGAGGGATGGTACCTGGGGCAGGAAGGGGGCACGGCCGCCGCGCAAGTCCTGTTCGGGGACGTGAATCCCGGCGGCAAGCTGCCCATCACGTTTCCGCGCTCCGTTGGACAGTTGCCGGACTTCTACGACTACAAGCCGTCGCGCAATCGCAGCTACATTTTTGTTTCCAACGAGCCACTTTTCCATTTTGGAGACGGACTCAGCTACACAACATTCAAATTTGAAAATCTGCGCATCGAACCAAAACAGATCCTGCCGGGTGGAAGCGCCACGGTTCGCGTGGATGTGACGAATACCGGGGAGCGCAAAGGCGACGAAATTCCGCAACTTTACGTGCACCAGCAAATCGCCAGCGTCACCCGGCCGGTGAAGCAGCTCGCCGGTTTTCATCGCATCCACTTGAAGCCCGGAGAAAAAACCACCGTGGAATTCCAGGTCACTCCAGCGGCGTTGTCGCTGATCAGCGTGGACATGCATCAGGTGGTCGAGCCGGGGCTTTTTGACATTATGGTGGGGCCCAGCTCCGCAAAGACCGAGACCATCACCCTGGAAGTGAAAGCGAAGTAGGGAGCTACCGACTTAGCCTGAAATCCGAAGTCGAAGAGGGATTTCTCCGCTCCGGGACGGCAAAAAGTGCCGTCCCTCCGGTCGAAATGGCAGATTTTAGGCGGTGGATGATGTGGGGGCATCCAATTTCGGCGAAGTTGGGCCTTTACATGATAATCATTTGAAACAAAACGAGATGCGCTCGCCTGCGATTGCTCAACTTCGGATTTCAGGCTTAATTTGCGGAATTGCCCGGCCCGCCGACGAAATGAATCCGCGGGATTCTTTGGTCCGCTGGCGGCAGCGCCGGAAATGCGGCATGCGGCTCCGTTTGATACCAATACGCAACCGATGAATAGTTATCGGAACGGTGATTCGCGTGGCCGTGTTCGATGGTGGCCTTCAGCGACTTCCTGAACGGAATCGGCGAATCCAGATGGAAGCGATAGACGGAGGAGCGTGATCCGGCAAGCTCCGCTCCCACAACCGGCGCGCCATAGGTAGCGTACGAAAAAGGGCGTCCGAATCCCCAGGCGCCTAGAAAATAATCCTCGGAGCCAGTGCCATTGATCGATGGTTTTTCCTCGCCGTCGATGAAGAACATGTCATCGCCCTCGCCCCACCAGTTATCCTGGTTTTGCAGGATGGACATGGTCACGCCGACAAAATGGCCCTTGCCCTTGGCTTCCACCCAGACGTAATTCCCTTCTCCGGTGAGATTCTTCTTTCCGTCCACGAGCGGGTCACTGTTGGAATGCCATTGGTTCGTCCAACCCGCCGCCGGATAGGCTTGGCGATATTGCGCATGAAAATAGAGCGTGTCTTGCGGCAGAGGCTTGGCGTGAGCCTGATCGTCAATGTTGAAATAAAACGCGTCGACTTTTTCCTCGCCCTCGTTGGTGACCGCGATCCTGGCGTGCTTCTGGAACGGCATGGGGAAAAAGGAATTGAGCGCCTTGTCCGAAGCCACGGCTAGAACCGCGGATTCATAGCGGAAATATTCGCCATTTCCGAGTCCGAAGAAATCGCCGATGGGAGCCTCAACGCTGGGGCTTTCTTCGCCATCCCAGTACATGCGCAGGACCAGCTTCTTCAGATGAAACTGCTCGTCGCTGGCAATGGTGATCCAGATGTGCGTGATGGTGCCGGGACCCGCTTCGTCAAACAAAGTCAGCGTCTCGCCCGGCGCAATCTGGCGGCTGTCCGCGTTGCCGCCGCTGCGGTCATAGCTGGAGATGCGTTTTTGCACGTAGTCGTGGGGCACGGTCAGTCCGGACAAAGAGGAGCTGGCCGAGGCTTGCGCGTGAGAGAGCCCGGCCAGGCCAAAGAAAAGCAAAACGAGCAGAAGGAGTTTGTGTTTGCTCATGTTATGAACCTTGTGAACCAGTGAGATTGCGCGCTTGCCACATTGAACTTGCCACGCCCCGGATTCGCTTTCGCAGCACGGACTAGCGGCGGAAGCAACAATCGGGGCGCGAAGGCGCAGCACCATCAGTGCTTCTGTTATTTGGACACTGAAAACTTGTAAACGGTCTCCGACTCAAACGGTTTTCCCGGATGAAGGATCGCGCTCGGGAAATTGGGATGATTCACGGAGTCAGGAAAGTGCTGGGTCTCCAGACAAAGCCCGCCAAACTTCGGATAGGCAATCCCGCCCTTCCCCACAATGCTTCCGTTCAGGCCGATGGAGGAGTAGAACTGCACGCCCGGCTCGGTCGTCCAGACTTCCATTTGACGGCCCGTCGTGGGGTCCGTTGCGCGCGCGGCCAGCCGCAATTTTCCGGCTTTGCCATTGATCACGAAGTTGTGGTCGTAGCCGCCGATATCCTTGATCTCGTTGATGCGCGCGCCGATGGCCGTGGCCTTGGTAAAGTCCAGCGGAGTGCCCTTCACCGATTTGATCTCGCCTGTTGGAATGAGCGTCGCGTCCACGGGCGTATATTCGTCGGCATTCAGATAGAGAACTTCATCGAGGATGTTCTTCCCCGGCCCACCCAGCGCGAAGTAGCTGTGGTTCGTGAGGTTGATGGGCGTGTCCTGATCCGTCTCCGCGCGATAGTCAAGCTTGAGTTCGTTGGTGTCCGTGAGCGTATAGGTGACCGCCACGCTCAGATTGCCCGGGAAATTCTCCTCGCTGTCCTTGCTCACGTAGGTAAACCGAACGGCCGCCGCAGACATGCCGGGAAGAATTTCCGCCTTCCAGACCTTGCGATTAAATCCGATCTTTCCGCCATGTAGCGTGTTTGGCCCGTTGTTGAGCGCAAGGGTGTACTCCTTGCCATCCAGCGCGAAATGTCCCTTCGCGATGCGATTGGCGTAGCGCCCGACGGTGGCCCCGAAAAAGGGCTCATCGCCCAGATAGCCCTGCAGGTCGCTGAAACCCAGCACAACATCGCCGGGCTTGCCGCTGCGATCGGGCACGTAAAGCTCGGTTAAAGTCGCGCCATAGGTAATCACTTTGGCCCACGATCCCTTGGCGTTTTTCAACGTGTAGGCCACGATGACCGTGCCATCGGGCAATTTGCCGAACTCGGCCTGATCGACGTTTGCCGCAGCCCGAGCATAAACCGGGATTGGTTCCAGAACGCGGAGGTGGGTGCGGGGCAATATGCAAACAAAGAGACCGAGAACGATTACGGCGACTGCAAACACTCTGGACTTGGTGCGAACCATGATTGTTCTCCCTCGATCCTGTTGACGGTGAAGAATTCCTTAGTTCGGGTTTTATCACATCTCGCCGCTCTTCGACAGGCCAAGCCGCACAAATTTGTTTTGTGGAGATTTCCACTGCTCCCGGGAAACTACCCGTCATTCGACGACAATCATCGCGAGCGCACCCCTAAACGAGGATATGTAAGCCCCGTACTTGACATCCATGCGGGGCAATGCCACATTCGCGCAGCGAATGCGTGTGTGCAAATCAGTACGCGTTTAAACGCTTTCGAGGAGGCGTTGTCATGCCACGTAGTACTTCGTTTCTGAACATGATCGGACTTCTCTGTTTAGCCGCCACTTTAGTTCTCCCGGGCGCGGCGCGGGCCCAGTGGGTGCCGGTCAATCCTGTTATCAACGTGCAGCAGCAGCCCGACGGCGCGCTACTCCAGTTACAGCGCGGCTATTTGCGATTCCGCGTGTGCACGGATTCGATCGTTCGCGTAATCTATTCCCTGGAAGCCAGCGTCCCGGAGCGCACCGATTTCCTCGTCGTCAAAACGGAGTGGCCGCATGCAGCCTTCACTCTGGAAACGACGGACCCCAAGACGGTGACCTTGAGCACGGCACGCCTGAAAATTGTGATTGAGCGCAAAGGCAGCGCCGTGGAATTCCTTGACGCCGCCGGCAAGACCCTGGCGCAGGAGTCCACGCGCTCGCTGACGCCCGTCGAAGTCAACGGCGAGAAGACGCTGCATCCCGAGCGCTTCGTAAGCATGTGGGCCACGCAGGAAGCGTTCTATGGCCTGGGCCAGCATCAGGCAGGTGTGTGGAATTATCGCGGCGAGGCCGTCGATCTATCGCAGGACAACACCAATATTTCCGTGCCGCTTTTGCTCTCCAGCAACGGCTACGGCATTTTCTGGAACAACGGTTCGCGCAGCCGCTTCAACAATCGCTTCGTCCACGCGTTTTACCTCAGCTCCGAAGTTGCGGACGCCATGGACTACTACTTTCTCTACGGCCCGGAATTCGACGCCATCATCGCCGCCTATCGCGAATTGACGGGGCCCGCGCCCATGTTCGGCAAATGGGCCTACGGCTACTGGCAGTGCAAGAATCGCTATGCCTCGCAACAGGAACTTCTCGGCATTGCGGAAAAATACCGCGCACTGCAAATCCCCTTGGACAACATCGTCCAGGATTGGTTCTGGTGGAACATCATGGGCGAGCCCGTGTGGAACAAGAATTATCCCGACCCCGCGGGCATGGTTAAGGAACTCCACAACGAGAATGTGCACTTGATGGTTTCCGTCTGGCCCTTCTTCCGGCCCGGCTCTCCCGTCTACGACGACATGGCGAAGCGCGGATATTTCATTGACCGCACAATCGCCAGCAGCTTTCATCCCATGGGCCAGGCGCTTTACGATGCGTTCAATCCGGACGCGCGCAAATACTATTGGAAGCTGATGAACGACGCGCTCTTCAAGATTGGCGTGGACGCCTGGTGGCTCGATACCACGGAACCGGAAACCGAAGGGCGCGAAACCAACATCCTGGTGAGCAACAAAGTGGCCATCGGCAATGGCGCGCGTTACGCCAATGAGTTTCCGCTGCTCACCACCACGGCCGTTTACCAGGGCCAGCGCAGCGCCTCCTCTCAAAAGCGTGTGTACATTCTTTCGCGTTCCGGCTATGCGGGGTCACAGCGCAACGCGGCTGCGGTATGGTCGGGCGATGTCGACCCCAGTTGGGAAACTTTTCGCCGGCAGATACCCGCCGGATTGAACTTGGCGCTCTCCGGCATTCCCTATTGGACGACCGACATCGGCGGCTTTGTGGATGCGCATCCTGATGATCCAGCGTATCGCGAGCTGTATGTCCGCTGGTTTGAGGTCGGCGCTTTTTGCCCCATTTTCCGGGCGCACGGCACGCGCGTGCCCAGCCAGAACGAAATCTGGTCCTACGGGCCGGCGGCGCAGAAAATTCTCACGGACTATGACCGCTTGCGCTACCGCTTGATGCCCTACATTTATTCGCAGGCCTGGAAAGTGACCAGCGAAGGCGCCACCATCATGCGGCCGCTGGTGATGGACTTCCGCACCGACGTGCGCGCGCAGAATACCGGCGACGAATTCCTGTTTGGCCCTTCGCTGCTCGTGAGCCCCGTCACCGAACCCGGCGCAACGGTCCGCCACATGTATCTGCCCGCCGCGGCTTGGTACGACTTTTGGAGCGGCGCCTCGATCAAAGGCGGACGCGCCATCGATGCGCCGGCGCCGCTGGAGCACCTGCCCCTTTTCGTCCGCGCCGGGGCGATTCTGCCGCTGGGGCCGGAACTGCAATTTGCTGCCGAAAAGCCTGCCGATCCGCTGGAACTTCGCATTTATCGCGGTGCCGACGGTGATTTCACGCTTTATGAGGATGAGAACGATACTTATAACTACGAGATGGGCGCTTACGCGACCATCGGGTTCCACTGGGATAACGCCAAGCAAACGCTCACCATCGGCGAGCGCAAGGGAGCTTTCCCGGGGATGTTGAAAGATCGCACTTTCCGCGTCGTTTTCGTGCGGGAAAACCACGGCACGGGCGGAGCGGTCACCGATGCTGCCGATAAGAGCGTGGCCTATTCCGGCAAGGCGATCAGCGTCACTCCGTGAGGAACTTCAGGCAAGTTTCCTGAGCTGATAATCCACCTGGAGAGAACTTCTGGTTCTCTGGGCCAGCGTCTCAATGGTAAAGAGGCGCGATCGCAATCGCACCAAGACCAAGCAGGAAGAAAAGAAACATCAGCGGAATAAACCGGCGCGACTCGGCGGGAGCGTTGACGAACTCCCTCCAGATAAACACGCCCCAGATGGCGGAAACCATTGTCGCGCCCTGCCCCAGCGCATAAGAAATGGCCGGCCCGACCAATTGCGCGTGCGAGGCCACGAAATTAAAGGTCGTTCCCGTGCACCAGATCAGCCCGCCGCCGACTCCCCACAAGTGATAGGCAGGCTTCGTCGCGAAAAACTGTGGCAGCGTGACGGGGGCAGCTCCCGTCAGAGGCTTGCGCATGAAGTAGTAATTCAAGGGAAGAGCACACAGCACCGCGCCGATGCAGAAGAGAAAGGCCACGGCGTAAGGTCCAAGTGCCGCCTTACCCGTTGTGGCTTTCACGATCAGCGGATAGAACGTCCCCATCAGGATGCCGCAGGCAATGCTGATCTTGATTCCCCGCGCGCTGACGGCTTTTTTCTCCACTTCCCGTTTCTTGTAAGCCAGCGCGTCAAAAATGATTGCCAGCACCACCAGAACGATTCCGCTGAACAGCAGGAACGGGTTCCCTCGCGGCGAGATCAGGTAGTTCATCAGCGCGCCCACGACCAGCGCCAGTCCGATGCCGATCGGAAAGGCCACCGCAAGCCCCGCAATTTCGATGGCCGCCACCAGCAGCAGGTTGGCCACGTTGAAAATGATCCCCGCGAGCAGCGCGTAAAGGATGTGCCGCGTATCCGCGCCACGTAGATCCGCAAGGAACGACAGTCCGGCGCCTCCAAAACTTCCCAGCGTGAAACCCCACACAACCGCGCCCAGAACCATGCCCACCAGATAGTCCCAATAGAACAGGGGAAACGCGTACCCTGGGGTAAGTTTCATGGTGTTCGCCCAGGAGCCCCAACAGACCATGCTGACGATCATGAAAAAGAGTGCTGCCGCGTACGCTTCGGGTTGGTACATGAGCTCTCCTGAAAGACTGTTGCGGGGGAATTCCCTCCGGCATTATCCGTGCCAACGTGCAAACCGTAAGAGTAGTCTCTCCGTGCGCTTCGATGGCAAGCATACTCGCGATTCTGCATTACAGAAACTATTTTTCTATTGGACAAGACGCGGCGAGGAATCGGCTTTCCCCCTGGTCTTTCAAGAAGAGCAGATCCCTCCACTTCGCGGCCCGACGCGCCAAAATGCGGCGCGGAAGAAAAAGTCGGGCCGCTTCGCTCGGGATGACAATGTTGATTGAAGCGCAAGAAGAGTCGGGCCGCTCTGGTCGGGATGACAACCAATTACTGTTATCAGTACCCTGGCGAAGCTTAATTCGCAGAAGAGTTCACAACAATTTGGCAAGGAGTTCTACCGGATGCAGCACAGCACGCCCCGTCGCGCCTTGCAGTTGCTCGATGCAGGAGACGCCGCTGGCAAGCAGCGTGTGCGGGCCCTTGGCGCTTTCGGCGGCCTTCCATTGCTCCACAAGCTCTTCGGATACGGCCTGGCTGACATCGTAGAAATCTTTTTTGTACCCAAAGCTTCCGGCCATCCCGCAGCATTCCACCTGCGAACAGGTGACTTCAAATCCGAGGCGCCGCAGAAATTCGACCGTGATGGATGGGTCGCTGACGGCGCGTTGCTGGCAATGGGCGTGGTAGAAGACTCTGGGTCCAGGCGCAAACTTTCGAATGTTAAAAACCGCTCGCGGATCGCTTCCCTGTTCCGCAAAATGCCGCGCAAGGAACTGCACCAGATCTATCGTGGAATTCTGCAGCTTCACGAATGCTTCCGCCGGCAATAATTTGCGATATTCGCGCAGGATCATCGCCAAAACGCTGGGCTCAACGACAAGCAGCGGCCGCTCCGCTGCATTTTCGGCTGCGATGTACCTGGAAAGAGTCTCCGCTTGCGCTCTTGCCGTATCGATCATCCCTTGCGAGAGCGCGGCACGCCCGTCCGGCAGAGATTTCGTCAAACGCACGCGCACACCGGCAGCGCGCAGACACCGGAGCGCGTCCTTTCCCCGCTCTGGCGCGCCGTAATTTGTGAACACGTCCGCCAGCACCAAAACCCCGGGGCCTCGCGGCGCATCTGGCTTTTCCGTCACTTCATCCGCACTAATATCCACCCAGGTTTTCCTCGGGAATGGCGCAAGATGCCGCCGCCGGTCAATTCCAAAAGACTTCTCCAGGAACCAGCGCGCCCCGGGCACCTTCGAAAAGAAATTCGATAACGGAGCGAAAAGCGTCCCCCAACGAGCCAGGCGATCATAATGCGCAAAGAAGATTTGTTGCGCGGAAGCATTTTCCACCGGTGAGGCGCCCAGCAGCAGATGCATCGCTCGTGCCGTGAGTGATAGTGGAATCGACTTGTTGAGCCGTGAGCGCAGCTCCACATTCAAACCGGGAATATCGATGCGCACGGGACATTGCGGCACGCACCGCGAACAACCCGTGCAAAGATCGCTGAACCGCGCCAGCTTCAACTGGCCTGTCGTCGCCGCTTCCCACGTCGCGCCGATTCCGCCGGAATAGGTCGCTCCTCCAAACCCGTGTCCCCCGAGCACCTGAAAATTCGCGCAAGAATTCAGGCACGCGCTGCAGCGAATGCAATAGAGCGCTTCTTTCAGTTGCGCATCCCGCGCCAAAGCCTCGCGCCCGTTATCCACAATCACCAGATGGAATTCGCGCGTGGCCGGCCCAGCGCCGCGAAAATCAACGACCGGCACAGCGAGCGGGGGCCGGATCACGGAGGTATAGCTCGTCAGCGGCTGCCCCGTGGCGCTGGCCGCAAGCAGTTCGATGAAGGAGGCAAATTCACGGCGCGAGGGCACGATTTTTTCGAGGCCCGACAACGCGATGTGCAAAGGCGGCGCGATGCATGTCAAACGGATGTTTGCTTCGCTCTCCACCAGCAGCAGGCTTCCGCAATCCGCGGAAACCAGATTGGCTCCCGTAATTCCCGCGTCCGCCGCCAGAAAGTCTTGCCGCAACCGCTCGCGCGCGAATCGCGTCAGGTCCTCGCCGGTATCCAGCGGCAAATCGGTCTGAAATTTTCTGCGAAAGAGCGCCGTGATGCGTTCGCGGGAGTAGTGAATGGCGGGAGCGATGATGTGGGACGGCTGCTCGTCGGCCGCCTGCAGAATGAACTCCGCCAGGTCCGTTTCCACCACGCGGATTCCGTCATGCTCCAGCGCGCCGTTCAGGTGGATCTCCTCCGAGGTCATGCTCTTGCCCTTGACCAGGGAACGCACGCAATGGCGCTTGCAGACTCCCTGAATGTATTGGCCCGCCTCCTGAGCATCCCGCGCAAAAAAGAAATGGCCGCCGTTCCGCGTAACACTCTCCGAAAGCCGCTGAACAAGCGCCTTGCGATTGACCAGCGCATGCTCCTTGATGCGGCGCGCTTCGTCTTTCAGCGCATCGTAATCGGGCAGAGCGGCAGTGGCGCGATAGCGATTGAGGTTGAAACTCCGCGTGTTGTGGCGCACCGCCGCGGACTCGGTATCCAGAGCGAGGCGAATGGCGCGCCGCAGGATCGCGCGCGATTCCTTCGCGGCCACTTCCCTCGGCGATGTCACCCGCTTCGGCATGATTTAGCAAAGCACCACGATGTGAAGCTCATGCGGGCCATGGACCCCGCGGACCAGCGGCCCCATGTCCGCCGTGGCGCTTGGCCCGCTGATGAAGACAAAATCTCTGTGAAAGGTGGGCCGAGCAAATTGCTCTAGGCGAAAAAGATCCGAGGGCCGGAAAACAAGCCTTTCAGCGTCCACCACCACGATGTGCAGGCGCGGCAGCAGGCTGACATACCCCGCGATATCGGCGCCAATGTCCACGCACACGGAACCCGTGCGCGCCACCGCGGCGAAGGCCTCTGTCACGCCCACGGGCGCCGAGCGATAGTCGTCTGCGTGTGGATGTGTGAGGACTCCTTCCTCCGATCGCAACGGTCGAAAATAATCAGGAGAAAGATAGCGCGGTTCGGCAATAAGAATGGGACGCTTGCTGGAGGCTCTGGCCAGCACTGCATCGCGCACCGCCTCCGGCGAGCGGGCCACGAACTCGATTGTGCCGCCCGTAGCCGACACTTGCTCGCGAAACTGGTCGAGGTAGGATTGCTGCGCTGGAGAAACGAGATTCACCGGTTCACTCTGCCCATCGGTATTATGCATCATTCACACTCGTGGAACGCAACCGGCAAGGCGGCATGGCACCCTGGCCGAAGCTCAGGCTCCCTTTTAATTAGTTTCTGTATCGAAATTAAACATTGGGGCCGACTTTTGGAAACTGATACACTTGCCCTAGTTCAAAAGCTGCGCTCCCCTGGGACGTTGCTGTGACGCGATCTACTAAAGCGATTTATCTGATTCCCATTCTTTCCAAGAGCCTGGATGTTCTGGAACTCCTGGAACAGCACAAGGCGCCGCTGACTCTCGAAGAGATCTATCAACGCACACGGATCTCCAAGACCACCGTCTTTCGAATCCTGCGGACGCTGGTGCACCGGGGCTATGTCTCGCGCCCGGAGGACGGGCGCTATCGCCTGGTCAGCCGTCCGCGCAAGATGCGCTTTGGTTTTGGCGGGCAGTCAAGCGCGCTTCCCTTCTCCAATGCGGTTACGGAGAGCCTGAGAACCGCCGCCATGTCCACCGGCATCGAACTCATCGTTCTTGATAATCAGTACAACGGGGAAATCGCGCGGCAGAACGCCGAAGAGTTCATCAAGCAGCAGGTGGATCTGGTGATCGAGTTCCAGACCGATCGTTACGTTGCGCCGATTATCGCGGACCGTCTCGCCGCCAGCGGAATCCCGCTCATCGCTGTGGATATCCCTCACCCCAACGCTGTTTTCTTTGGCCTGGACAATTACCGCGCGGGACTCGAAGCCGGCGAACTCCTGGGCGCCTATGCCCAAAAGTTCTGGGGCGGACAGGTGGATCTTGTCGTGGGCCTGGACCTCGCCAAGGCCGGCACGCTGGTGCAGAGCCGCATTACAGGAGCCTTTGAAGGCATTCGTTCGAGGATCAACGATCTTCAGGACGACCAACTCATCCGTGTCGACGGCACTGGATTGGAAGAGGAAAGCAAAAAGGCCATGCATGGGGTGCTGACAAAATACCGCAAGGCCAAGCACGTCCTGGTAGCACCGAGCAACGATACCAGCGCCCTCGGCGCCCTGCACGCCGCCAGAGAGTTGCGCCGCGCCCATCATCTGGCGATCCTCAGCCATGACTGCATTCCAGCAGTCATGGAAGAGATGAAGCGCAAAAATAGCCCATTGATTGGCTCCATCTCGCATGAAGTGAGTACTTACGGGCCGCGGCTCATCCAGTTGGGGCTGGCACTTTTGAACGGCGAGAGCGTCCCGCCCTACAATTACGTCGAGCATCGCCTGGTCAGCCGTTATAACCATCTGGTTACCGATCGCGACACGCGGTCCTCTTGAGCTTCCGGTAGCGGCGGCACACCTGCACAGGCTGCGGGAAAAGGCTTAAAACCATTTCCTCAGGGGCTTCCGCCAGGAATCAACAGACGCAAAAGTCGCGAAAGCCCAATTATAGCCAACCACCTAATGTCGGAGCTAAAGCTTCGACCCCCTAAATTGCGGAGTTTTTCCGCAAGCTGTACAGCGGGCATGGCCTCTCTAAGGCACGATTCGCATGCCATTGTTTTGCATTTGAAATTATTTCCAATTGGAGTATCGTTGGGGTCGGAACAGGAGATATTGCCATGGCACTTAACTCGCAGAATGTCCTAGCCGCTCTGGATTCATTCCGCATCGAGGTACCCTCATGGGGGTTTGCCGACACAGGAACGCGCTTCGGAAAGTTCGTGCAAGACAGCGCCGCTTCCACGCTCGAAGAGAAGTTTTCCGATGCCGGCCAGGTCCATTACTTCACGGGGGTGTGCCCAACCGTCGCGCTGCACGTTCTATGGGATCTCCCCGCCGGGACGGACCTGCGCGAAGTGGTTAAGCTGAGCGACAAGTACGGCGTCCGCGCGGGCTCCATCAACCCCAATGTCTTTCAGGACCAGGAGTACAAGCATGGCTCGCTTGGCAATGAGCGCCCGGAAGTTCGCCAGCGCGCTCTGGACCACATTCTGGAGTCGGTCTCGCTGGCCAAGCAGCTAGGCTGCCGCGACCTGGCTCCCTGGCTGGCCGACGGCTCGAATTATCCCGGTACGGCGAATATTCGTCATCGCAAGCAGTGGATCGCCGAGGCCTTCCGCAAGGTGCACGAAGCGCTCGGTCCGAGCCAGCGTCTCCTGGTGGAATACAAACCTTTTGAACCAGCGTTCTATCATTCGGACATAGGTGACTGGGGGATGGCACTCTTGCTGGCACGCGCCGCCGGCCCGAAGGCTTTCGTCCTGGTGGATACCGGCCATCATTACCAGGCGCAAAACATCGAGCAGATCGTGGCCTGGCTGCTTAGCGAGAACATGCTGGGCGGCTTCCATTTCAATGACCGCCGCTATGCCGATGATGATCTGACTCTCGGCTCGATCGATCCGTATCAGATATTCCGGGTGTTCGCCGAAATCCGGCACTGGGAATGGGAGTCCCGCCAGCGAGCGGATATCGCCTACATGATTGACCAGAGCCACAACTTGAAAAACAAAGTTGAGGCCATGATCCAGACCGTGATGACCGCTCAATTGCTCTATGCCAAGGCCGTTTTGATTGATCACGAAGCTTTGCAGAAAGCCCGCACGGAGCAGCGCCTGATTGACGCGGAGAACTGCTACAAGGACGCCTACGAAACCGACTGCCGTCCGGTTCTGCGGGATTGGCGCAAGAGTCATGGCCTGGCGGAGGATCCGTTGCAAGCTTTTCGCGCCAGCGGATACACGGAGCGCACATCGCGCGAGCGGGGCGTTCGCAAAAAAGGGGCTTCCAGCTACGCTTGAGCTGCCCCGCCTCCCTTCGGAGGCGGCCGCGGCGTACATCGAGGAACTATGAAACGTCTGCGCTACCTCCAGGACGTGTGGGATACACGCGTCGCTGCGGGCCTGGAAGAACCTGAACTGCTTCGTTACCGCTCGAATCTGCTGGGTTCGGACCTGCGCATCACCAACTTTGGCGGCGGCAACACCAGTTCAAAAGTGAAGCAGAAGGACGCATTGAGCAGCGCTACCGTCGAGGTTCTGTGGGTCAAGGGGAGTGGTGGCGATCTCGGCAGCATTCAGCGCGCAGGTTTCGCCACTCTCTATCAGGAAAAGCTGCTCGGACTCGAGAAACTCTATCGCGGCATTCAGCACGAAGACGAGATGGTTGGCTACTACCCTCTCTGCACTTTTGGCCTGAACCCCACGGCCGCTTCCATTGATACACCGCTGCACGGCCTGCTTCCGTATGCCCACATTGACCACCTGCATCCGGATTGGGGCATCGCGCTGGCCGCTTCCGCGAACGGCAAAGAGCGCCTGGCGGAGTTCAACCAGAAGTACGGCCACACACTCGTATGGATTCCCTGGCTGCGGCCGGGCTTTGAGCTGAGCCGATTGATCCGCGACGCCGTTCGCGAGAATCCCAAAGCCGATGGCATCGTGCTCGGCGGCCACGGGCTTTTCACCTGGGGTGAAACGCAGCGCGCTTGCTATGAGAACACGCTTGCCGTGATTGACGATCTAGGCGAGTTCGTTCTTGGCCACGTCGAAAAGGCCGGCGAATCCCTCTTTGGTGGAACGCAATTCACACCGCGCGACGACCGGCAACTGCTCGCCGTTGAGCTGCTTCCCGCGCTTCGCGGCCGCCTCTCCGCTAAGAAAAAACTGATTGCGCACTATTCCGATCTGCCGGAGGTGTTGCGCTTCGTCAATTCGCGCGATGCGGCGGCGCTGGCGCGTCTCGGCACCAGTTGCCCGGACCATTTCATCCGCACGAAAATACGCCCGCTGCTGATTCCCTGGCAGCCCGGCGGCGATGTGCCTGCTCTGTTCGCGGCGCTGGATGAGAGTTTGACGGCCTATCGCAAGGACTACGAAGCGTACTACCACAAATTCGCCACCCCCGATTCCCCTGCGTTGCGCGATGCCAACCCCACGGTCGTGCTCGTTCCCGGCGTCGGCATGTTTAGCTTCGGCAAGAGCAAGACCGAAGCACGCATCACCGGAGAGTTCTACACCAACGCGATTCACGTGATGGAAGGCGCTACCTCTCTCGGCGATGGCCGTGTGCCTTCTACGCTTCCGCAAGCCGACGTGGCCGCGCCTTCGGAAGCCTTCGCCGTGCACCACAATTACGTCGCCCTGCCACAATCCGAAGCCTTCCGCATTGAATACTGGCAGCTTGAAGAGGCCAAGCTGCGCCGCCAGCCTCCGGAAAAGGAATTTGCGCGGCAGGTGGTTATCGTTGTGGGCGGGGCCAACGGAATCGGGCGCGCTACGGCCGAAGCCGCCGCACAACGCGGAGCGCACGTGGTGATTGCGGATCGTGACGCGGAAACGGCGAAAGAGGCGGCCGCGCAGGTGGCGCGTTCCGCCGGAAAAGAAGACAGCCACGCCGCGACGGTGGACATTCGCGACCGCGCATCGATCCGGCGCCTCCTGGAAGAAGTCGTGGCACGGTTTGGCGGCTTCGATGTGCTGGTGAACACCGCAGCGATGTTTGCGTCGTCTTCCGATGGCACGGTGAGCGACGAGCAGTGGCGCACCACGCTCGACCTGAACGTGGTCGCCAATCATTTGCTTGTAGACGAAGCGTGGCCCATCCTAGCAAAGCAGAATCTTCCGGCGTCGATTGTCCTGACGAGTTCCGCGAATGCCGTGGTCCCCAAGCATGGGAGTGAAGCCTACGACGTAAGCAAAGCCGCGCTGAGCCATCTTGTGCGCGAGTTAGCTATTTCTCTTTCGCCCATCGTCCGCGTTAACGGCATCAGCCCCGCAACCGTCGTGAAGGGTTCCACGATGTTTCCTCGCGAGCGCGTCATTGCGTCACTCACGAAGTACAAGATCGCGTTCGATCCCGCGCAGAGCACTGAGGAATTGCGCGATTTGTTGAGCCAGTTCTACGCCAAGCGCACCTTGACGCACGCGGCGATCGATCCGGACGATTGCGCCAAAGCGATTCTCTTTCTGGCAAGTCCCAGCGCCCGCTGTACGACAGGCCATTTGTTCCCCGTGGACGGCGGCTTGAGCGAAGCTTTCCTCCGATGAGCGATTCCTCCGGCTCCGGCGCAAAGCCACGCCGCGTGGTCGCCATTGACCTCGGCGCAGAGAGTTGCCGCGTCTCCCTGCTGAACTGGCACCCCCAGGGCGCCACTCTGCGGATCGTTCACCGCTTCCACAATGGCCCTCACGAACGCGATGGACATCTCTACTGGAACATCCCCGGCCTGCGCGAGGGTCTTCTCGAAGGTCTGCGCCTTGCCGCCCGTGAAGCCTCTGGTCCCATCGATTCCATCGGCGTGGATGGCTGGGCCGTTGACTATGTGCGCGTGAATGGCAACTACCAGCCCCTGCAGGATCCCTTCTGCTATCGCGATCCGCGCACGGAAAAAATCCCCGCGCGGTTCTGGGAAACTCTCCCTGCAGAGCGCCTTTACGCCATTACCGGCGTTCAAATGCTCCGCTTCAACACGCTGTACCAGCTCATCGCGGATCGAGATGCTGGCCTGCCCGATGGCCCGTGCTGGCTGAATTTGCCGGAATACATTCTTTGTAGCCTTGGCGGGCGCCCCGTCTCGGAGTTCACGCTGGCGACGCACACGCAACTCCTCAGTGCCACTGACCGCGCCTGGTCGCCGGAGATTTTTCGAGCGGCGGGCCTGGACCAGAGCAAGGTGCCGGAACTTGTGCCTCCCGGCACCATCGTCGGCCAACTCAAGGGAGAACTCGCGCAACTCCCCGAATTCTGGAACACCAAACTCATCGCACCGTCCTGCCACGATACGGGCTCGGCTGTCGCTGGCATCCCGCATTCCGGTGACGATTGCGCTTTCATCAGCTCTGGAACGTGGTCGCTCGTGGGTACCGTCCTCGATCGCCCCTGCCTCAGCGAAGCGGCCTTCAAACAGAACATCAGCAACGAAGGCGGCCTCGAGGGCAGTTCCCGCTTCCTGAAAAACGTCAACGGCATGTGGCTGATCGAGGAATCCATGCGCCACTGGCACTCTCAGGGCAAGGACTGGAGCGTTGCTTCGCTCATTGAGGCATGCCGCTCACTTCCCGCGCCAAAAGCATTTCTCGACGTAGATCATTCCGAGCTGCTTCTCAGCGGACACATGCCGCAACGCATCAACTCGGTCCTGAAGCTATCGGGCCACGCGCCGCTTCCGGAAGATCCCGAAGCTGCCCCGCAGTTTGCCAACTTGATTTTTCACAGCCTGGCCGCGCGCTACACCGAGGTTTTGCGCATGATCAGCGAAGTAGCCGGCAAGAAATTCCGGAGCGTCTACATCGTCGGCGGCGGCAACCGCAACACCTTTCTCAACCGGCTTTTGCAAGAGCGCTCGGGGCTGCAGGTCATCCGGGGTCCCGTCGAATGCTCCACGATCGGCAATGCCGCCATCCAGCTTGCGGCGCTCGAAGGAAGAACGGGCTCGAACTTTGGCGTTTCGCGCGCCGCGGTAGCCGAATGGAGCCGCCGCTTGGCCGCGCTGGAGGGCTGACGCCGCTGCGCTACGATTTGCTGATCCTTGGGATTTCACTTTTCGCGCTTGCAGCTTGCGCAACGATTCGTCAGGAGGCTTGCGGGGTTACTGCTTCATGCCGCTCTTGGTGGCCTCGGACCTCTTGAACCAATCCGGCTTGCGAAACATGTCCAGCCCCGGATCGGCGATCACACCGTCGCCGGATTTCGCGGATTTCTCGCGAATATAGTCGAAGTCCAGTTCCACTCCCCAGCCCGGCCCTTGGGGCAAATCGAATTGGCCATCCTTGACCTCCGGATACGGCCGGCCCGCCTGCTTGATTTCCGCGTCGGAGAAATCGTTGAAGTGTTCCAGGATTTTGCCGTTCCGCAGCCCGGCCATCAAGTGCAGCGCCGCCGCAGTACTGATAATCCCTCCCACATTGTGCGGCGCCACCATCACGGAATAAGTTTCCGCGGTGGAGCAGATTTTCTTTGTTTCCAGGAATCCGCCGCATTGCGTCATGTCTGGCTGCAGGATATGAATCACGCGCTTCGGAAAAAGGTCGCGGAACTGTGCTGCGGTGTAATAGCGCTCACCGGTTGCGATGGGCACGCTGGTATGCCGCGCCACCATCTCCAGAGCGCCGGGATCATCGGGCCGGCATGGCTCCTCGATCCAGCCGGGCTGATATTTCTCAATGGCGCGGGCAATCTCCACCGCTTGATGCGGCGCAAACCGCCCGTGCATCTCCACGAAAACCTGAGCGTCGCGTCCGGCCACGCTGAACACGGCCTCCAAAATTTCCAGGCTGCGATGATATTCCTCGCGCGTAAGCTCCAGGTTGCCGTTTCCAAAGGGATCGAGCTTCATCCCGCGATAACCTCGCGCCAGCACTTTTTTCGCGGCACCGGCGAACGCTTCCGGCGTGCGATCCACCGTATACCAGCCGTTGGCGTATGCTGGAATTTTGTCTCGCACTTTTCCGCCCAGCAATTGATAGACGGGCAGCTTGGCTTTTTTGCCGATGCAGTCCCAGCACGCCATCTCCACCAGCGCGAGCCCCGTCATCACGACTTCGCCCGGCAGACCAAAATCGAAAAGAGTGAATCGCCGGTACAACTCTTCGATGTCGGAAGCGTCGAAGCCCACAATGTGCCGGCGGACGTCCTTCAGAAATTCGCGGACCGTATGCGTCTTCGATACAACGCGCGCTTCGCCGTATCCGCGGATTCCCTCGTCCGTCTCCAGCACCAGGTACGTCAAGTTGCGCCAGGGCGTGTGAATGACAAAGGTTATGTAATCGGTGATTTTCATGGTCGCTCAGCTATGCCTGACGGCAGATTTGCCGTTGTTTTCCAAGTCCATCAATCTCCAACTCCACGACGTCGCCCGCCTTCAAATACGTGGGCGGCTTCATGCCGAGTCCCACGCCCGGAGGCGTGCCCGTGGAAATCAGATCGCCCGGCTCCAGCGTCATGAACTGCGAAATGTAGCGAACCAGCTCCGCCGGCGCGTGGATCATCGTTCCGGTGTTGCCCCGCTGCCGCACCTGCCCGTTCACGCTGAGCCGCATGTTCAGGTTGTTGACATCCGGCACTTCTTCACGGGTGGCCAGCCATGGCCCCAGCGGATTAAATGTATCGCAGCTCTTTCCCTTGCTCCACTGTCCGCCGCGCTCCAACTGAAATTCCCGCTCGGATACATCATGCGAAATACAGTAACCCGCGATATGCGCTTCCGCCTGTTCGCGCGATTCCAGATAGCGCGCCTCCGTTCCGATCACCACGCCCAGCTCGACCTCCCAATCCGTTTTCGTGCTGCGCCGCGGAATCAGCACGTCGTCATTCGGGCCAACCATGGTATTCGCAGCCTTCATGAAGAGCTTGGGCTCCTTTGGCACTTCCGCCCCGGTTTCCTTGGCGTGATCGGAATAGTTCAGCCCCGCGCAGATGATTTTTCCTGGCCGAGCCACGGGCGCCGCCCAGCGCACTCCTTCCGCCACTTCCGGCAATTCGACAGGGCTTGCGGAGGAAAGTCTCGCCGCCAGCTTCTTCAGTCCATCGGCCGCGAAAAACGCCGCGTCCCAATCGCGAAACCACGCTGAGGCATCTCGCCTCTTCCCCGCAATCAATACGCCGGGCTTCTCCTGCCCCTTCGCTCCAAACCGGATCAGTCTCATCGCGCACCCCGTCTGACGTTTCCACCGCTCCCACTCTAACAGCACCGGCAAATTGTTCAGCTTTTTCTTAACACAAACGACGGCCTTGTTGAAGTTCCAAGTAGCAGGCAGCCGGAGTCTTGCCGCTCTCTGTTTATCCAGGAGACTTCGCCCATGCGACAGCTAGACTCGCATATGCCACCGCGGCACCCGATTGCATCCGGGAACAATTTGCTGCAGCCTATCGCACCGGGACTTTGGAGACAAGGAGCTTGACGATGGACAACGCAGCCGGCAACGCTGCCGCTATAGAAAACACCGCCGTTACGGAACCCCGCACTAGTTCTACGTGGGTTGGCTGGTCGAGTCTATTCCTGGCTTTCGTCCAGAGCGTCTGCGCAGCCTTCCCGGCGCTGAGCGGCTTGCGCCTCCTGATTGGCGCGGCTGCCGTGCAAGCCGGCGAAAATTCTGGGCGCCGCCTGCAACACGCCGCGGTCGTCCGGTCGCTGCGAAAATTGGAAACACGCGAATCCCCCACCCAATTTCAGAGTCAGATCAGCGTCCAATTAGAGGGGGCCTGGAAGCAGGATAATCTCGCCGTCATCGCATTCCTGGTTGATCCAGCAACACGCAGGATTGTCGGCATCGCCAGGCAGTAAGTTAATTCGATTGTTGCGTGAAACTCTGCTGGTGTAGCAATGACCTTAATGGATGTTGCTTATCCGCGGCCTGGCGCTACTTCCAGCATCATCTTCAGCGTCTTGCCCGGCCGGTGAGCGATGCGTTCCATCGCTTCCTGGCCCCGCTCCAGGGGCAATTGTTCCGTCCAGCGTGTTAAATCCACTTCGCCGGAAATCAGCAAATCCAGCGCGCGCCGGAAATCCACCGGAGTGTATGCGAACGACATCACCACGCGGTGCTCTTTTCGTATGCTGGTAACGAAATCCAGTTCGCTCCGCTGCGCACTCATGCCCAGCAGGACGACGCATCCCCCCGGCCGGCACAAATCGAATGCCGATTGCCGCGCCGGTCCGCTCCCACTGGCATCCACTACCAGATCGTAGCCGCGGCCCGCCACGCGGCGCGCTTCCGCCAGGCCCTCCGGCGAGCAGGTATTCACTGTCGCCGCGGCGCCCAGCTTCATAGCCGTTTCCAGCCGCTGATCGCTTACGTCCACCACCAAAACATCTCTTGCGCCGATGCGATGGCTCGCCAGCAACGTCAGCGCGCCCATTGTTCCGCCGCCCACGATGGCCAGCCGGAAAAATGGGGCCGGCGCGGAAGTGCGTAAGAGATGGACGACGTTTGCCAATGGCTCGCACAGGACCGCCGGCGCGGACGGGAGTTCCTCCGGAATTTCGTGAATTTGTCCTGCCGGGAGCGTCACGTACTCCGCGAACGTACCCGGCGTTTGATCCATCCCCAGCAGCCGCCAGCTTTCGCAAAGATTCTGCGCTCCCGCAAGGCAATAGACGCAATGCCCGCAAGCGATCAACGGATTCGCCACCACTCTACGGCCGTCACTCAAGCGCCCGACCAATTCGTGGCCAAGCACCAGCGGCGGCTTTCTTCGCGCGCTGTGCCCCAGAAACCCCGAAATGTCCGACCCGCAAACCCCGGCCAATTCGACAGTGACTTCCACTTCCCCGTTTTGCGGTTTCAGTCGGGGTCTTTCTTCCAGCCTGACGCGGCCCGGCTCTGTATAAACGAGCGCTTTCATATTGGCAGTTAGAAAACCATTTCTCCGCTTCTTCGATCGGGTGAATCTCTTCTCGAGCTTGACTCTTGCGGAGATTCTACTTCACGCACAGCTTCCCGGCCATAGCAGCAATCGCGCTAATCACGCCAGCCGTATGCTGCAACCGTTGTATATTTGTACGTCCGGTATCCGCAGCGGTCCTTTGTTCTTCATCTGGAGGCGCGTTACATGCTCACACCCTGGTTCGGCGAATTCATGGGTACTTTTGTTCTGGTCCTTCTCGGGGATGGTGTTGTCGCTGGGGTCCTTCTCCGCAAAACCAAATCCGAAAATGCCGGCTGGATGGTCATCACCACCGGTTGGGCGCTCGCGGTCATGTGCGGCGTCTTCACCGCCATTGCCTGCGGCAGCCCCGGCGCGCATCTCAATCCGGCGGTGACTCTCGGCTTTGCCCTAAGAAGCCACGATTTCTCGCATGTTTTGCCATTTATCGCCGCGCAAATCCTCGGCGCAATCACCGGCGCCACGCTTGTCTGGCTGCACTACCTCCCGCACTGGCGGGAAACGCCCGACGCCCCCGCGAAACTCTCCGTGTTCTCCACGGCCCCGGCGATTCGTGCACTCCCCGCCAATTTCCTTTGTGAGGTCATCGGCACGTTCGTGCTCGTGTTTGTGGTCAGCGCGATCTTCTCAAGAAACGTAGCCGCCACGGGACCCGCTGCGGGCCTGGGCCCGTATCTTGTCGCGAGTCTTGTGTGGGGCATCGGCCTCTCCCTCGGCGGCACGACCGGCTACGCGATTAATCCTGCGCGCGACCTTGGCCCCCGCATCGCTCACGCCCTTCTTCCAATCGCCGGGAAAGGCGCCTCCGACTGGGGTTACGCCCCCATTCCCGTTTTCGGCCCTCTCGTCGGCGGCGCTCTGGCGGGCCTGCTGGCGCGATTGCTGGCACTGTAGCGGTATTTTAATCTCGGCAAGCGTGCTCGTTTGATCCAAATTGCGGGGGAGAGATTCGAGGGAAGCACAGCGAGGGACCCGTTTTTTTGCAATGGGAGACAGACGTCACGGGCCGCTTCACCTGGCTCGACTAGACTCACTGGGCTAATCACAACGTTACCTTGCGCCCCCCCACCATTTGGTCTTCCGCTCTTTTTGTGATAATCAGAGGAGAAGGGTCATGCCACCTAAAGTCAAATGGGGAATTCTTAGCGCCGCGAACATCGCCACGCGCCACGTCATCCCCGCCATGCAACAATGCGAATGGGCCGAAATCACCGCCATCGCTTCCCGCTCCATCGAAAAAGCGAAAAATGTCGCCGCACAATTTTCCATTCCCAAGGCTTACGGCTCCTACGAAGAACTCCTGGCCGATGGCGAGATCGAAGCCATCTACAATCCCCTCCCCAATCACATGCACGTCGAGTGGTCCATCCGCGCCGCCAGCCACAGTAAGCATGTTCTCTGCGAAAAGCCCATCAGCCGCAATGCCGCGGAGGCCCGCCGGCTGCTCGAAGCCCGCGATGAATACGGCGTCAAAATTGGCGAAGCTTTCATGGTCCGCACGCATCCCCAGTGGTTGCGCACACGCGAGCTTATCCGCGCCGGCCGCATCGGCAAGCTCCGCTCGGCGTCCGGCTTTTTCAGTTATTTCAATACCGATCCCGCGAATACGCGCAATATTGCCGATTATTACGGCGGCGCGCTGATGGACATCGGCTGTTACCCGGTGAAGACCTCGCGGTTCGTGTTTGGCGATGAGCCGGAGCGCGTCTTCGCCTGCATCGAGCGCGATCCCAGCTTCAAAACCGATCGCCTCACGTCCGCGATTCTCGAATTCCCCACCGGACAAAGCATCTTTACCGCCAGCACACAGCTCGTTAGCTACCAGAAGATGCAGTTCTTCGGCACCGAAGGCCGCATCGACATCGAGATTCCGTTCAACGCCCCCACGGACAAGCCTGCGCGCATCTTCATCGACAACGGCAAGGACCTCTACGCCGGCGGCAGCGCGATCACCGAATCCTTCCCCATCTGCAATCAATACACGATCCAGGGCGATCTTTTCTCGCAGGCCATTCGCGAAAACAAGGAAGTCCCCAATCCATTGGAAGATGCCATTTGCAACATGGCGGTCATTGATGCCCTCTTCCGCTCCGCCGAATCCGGCCGCTGGGAAGTTCCCGAGCCCCTCTAATCTCTACCCCATGCCGTTGCGCGCATCGGGCTCCCGTAGGGGCGAGCCTGTTTACCCTGAGCTGCGAAGGGCTGCGCCCCATCTCGGCAAGGCGTAAACGCCATTTGTCATCCCGATCCCGCAAAGCGGGAGAGGGATCTGCTTTTCGTACAAGACAAGGGAAAAAGCAGATTCCGAGTCCCGCTCAAAAAACGAACGGGACTGGCAATGACATTTTGCAGGGACTTTTCAGCAGGCTGCGAAAGGGAGCACGACCTACAATTCCACGCAATAGCGCGCAATCCCCCCACCTGGGGATCTCCGCTTCTCTAATCGTAATATTCCTGCCCCAAGTGGGTAATCAAATCCTCTCCCACCATCCACCGCAGGGTGTTTTTCAATTTCATGAGCTGGATAAACAGGTCGTGCTCCGGATACAGCTCCGGCGCGGTCATCGGCGACTTGAAATAGAAACTGAGCCATTCCTGAATTCCCCGCATGCCCGCGCGCTGCGCCAGATCCAGGAACAACACCAGGTCCAGCACGATGGGCGCGGCCAATATGGAATCGCGGCACAGGAAATCCACCTTAATCTGCATCGGATAGCCCAGCCACCCGAAGATATCGATATTGTCCCAGCCCTCTTTGTTGTCGCCGCGCGGCGGGTAGTAGTTGATGCGCACCTTGTGGTAAATCTTTTTGTAGAGATCGGGATACAAGTGCGGCTGCAAAATGAACTCCAGCGCGCCCAGCTTCGATTCTTCCTTCGTCTTGAAGGAGCCCGGGTCCTCCAGCACTTCGCCGTCGCGGTTTCCCAGAATGTTCGTCGAAAACCACCCGTTCAGCCCCAGCATGCGCGCCTTAAACGCGGGCGCCAGGACCGTCTTGAGCAGCGTCTGCCCGGTCTTGAAGTCCTTTCCCGCGATCGGTACCTCGTGTTCCTGCGCCAATTGCCGCAAAGCAGGCACATCCACGGTCAGGTTCGGCGCGCCATTTCCATACGCGATGCCGCTGGTAATCGCCGCCCAGGCATATAGCATCGAGGGCGCAATCGCCGGATGATTCTCTTTCATCGCGGCTTCAAACGTCTCCGGCGTGGCGTGGACCTCGTGCGTCTTCATGAACACTTCCGTCGAGCCGCACCACAGCATTACCATGCGCGAACAGCCATGCTTTTTCTTGAACTTCGCGATGTCGTCCTTCACCTGCAGCGCGATGTCGTACTTCGTCTTCCCCTTCTTCACATTCTTGCCGTTCAGCATCTTCACGTATTCTTGATCAAACGCCGCGGACATCGGCTTGATTTTCGAGAGGAACGTCTTCACAAGAGCCAAGTGATTTGCATCCAGCACGCCCGCCTTCCCTGCCGCCTCATAGGAGCTGTCCGGAAAAATATCCCAGCCGCCGAAGACCATGTCTTCCAGCCGCGCCAGCTTTACAAAATCCTTGATTTTCGGCGATCGCCCTTCCGTGCGCTTTCCCAGGCGAATCGTGGCCATCTGCGTCAGTGACCCGATCGGCAGCGCCTTCTTCGTGCGCACCAGTTCTACGCCGGCCATGAACGTTGTCGCCACCGCGCCCATTCCCGGCAACAGCACCCCGAGTTTTCCCCGCGGCGCAGCAATCTTCGTTGGCTTTTCCATGAAATCCCTCGTTTGAATTGTAGGTGGAACTGCACAGGGCCCGCCTGTCTTGTTTCCAGGCTGTGGCCCAAACATTTCATTTTGTAGGAAGCGCCGCAGATATGCAAATAAAAACGCTGTCGCGCGCGAGCCTCTTCCTTGGTTTAGGGCTTTCCGGCTCGACTAGCGAATCATCCCGTCAAGTAACTGGCTTCTCGCTGACCCCGCCTCATTCCCCTGGTTTCCACGCCCCGGCCAGTTCCAGGTCCACTTCCACCGCGGGCTTCACCTTCAGCAGCCAGTTGCTGGGGTCCTTCAGACCCCACTGGATGTACGGCACCTCGAATTTCGCCGTGCCCTTCCATTTTCCGCTGCTTATCTCCGCGTGGACCGGAACGGTCAGTTCGTGCTCGCTTCCATGCAGCAGGAAGACTCCATGCAACTGCACATCGGAATTGCCCGAAGCCGCGACCTTGCCTTCCACCTGCGTGGGCCGAAACGCCGCATCCGGATACTTCGCGCTCTCCAGCACCACTTTGTGCATTTTTTCGTCGCGCGAACTGTTGGCGCTCTCTCCGCTCGTCGCAAACACCACAATCTCTCCGCCCGCTTTTCCCGTCTCCGGATCGAAGTGCAGCGCCCCGCTCTTCACTGCAAATGTGCCGCGCACCGTGTGCAGCGTGCTATCCACCGTCCAGTGCACTTTTGATTGGCCCGGGTCCACAATCAGGGAAAGCTCCGAAGAGGGCGCGGCTGCTAATCGCTCTACATGCATTCTGGGTGGCGCTGCGCTCGCGGACAGAAGCACCGCAAGCCCTGCCAGCGCGGCGGCGCCAATCCCAAATGACTTCCAGCCTGTTACTCGCATGGAACTCCTTCCCCCTTTACTCATGCGTTCAGAAGTTGCCAGCCCAGTTCTAGCCCGGTACCTAGCATCTGCACGCGGGATGCGCGGCCCATGTGCATCGCCAGCAGGTCCTCAAATAATTGCGGCTTCGATGCCAGCGCCGCGAACGAGCGTTGGCGCAACCCCTTATTCCGCCCCAGCAGGAGCATGAGTTTCCCCATGCGCATGGGACGCCGCGCCAATTCCCGGTGCGCGCGTTCATAACCCGCAAGGTCGTTGCGCTCCATGGCCTCCGCCAGGCCCAGCGCCTGCCGGAACGCCAGCCGCAGTCCTTCTCCCGTGATGGCATCCACTCCGCCGGAGGCGTCGCCCACCAGCGCTACGTTCCCGCGTGTCACCCTCTTGAGCCTGTGCATGGCCGTGATCGCGCCGCGCTCCCGGCTCGCCAATTCCGCCCGGCACAACCGCTCACGCAGCTCCGGGAACTCCTCCAGAACCTTCGCGAACTCCGCATCCTCGGGACGTTCCGCCAGCACCACGATGCACACTTCCTCGGCCCCAATCGGCGTAACGTACGCCTGCGCCCGTTTGCCCCAGTGGACTTCCGCGTACGGCGACCACGGCTTGATGCGATAATGCCGCCGCGTGGCGAAGCGCTGCTCTCGAAGGGCCGTGGCCTCCAGTCCACTCCACCGCCGCACACGCGAGCCTCCGCCGTCGGCTCCCACAATCCAGCGCGCCGGCACCAAACCGCTTTTCAGTTGCACGCCCTTGGGAGTAACTGCCGATACTGGCGTCTTCCACAGCAGCCGCACGCCGCACTGCTCCGCCTTGGCAACAAGCATGGCGTGCAAAAGTGGCCGCCGAAGGCCTATTCCCTTTCCCTCGGGAAAATCTGCCGCGACCCGCTTACCCCGCTGGATAAACTGAATTCCCCGGAATTCAAAGCTTTGGCGGCAATCCGGCGTAATACCCACTTCGCGCAGCGCCGCCTGCGTCTCCGGCATTAGCCCTTCGCCGCATGGCTTATCAATAGGAGGCTCCGCGCCGTCTGCCAGCGCGACTGTGAAGCCTTTCTTGCACGCCGCTATCGCGGCCACCAGGCCCGCTGGTCCGCCGCCCACTACAAAGACATCGGTCTTGTCGCCTTGCGTCACAGTTCTCAGCGCCCTTCGTACCAATAGTATGGGACCTACAGTCGCCCTAAACTTATCAAGAGTGTGTCAACAGTGTGTCAGGTTTTAACTGCGCGCCTTGCCGCATCGCTGAGCGTCTCGCGTGAACAGTTCCGCACCGGCACACTTCTCGTACTCCACATTCATGTCCAACAGGTTCAGCAGTGAGACCCACTGCGGGTTTACGTATTCTTCGTAGGCTGAAGTAGATACTGCGGATGAAACACTCGTTGCGCGCACCGTCGTCATATTTGTCTATGGATGCCTGCCTCTTTCAACAGGATGTACCGCTAGTGCCATTTTTCTCGAATTCCAAGAGTGCCATGCCGATCGGCGATGTCCGGCAACAGCCCCTGACAGGCAGGCATCCAACCCAGCGGAGGAGCAGACTTCCCTATAATCTGTGCTTATTTTCTATAGCACTTCTATTAATTTGACTCATCCCCCTCTTTCCTGCAACCTAGAGACTGTGTGGGGGCGTGTGCGCTGTCGCGTACTGTTTCGTTCATTCATTGTCGCCCGCCTCCGTTAAATGCCGGTAGACACCCTTGCTGTTGGGAACCCGCTCTGCGGTATCTTCCGCGGGCGCATGCGGATGATGTTAGCTTTTGTGCTGGGCAACTCTGGAGTTTTGGGGCCATCCTCCAGACGGGATGATGGCCCCGATTTGTTTTTCGTTTCTTGCGCGCAGTTTGGAGGGACGCCGCTGTGACCGAACGTTCGCTGAAGTCCCGCAGTTCCGCTCTTGTGGATGGCAATAACCGCGCCCCCGCTCGCGCCATGCTTCGCGCCTCCGGGCTTAAAGACGACGATTTCACCAAGCCGCTCATCGGCATCGCCAACACCTGGATCGAAATCGGACCCTGCAACTACCATCTTCGCGAACTTGCCGAGCACGTCCGCGCCGGCATCCGCGCCGCGGGTGGCACGCCCCTGGAATTCAACACGGTTTCCATTTCCGACGGCATCACCATGGGCACCGACGGCATGCGCGCCTCGCTGATCAGCCGCGAAGTCATCGCTGACTCGATCGAACTCGTCGCCCGCGGCAATCTCTTCGACGGCCTCGTCGTCCTGGTCGGCTGTGACAAAACGATTCCCGGCGGCATTATGGCCCTGGTCCGCTTGAATATTCCCGGACTCGTTCTTTACGGCGGCTCCATCGCACCCGGCCAATTTGAGGGCCATTCGGTCACGATTCAGGATGTTTACGAAGCCGTTGGGGCGCACGCGCGCGGCAAAATTACGGATAAGCAACTTAAAGAGCTCGAATGTTCCGCTTGTCCTGGCGTGGGCGCCTGCGGCGGGCAGTTCACCGCCAACACCATGGCCCTGGTCTGCGAATTCCTGGGAATCGCTCCCATGGGCGCGTCCAGCATTCCCGCAACGGACAAGGGCAAAGCGAAAGCAGGCGAACTTGCCGGCAAACTGGCCATGGATCTTCTCCGCAAAGACCTCACACCGCTGAAAATTATCACCAAGACAGCCATTGAAAATGCCATCGCGGGGGTCGCCGCCACCGGGGGATCCACCAACTCCGTTCTGCATCTCCTCGCCATCGCCCGCGAGGCAGGAATTCCTCTCTTCATCGACGATTTTGATCGCATCAGTTCGCGCACGCCCATCCTCGCTGACTTAAAACCTGGAGGACGATTTGTCGCAACCGATCTATATGCAGCAGGCGGCACTCCGCTCGTCGCAAAGCGTATGCTTGAAGCTGGCCTCCTCAAAGGAGACGCCATCACCGTCACCGGCCGCAGCCTCGCCCAAGAAGCGTCCGCCGCAAAAGAAACCCCGGGCCAGGAAGTCGTCCGCGCCAAAAACAACCCGCTCAAATCGACGGGCGGCTTAGTCATTCTTCACGGCAATCTGTCGCCGGAAGGCTGCGTCATCAAGGTCGCCGGGAACAACACGCAAACTTTCCGCGGCCCCGCGCGCGTTTTCGATGGCGAGGAAGCCGCGTTTGCCGCCGTCAACAAGAGCCAGATCAAAGCCGGCGACGTGGTCGTGATTCGTTATGAAGGTCCGCGCGGCGGGCCCGGGATGCGGGAGATGCTCGCGGTGACCGCGGCTCTGGTAGGCGCAGGTCTTGGCGATTCCGTAGCTCTGTTGACCGACGGGCGTTTCTCCGGCGCCACGCACGGCCTCATGGCCGGCCACGTCGCGCCCGAAGCGGTTGTGGGCGGCCCCATCGCCGCGCTTCGTGATGGCGACACCATCGTGTTCGACATTCCCAAGCGCAATCTTTCCGTCGAACTCACCGACGGCGAAATCCGGCAGCGCCTCGCTACCTGGAAAGCGCCCAAGCCCCGCTTCACCAGCGGCGTCATGGCCAAATACGCCTATCTCGTTTCCTCTTCCTCGCTTGGCGCCGTTACTTCCCTGCCCGATTCTTTTTCATCCGGTTCCGTGCCGCGATCCTCGGGGAGAACACTATGAAGATGACTGGTGCGGAAATCCTCTGTGAAACATTGACGCGCCTCGGCGTGCGTCACATCTTCGGCTATCCCGGCGGCGCGATTCTTCCGGTCTACGACGCGCTTGGCAAATCCAAGCTGCATCACATTCTTGTGCGCCACGAACAGGGCGCCACGCACATGGCCGATGGCTATGCGCGCGCCACGGGCGGAATCGGTGTCGCCATGGCTACTTCCGGCCCGGGCGCCACCAACATGGTCACCGGCATTGCCACGGCCATGCTCGATTCTTCCCCGGTGGTCTGCATCACTGGACAGGTCAGCAGCAAGGTGCTCGGCTCCGATGCCTTTCAGGAAGTGGACATCACCGGCATCACCATGCCGATCACCAAATACAACGTGGTGGTCTCCAGGGCGGAGGATATCGCGCGCACGCTCCGCGAAGTTTTCATCATCGCCCAGTCCGGACGTCCCGGCCCGGTGCTCGTGGACTTCACCAAGGACGCGCAACAGGCTTCCGCCGAATTCGATTGGGACGCGTGCGCTCCGAAGCTGCCGGTCAAGCGCATCCGCAACAACCACAAACAGGACGAATTCGACTGCGCCGTCGAGTTGCTCAACACCGCCAAGCGTCCCGTGATTCTTGCCGGACGCGGCATCATGCTCTCCGGGGCCATGCGCAAGTTCGAGGAGTTCGTTCGCATCAGCAACATCCCCGTGGCCATGACCCTTCTCGGCATTGGCTGCTTCCCGGCCAGCGATCCGATGAACCTGGGCATGATGGGCATGCACGGCGAAGCCTGGGTCAACACCGCGATTCAGGAAGCCGATCTGCTGATCGCCGTGGGCATGCGCTTCGACGATCGCGTCACCGGCGACCTGCGCACATATGCGCGCAATGCCCGCAAAATCCACATCGAAGTGGATCGCGCCGAAATCAACAAGAACGTACAGGTGGACGCCGCTTTGGTAGGCGATGCGGGTGAAACTCTGAGCAGACTCCTGCCGCACATCCACGAGCGGGTTCATTCGCCCTGGCTGGCGCATATCAAGGAGCTCAAGGGCGATTCCGCCGTGCGCGATATCCAGAGCCTGCCGGACAGCGGCCATCTCTATGCCGCGCACGTGATCAACGATCTGTGGAAGGTCACCAAGGGCGAAGCCATCGTGGTCACCGACGTGGGCCAGCACCAGATGTGGGAGGCGCAGTATTACCACCACGACCGCCCGCGCTCGCTGATCACTTCCGGCGGGCTCGGCACCATGGGATTTGCCCTGCCGGCTGCGATTGGCGCAAAATTCGCGCGGCCCGACGCCGAAGTTTGGGCGGTTGTCGGCGATGGCGGTTTCCAGATGACTTCCTGCGAACTGGCCACGATCGTCCAGGAAAAGATCAACATCAAGATCGCCATCATCAACAACGGCTATCTCGGGATGGTCCGCCAGTGGCAGGAGTTTTTCTACGACAAGCGGTACGTGGCCACGCCGCTGGTCGCCCCCGACTTTGTTTCGCTGGCGAACGCCTTCGGCATCCGGGGGGAACGCATCACCTCGCGCGCGGAAGTCGTTTCGACCATTGAATCGGCGCGCCAGACCGAGCAACCCGTTCTGCTCGACTTCCGCGTCGAGCAGGAAGATTCCGTGTATCCGATGGTGGCGGCCGGCGCGGCGCTCCACGACATGATTCGCCGGCCTAACAGCCCGCTGGTGGAATCCGCCACGGAACCTTAGAGGTGTTCGCTTTCTCGGGCCGCCTGTGCCTTTGTAGGGGTCCAGCACTGCTGGACCCCATCCAAGCAAGGCGTAAAGTCTCTTGTCATCCCGATCCCGCAAAGCGGGAGAGGGATCTGCTTTTCGCAAGAGGTCCAGCCCCGCTGGACGCGCTCTCGGTAAAATGAAATCATATCCAGGGATGTTGTAAAGCTCTTGGGCGGATCGGGAGCAGTTCTAGGGACAAGAAAATCGAGGATCGCATGCAAACCATCGTTGCTTACGTCGAAAACAAGCCTGGAGTTCTGAACCGGGTCGCTTCCCTCACCCGGCGGCTGGCCATCAACATTGATTCGCTCACCGTCGGGCCCACTGAAAACGAAGCGATTGCCCGCATGACTCTTTGCGCGCACACGGATGCGCGCGGCGCCCACCGGCTCGAGGCCAGCCTGGAAAAGCTCGTGGATGTCCTGCTGGCCGAAAATATCACGGACCGTTCCATGCTGGAGCGCGACCTGGCGCTCATCAAAGTTTCCGCCGACCAGCAGAACCGCCCCCACTTGATGGAACTCATCAAGGTGTTTCGCGCGCGCGTGGTGGACGTCGCCCCCGAATCCTTGATCGTGGAAGTTTCCGGCACGGTGGACAAAATCGACGGCCTGCTGGAGGTTTTGCGTCCATTCGGCGTGCTCGAAATGGCCCGCACCGGACGCATCGCCATGACCCGCGGCAACGATCTGCTGCGTCCCCCAGCCGCGGCTGACGCTGCCCCCGTCAAGCCCGCTCCCTCCGCAAAGTAATTCCGCAGGGTCCCGGCAACGCTGGACTGCGCGTGGCACGCTCTCAACAAATCTAACAGTTTTCGGCCGCCATGCGGCCCATGAAAGGAACAACGAAGGCGATGGCAAATCTTTACTACGACAAAGATGCAGACCTCTCTCTGATCCAGCAAAAGAAGGTCGCGATAATCGGCTACGGCTCGCAAGGGCACGCGCACGCGCTGAATCTGCGCGATTCCGGCGTCTCCGTGGTGATCGGGCTCCCCCCGGGCAGCGCTTCGCGCGCCAAGGCACAAAACGATGGCGTCACCGTGAAAACTCCCGCGGAAGCTGCCGCGTGGGCCGATGTCATCATGATTCTTGCGCCCGATACGCGTCAGCCGAAGCTCTACAAGGAAGCCATCGAGCCGAATCTCACGCCGGGCAAGACGTTGATGTTTGCGCACGGCTTCAATATCCGCTTCGGCGCGATCAAGCCGCCGAAAACCGTGGATGTTTCCATGATTGCGCCCAAGGCACCGGGTCACCGCGTGCGCGAAGTTTTCGTCGAAGGCGCGGGAACGCCTGCGTTGCTTGCGGTCGAACAGGACGCCACCGGGCAGGCCAAAGCCCTGGCGCTCTCCTACGCCAAGGGACTCGGCGCGACGCGCGCCGGGGTGCTCGAAACTACTTTTACCGAAGAAACCGAGACGGATCTCTTCGGTGAGCAGGCCGTTCTTTGCGGTGGTGTGAGCGAGCTGATCAAGGCGGGGTTTGAGACTCTGGTGAATGCCGGTTATCAGCCGGAGGTGGCGTATTTCGAGTGCCTCCACGAAATGAAGCTCATCGTGGATCTGATTTATCGCGGCGGCCTCAGCTACATGCGCTATTCCGTCAGCGACACGGCCGAGCAAGGCGACTATCACGCTGGTCCGCGCATCGTTACGGCGCAAACGCGGGATGCCATGAAGAAGCTGCTGGCGGAAATCCGCGACGGCAGCTTCGCCAAGGCCTGGATCGAAGAAAACGAAAAGGGCTGCCCCAATTTCCTGGCCAAGCGCAAGGCCGAACAGCAAAGCCACCTCGAACAACTGGGACCGAAGCTGCGCTCGATGATGCCGTTCCTCAATCCCGTACTTGCGCCGGGCATGTCCGAATCCGCCGCCTCCGCCAAGAAATAAGCGCGTCGCTCCGATTCCCCTAAGGGGTCCAGCGGTGCTGGGCCCCTGCACTGAAAAATAGCGCAAAGGCTCCCGTTGGTGCACTCCCTAGTTTGGAGTGCGGCAGCTTGCTGCCGCTTTTGCGATTGGCGCGTTGCGGGACGTTCGCTGCCCCTACTCGTCTTCACATGATTTCCGGTATCATGCCGTCGTGAAGAAATCACGCACGCGCCTGTCCCAACTTCTGCTCCTCTGCATTTGCGCCCTTCTCGCCGCGACTCCGCTTCGCTCCCAAACCGCGGCCACGACCGCAACCTCGCTCACTCCCGAGCACAAGCCTCCCGATGTTTCCCTCAAATGGAAGCAACTCGTCGGCATCTATCGCCTGACTGGTGCGAAAGAGGCTGTTGTCATCCTGGAGCAGAACCAACATTTGTATTTGCTGCGATCCCCAGAGAATCGCGAAGAAATTGTCGAGCAGGATGGCGTTTTATGGCTAGACGGGGGAGATGGGCGCAGCTATGGATTCACTCTGTCGCGTGACGATAACGGAATCCTGCAGTTCTCTTACCTGAATGAGGTCTACTCACGCGAAGATGCCGGGTCAGACCCCGCGCAATTCTACCATGTGACACCCGCTAACCCGGTGGCCGAGCTCCGTGAGAAAGCTCTTCGGGTGTCACCACCGCAAGAACCCGGCCCGTTCCGCAAGTCCGATCTGGTCGAGCTCACCACGCTCGATCCGGCCTTCCACCTGGATATTCGCTACGCGCAATCCAACAATTTCCTAAGCACGCCGCTCTATACGCAGGCCCGCGCGTTCCTGCAGCGCCCCGCTGCCGACGCGCTCCTGCGTGTGCTGCGCAAATTGCAGCCACTCGGCTACGGGCTCTTGATTCACGACGCTTACCGCCCCTGGTACATCACCAAGCTTTTCTGGGACGCGACGCCCCCGGAGGACCACAATTTCGTTGCCGATCCCCAGAAAGGCTCCAAGCACAACCGGGGATGCGCTGTGGACCTGACGCTCTACGACCTGGCGACAGGAAATGTAATCGAGATGCCCGGGCTGTACGACGAAATGTCGCCACGATCCTTCCCGACGTTTCCCGGGGGCACTTCCCTGCAGCGCTGGCATCGCGATCTGTTGCGCCGCGCCATGGAATCGGAAGGCTTCACCGTGGATCAAAACGAATGGTGGCACTTCGATTACAAAGACTGGAAGCTCTATCCAATACTGAATGTGCCGTTTGAAAAGCTGGACAAGCTGGTGAACTGATTTGCCGATATCACGGGCAAAGACCACCATGTGGCTCGCCGCGGGGCACCTTTTTGCTTTATGATTTCGCGCATGTCAAACAGGGCCAGTTCCGAAGAGAATCCCGCGTACCTACGGCTGGGCACCTCGTCCTTTACCGCTGCAGGCTGGGAAAAGACTTTTTATCCGCAAGGCATGCAGGCGCGCGATTATCTTTCCTACTATGCGACGCAGTTTGACACGCTGGAGATTGACGCGACGTTCTACCGCATCCCCGCCGAATCCACGGTGAAAGGCTGGTATGCCAAGACGCCCGCGAATTTCCTGTTCGCCCTGAAAGCTCCGCAGGAAATCACGCACGAACGTGTCCTGGTGGATGCCGAACCAATTTTGAAGGAATTCCTGAAGGTGACCGATCATCTGGGCGAAAAGCGCGGGCCAATCCTATTCCAGTTTCAATACTTCAACAAGAAGGCTTTCGCCACGCCGGCGGATTTTCTGGCGCGGCTGAAGCCATTTCTGGAGAAGCTTCCCTCGGAACCTCGATTTGCCCTGGAAATCCGCAACAAAACCTGGCTGAGCCCTGCGCTTTACGATCTTTTGCAGAAACACAACATCGCGCTGGCCATGATTGACCATCCCTGGATGCCGCGACCGGGCGAGTGGTTCGCCAAGGGCGACGCCATTACCACCGATTTCACGTACATCCGTTGGCTGGGCGATCGCAAGGGCATCGAGGAGCTGACGAAAACGTGGGACAACACGATCGTGGACCGCACGCGCGATCTGCAGGATTGGGTGGAAGCCTGCCGCAATTTCCTGAAACGCAAAATCCGCGTCTTCGCGTTTGCCAACAATCACTATGCGGGCCACGCCCCGGGCACGCTGCGGCTTTTTGCGGAGCTGATGGAAAAGTAGAGCCGCGGTTTTTCCGAGCGCGCATAAATCGGTGCGCGGTGGGCGCGACTACTGAGCGTGAAATCCGAAGCTGCAGAGGGATTCCTCCGCTCCGGGACGGCCAAAACCGCCGTCCCTCCGGTCGGAATGACAAATATCTGGTGGGGGATGGACTGGCAAAATCCAATTTCGGCGAAGTAGGATTCTCCCGGGAGAATCGATTGAAATAAAACAAGATGAGCTGGCCTGTAATTCGTCAACTTGGGATTTGAGGCTGAAATTGGGAAGAAAAGAATCGCGAGAGGAAAATCAACCCAGGTTGGTCTTGCCGAGCTCCGCGACGCGCCGTTCGTAAATCAGCTCGCAGAGGCCCTTCTTGTTGTAAAAGCGAAACACGATTTTGTGGCCGGCTTCGATCTTCGCGCGCGACTTCAGCATCGTGCCGTTCAAAACCACCCAACTGCCGTTCACCAAGTACTCGCCCTCGCGCCCCTGCAACTCAAAACGCCCATCCGTTTTCAAGGAAAGCGGCGCCGCTTTGCAGGGCACGGCCTTGCCCGCCACCAACGCCTGAGTGCATTCATACTCTCCCGCAACCTCTGCGCTCTGCGCCCGAACCACGCTGGCCGCCAGGAGCGTAACGGCGGCCAAGCCACCCGCCAGCGCTAGAATTTTCCCGATTCGGGACTGCATGTCTGCCTCCCAGCAACGAATACAAGTCGAGCAGGCTGTTCGGAACCTCTTCTAGGTTGCAACTCTCTTACCACCGGGGCGACACGCCATGGCACTGAAAACACAGGTGTTAGCACTACGGGAAGGCCACTGCACTAGAGCACTTGGGAACACCTGTTCACATTCCGCACGTTGGAGGGAACTCTTTTGCGGTACTTCCCCGCAGGTACCCATCGGAAGAGGTATCGTCCTATTTAATAAAGGTTATTTCATTCAATAGGTAACTCTGGGATGGCGGCGCCGTCTTTGCGCGGGTCGGAAGCGCCATAATTGATGCCCTTGGCAAAATCGCGCAGAACCGCTTGGCCGCCGCCGACGTCCGAGGAGAAGCCGCCAAGGAGGGTGATCTTGTGTCCCTTGGCGGCAAGCTCGTCGCGTGTCTTTTGGGAGAAACGGTTCTCCATCTCGACGTCGCAGCCTTCAAAGGTACGTTTGGTGAATCGCGGCATCTCCAGGGCCGCTTGAATGTTCATCTTGAAATCCGCCAGATTCGCGATGAACTGCGCGTGGGCCTGCGATTGGTTCCAGCCGCCCATGATGCCAAACGCCATGCGGAGATCGCCCTTCTGCGCAAACCCCGGGATGATAGTGTGCCGGGGACGCTTGCGGCCGGCCAGCGCGTTGGGCGAACTGGCATCCAGCGTGAAGAGTGCGCCGCGATTGTGCAGTGCAAAGCCCGTTTCCGGCGCGACAATCCCGGAGCCAAATTCGCTGTAGTTGCTCTGTATCAGCGAAACCATGTTGCCTTCGCGATCCACCACCGTCAGGTACGTCGTGTCGTTGCCCATGGGCAAATTCCCGGCGGGCACGGCGCAATTCGCATGCTCTGGGTCAATCAGCTTTGCGCGCTGTGCTGCCCACTCTTTTGAAAGCAGCGCCTGCACGGGCAAATTCTGGCCGCGCGGATCGCCGATGTATCGGGCCATGTCCGCGTAGGCAATTTTCTTGGCCTCGATCATGGTGTGAAGCGCTTTGGGGGAACCGAAACCATAGTCCTTCTGGCCAAGGGGAAAGTTCTCCATGATGTTGAGCATCTCCAGGGCGGCAATGCCCGTCCCGTTGGGAGGCATTTCATAAACGGTCCAGTCGCGATAGGTGGTGGAGATGGGCTCAACCCACTCGCTGGAGTATTCGGCCAGATCAGCGGCGGTCATGGTGCCACCGTGACGCTTCATGGTTTCCAGGATGCGGCGGGCGATCTCGCCTTTGTAGAAAGCGTCGCGCCCGTGCTCGGCAATCTGCTGCAGAGACCAGGCGAGTTCCGGGTTGCGGAAAATCTCGCCGGTCTTCGGCGGACGATCTTGCGGCAAGTAAAGCTTGGCGGCAGTTTCGTCGCCGCGCAGATAGTCCATGGCGCTTGCCCAGTACATCGCCACCCACTCGGTAACCGGGTAGCCATTCTGCGCGGTATTGATTGCGGCCGCCAAATCTTCGCTCAGCTTCTTGCGCCCGAATTTGTCGGCAAGTTTCTGCCAGCCATCCACGGCGCCGGGGACGGTGATCGTATGGACGCCGGAGTCCGGCATTTCGCGCAAGCCCAGTTTGTGAAGCGTTTCGATGGTGAGGCCTTTCGGCGCCCAACCGCTGGCGTTCAGGCCGTAAAGCTTGTTGGCTTTCGCGTCGTAGACAATGGCGAACAAATCGCCGCCAATGCCGTTCATCATCGGGGAGACGACGCCCATCATGGCGTTCGCGGCGATTGCCGCATCCACGGCGTTTCCACCGCGCTCCAGGATGCGCGCGCCAGCTTGCGCGGCCAGCGGAGATTCCGCGGCCACAATGCCATTGCGCGAAATGACCATGGAACGAGCTTGCGAGCGGTCCTGTGCCGTAGTTGTGCCGGGGATCATGCTGCAGGCAAGATACAGCAAAGCGGCGGGCGTTGCGAAGTAGCGTCTCAAGCGGCCATCCTTCATTTCGGAGAATTCAAACTGCACAATGGCGGTGAATTCCCTTTGGGTGCCTGCACTCTATCGCGGGACACGCCCTCCCGCAAGCGGGCGGGAGAGAAGGCACTCAAGGGTCTCCACGCGTCAGCAGCAATGGTAGACTTCAACAGAGTGAGTGGTCATTGCTCGTTAAGCCATGCGTGTTCTGTCAATGATCCTTTTGATGACTTTACCGGGTGCGTCTGCCGCCCTGCCTGGCCAGACGCAAGACGAGAATTGGAAGCGGTGCAAGGGTGACGATCCTGAGCGGAGCATCGCAGGATGCTCGGCACTCATCGAGTCTCGCAACTACCCGGGTACCAACCTTGCCAAGGCCTTCTATGACCGCGGCTTGGCGTACGCGCACAAGGGTGATTATGACCGTGCCATCCAGGACTACAATCAGGCGCTACGCCTGAATCCCAACCTTGCCGATGCGTTTTACAGCCGCGGCGCGGCTTACGCGGACAAGGCCGATTATGACGACGCGTTTCGGGACTACGACCAGGCGTTGCGCCTGAATCCTAACCTTGCCAATGCGTTGTACGACCGAGGCTTGGCGTACGCGCACAAGGGTGATTACTCCCATGCCATCCAGGACTACGATCGGGCGCTGCGCCTGAATCCTAACCTTACCGATGCGCTATACGGCCGAGGCTTGGCGTACTCGCACAAGGGTGATTACGATCATGCCATCCAGGACTACGATCAGGCCCTGCGGATCAACCCAAGCGACGCCGAAGCTCTCTATGGCCGCGGTATGGCGTACGCGCACAAGGGCGATTATGATCGCGCGATCCAGGATTATGATCAGGCCCTGCGGATCAATCCAAGCTACGCCGATGCGTTCATCATGCGGGGCAATGGCTACACCCAGAAGGGCGATTATGACCGTGCCATCCAGGACTACGATCAGGCGCTACGCCTGAATCCCAACCTTGTCAATGCCTTCTACGACCGAGGCTTGGCGTACTCGCACAAGGGTGATTACGATCATGCCATCCAGGACTGCGATCAGGCACTACGCCTGAATCCCAACCTTGCCAATGCGTTCTACAGCCGAGGCTTGGCGTACGCGCACAGGGGAGATTACGACCGTGCCATCCAGGATTATGATCAAGCCATCCGCCTCAACCAAAGTCTTGCCAATGCGTTCCGCAATCGGAGCCTGGCATACGCGCGCAAGGGTGATTATCTCCGCGCCGTAGCCGACTACGGCCATTTCCTGTGGCTGAAATTTGGTATTTTGGGGATTGCTATTCGGCTGTGCCTCATCGCCTTGGCCGTTGCGGTTGCTTTCGGATTCACTTTCAAGAAGTATCGAAAAGGCCCTACGAGGGGCCAGGGACCGTATGCCGGGATTTTCCATTCCGGCGACTAGCCCTCGATTCCCCAGCGGCAAACTTTTCTTGCGTTCTGTCCCAGCCTGTTCTCAAGACGGCACAAGATCGGCACTTACGGTCGTAGGTCCAGACCTGTCGCGAAGTCGAGAACCTACTCACCACGGAAGCGAGAGTCCAGGTTCGGCCTTCAGATCAGGACACGCGGAATTCATTGCGCTGTTAGTCGCACTGTGAGTTGGTCCGGCGAGCAGAATCCGATAGAATGCTGCCGTGCCCGATACTCCTCCCCAAAAACCGAAAGCCGCGCCGGTCGACCCGGCAGTGGCGCCCATGGACGCCCTGCTGGCGGGTCGCAATTCGGATCCATTTGCTGTGCTTGGGCCACAGCCCATAGAGACGCCCGCGGGGCGCCGTTGGCTTGTGCGCATCTTGCAACCGCGAGCGGTGGAAGCCCATCTCCTTTGGGGTGGAGAAACTGCGCCGCTGCCCATGAAAAAAGTTCGGCCGGAGGGTATCTACGAGGCGGAACTTCCGCTGGTGAGCGAGTTGGCACCGGCTCCTTCGAGTTATCGCATTCGCTGCCGCATGGATTATGGCGCGGTGGTCGAAGGCCACGACGCTTACGCCTTCCCCTATCTGCTCAGCGAATTTGATCTTTACCTGATGGGCGAAGGCCGCCACTACGACACCTACGAGAAGCTGGGCGCACATATCAAGACGGTGGACGGCGTTTCCGGCGTGCACTTTGCCGTATGGGCGCCCAGCGCGCGGCGCGTCAGCGTGGTGGGCGACTTCAATGGCTGGGACGGCCGCGTCCATCCCATGCGCACGCGCGGCTCTTCCGGCATCTGGGAGTTGTTTCTGCCCGACCTCGGCGAGGGCGCGATTTACAAATACGAAATCATCGGCCCGCGCGGCGAGATGCTGCCGCTGAAGGCCGATCCCTACGGCTACTTTTCGGAGTTGCGGCCGAACACCGGCTCGGTTGTGGCGCGTCTGGACAATCACAACTGGGCGGACGGCGACTGGATGACGCAGCGCACGCAGAGGAATTGGCTGCAGCAGGCGATTTCCGTGTACGAAGTGCATCTCGGCTCGTGGCGCCGCATGCCCGAGGAGCACAACCGCTGGCTCAGCTACCTCGAACTGGCCGATCAACTGATTCCTTACGTGAAGGATCTCGGCTACACACACATTGAACTGATGCCGGTGATGGAGCATCCCTTTGACGGCTCCTGGGGCTATCAGACGCTCGGCTATTTCGCCGCCACCAGCCGTTACGGGACGCCCTCGGAGTTTATGGCCTTTGTGGATCGCTGCCACCAGGCGGGACTTGGAGTGCTCCTCGATTGGACGCCTGCGCATTTTCCGCGCGACTCCCACGGCCTGAGTCTTTTTGACGGCACGCATCTCTACGAACATTCCGACCCGCGGCAGGGCACGCATCCTGACTGGGGCACGCTGGTTTATAACTACGGCCGCAACGAAGTGCAGAATTTCCTGATCTCTAATGCGCTGTTCTGGCTGGACAAATACCACATTGACGGGCTGCGCGTGGATGCCGTCGCCTCCATGTTGTATCTGGATTATTCGCGCAAGGAGGGCGAGTGGATACCGAACCGTTACGGCGGGCGCGAGAATCTGGATGCCATCGATTTTTTGAAGCGGATGAATGAAGTGGCCTACTTGCGATTCCCCGGCGTGCTGACCATCGCGGAGGAGTCCACGGCGTGGCCCAGCGTGTCGCGCCCAACGTATCTCGGCGGGCTGGGGTTCAGCCTGAAGTGGAACATGGGCTGGATGAACGACACGCTGCACTATTTCTCCAAGGACCCCGTTTTCCGGCGCTACGAGCACAACAAATTGACGTTTTCGCTGCTGTACGCTTTCTCCGAAAACTTCATGCTGCCCTTCTCCCACGATGAAGTGGTGCACGGAAAGAATTCGCTGCTGCACAAAATGCCGGGCGACATGTGGCAGCAGTTCGCGAATCTGCGCCTGCTGCTCGCCTATCAAGCCGCGCATCCCGGGAAGAAGCTGCTGTTCATGGGGCAGGAGTTCGGGCAGCGGAACGAGTGGTACGAAGCGGAGAGCCTGGACTGGCATCTGCTGCAGTACGAATCGCATCGCGGCGTGCAGAATCTGGTGCGCGACCTGAATCGCGTGCTCGCTGCGGAGCCGGCCTTGCATCAGGTGGATTTCGACTGGCAAGGATTTGAGTGGATTGACGCCAACGATTCGGACAACAGCGTGTATTCGTTCATCCGCCGCGGCAAGAATCCCGACGACGTGATCCTGGCGGTGCTGAACGCCACGCCGGTGGTGCGCTACGGCTACCGGCTCGGTGTGCCCCGGGCGGGACACTACAAAGAAGTGCTGAACACCGATGCCGCAATTTATGGCGGCTCAAACGTGGGCAACCTAGGCGGCATGAACGCCGACGAGCATGCCTGGCAAGGCCGCCGCCAATCGCTCGCGCTTACGCTGCCGCCCCTTGCAGCCGTCTTCCTCAAGTGGCGTCAGGCCTGACGATTGTTTCTTGCTCTGGCGAAGACGCGATAGGTAGGTCCCGCAGGTTTGGGTTTCTCCTCTCTGCGAACTCTGCGCCCTCAGTGTCCTCTGCGTAATTCCTCGCCTTTCTCGGTGAGCGGGTGGCTCAGGCCGGGTGTCTCACATGTCGGTTTTACGTGTGGGGATTTTGACTTTTCCGGACGCTGTCTGAGTCACCCGCCACAATGGTCTTCAGCTCGGCGCCTACTTACGACGCCCTCTCTTTGCTCTTGCTCCTCCCCAGAAATAAAAAACCACGGCAGCAGTGGCCAGCAGCACCACGATGATTCCCAATGCCACCGGGTGCCCGTGTACCCTGATGAACGCGATGATTCGCCGTCCATACCGCGCGGCCAGGTAAGCCAGGATCATGTATCTGAAGATTCGCCCGAGCGCGAGCGCCGCCAGGAATTTTCTTACCGGATATTGCATGGCGCCCGCCGCAAGCAGAAATGGAACCATGGGCATGGGCGGCGGCAGCAAAGCGGGGATGACAATCGCGCCGAATCCCCATCGCTCGAAGATCCGGCAAACTTTGTCCACTGTCCGGCGCGAGAACCTGCGTTCGAGCGCTGCTTTCCCTCCTTTGCGCGCCAGCCGGTACGTGACAAAACCTCCAACCACCGAACCCGCCGTCGCCATCACCGCGTAATAAAGCCACAACTGCTGCTGGCGCGCGGAGAGCACAAGCGTTGCCACATCCATGGCGCCCGGTATCGGAAGGGGGGAATTGTCCAGCAGCCCGAGGGGAATCAGACCCAGGCCGCCGAGGTGAAACATCCAGCGCCGCAGGCCTCGTTCTAACGTTGGCAGCGATGCCGCTATTAAGTGTCCGATAATCAAGTAGAATCCACTTCCCCGATGACCCTAATTATCGGGAGTAATCGAATTCCGGGCCAGGACTGGATTCGAATCGTCAAATTCGTGGATTACGACACTATTGTTGCCAGGCCGAACGCGGCTTTCCCAAACTGGCGTCGCTACCTCACCACTAGCGAAGCCAGTCCCACCAGAACCCCGGAGTTCGGACTCTACACGCCGGTCTGCTGAGTCAAGGGAGAGTCAGATTCTGACAATCCCGTCATCCCACAGGATCTTTCTGACGCGTCGCCTTTACGGCTGCCACAATCCCGACTCCCAAGAGTACGACCGCGCCCGCCACAATCCAGCGTGCGGGCATGTGTAGCAAGTGTGCGGCATAAATCAGGCCGATGATTACGATCGCGAATCCACCCGAGTAAAGACCGAAGGACATAGGATCTCCTCGCCTCATATTAGTCCACCTGGACTAGCTTCTTCTATACAGAAAGAAACACATCGCGATGTTGGCAGCATCGGGGGCCGTAGACGGCAGTGCGTCGGCTACCGGGGACGTGTGCTGCCGCCCCTCCGCGCATGGCTGGCGCCTGTCCCGGCCCGGCGGAGATGCCAGCGCCTCTCCCCCTCTTCCCTTAGGGGTCGGAGCTTCAGCTCCGACATTACGCCCAACTCAACAAATGGGCTTCAGGCCCTGAAGACTCCACTCTTGGCGGGGGGCGCAAGGCTTAACGCGCTGAGACAGCTTCGGGTGGCCGTCGCTCTGGTCGCAGGCCAACCGATTCCCTGACTATTAGCGCTCTGCTGTTATTTTCTATAGTGGTATGCTGCCTCCGTGAATCCCAATTCCACGTCTTTGGCTGCGCCCCCGGCGCATGTATGTTTCTTCATCTCGGGAAAGAATGAGCAAACAATATGAACTCACTGTTGCGGTTCTTTTTCAGCCCCCCAGAGGGTCCGGCGAGCATCCTGCTGATTCGCCTGGCGGTCGGACTGATTTTCTTCACGCAGGGCATACTCAAGTACACCGACCCGAATATGGGTGTGGCTCGTTTCACCAGGATTGGATTTCCGCATCCGTATTTCACGGCGCACTTTGTTGGAACGTTTGAGATAGCGTGTGGCACGCTGGTTTTGCTCGGGCTTTGGACCAGAGTAGCAGCCGTTCCGCTGCTGATTGTAATCTGCACGGCGATCGCGACCACGAAGTTGCCAGAGCTATTTCGTGCCGCCCAGGGCTTCTGGTACATGGTCAGCGACGCCCGCACCGACTTCGCGATGTTCTGCTCCTTGCTCTTCCTGATTTCGGTGGGTGCTGGCGCGTGGTCTCTCGACGCGCGACGCGGGGAGGGTGGCGGAGGCTTAACGCGCTGAGGCAACTTCTTCTCTGCCTTTCATCACCCCACGGTCATTTTCTAAAGTGGTATCCTCACGGTGTGAACCCCGAACGCACCCCAAAGGCTGTGCTGCCTGCCCAACCAGAAATCCCAGGAATTCTGCGTCACACCCACCAGCCACAGAACGGCCAAAAGATCAAACCTCTTTCCCATGGCTCACCGCATCTCGAATCGCCACGAAACTTCACTTACCATCTATGATGGCCCACGCGTTGTCCGACATTTGGAGGACAGACTTGAATGCTGCCTGCCGCGACTTGTTGCGGGGGTCAGCGATTTGCTTGCCGTCGACCAAACGAAAAGTTACTGTCTTTGGGGCTCCGAAGATTTTGCATGTCTTCTCATCTTTGTATGCGGGCACGGAAACGAGAGATACACTTTTCTCTTGGCGGTTGATGTGAAGAGTATCGCGCTCGCACGGGTCGAAGTTTCCGGAATCCGCGACAATTTCGTATTTGTCCCAACTTTTGATTCGATATGCATCAGCCTTGCCAATAATGCTCGTGGCAGAAAAGAGTTTCATCTCACGTGCTTGAGCGTCGATGCACACATGCCAATCCTCGTAGCACTCTAACTGGCTATTTTCGAGTTCCGGTTCTTTTCCTCCTTCCTCGACCCAAGAGCCATCTGCTGTGAAGCCACCGCCGTCCCAATTGTCAGCCATGAACTCGTAAGGTGCCAAAAACAAGTCGGGATGACTGATCGAATCATCGTCCGCTGATAAGCTATCTATCGTGACAGGTTCGATGTCACCAGTTGCAGCGATTCCTTTGTGCAACTGATATGCCTTTAGTGCCTCTTGCGTCGGTTGGTCAAGTGTTCCGGTTATGCGAGTCCCGTATCCGAAGCGCGCCAAATCAATTTGAGCGATAACGAGGAAACGCGCCTTTTGCTTTGCAAACTCTTGCGGGCTCGTCTTCTTTAGCTTTTCCCATTCAGCCACAAACGCTGGGTCGCGTTTTACGGGCGAGTTCTGATAGTCTGCTGCAGCCGGACTGGCCAGCATCGGATGCCAGTTTAAACTCTCCATTCGCGCGCCGAAAAAGCCAGCCAGGATGCCTACGATCACGCCAGTGACTGTTCCAATCGTTTTCATCGGAGGTGCTCCTGTTGGGAAGGGCTTCGCCTCTCCGTTGCCCGGATTCTATCATGCGCGTCCGTTTACTATTGATTGCGTTTGTCGGCACACCGTTTTTTAGGGATCCGAGATCCACGGCATCGGGTTGATGAACTTGGGTTCTTCGTCTCGAAATACGCGGGAGGGAAGGCCCTTTCTGAGCCCGTCCAGGAATGAACAAACACGGGGGGTGCCCCAGGCTTGGGTTTTGCGCCTGGGTCTTGGGTTTTCTTCGCCCTTCATGGTTTTCTGCTGGGCACGCATTCTCCTGAATGGCGTTTGGCCACACGCCAATCGGGAGATTGGCGTTCCCGGGCCAGAGCCAACTTTCAGCGGTGCAACATTCTGCCGTGCAACCCCTGCTGCCCTGTTAAAATCCTATACTGTATCAGCAAGAGCAGTGTGTGGAGGATAGCCTTGAAGATTTCTAATGCCATCAGGACGATGTGCCTGAAACCGTTTATTCTCCTGGGAGCCTCTGCCCTTTTCCTGGCGCTGCCGGCCGCCGCGCAGGATTTTCCGGGCCCGATGACCACGGCCCCCAAGGCCAAGCCCGCACCGGCCAGTCCCCCCAGTTCCGACCCCGCGCAGGAGCCCCCGCCACCCCAGCGGCTGCATTCGCCGGGCGACAATCCCATTACCAATGATCCACCTTCCCAGCCCGTGGAGGAGATCATCAAGCGCTTTGCCGCGCGCGAAACCGAATTCCGAATCGAGCGCGACAACTATACCTACACGCAAGCTTTTGCCATCCAGACGATTGATGATGACGACCGGCCAGACGGCGAATACCGCATGGTCAGCGACATCATTTTCACGCCGGATGGCAAGCGCTTTGAAAAGGTCAAGTTCGCTCCGCCGGACACGCTGCGGCGCATCATGCTGAGCCAGCAGGACCTGGAGGACGTGCGCAACGTTCAGCCATTCGTGCTGACCTCGACGGAATTGCCCAAGTACAACGTCACCTATGTGGGGCGGCAGCAGGTGGACGAGCTTTCGACGTACGTCTTTGACGTGGCCCCAAAAACGATTGAGAAAAACCAGCGCTATTTTCAGGGGCGCGTGTGGGTGGACGACAAGGACTTGCAGATTGTGATGACCGATGGGAAAGCGGTGCCGGACATCATCACCAAGAATAATGAAAACGTCTTCCCGCGCTTCCGCACCTACCGGCAGAACATCGAGAAGGGCTACTGGTTTCCCGTGTTCACGCGCGCCGACGACTACCTGCATTTCCGCAGCGGAGACGTGCATATCCGCATGACCGTGAAGTACTCGAACTACAAGCGTTACGGCAGCACCGTCAAGATGGGCGAGGCCAAGGAAATCAAAGAAGAGCAAAACACCCCTAAGTAAGGCGGGGTAAAAAGGTTACGGGATGGGTCGTCCGAGGCGATCCTGCAGAGCAACCAGCCCGGAGAAGTGAAACGCGGCAGGTTCCTGAAAAACAGAGAGAGACTTTCTTCAGGGGCTGAAGCCCAGCCCTTTTAAGACCGTTTCGCCGGGGCTGAAGCCCCGGCCTCCTACAGAGAAGGACTATTTCAGCAGCCAGTCAGGAGCCTCGGCTACCAGACGGCGTAGTCCGACCAAATTGCAGCAAGAAACGGGGAGCGGCGGGAACTTTTCGACGGGAATGTGCGTACAGGAATGCAAAGGAGGTTCATCATGAACCTTTCCACTCGGGGATTCCTTAAAGCAGCGGCGACCCTGGCTCTGGCCCTCTTCGCCCTGGCTCCTGCGGCCAGCCTGGCCCAGGCGGCCACCGACACGGATCAATGGATCCACATTCGCGTCACCAGCAGAGACGCCAAAGGCGAGGTGGTCCGAATCAACGTGCCCATCGAAATGGCCGAAAAGGTTTTGCCTGCCATCAACAAGGACAGGCTGCACGACGGTAAGGTGCGCATCGAGTCCGGCCAAGTGAAGGATGTGGACCTGCGCGCGATTCTGGATGCCGTGCGGACGGCCAAAGACGGCGAGTACGTGACCGTGCAGAGCAACGAGAATAATGTCCGGGTGTCCAAGAGCAACGGGATGCTCTACATCATCGTGACCGACAAGGAACACGTGAAGAAGGCGGCGGCCAAGGAAGACTCAGCGAAGGGCGAGAAGGCCAGCGCGCCGGTGGAATCCAAAGTGGAGATCAAGGTCCCAATAAAGGTAGTGGATGCGCTGCTGTCCGCCGGGAAAGATGAGTTGGACCTGGTGGCGGCATTGCGGGCGCTCTCCGCGCACGGTGACACGGAACTTGTGACCGTGAAGGACGCGGAGAACGACGTACATATTTGGATCGACTCCAAGAACTCAACGGAATAGGCGAGCGGCGAGGAGAAACGATCATGCTGGTACTGGCAAAAGTCGCATTGGGATTGGGAGCGACGCTGGCGATGACCACCGCCTATGTGTTTCACGAAGGGGTGATCCGCGTAGACGTGGACGAGAGCCGGCCTGGGGGGTCGCACGTGCACTTCTGGGTGCCGGCCACGGCGGTGTCCGCCGGAATGAGGGTGGCGAGGCTCGCGCCGCAGCATCCACTGGAACTGGCGGCGGAACAAGCCAAGCCGTACTTGCCGGTGTTTCGCGCGCTTGCGAAGGAACTGCAAAAGTATCCGAATGCGGAGTTTATCGATGTCACCGATGAGGAGCAGCACATGCACATTGGCACGGTGAACGGAAAGCTGCACATTGATGTGGTGGGCGACGACAAGACCGTGCACGTGCAAGTGCCCGTCGAAACGCTGATGGATGTTGCCGGTCGGCTGGAAGATGCGTCGAGGAGTGCGCGCGCCGAGGGATGGCACGCGCGGCACGCTAAGCCTGTCTTCGCCAGCGAGTAGAATAGACCGGCGGAAAAAGCGAGCCCAAGAAAAGGCAAACCCAAGAAAAAGCGAACCCAAGAAGAGGCAAACCCAAGAAAAAGGCAAACCCAAGAACACAGTCAGGAGTGACTGTGCCACGAGGGAAACCCAAGAAAAAGCCTCAGGCCTGACGGCCTGAGCTACAGGGCAGGTGGAAGACGGGCGTTGCAGGGTTTCCTGACGAGGCAGATTGTTGTGAGGAATTCAGGTCAGGAGGCGGCGGCAGCATCCTTGCCTGGCTGGAAGTAGACTTCGTCCTGAATGGCCTGCTTGGACCATCCGGCGCGCAGCAGAATGCCTCGGCCACTCTCCACCATCCCCGGATGACCGCAAAGATAGGCCGAAGTGTCTTCCGGCGTTAGCCCCCAAAGGTGGATGTACTTGCGGATGAGATCGTCCACACGGCCTCGTTCGCCGTGCCATCCGGAATCTTCCCAGGGACGGCTGATGGCTGGCACGTACTTCAGCCAAGGCGCTTCGGCGGCGTACTTCTCCAACTCATCGCGATAGCCAAATTCCCAGGAGCGGCTCGCTCCCTGAATGCAAAAGAGGCGGTGCTCACCCGGCATCGGAGTTCCGCCCTTTTTCCAGTCCGTGCGAACGGTGCGGATGTAGCTGACGTAGGGCGCGACTCCGGTGACGGTAGCCAGGAGAAGATGGTTCTTGCGGCCGCTGCGGAGGTCCAGGGTGAAACGGCCTTTGGCGAATCTGCGAAGAAGGAGGGGAGCGCCCTTGTCCATGGCATAGAGGAGCGGGGTGAGTTCGCCATTGGGGATGCGTTCGACGAAGAACTCCAGGACATTCTCGTAGGGTGAAGAGCAGAGCGAGTAGGCCCGTTCGATGCGCTCGCCCTCCACTTCGACACCCAGGGTGGCGTACTGGCCGGCGAGATAGGAAAACGGGCCGCCCGGGTCCACATGAAGCAGGAAAAGATCATCGGCGACGACGCGCCGGTCGAGGATTTTGGCGGGCAGGAATTTTCCCGATGTCATCAACACCGACCTCTTCTGTTTCGATGCGCACGGCTCAACGATGGATATGCGTGGCGGAGATGACGTGGAGCGCCGGAAGATTAGCAGTTAAACATGATGGGGAGCACCAGAGAAAAACTGGCGCTCCCCGAACGATGGTATCGCGCGAAGGTGCAACCGGTGGCTTATGGTTTCTGATGCTGCTGTTGCATCTGCTGCATCATTTGCTGCATATCGAACTGCTTGACGGGGCCGGTGATGCGATCCTGGGCATCCGTGATGACTTTGGTTAGAACCATGCTGCCGTGCGGACTCACTTCCTTGACCATGCCAAAGGGAGTGACTTTGTCGCTGGTCCAGACGTCGGAATTGCTTTTGTCGTTGCGCCAGTGCTCGCAAGAGAAAGTGCCGGCAGGAACGGTGAGGCTCTCGGTGCCAACGGAGTGCCACTCATTCATGTTTTCTTCCATCTTCTCCCGGTGCGCGGCAGTGGGATTGAAGGGCATTTCCATGGCTCCCTGTCCGGGCATTTGCATAATCATGCGGTGAAACTGGAAATCATCCCTGGTAAAGAGAGCCTTGCCGACGAAGGATTGATTTTTTTCATCGGTCATCACGAATTCCATCCAGTAGCCGTCTTTGCCTTCGACGGATTCCTTCCCGACAATGGACATCTCCATAGTGCTGGTCTTTGCCGGGGATGAGGAGGTCGTGGTGTTGAGGTACTGGGCGCCTTTACCGACGACGGGATTGAAAGCCTTGGCGATGTCGGGTTTTTTGAAGAGGTCCATGCCCATCTGGGCGGACGCTGCGGAAGCAACGAAGAGGCAAATTGCGAGCACGGTAAGGCCAAGACAACAACGCTTCATGGTGTTCTCCTTGAGGACCGCACCAGCCAGTTCCGGCATCGGGCGGGACCCGACACAAACGTATGCCTTCCTCATACCAGTTTCGCGAGGCCGAAGCAACGATGGGGCTGAGGAAAACGTAAGGAGTTGCGTGGAAGGAACTACTCGTAGGCAAGCGCTTCGACGGGATCAAAGCCGGAGGCGCGAAGTGCGGGAACCGTGGCACCCAAGGCAGCCCCGAGCAAGGCCAGAAAAATGGAGCCGAAGATCCAGCCAGGCGTGAGGAGGATGGAGAGACCGGGATTGGTTTGCTTGAGGATGGCCTGGGCGAGAAATGTGATGGCGATGCCTGCGAGACTCCCGGCGATGGTCAGGAAAGCCGTCTCGCCGAGAAGCATCTTGATGATGTCGAAGCGGGAGAAGCCCAGCGCCTTGAGAATGCCGATTTCGCGGGTGCGCTCCAGGATCATGGTGTGCATATTCATGAGCACGACGAGAAAGCTGATGACGACACCGAGGCCAACCATGGTGCGGATGAAGGGCTTGAGTTCGGGGAGGTTCGAGGAGTTCATCAGGGAAACGTATTCGGACATGGAGCGGACGCGGTTTTCAGGATCGAGCTTCAAGATTTCGGCGCGGGTGCCCTCGATGTCGCCCTTGCTGCGGACAAAGAACATGGAGACGCGTTTATCGGCGCCGACGATGTCCTGCCCGGTGCGCAGGGGGATAAAGAAGCGGGCTCCCTTCCCATGGGCGACGATGCCGGTGATTTTGAAGGGATGATTGAGGAGCGTGTACGTGTCGCCGACCTTGATGTGGCGCGATTGCGCGACGATGTCGTCGGCGATGGCTTCGTCGGCAGCCTGGAAGGGCCGGCCATCCCGGAAGAAAAAGCCCTTGCTCAAGGCGTTGAAGCGCTTGTAGTCAATGCAAAAGATGTTTATCAGGCTTTTGGGGTCAGAGAGGATCAGGGTGGGGGCAACTTCGTCGACGCCGGGGATTTTTTCAATCTGATCGGCGAGCGATTCCTGCATCACGGCACTGGAGAAAGCAAAAAAGATGGAAGAGTTGGGCGGCTGAACGAGAATATCCGCGCCAACGCCTTCGGTGCGCTTGCCCCATTCGTTGATGACGCCGGAGGTGAGGCCGACAATCATAAGAATTAAAACGACTTGGATGGCGATGGCGAGAATGCTGAGGAAGCATCGCAGGGGACGCGCGGCAAGATTGCCCCAGAACATCTGGAGGAGAGAAAAGGGACCTTCGTAGGTATCGGCCATGGAGAGTTCCGCATAAAGAACTGTACCATCAGGGATTTGGGCGGGTCAAAGAGGATGGAAAAGAGAACGAAGCAAGGGCGGAGCACGCACGATGCCGAAGTGCAAGGAGACAATTTCCAGTTCTATTAGGTTTTGCACACAAGTGTTGATAAGTTTGTGGAAAGAGACGGAAAAGAGGAAGTAACTCCGCGAAATTCAACACGATGATGCGGTTTGCACAAAAATCGGGCAAGTGAAGGAGAAGAAAAAGGATTTTGGAAGAAGATTTGCGGCGATGTGACCTGGGTCACGAACGAATGGAAAAGGAAAAAAGATTTCTGTAAGAAATGGGAAGGGGAGTGTTTCAGAAAATGCCACGGAAGGTGCTTAGGCAATGCAATTGGAAGTGCCGAAAAGAAACATGGCTAAGAGAATGTGGGAAGGAACCAAGAGGGGACGAATTAGTACCACTTGGGCGGACGTTCGAGATGAATCGAGATGGTTTGCTTGGGATCGCTGATATCGTACCAGTGGCCGTAGGATTTCCAGCCGTCGGCAACCACCTGAATCAGGACGCGGCCGAGAGGAACATCGGGAATGTGGGCGACGCCATCCTGATTGGTCTTGACGCTGACCTCGGTCTTCTTGTCTTTGAGGCGGTGTTCCTCGACGGTCTTCAAGTAGACGCTGGCGTTTTCGACGGGCTTGTTGGCGTCGCCGCCGGTGACTTCGATGGTGAGGCGATTAGCCGGAGCGGGAGCGGAGCTTTTTGGAGGCGGCGCGTCCTGCCGAGCAGGGAGAGGAAGGGTGGCCGCCAGAGTGGCGAGCAAAGCGAAGGCAACGAATGAAGAGCGGTAGGGTCGCATAGGTGTCCACCTCATCGTCCACGGAAGCAGGAGAAACGTCAAGAGGAGGGGGAATGGTTGCTAGAGATTGCGGGCTGGGAAACTTAAGTTGGATTTGACTCGCGGCGGAGGCTCTTGTAACTTCGGTGGCTTTTGGTGCAACGAATGCGGATGGCGCTGGTTTTTCCTTGTAGAATGAAGCGGGTAGCGTGGGGCCAAAGATTGGCAATGCACGGAGCAGCGGGGTCCGCTGCAGCAAGCGGTTGGCGGCAGGTTACGAAATTGAGCACGGATTACGCAGAAGACTGAGGAGAAGAGCATGGGATTTGCGACGAACGCCATACACGTGGGACAGGAACCCGATCCAACAACAGGCGCGGTGACAGCCCCGATCTATCAGACTTCCACGTATGTGTATGAGGAGTTGGGGAAGCCGAGGGGCGGCTACGACTACGCGCGGACAAATCACCCGAACCGCAAAGCGCTGGAACGCACGGTGGCGAAGCTGGAAGGCGGGCACAGCGCGTATGTGTTCACGACGGGGATGGCGGGGATTGACGCGGTGTTCCGCTTGCTGCGGCCGGGCGACCACATCGTGCTCTCGGAAGCGGTGTACGGCGGCGTGTACCGGCTGACGACGCAGTTGCTGGTGCACTTCGGACTGGAGTTCAGCTTCGTGGACACGACCGATCCGGCGATTGTGCTGGGAGCGCTGCGGCCGAACACGAAGATGATCTACATCGAGACGCCGACAAATCCGACCATGCGCATCACGGACATTCCGGCGATGGCCAAACTGGCGAATGAACGGCGGACGACGCTGGTGGTGGACAACACGTTCCTGACGCCGTATCTGCAACGGCCGATTGAACTGGGGGCGCACATCGTGGTGCACTCCATGACGAAGTACATGAACGGACACAGCGACGCGACGGGGGGAGCAGTGATCCTGACGCGGCCGGAAGATGCGGAGAAAATTTATTTCATACAAAAATCAGCGGGAGCGGGGCTGGCGCCGATGGATTGTTTTCTGACGTCGCGCGGGCTGAAGACCCTCGCGGTGCGCATGCTGCAGCACAACGCGAACGGACTGGCGGTGGCGCGGCACCTGGACGCGCATCCGAAGGTGCGGAAGGTGTTTTACCCTGGGCTGGCGTCGCACCCGCAGCATGATTTGGCGCGCAAGCAACAGAAGGGACCAGGAGCGATGCTGGCGTTTGATCTGGGAGAGGAAGGGGCGGCGCGGCGGTTCCTGAATCAGGTGAAGATTTGCGCGCTCGCGGAGAGTCTGGGCGGCGTGGAGTCGCTGATTTCGCTGCCGGCGCAAATGACGCACTCGTCCATGCCGAAGGAAGTGCGGGACCGCGTGGGGATTACGGACAGCCTGGTGCGGCTGAGCGTGGGTATCGAGGACGTGGAAGATATTATTGCGGATTTGGATCAGGCGCTGTTGTACGTGTAGGCTTGGGTGACCGGTGGCGCGTTGACAGCGGGGCGTGGTCAACGCCTGCGGCCGTAAAAGCGGCGGCAAGCCGCCGCACTCCAAAGTAGCCAAGACGCAGAGATTTTGCGGACATGGGGTCCAGCGTGCTGGACCCCTACGTGTTTTCGGCGAGCCAGCGGAGGTAGGCACGGGAGCCGGCGGCGATGGGTAGGACGAGGAATTCGGGAGTGTCGTAGGAGTGGAGGCGGAGGACTTCCCTTTCCAGGACTTTGAGGCGCTTGGCGGTGGTCTTGATGAGGAGCAGGTGTTCGCGGGAACGTTCGAGTTTGCCCTTCCAGGTGTAGAGCGATTCCACAGGCGCGGTGAGGATGTTGACGCAGGCGGCGAAGTGTTTCTCGACGACGGCTCCGGCGATTTTGCGGGCTTCGGGGAGAGAGCCGCAGGTGACCAGAACGAGGCGGAATGGCGTGGCGCGTGGCATGAAGATCCTCTCTGCGAATGATTGTATATGAGGAGGGGATGGGAGGCAGAGACGCAAGAAAAACCATGTCCTTGCGGTAGACTGCGGAAAGCAGATCCCTCGCTTCGCTCGAGATGACACCCGCCTGGCACCAGGGAAGAAGAAAAGGCAAATGGGCGGCGGAGGGAGGCGGTGGAGGGTTCGACACGGACGCGGAGAATATGTGTATCGGCGGAGCGGACGGTGGAAGAAGATTCATTGTTGGGGATGGATCGCGCGATGACGATCCACGATGACGGATGACGGTGCAACCACAGGAAAAATGGAAGGGCCTGGCGCAGCACTACGGGCGGCACCTGCTGGCCGTGTTCGTGGCCGTGTTGCTGGTGCACAATGTATTCGGAGCACACGGATTCCTGGCCATGCACCAGAAGCAGAAAGAGATTGAAAAAGTAAATACAGAGATCGAGCGGCTGAACAAGGAAAATGCGGCGCTCGAAGGCGACGTGAAGGATTTGAAAACGGACCCGCAAACCATTGAGAAGATTGCGCGGGAAGAGTTGGGCCAGGCGCGGCCGGGAGAAGTAATTATCAAGTTGCCCGCCGCGGCCAATGAGAGCGGGACGGCGGCGAAGACGCAATAGGCAAAAAAAGAAAAGGCAGAGAGTCAGGATTTGGCGAGGATGGGGCGCTCCGATGCGGCGGGAGCGCTTTTCGTTTTTTGGGAGGAGCGCTTCCAACGAGTGCGGAGGAGGGAGAGCGCCAGCATGGAAAGAAAGATGATCGCGAGGCCCAGGGTAGCCCGGGGAATGGAACAGGCGCGCTTGGGCATGATGGAGAGAGATCCGTAAACGAATTCGATGTGCACCCAATAGACGAGGAGCGAGGTGTTACCCAGTTGGATGAGCGGGCTGAAACGCTTTTGCGCGAAGCCAAAGCGGCACCACGCGTAAACAAGCGAGAGAATGACGAGGAGCACGCCGCAACGCATCAGGAGAAAATCGGGGTTGGAATGCCAGTAGTCGTAAACGGCATAGAGCCGGATTGGGGAAGTATCGAAGAGAATCGAGAGAACGCTGGCAAACATGCCGGCCAAGCCGAGGAGAGCGAAGAAAAGAGACTCGCGGCGGTGGGCAAAGTCCGAGAAGATGAGGAAGCCGGCGGCGAGTCCGGCAAAAGCGAAGGCGGCCCAGGGAAAGATCGGAAAGAGCCAGGTCTGCGGCTCCTTGAAAGTATGCACGCCATTGATGTACGACTCGAGGAACCAGGGGAGGAAGCGCGGGCGCCAGGTGGTCCAGAGAGGCGGCGTGGCGAGCGCGATGAGCGCTGCGGTAAGGAGCGCGGCGAACACGCTGCGGCGGCGAGCGAGCGAAGGCGTGGCGGCGGAGGCAAACCAGCAGAGCACGCCCATCAACATTATGGAGAGGCCGAGGATGTTGAGCACGTCAACGCGGAGGAGATCGGTCCAGGGAGCAGACCTGAAGCCGAGGAGAAACTCCTGGATGCGCAAGAGGATACCGTAGCCAAAGACTTCGGCGCCGCGGAGGATAGTTTGGCGAGCGATAGCGTTGCGGGCAATTCCCTTCTCGCGGAGTTTGCCGGTGATGAGGGCAACGGAAACGCCTGCAAGAAAAATAAAAAGCGGCGCGGGGAGTGTGCCGCCGAGTTGCGACAATCGGAAGAACGGTGTCTCGCGCTGCTCAGGGCGGAGCCAAGAGTCGTAGCAATGGGTTTGAAACATCAGGAGGCAAGCGAGGCCGCGCATCCAGTCGATGTAAGAGAGGCGTTTCAATTGGGGTTTACCAGTTATCAGATATCAGCGACCAGCGATCCGGAACCCTGGGAATGCGTGGCGCGGATACTCTGCTTACCCAATACGTATCAGTCAGCGGGCCGCCAGGGCAAGCCAGGAGTAGGCTTGGTGTGCAATGAGGAAATCGCAGGGATGCCGGTTTGTAGGCAGGCGAGAAAATGAGGAGCGAGGAAAAAGCGGGATGAGACAGCTTGGGATTTGGGCGGTGTTGGGAATTTGGGCAGGGTTGTGCCTTGGCGGGGCGCTGTACGCATCGTGGCAGGGATACGGAGGGCGCGCGTTTGGCGCGATGCTGACCGTTTTTGCATTTTTCCTCTTGCTGATGTTGGCGTTCGCGGCGCGCGATGTGGCAGAAGGTTGGGCGGAAAAATTCGGGCCGGGCGGCGGGTTTTTCCTGGGCGCGTGCGTGTTTGTGTTTTACGTGGTGTACCTGTTGGGAACGGGAACGTTTGCGGTGGCGCGCGCAGGCGCGATGGCAGGGCTGATCTTTGTGCCGCTGGGCCTGGCCGTGTCTGCGGGAGGAGCGGCACCCGGAGCGTGGCAGGATTATGTGACGCTGGCGGGCATCTGGGTGTTCGTGAAGTTCGGGTCATCGCACTGGCTGTGGCCATTTCCAAATGCGCGGCTGGCTTATGTGATGACGGTGCTGGTGGCAGTGAATGTGGCGCTGGCGGCGTTTGTGCTGGTGCGGCGGCTGAAAGGGATTGGCTATTCGATTGGATGGGGAAAAAGCTGGGGATTCTATGTGCTGGGGAGCTTCGTGGCGTTCGGCTGCATCGCGGTTCCACTGGGCACGGGGATGCACTTCCTCACGTTCGCGCCACAGTGGGAGCGGTGGAGCGGGTTGCTGTTCAGTTCGCTGGCGATCTTGGTGTTCACGGCGTGGCCGGAGGAGTTATTGTTTCGCGGGCTGCTGCAGAATCTGCTGGCGCGGGATTCCAAGACGGATTGGGCGGGATGGTGGACGGCGTCGCTGCTCTTCGGTTTCTCGCACATCACAAACATGGGTTTCCCGAACTGGCGGTACGCGGCGCTGGCGACGATTGCGGGAATATTCTATGGCTGGACGTGGCGAAAGAGCGGCTCGATTTTCGCGTCAACGTTGGTGCATGCGGCCGTGGATGTGGCGTGGCATTTCCTCTTCCGCACCGGGTAGCGGGCGGTGCAGAAAGAAAATCCGGGAACAGATTCAGGAAGAAGTGGGGTTGGGCAGGCAGAAGATGTCAAACCAGCGCCACTTGGTCATGTCGTCCTCGGCGAGGACTTCGCCCCAATAGTGGCTATCGTCAATGATGCGGCGGATGGTGTAGCCCAAGGAGGTGATGGAGCGGTGCAAGGCCCGGCGTCGCTCGCGGCTCAGGTGCGTGTAGACTTCGATTTTCATATACGGCCTGGTCTGTGTGATCAGCTCGCGCAGCGATTCGAGGACGAACGGCTCGTAGCCCTCGGTGTCAATCTTCACGAAACGAATCTTGGGGATCAGCTCCGGATACGATTGCTTCAGCAGAGCGTGAACATTCCTGCCCTGCACCTGCAGCGCGAAGGCATGGAAGTGGAACCACTTGCTGATGCCCTCAAAGCTGCCGCCATTGCAGAATCCGGAATCGGAATAGTGGAATTCGAGGGAAGCGTCTTCAGGGGAAGCGGCAAACATGAGCGGAATGATGCGCGTCTTCTCCGGATTGAGGGCGGCATTCTGCTGCAGAATGGCGAAGACGTAGGGATTGGGCTCGAAAGCGAGGACGCAGCCCGTTTTGCCTGTGGCGAGAGCGATGGGGAGGGTAGTGTCGCCAGTATGCGCGCCAATATCCAGTGCGACATCGCCCGGTGAAAGGAATTTGCGCAGCTCATCCACAACTTCCTGGGACATCGGGCGGCCGTGCTCCTTGGGATGCAGCCACCTGGCGTAGGTGATTCTGCCGTCGGAGGGTAGATCGAGGTGGCGGAGTTCGTAGGGAAAGGTCTTCGGCGTGGGCTTCAGGCCAAAAAGATAGACCATTTCTTTGAGCTTCAAACGATTTCTCCTCGGGTTGTATTCAGGTATACCACAATCGAGGGCGGCAGCCAGAGGAGGGCGGCTGGCAGGCCTGCGGCGAGCAGGATAGCCCAGGTCCGTATTCCCTGCTTGTGTTTGGCGGGGGAGTGGGATAAAGACTCTGGGATTGGCTGGGACACGGAGGGAAGGGGCGGCGGGAGGTCTAATGTCCACGGAAGACGCAAGGAGTTCAGCGCGCGGATTTCGAGTGCACTCTTTTGAGGCAGTGGGCGCGACGGTGGTGGAATGCTTTGGCAGATTGACGTATGAGAATGCGCCTTCCCTGAAGGATGAAGTAAAGCCGCTGATTCCGGAACGGAAACGGATCGTGCTGGATTTGCAGGGAGTGCCGCAGATTGACAGCGCGGGTCTGGGAACGGTTGTGGGCTTGTACGTGAGTGGGCGCACGCGGGGCTGCCGGATCGAGATCATCAACGCAAGCCAGCAGGTAAGCGAATTGTTCAGCATGACGAACCTGCTGTGCTTGTTCGAAGGAGCCGGCAGGCCCGGCGGCAGAATGATTTAAAAGGCTGCGGAAAAAGTGGCTTGGTTCGTCATTCCGAGCGAAGCGAGGAATCTCTCTTTGAAGCAACCCCAAGAAAAGAGGGATTCCTCACTCCGCAGACTCCGTTCGGAATGACGGAACTGTGCTTTTCCCACACACTGTTAAGTTGCGAAGCGGCAGGGCGAGCACTGCCGCGCGTGGCTTCATTCCTGGCAGAGCAGAATAATTTTCCCGGAAACCTGGGCTTTTTCGAGGAGCTCGTTGGCGCGCGCGGCTTCGCGCAGCGGCATCCTGGCGGCGATGACCGGTTGAATCTGGCGCGCGGCGAGCATGGCAAAAAGCTTGGAGAGATCTTCGCGGAACCAGTCGGGATGGGCATCGCGCAGCCATTTGACGTTGAACCAGACGGGATGCTTGCCATCCGGTACGAGCTTCATCATCCCTAGCCACGCAAAACCCAGAGCCGCAGAGAGCTTCCCTTTCTCGACTGCCGAAGAAACGCCGAAGCAGACCAGATAACCACCGCGGCGCAAGCAACGATAGGAATCGGTGCGCGTCTTGTCGCCGACGGAATCGAGGACGGCGTTAAGTCCGTCGGGAACGAGCTGCCGAATGCGATCGAGGAAATTGTCCGCGCGATAGTCGATCGGTGTGGCACCAAGAGCGGAAACGAGTTCGAGTTTGGACTTGGAAGCCGTGCCGAACATGCGCAGGCCGGCGATCTTGCCAAGCTGGAGAGCGGCGGTGCCCACACCTCCGCCAGCGCCGTGGATGAGGAAGCTCTGGCCCTCGCGAAGTTTTGCGACGCGATGGATCATCTGGTAGGCGGTGACGTAATTCAGAACGAGGCTGACGGCTTCGGCGGGATCGAGGTTGTCAGCCACGGGAACGAGATGCGCGGCGGGAACGAGCAGGTAGCGGCTGTAGCCTCCAATCATGGTGAGGGCGGCGACACGCTGGCCGAGCGCGAAGCCGGTGACACCATCGCCTAGAGCGTCAATGTCGCCGACGATGTCATAGCCGGGAGCGAAGGGAAAGGCTTGCGAGACGGGATAGAGGCCGTGACGCATGAGGATGTCGGCATAGGCAACGCCGGTGGCGATGACTTTGACGCGCACCTGACCGGGACCGGGCGTTGGCAGGTCGTCTTCGACCCACTGGAGAACTTCCGGCCCACCGCGGCCGGTGATGACCATGCGAGCGTTTCTGAGGGAAGCCATAAGCTTACTCTCGCACAAGGAATGAGAATCCGGCAACGTGAGAGATTGTGGGTTAGGCCGAGGAGGGGAGGAAAAGGACTTAAACACCGCGTTCACAGCGAAAAAAAGAAGAGAACGGGCACCGAGAAGCTGTTCTGGGGATGGGACGGAGACGATAGAGGGGAGGAAGGTTAGTCGCGGGTGAGGGGGCGTGGCTCGATGACGTCGGAAAAGAGCTTGTCGATCAGGTCGTGGTACTGCTTTTCGACGACGCGGCGTTTGAGCTTCATGGTGAAGGTGAGGCTGCCGCTATCGAAGGTGAAGTCGTCGGGAAGGAGAGCGAAACGCTTGATGGTTTCGTACGAGGCGAGGTGGGCGGTGAGGCGGCGGACTTCCTCTTCGATGAGGGCATAAGAGCGCGGATGGGCGGCGAGCTCCGCGTCTGATGCGAATCTCAGGCCCTGCTCGGCAAGCTTGGCGGAGACCATGGCCGGGTTGGGAACGATCAAGGCCACGATGAATTTGCGCTGGTCGCCGACAACCATGGCATTGAGGATGTACGGGCTAGTCTTGAGCATGTTCTCGATGGGCTGCGGGGCTACAAACTTGCCGGCGGCGGTTTTGAGGAGGTCCTTTTTGCGGTCGGTGATAAAGAGGTAGTTGTCCTTGTCCAAGAAGCCGATGTCGCCCGTGCTGAACCAGCCGTCTTCGGAAAGAACGGCGCGGGTGGCTTCGGGATCTTTGTAGTAGCCCTGCATGACGCAAGGGCCTTTGGCGAGGATTTCGCCGTCGTCGGCAATGCGAATCTGAACATTGGCGATGGGGCGGCCAGAGCTGCCGACGCGGTTTTGGGGGTACGTAGAGGTGAGGACGGGTGAAGTTTCCGTCAAACCATAACCCTGATAGATGGGAATGCCAATGGCCCAAAAAAACTGCGCCATTTCCCTGGAGAGAGGCGCGCCCCCAGACATGACGAGGCGGAGGCGGCCGCCCGTGCGGGCACGGATTTTGGAATACACCAGCTTGTCGGCGAGGGTCCATTGCAATTTCGTAGCGAGGGTGGCCGATCCTTCGCCGCAGCGCCAGGGAGCGATTTTGCTGGTGAGCTTCATAGACCAATTGAACAGCTTGCGTTTGGCGCCGGTGGTCTTTGTGCCCTGCTCCATCAGGCGCGCGTAGATTTTCTCGAAGAAGCGCGGGACAGCGCCGAGGATCGTGGGTTTGACCTCGACGAGGACCTGCGCGACGTTCTCAATCACCGGAACATAGGCCACAGGGCAGCCGCCGAAAATGAAGACGTAGTCGAGCGTACGTTCGTAAACGTGGGCGAGCGGTAGAAAGGAGACCGCCAGATCCACGCCCGGCTTGAGGACGAGTTCACGACACGAATCGCTGACGTTGGAGCTGAAATTCGTGTGCGTCAGCATGACACCCTTGGGCTCGCCGGTGGTGCCGGAAGTGTAGATGATGGAAGCGAGCTGGCTGGGAAGAACCTGGGCGGCGCGCATGCGGTAGGAAGCGATTTCCGGGCCCCCGGCAGTGGCGATTAAGGTTTCGTAGCGCAAATACTCGGAAGGAAGAGTGTCGCCAACCTCGGCAACGATGACCTGCTGGAAGTCTTTCAGTTCACCGCGGACTTGCAGGAATTTTCCGAGCTGCACCTCGCCGCAGATGAAGAGAACCTGCGCGCCAGAGTGATTCAGGATATAGGCCATGCGGTCAACGGACTCGTTGAAGTAGATGGGAACGGTGACAGCGCCGGAACCGCTGATGGCGAAGTCGGCGGTATGCCATTCGGGACAGTTGGGGGCGAACAGGCCGACGCGGTCGCCGGGTTTCACGCCGAGTTCGACCAAGGCGTGGGCCAGCCCGGCAACACGTCGCAGGAATTCCTGGGAAGAGATGGGCTCCCAGCCTTCGGAACGCCGAACGAGTTGCGCCCGAGGAGACGGGCGCTCGTCAACGGCTTGTAGGAAGCGTGAGGGGAGCGAACCGTAGTTCATGGGCGAGCTTGAATGTACCGCAAGGGAGTACGGTGGCGCAATATTGACAGCGAGCGCGGGTGCGGGGGCAGGAAACTTGTTAGGGTTTGACGGTTATCAGAAATCAGCGAGCAGGAACCAAGAGTTCGGAAGGCCGCAGGACAACCAAACTGAGGCGCGCAGAGGGGCGGTGTGCTATTTTCAAGTGCCTTTGGCAGTGGGTTAAGATGGGGTAGGAGCAGAACCCATGAGCGTGATCACACCGATTCTGAATGATCCGGCAACCGGCCGGGGGCCATTTCGCGCGCCGCGCGGGACGCAGCTTTCCTGCAAAGGCTGGCAACAGGAAGCGGCGCTGCGCATGCTCCTGAACAACCTGGATCCGGACGTCGCGGAGAAGCCCGCCGAGTTGGTGGTCTATGGCGGCACCGGAAAAGCAGCGCGAAATTGGGATTGCTTCCACGCCATCGTGAAATCGTTGCGGGCGCTGGAGTCCGATGAGACCTTGCTGGTGCAATCGGGAAAGCCGGTGGCCGTGTTCCGGACGCACGAATACGCGCCGCGAGTGCTGCTGTGCAATTCCAACCTGGTGGGCCACTGGAACAATTGGGAGAAGTTCAACGAATTCGACCGCGCCGGACTGATGATGTACGGGCAGATGACCGCGGGAAGCTGGATCTACATCGGCACGCAGGGAATTTTGCAGGGAACCTATGAGACGTTTGCCGCGGCCGGGCGGAAACATTTTGGCGGCGACCTGAGCGGGAAGCTGGTGGTGACCGGCGGCATAGGCGGGATGGGCGGGGCGCAGCCACTGGCCGCAACGATGAATGGCGCGGCATTTCTGGGCATTGACGTGGATGCGGAGCGGATCAAGCGTCGCGTGAGGACCGGCTATTGCGATGTGATGGTGACTTCACTGGATGAGGCGCTGCGCATCCTGAAAAATGCGGTGCGCAAGCGCGAGGCAACGTCCGTGGGTCTGCTGGGCAATTGCGCGGACTTGATTCCGGAGCTGGCCAAGCGCGGCGTGGTGCCGGATGTCCTGACGGACCAGACCAGCGCGCACGACCCGATCAACGGGTACGTGCCGAACGGAATGGCGCTGGAACAGGCGCTGGAATTGCGCAAGAGCAACCCGCAGGAGTACCGCAAGCGAGCGATCGCAGCTATAGGCGAGCATGTCCAGGGCATGCTGGAGCTGCAAAAGCTGGGCGCGGTGACGTTCGATTACGGCAACAATATCCGCACGTTTGCGTATGAAGCCGGCGTGAAGAACGCGTATGACTTTCCGGGGTTTGTGCCGGCGTATATCCGGCCGCTATTCTGCGAGGGCAAAGGGCCGTTCCGGTGGGCGGCGCTATCAGGCGAGCCTTCGGACATCGCGCGGACGGACCAACTCGTGCTGGAAATGTTTCCGCAAAACGAGCACTTGCAGCGCTGGATCCAGATGGCGCAGAAGAAGGTGAAATTTCAGGGACTGCCGTCGCGCATTTGCTGGCTGGGTTACGGCGAGCGGGACAAATTCGGGCTAGCGCTGAATGATCTGGTGGCCAAGGGCGAATTGAAGGCGCCGATCGTGATCGGGAGGGATCACCTGGATTGCGGTTCGGTGGCTTCGCCCTACCGCGAGACGGAAGCGATGAAGGACGGCTCTGACGCGATTGCGGATTGGCCGTTGCTGAACGCGCTGGTCAGCACGGCGAGCGGGGCTTCGTGGGTATCCATCCACAACGGCGGCGGAGTGGGGATTGGCTATTCGCAACACGCCGGGCAAGTGACCTGCGCGGACGGCACCCCGGAGATGGCCAAGCGCATCGAACGAGTATTGACGAATGACCCAGGATTGGGCGTGGCGCGGCACGTGGATGCGGGGTATCCGGAGGCGATTGAGTTCGCGAAGAAGACAGGCGTGAAGGTGCCGATGATGTAGGGATTCGGCGCGGTGAAATGGCGGGCGAAGCGGAAGATACGTTGAGCTTCAGAAGAGGAGTACAAAGATGTACACGATTTTGGGGGCGACAGGAAATATTGGGTCGGTGATCGCCAGGGCGCTGCTCGAGAAGGGTGAGAAGGTACGCGTGGTGGGAAGAAGCGCCGGGCGGCTGCAGCCGTTCGTGAAGCGAGGCGCGGAGGCGTTCGTGGGGGACGTCGCGGACGCGGAAGCGATGACGCGGGCACTGACCGGGGCGCGCGCGGCCTTCTTGATGATTCCACCGTCCATGACTTCGCCGGACTATCGCGCGAATCAGGAAAAGACGAGCGACGCTTTCAGCGCAGCAGTGAAAAATTCGGGGTTACAGTACGCGGTGAATCTGAGCAGCTACGGAGCGCAGGCGCCGGCGGGAACGGGCCCGATCGCGGGCCTGCACAATTCGGAGAAGAAGCTGAATGCCATCGACAGGCTGAATCTGCTGCACTTGCGGGCCTGGTATTTCTTTGAGAATCACCTGACGGGAATTCAGATGATTCAGATGATGGGGCTTTTCGGAGGCGCCCTGAAAGGCGACCTGAAAATTCCGATGATCGCGACGCGGGACATTGGGGCGTATGCAGCGGAGCGCTTGCTGAAGCTGGATTTCAACGGGAAGCGCACACAGGAACTGCAGGGCGAACGGGATTTAACATTGATTGAAGTTGTTGCGGTGATTGCGAAGGGACTGGGCAAGCCGGACTTGCGCTATGTACAGTTTCCCTACGACCAGGTGGAAAAAGTGCTGGAGCAGATGGGGGCGCCGGCAAAGACAGTGGCTAGCTTCATCGAAATGTTCCAGGGGATCAACAACGGGATCGTGACGGCAACGGAGCCGCGTTCGGCGGCGAACACCACGCCCACCTCGATCGAGACGTTTGTGAAGGAAGTGTTTGCGCCGGCGTATCGAGGCAAGGCCGCCGGTGCATAGGTGCAATTGGCTGGCGGGTCGGACATAATAGCAGCGCATTGAGCGACAGCTTACTCATCACAGGTGCTGCGCAGATTCTGACGCTGCGCGGCGGAGTTCCGCGAAGAGGCAGTTCCCTTTCCAAGCTGGGCTTCATTCGAGATGGCGCGCTGCTGGTGCGCGACGGGAAGATTGTGGCGGCGGGGCCACGGGCGCAAGTGGAGAAGCGAGCGGAAGCGCGGCGGGCGGAAAAGTTCGATGTGGGAGGCCGCGTCGTATTGCCGGGTTTCGTCGATTCGCATACCCACCTGATCCATGCGGCGAGCCGCGCGGAAGAATATGAACTGAAGATTCAGGGCGCGAGTTACGAGGAGATCGCGCGCAAGGGCGGGGGAATACTGAACTCCGCGAAGAAGCTGCGGATCGCGACGGCGGAAGCATTAAAACGCCGGGCACGCGCGGCGCTGGAGGAATTTGCGGCGCACGGCACGACAACGGTGGAAGCGAAAAGTGGGTACGGGTTGGACGTAGCGAGCGAGCTAAAAATCCTTGGGCTGCACCGGGAGCTGAATGCGGAGCAGCCGCTGGAAATCGTTTCGACATTTCTGGGGGCACACACGGTGCCGGCGGAATTTCGCAGCCTGCCGGACGGTGCGGAACGTTACATCAAGCTTCTGGTGGAGCAGTTGCTGCCGGAAGTGGTGAACAACCGCCTGGCGGAATTTTGCGATGTTTTTTGCGATCGCGGGGCGTTCACGCGGGAAGAGTCGAAACGCGTGTTGAGCGAGGGCAAGCTGCACGGGCTGGCGCCGCGGGTGCATGCGGAGCAACTTTCGCACACGGGAGCGACGCGACTCGCGGTGGAGCTGGAAGCGGCGAGCTGCGATCACCTGGAGCAGGTGAATGCCAGGGACATCTGGGCGCTGGCGAACTCGCGCACGGCAGCGACACTGCTGCCGGGTTGCGGTTTTCATCTAGGACTGAAGCAGTATGCCCCGGCACGGAAATTGATCGAGGCGGGGGCCATCGTGGCGCTGGCGACGGACTACAATCCGGGGACGAGCCCGACCATGAGCATGCCGATGATATTGTCGCTGGCGTGCACGCAACTTCGGATGACCCCGGCGGAAGCGATTGCGGCGGCGACGATCAACGCGGCCTACGCGCTTCGCAGAGAAAAGCGAATCGGTTCGCTGGAGGCGGGCAAGCAAGCGGACCTGGCCGTATTCGAAGTGGAGGATTACCGCGAAATTCCCTATTATTTTGGGATGAATCGCTGCTGGATGACGATGAAACGCGGCGAAATCATTTACATGCGGGATTGAAAGAGTCTTAGCCAACCGGGGCGCGGAGAAACTGCTCCCCTACAAAGACGGAACCTAGCCCATGAAACGATTGATTGAGTGTGTGCCGAATTTTTCCGAGGGACGCGATCCCGCGAAGGTCAGCGCGATCGTGGAGGCCATGCGCAGTGTGCCGGGCGTCTACGTGCTGGACCAGGAGATGGACGCGGACCACAACCGCTGCGTGATTACGCTTGCGGGCGATCCTGACGCTGTCGGAGAGGCGTCGCTGCTGGGCGCAGGCCGCGCCATGGAGCTGATTGACATGAACGTGCACACGGGAGCGCACCCGCGGGTCGGCGCGACGGACGTGGTGCCGTTCATTCCCATTGAGGGCGTGACGATCGAAGATTGCGTGGCGCTGGCGCGGCGCGTGGGCAGTGAACTCTGGAAGCGCTACCGCATACCGGTTTTCTTTTACGAAGCAGCGGCGATGCGGCCGGACCGCGTCAACCTGGAGAATGTCCGGCGCGGGCAGTTCGAGGGGTTGCGCGACGCGATGAAGCGCAACCTCGATCGCCAGCCGGACGTGGGCGAGCCGAAAGTGCATCCGACGGCGGGCGTTACGGTGGTGGGCGCGCGGAAGTTCCTGATTGCCTACAACGTGAACCTGAATACGCCGGATGTGGGAATCGCCAACAAGATCGCGAAGGCCATACGGTTTTCAAGCGGCGGGCTGCGCTACGTGAAATCCATGGGCGTGGAATTGAAAGCGCGCAACCTGGCACAGGTGTCCATCAATTTGACGGATTTTGAGCAGACGCCGATGCACCGGGTCTACGAGATGGTGAAGCGCGAGGCGGAGCGCTATGGCGCGGTGCCGGTGGGCAGCGAGATTGTGGGGCTGATACCGAAGAAGGCCATCGAGATGGCCGCCAATTATTTTCTGCAACTGGAGAACTTCTCGCCTGCGCAGGTGTTTGAGAACAAGCTGGACGCGGTGTTGAGCGGCGCGCCGGTGGAAGCGAAGGACGGAAAGCTGGCCAACCTGGCGCGGCCGTTCCTGGATGCGGTGGCGGAACCTACGGCGGCGCCGGGAGGCGGCAGCGTATCGGCTCTGGCGGCGGGACTGGCGGGAGCGCTGGGACAGATGGTGGCGCGGCTATCGCGGAAGAAGAAGTCGCAAATCGCGTATGTGGACAAACTCAGCGAGCATTTCGATGCACTGCGAAAGGCAACGGACGAATTGAGCGAAGCGATTGACCATGACGCAGCTTCGTATGATGCGGTGATGGTGGCGTTCAAACTGCCGCAAGGCAACAGCGAGGAGACGCGGCTGCGCGAGGAAGCCATCCAGAAAGCAACGAAAGGCGCCGCGGAAGTGCCCTTGGAAGTGGCAGAAAAGGCGGCGGCGCTACATGGCCGGTTGGTACAACTGGAGGCCATCGCTGCGGCATCTATGAAGTCAGATCTGTGCGTGGCGCGTCTAATGGCGATAGCGGGCGCAAATGGCGCCCTGGCAAACGTGGAGATCAATCTGGAAGGGTTGAAAGATGTGGCGTATGTTGCCGCCATGCGCGGGAAAGTTGACGAACTGCGCAAACGCCTCCGCTAGCGGATGGGATGTAGCGTAAACTGGAGTCTGCCCCGAAGCCCCGAAAGGAGCATTTCATGAAGTGGACTGATACGCTCAAGCGGATGATGGCGGCCTGTGCCGTGTTGGCACTGCTGGCCGCCGTCGCGAGACCCGCGAAGGCGGGAAGCCTGAGCGCCGATACGATTGCGTTGTTCCCGAAGAATGTGGGGGAATTTGCGTACGCGGATTTGAAGCAAGCCCGGACGATGAAGTGGTTCCCTGCCCTGCAGGAGCAGATGCTGCCGGAACGCTTCCGGCAATTTGAAAAGTTCCTGGCGTCTGCCGGAGTGGATACGAATACCCAGGTGGAAGAACTGGCGTGGGGCCTGGTGCCGCAAGCGGCTGCGAAACAAGACGCCAAGAGCGCTGCGGACGTCCCGGAGAGCGAACAGATCGTGGGGATCGCGCTGGGAAATTTCAACCCGGATTCCACGGAAGCGTATTTCAAGCAGCAGAAGCTGGCCACCTCCAAATCGCGTGGATACACGCTGTTTGCCTTCGGCTCTGGAGTGGGGCCGAATGACCTGTTTTTCTTCTTCATTGATTCGAGCAAGGCGGCGTTTGGCCACAAGCAGTTGCTTGAGAAGATGATCGAAATCCGCTATGGCGGCGAGGAAGGTTTGCTGAGCAACGACAAGCTGTTCAGCCTGATCAACGAGGTGAACGGGTCGGGCGTGGTGTGGGCGGTATTGGACCCGAGCTACACGCGGCTGGCGATGGCCCAACTGGCGCCGGAAGTGGAGCAATTTCCCGAAGCGGCGAAACTCGTGCAGCACATGCAATCCATGATCATCAGCGTGACAGCGAGCAGCGGCCTGGAGGGCAAATTTCAGGCGGTCTGCGCTTCACCCGACGATGCCAATACATTGAGCCAGTTAATGACCGCGGGGTTGCTCTACAAAAAATACCAGGCCGGCAAGGACAACCCGGAACTGGGGCAACTGCTGGACCAGGCGAGTGTGACGCCCTCCGGGGAGCGCGTGGTCATCCGGCTCTCGGTGAGCGACGATCAGATGACGTCGCTGATCAAGAGGAATACGTTCTCGTTCAAGATGTGATTCGCCGGAATTGTTAAAGGGCAGATCCAACTCCCAAAATCCGTCATCCCTGAAAGCGCGTTT
>DLMH01000196.1 GCA_002478115.1 Candidatus Acidiferrum typicum | reverse complement strand
CGCAATGGCAAACATGCGCTAGCACTCCAGTTCTTCCGAACCGTCAGGGAATGTTTGACGCGCGCGTCGTTGAGCCCGGCCCCCCGCCCATTCTGACGTCGCAGGGCATCGTCCTCCTCTACAATGGCGCCGACGACCATCTTGTCTATCGCACCGGCGTGGCCATTTTTGATCGCCACGACCCGCGCAAGCTCGTTGCACGCACCGACCAGCCCATCTTCTCTCCGGAAAAAGACTGGGAAAAAGTGGGCCAGGTGCCTAACGTGGTTTTCGTCGAAGGATTGTCGCGTAAAGGCGACTGCTTCTTCTTCTACTACGGCGCCGCCGACAAATACATAGGCGTCGCCGAGGCAGTGCCTGGTTTCACCGCGAAATAGCGTCTAGACAATCCGAAACTGGCCGCGAAGCCAAGTTCTACTCGCGCCCTCCAAGAAGGGCCGCAGACAGATAGAAGGAAATAGGCCAAAGTCAGTTGGCCCGGCAAGTTGCGGAACAATTGTTCTACTACTGGTCCTGCTACTTCGGTGGATTCTGAGTTTCGAGGATTTTTCCCTGCAATTTCTGATATTCCTGCATCTCGCGTTTGGCCTTCGCAGCGTCGCCCGCTTTGCGATATAAGGCGGCGAGAGCGAAATGCGTCTGGGCCGCCAGGGCAGTGTCTTTTTCTACCGCGAGCAACCGGGTCCAGGATTTCTCGGCTAGAGCTGAGTCGCCCTCGAGCGAAGCAGCCTTGCCCAGTGAATACAAAGTTTCCGGCATGTCCGGCTGCAAATGGTCGGAACGTTGCAATTCTGCACGCGCCTCCTGACCTTTTCCTTGCTGCAACAGCGCGGATCCCAGACGATAAGCCGCCTCTGCGCTGCCAGGTTGCAGTTTGGCTTCAAAGCGGAAGGCCTCCTCCGCTTTGGGCCAATCCGCGGCACCGGAGTAGACCAAACCGAGTTCCAGATGCAGCCCGGGTAAATCTGGACGTTGCTGCAACGCTGCTCCATATTCCTTTTCGGCTTGTGGCATCTGCCGGAGCACAAAGTAGTTCTCTCCCATTGCCTGGTGTGCCCGGGCGGAATCGGGATAGGCGCTCATGAGGGTGTCGATGCTTCGCTTGGAGAGCAGCCCGCTAGCGCGGCCGAGGTAGTACAGCAAATCAGGATTGCCGGGATGATTGACCAAGGCAGCGCTGAGGTTTGCCACTGCCGCTTCGTAGCGTCCGGTTTCAATTTGCGCAATGCCCAGAGCTTCCAGTGCGTGCACGCGGTCCAGGTGAGGAATGGCCTGCTCTGCATAACCCTGCGCCAGCAGAGCATAGCCCAACTGCAGGTGCGCGGCGTCGAGCTCCGGGCTTAGCTCCAGGGCACGTTTGAGCGCGGCGACAGCGGCTGGATAATCGCGGGTTTCCAGGCAAACTTCGCCAAGATCGAGAAACGCCTGCGCTAGATTTGGATCGCTCTCCGTGGCCTTGCGGAATTCCTTGATGGCCACGTCAAACTGCCCTTGCTTATGCGCCTCAACGCCTGCTTGCATGTGCTGAGCAGCCTCAGGAGAAACTCCCTGAAGGGCCAGCCACAAAAACAGTGCTGCAGTAATCACGAATGCTCCGGCTCGCGAATTTTCAAGAACTGGTCGGCGGGAACGGCTTTGAGCGTCTGGCGCGTCCCCGAAGGCCATAATACCTCGATTGACGCGGTCTTGGCGTCGCCCAAGCCGAAGTGCAGCCGCTTGTCGTTGGAGCAGTTGTAGCCGGCGGTCGAAGTCGCGATGCGCGTCTGGCCGTTCAGGCGCACGCGGGCGCCGTAGCCGTCACGATTGCTGCGGGTGCCCTCGAGTGTGATGGACAGCCAATGATTGGCGCCGCCGCGGTTGAGAAGGAGGATGGGAGGGCCGCCCAGAGTCGTGAGAACGACATCCATCCAACCGTCGTTATTGATGTCGCCAAAGGCGGCACCGCGCGCAGCGATGGGTGTGGTCACCCCGGAATCGGCGGGCACAAAGTGGCCTTTATGATTCAACGCCAGGAACGGCAGCATCTTGTACTGCAACGAAGAGTCGATGTCCTGGACGTTGTCGAGCACGTGGCTTTGCGCAGCGAACAGATCCTTCCAGCCGTCGTTGTCGAAATCTTCCAGACCCACGCCCCAGCCGGAACTGCCCGAGGTCAGGCCGCCCAGGCCTGATTCGAGGCTCTCATAGGTGAATACACCGCCACCATCGTTATGAAACAAGCCGAAAAGTTGGCGCGGCAGCACCGTAACGATGATGTCGGGGCGGCCATCGTTATCGTAATCCTGGAAGACCGCCCCCATCCCCGAAATAGCCTTGCCGTCCATCGTGAGCGCGGTCCCGGAATCCAGCGCAACCTCATCGAAAGTGCCGTTGCCGTTGTTGTGGTAGAGGTACTGCTGCATGCCGTCGTTGGACACAAAAATGTCCGTGAAGCCGTCCTCATCGTAGTCCGCGAACGCCACGCCCAGCGCTCGCCCCTTCTTGGCGGCAATCCCGGAACGCTCGCTAACGTCCTCGAATGTGCCGTCTCCACGATTGCGATAGAGCAGATTAGTAGTCCTGGGAAATTCACCCGGCGGGCAGTACGTTTTCCAGGAGCCGCCGCAAATCTTGTTGTGATCGGCGTCCCATTCCATATAGCGGGTCACGAAAAGATCCAGATGGCCGTCGTTGTCGTAATCGAAGAAACCCGCGGAACCCGACCAGCCTCCGCCGGAGACGCCCGCTTTGGCGGTAACATCAGTGAACGTCCCGTCGCCATTATTGTGGTACAGGACATTCTTGCCATAATTCGCGACAAAGAGGTCGGGATAGCCATCGTTGTCGTAGTCGCCTACAGCCACACCTATGCCGTAGTTGCCATTGCCCGCATTGGCCAACCCGGCGGCTTGCGTGACGTCTGTAAAGCTTCCGTCGCGATTCTGGCGGTACAGGCGATTCCAGTAGCGCGGATCGCTGCGATCGAAATTCTCCGGAACGTGCAGGTCCTCGGTGATTCGTCCACCGTTCACGAAAAAAATATCCAGGAGGCCGTCGTTGTTGTAGTCGAAGAGGGCAATGCCGCCCGGCATCGTCTCGATCAGGAATTTTTTCCGAGTGGGAGAATTCTGGAGAATGAAATCAACGCCCCGCAGCGGTTTTACTTCAAACATGGGCGCCGCGGCAGCGGGCGTTCCAGCTCGCAAGAAATCGCCAAAAATTGGCACAGCAGCAGCAAGCGTCCCAAAGCGCAGAAAATCGCGGCGGTTGAAACTGCGGCGCATCCTAGGACAGAGCATTCGGAATTTTGACACAAATTGCCCCACGCTGCACCCGGTTAGCACGCGCGACCGATGAGTGCGGGGCAATCGAGGAGGGGTGAGTCCCTTTAGACTGTCGAGCCTTGGCCTGAGGATTTAATTGGCTTGCGGGGGATGCCCGAAGGCATCCCCCGCAGCCGGGGTGGGGGTGATTTAGAACGAGAGCTTCAATCCGAACTGGACAAGTCGCGGTAGGTTCGCCAGGCCGCTGACTACGCCGAAGTTGCTGGCACCCAGGGCCGTACCGGGGGCCGCATATTGGTTGCGGTTGAAGAGGTTGAAGAACTCCGACCGGAATTCGAGGTTCAACTTGTTATCCGGTCCGAAGTAGGTCCTCTTAAATACGGCAAAATCGAAATTGATAATGCCGTCTTGCCGTAGAGTCTGGTCCGCGCGGGGCTCATCACCAAAGGTGTAAGGCGCGGGATCAACAAAGCATGCGGTATTGAACCATGCGATAGTGGTACGGGGACCGGTCTTGTCGCATCCGGGCACCTCGTTGGGCCTCATCGTTCCAGTGCCCAGCCCCAAACCGGAAAGAAGATTCGCGTCGGAATCGCTGATTTTCAGCGGGAAACCGCGCTGGAGGGTGGTAACGCCGTCAATTCCCCACCCGGCAATAACCTTGTCCTTGATTCCCGTGGCGTCCGAAGCAAACCGCTTGCCGTGGCCGAACGGTAGGTCGAGAACGTAGTTGATTATCAGGCGTTGCGAGACGTCTTGCGATGAGAGCGAATACTCACCTTTCATGTTATTCCAATCCTGAACTCCGCCCACGCCGCCGTTGGTGGCGCCTTCCAGCCACGACGTCAGGGTGTCCGTATTGGAGAGCAGTTTCGAGTTGGTATAGGCGACAAGGAGCGTTCCGCCTTCCTTGAACCGCTTGGTCACCGTCAATTGCAGCGAATCATACCTGCTGCTGCAGCAAGGATCGCCGTACAGGTTAAGCCCCGAAAACTGCGGGAAAGGACGCTCCAACTGCCCCTGAACCAAGCCTGTTGGTCCTAAAGCACCAGGCAAAGTAGATCCCGTAACCCCATTAATGACGAAAGGGTAGTTAGCCGCGCCGACAGTTTGAGCAATCGTCGGGAGCTGGGTCGGGTTCGCGGCGTACTGAGCCGCGGCCCCTGCGATGAGGCTGTCAGGTATCTGGTCGACGTTGGTACTGTATTGCTGCAGGTGAACGCCGTGGGCTCCAGCGTAGGCTATATCCACGAAGAAGCCGGCAGGCAATTCTCTTTGGATGTCGAGGTTCCACTGCTCAACATACCCGGGCTTATACCCGGCGTAGTCTGCGGACGTGAGTGAAGACTGATTCACACCGAAGGCAGAGACATTCGGCAGAGGATTTCGCCCGGCTGGGGCGTTGAGATTGTTGCTAAGGCCAAATGGTCCCGGGTTGGCACATGTAAATACGTTTCCTAACCCACCAGGAGGAGGAGACCCAGCAGTAGCACCCGATAAGGTGCAGGTGTTTTGGTTGAGAGTGCTATTCGGAGACAACCCGTGGTTGTCGCTTGCATAGAAATTTGTAGCGGAGAGGTTGACTGCGTCATTGATGGCGTTGGTCTGGAACGAAACATCGTTGGGAATAAAGAACACGCCGTAGCCCGCCCGAATGACCGTCTTCGGATTCAGCGCGTAGGCAACTCCCAAGCGTGGAGAGACTTCATGCTTGGGAAGTGGCAGGGCATTTCTGCTCGTGTTTGTCCCGTTGCCAATCAGGAAGAGGTCGCCGGGACAAGTGCTGCCAAGCGTTCCGCTGCAACCCGTCACCGCTGCGCTTGTGGCGGTGGGATTGAAGTAGTCCATATCGTTATACCGCTCCGACCAGGGACCAGCGAGTTCATAGCGCAAGCCCAGGTTCAAGGTCAGCTTGTGAGTGACTTTCCAGGTATCGCCGAAGTACAGAGCACGGTAGGTCTGTTTTCCGGCGGTCGGCTTGGAAATGGACAACTGTCCTGTGGTCTGGTTGCCAAATGCGGCGCCTATTCCCAAGCCGTAGCCGAGAAGGAAGTCCGCGTAGTCGTTTCCGAGTGTCTGGCCGGTCTTATTGGACGCTAATGCAGAGGTCCATGATCCGTTAAAGGAGACGATGCCGCCGCCAATGTTCGTTTGCAGATAGTTGTCAAAGGTCTGCTCGAGTTGGGCGCCAAAGGCAAACGTGTGCCGGCCATGAATCTTGGTGAATTGTGGAGAGAGGTTCCATTGCGTGTCCCAGTCAACGATGGAGCTCTGCCCCTGACTGCAGGAGATGAGCGTATCGCTGAGGCCGAAGCAAGGGGTCATCGGCGTGAGCTCGGAGCCGGGAACGAGGCCATTGTATGCCGCCGGCCAGCCTTCCTGGGTCACGTCGAAGTTCGCATTGACAGGAGAGCGAAGGTAGTGGTATCGGCTGAAACTGGCGTTTAAGCTGGCCGTGAATGTCGAACTGATAGCATCGGTCCATCCGACAGCGATGCTCCTGCTCGTCGTGTTTTCCCCGCAGCGGTCTTTACAAAGTCCCGTTCCGTACGGATCCTGAGACAAGCTGAGCATCTTGTAGTAAGTGAAGCGGCCAAAAAGGTGCTGGCTGGCGGTGAGGTTTTGGTCCACGCGCGCGACGTATTGGTCAATGTCGCCGCCCGTGCTCGCCGATTTCGTGAAATTGTCAAATGTGCCGGAGCCTGTGGGCTGGCCAATCAGCTTGTTCAACAGATAGGCGGAGGTCGGATTGATATAGGCCAGACCTGTGACTGGATTCGTGCCGGTGAGATCGTTGTTGGCAATTGGCAACCGAGTGCCATTCGGATATACAGTCAGCGGATTGTAGAGCTGGTCAGTGTGTACTACAGTTGGAACATTGGCAACTAGAACAGTGGCAGTGTCGGAACAAATAGGTGCCGTGCCGGAGGGAAGTGTCGGATCTGTATACCCAAAACCCGTCTTGCACAGGTCACCAAAATTGCCTGTGCGCTCGGTCGTTGTCGGAACGGTCGTAGTGAAGACCATTCCCGCGCGCTGACGGTATCCTTCATAACTGCCAAACACGAAGGTCTTGTCTTTTATGACGGCGCCACCGATCGTCGCGCCAAACTGGTTCTGAGTGTACGGCGGGGTCTTATTCGGTTCGTCAGCCTTCACTTGAGAGGCCTTCAGAAAAGGATCGTTGGCGTTCAGGATCCTGGCGCGCAAGTATTCGTAGCCCTCACCATGCCACGCATTGGTTCCGGATTTTGTGCTGAAATTGATGATTCCGCCGGAGAATTTTCCCCATTCGGGACCCAAGTTGCTGTATTGCACCTTGAATTCCCCAATGGAATCCTGCGTTGGCACCAGCAGCGGCAAATTGATGTAGCCGATATTGAGCGGCTGGCCATCCAGATACTCTGCGCCCTGATTCGCAAAGGATCCACCGATCTGAAAATTTCCCAGATCAAAGGGGTTCTTGCCCACGATATTGCCGAGCGAGCTTCCTTGCGGAACCACGGAAGGAGACAGTTGGGCCAGGTTGAAAACGTTTCGCCCGTTCAGGGGCAGTTCGTTGGCCTCGCGCTGGTCAATCACCTGGCCGAGGGAAGAAGTTTCCGGCTGCATCAGCGGCGTCTCGCCCGTGACTTCAACCGTCTGCGTGACTTGGCCCAGTGGCATGGTCAGGTCGATGCGCGACGTCTGTTGCACTTCAACCACGACGTCCGTATGCGAGGTGTGCTTGAAGCCCGCTTTCTCGGCGTCTACCCGGTAGCGGCCTGGAAACAGGTTCGCAAACTGGTACAGACCATCCGTGCCGGTGGTCTGAGCGTGCTTTTCGGATGTACCAAGATTGGTTAGTGTGACTTGCACATCGGCGATGGCGCCCCCACTGGAATCAGTTATGGTTCCTGAGACGGTCCCATACGTTGACTGTGCGTAGGTCTGACTGCTGAATACGCCCATGAAAAGAAGACAGAGAGCAAACCCCAACAAGAAAACAAAACTAGAACGCAAGTTTCTCATTCTTAAACGCTCCTAACTTCCATGATTTGCTGAGTACTAATACTGTTTCGGAGAGATAAAACACCCCTCGTGAGCTCCTCTTAGCGGAACCCTTTGTTGCAACACCTTTCCCTCGACATTTCCCTTTACCTATTAATACGAAAGCACTATTCATTCTGTACCAACGATACATCTAGGTGATAAATATGAGCAAAAGCGTGTACGTACGCACACACAAACGCAGGCTAGGGAGGCGAATCCACCTGGATATGGAAAATTGTATCCGGCAGGCCCTACGGATGATTCGCTTCGTTCCGAAGAAGTGCGTACAGGAACGGCTTGCTCGTCGGCTTGTGGCTGCCGCCGCGCGGCTCGACCGTGACAAACACGGCATCGATCTCGGCTAACTGCTTGGGATCGTCAAACCGCATCACCCACCGGCGATTCGACTCGTTGTCCATATAGAGTATGCCCAGATTCCTGGGCGACGCCTGCTCTCCCTGTGGCGTCTCCCGCTGCCCCCACACCTGGAAGGCGCTGGCATTGACCACCCCCGGCACGCGATCGAGATCGAAGGCGTAGAAAATAAGGGACTTCCCCTGCGTGTAGAAAACCCGGCCGAAGGGTTTCTGCGTGCGGCTGTTGCCGTCGACATCAAAGACGTCCGTGATATAGAGCTTTCTGGCACCCATCAGTTCGCGGATATCCCGGTCGTAACTGAGGAACTGCCCGGTGTCCTCGAGGTGGCGCTGTTGATCTCGATTCCTGGTGGTAAGTTCGTCAATCTTGGCTTCCAGCGACGACCTTTGCAGCACGGCGTTGTCGCGCTCTGTGCGCAGGCTCGCCAATTCTGTCTGGTCATTCGAGTAGGCCTGGCTCTGGGCCTGAAGCTGAGCGTTTAAAGAGTCCCGTTGCTGCGAGAGCGCTCGCAATTGCGCCCCGGACTGGCCGCCGGCGGCCGTGAGTTCGCTGGCATGAACCTCCAGCGCGCGTAATGCCGATCGGAGTTGCACCAGCTCCTGCCCTTTTTCCGCGCTTTCCAGTTGCAGTTGAGCCAGCCTCTTTGCCTGGGCGGCTGACAATTCGTCCGCCGCTCTCTTTTCGTCTGCAAGCCGTTGGAGCCCATTATCCGCAGCCACGGGAGTCAGGCTGGCGCCGGTCCGCGTCTGTGTTCGAGCACCCAGGTGGTAGGCTCCGTAGGCCACGGTGAAGATGAGGCACGCCGCAAGGGCCATCTTTACAAAGGAACTCACGGCCGTCCGGCGCAAAACGTCAGGCGGGACCCAAGCGGACGCTGGACTCTTTCGTTCCCGGGCGGTTTGCTGATCAGCCCGGACGCGCGCCAACAATCGCTCGCACGCGAGCGCACCGTCCCACCCTACTTGCGCCTGTCTTTCCATGTACGCGTCCGCAAGGACGGTGATTCCTTGCGTGGTCAGTATCTGGTACTGGCGAAAGACCTCTCGGCATTTTTCGCAATGCTTCAGGTGAGCTTGCAATTCGGGCAACTCGAAAGGCTCAAGGCTGCCCGCAGCCGCCAATGCGCAAAGCTCTTTGAATTCGTCATGCTCGTCGCAACCGCCCTGTATCTTTAGCATCGTTTGGTCATCCGAAGCTTCTGCACAAATGCACTCTTACGCAGCCGTTCCAGACCACGGTAGAAATGGTGCCGCGTATTTCCCAATGGCTGGTTGAACTTTTCGCTGATCTCCCGCAAGCCCAGCCCCTCAAAGTAAAACAACTCGAGGGTCACGCGCTCAACGTCCGGCAGCTCCTCGAAAGCCTTCTGAAGAAATGCCCGGTTCAGCTTCGCGCCTACTTCACGGTCCAGATCCGTCCCTCCCAACAATGTATCGTCGAGCGAGCGTATATCTGTACCAAGGTAAAACCCCCTGCGGGCCAGGTGCGCCTTCCTGTCGAGCGCTCGATGGAGCGCGACCTGCAGGATCCAGTTCTTTACCGTGCCCTTGGCCCCGTCAAAGAGCATGGGCTTCTTATACAGGTAAAAAAACGCTTCCTGCACAACATCCTCGGCCTCGCCGTGATCGCGTACCACGCCCTGCGCAATCCTGAACACCAGGCGGGCGTAACGCTGGAAGAGAATCTCCAGGGCGCCTGCATCGTGCGACTGCAGACGGGCCATTACTTCTTTATCGCTGGGAATGCGCCGTTCGGGAACATCCGGCAGGGTAACCGGTCGCCCCTGGCTTCTGCTCAAGGTAATGGGAATTGTAAACAGGCGTCGTTGCGGAACAGAACTCATGCGTTGGTCCCCACTGAGCGTTGAACGCCATATTGCTGATATCATCAGCAACGCACCCTTGGCATCGCCGAACTCCCCCGTCGAAACCCCGATCGTATCTAAGACCATACACCAGATGCCGATTAGTGAGAAGATTTTTCGATACGAACAAGCACTTCTACTCCTGAGTGAATGACTAGTACCCCGGTACAGAATCACCGCTGAGCACGCATTAGGTGAAATAAGCTGGCTCTTTTTCGCGTCTCGCCCTAGAACAAGAACTTCAGTGCAAACTGCACCAACCGCGGATTTGTCCCCTGTGCCGTTGCCGTGACGACCCCGAAATTCTGATTGTTGGCACTACAGCAAACCGTGTTTGGCGGAGCGAATTGCGTTCTGTTGAATAGGTTTAAGAACTCCGTGCGGAACTCCAGGCCAAACCTCTCGTCGCTCCCGAATCTTGTCCTCTTGAAGATCGCGACGTCAAAATTTGCAATTCCGTCCGAACGCAGCCGGGGATCCACGCGCGCCTCGTCGCCGAACTTGAAATCGGCAGGCGCCGCAAAACACGCAGTGTCAAACCATCCCCCCAGACGGGAGGTAGTGCTTCCAGACACCGTAGCGTCGCAGCCGGGCACGACGTTCGGGCGAGACCCCCCGCCAAAAAGCGTGGTTCCGTTAACTTGCCCGTTCGTGAATACCAGCGGGAAGCCTCGCTGGAAGATGGTCACGCCGTCGATTCCCCATCCGCCCACGAATTTGTCCAGCGTTCCCCCAGCGCCCGCGAGATACCTCTTGCCCTTTCCGACAGGAATATCGAGAACGTAGCTGATGACCAGGCGCTGAGGAACATCTTGCGAAGATAAAGAACGCTCTCCGCGCAGATTGTTATTGTCTTGAATCCCTCCCACGCCCGGCTCCAGCCAGGCCGTCAGCGTGTCCGTGTCACTGATGAGCTTCGCATTGGTGTAAGCAACCAGCAACGAGCCAGCCTCTGCAAAACGCCTCTGCACCGTGAGCTGGAACGAGTGATAGATGCTGTCGTACGATCCCTGGCCGGCAAGCTGCAAGCTCGTGTACTGCGGGTACGGACGCAGAAGCTGCCCAATTGTCGTCGTGGGCCCTGAGAGCGCCAATGCCTGGCCATTGATGAAAAACGGATTCGGCGTTGGCTGCACTAAAGTCACATCCTGTCTGGGATCCGGAAGCGAGGGGTTGACTTGCGAGGCGGCCTGCGCAAGCAATGCGTCGGAGATCTGATTGATCTGCTGGGAATACTGCGGCAGGTGAGTTCCCTTGGAACCCACATACGCCGCCGACACGAAGAAGCCCGCCGGCAGCTCCCGCTGCACGTCCAGGTTCCACTGCTGGACGTAGCCTTCGGGGTGGTCACTCGGATTCGCTTCCGTGATGGACTGCACGACCTGGGTCAGGTATTGCTGTGTCCCCGTGGTGCCCAGGATCCGTCCAGGCGGTGCCGAAATTCCCGCGGGGAACGGCAGAGCGATGGTGTTCACCGGGTGGGTCCCGTCCACGGTTCCGGTATATGTTGTCGTCCCGGCGTTGACCATATCGTTCAGCGGGTTCAGGGCGAACGACACGTAGTTCGGAATCCAGAAAATCCCATAGCCGCTCCGGACTACCATTTTCGAATCGATGCTGTACGCCAGGCCAACCCGGGGAGAGAAATCGATCTTTTCGAGCGGGATGTTGTTCCGGTGGCCGGGGCTTACCAGAAAGACGTCCCCTTTTACCGGAGCCGAGCCCGCTGGAAGAAACTGCGTCAAGTAGTTCGTCGCCGTCGGGTCGAAGTAGGACAGCCGGTTGAATCGTTCGGACCAGGGACCCTGCAGGTCGTAACGCAGCCCCAGATTCAGGGTGAGCCTGTTCGTTGCGTGCCACGAATCGTCAAAATACAAAGCTCGGTAAATCTGCTGGCCTGCCGTGAAGTCCGGCACGACAGCTTGGGCAAAAAAATGGTTTTCAAGATTGTTGAAATTGTCGGCATATCCGAGCAAAAAATCAGCAAAAGAAAAACCCGTCCCGGAGACCCCGGGTAAAGAGGTGAAACACGCTTGGCCGGAAACGCAGAAGTCAAAAGATCCACTCGCGATGTTGGACTGCGCGTAGTTATCCCGCCCGACCTCGAACTGGAAGCCCAAATGATATTGATGGCGCCCCCGCAGCTTCGACATGCTCGGCGACAAGTAGTATTGCGTGTTGCGGTCCTGAATGAAGCTTTGACCCTGAGTGCACATGATGCTGTCCGCGAAGTTCGCGACACAAGGCGTGGGTGGCGTGCGCATCTCGGCGGGGACGACGCCGTTATAACTCGCCGGCCAACCGATCGTGGTTAAGTCAAAACCGGAATTCTCCGGAGTCCGGTTATAGCTGAAGCGGCTGATGCTCGCATTAAATCCAAACACGGTCGTGGGATTAACGCTGTATGTGTACCCTGCAGCAAAGGCGTTGCTGTGATAGTCCTCGGCACAGCGGTCCGCGCACAGGCCATTTCCTAGCGGATCAATGGGCAGGTCCAGAACGTGCCAGTAATTGAAGCGCAAAAACAGCCTCTGTTTATTCGTAAAGTTATGGTCGAGGCGCCCGACAACCTGGTTGTGGTCTCCACCGGTAGCGGCGGCAGTGGTGAAGTTGTTGGTGGCCGTGCTTGGGTGATTAGGCGCGGGCCAGAGGTACAACAGTTTCGCGGAAGTGGCATTGATCCGGTTCGCCGGAATGACGTTGTTCAGGAATGCCGTGGGGGTGGCGCTGCTCCCAGGGCAAGCTCCTTGTGCGTCCACGATACCTCCACAAGGGTCGTAAATCTGGTCAATCACAACCGGCTTGCCGCTCGCGTCCACCCCTCGATCGTTGCAAATGCCCGCCGTGAAACCTGACTTGCATATTTCCGAAAAATCACCCGCTCTCTCCTGCGCGTCGGGGACCGTGGCCGTGAAAGGCTGGCTCGTCCGCAACCGGAAGCCTTCCGCGCTAAAAAACCAAAACGTCTTGTTCCGCCCTCCAAAGTGTGGAACGTTCAGAGGCCCGCCGGCATTTGCTCCGAATTGGTTCTGTACCCAAGGGGGTCTCGACTTCTGGTCGGCATTCAGGAAGAAATCGTTTGCATTGAAGATCTTGTTGCGAAGGTATTCATACGCTTCGCCGTGGATGGAGCTTGTGCCGGTCTTGGTGCTGAGATTGGTTACTCCACCGGAAAACTTGCCCCACTCCGGTCCAAGATTGCTGGTTTGAACCTTGAATTCCTGAATCGAGTCCTGCGTCGGAATCAAAATGGATAGGTTAATGTAACCGATGTTCAGCGGCTGGCCATCCAGGTACTCGGCGCTCTCGTTCCCAAAAGAGCCGTTGACCTGATAGTTCCCCCATCCGAACGGATTCACTCCCACGGGCGTCCCGGTGGAACTCCCCTGCGGAACTACGGAGGCCGCCAATTCGATCAAGTTAAACACGTTGCGGCCGTTCAACGGCAGTTCATTCACCTTCCGCCGCTCCACTACCGTGCCTACCGCCGAAGATTCGGTATCCAACAACGGCGCTCCGCCCCGCACCGTGACGCTCTCTGACGCAGAACCCAGCACCATTTCAAAATTGATTTCCAACGCGTCCTGCACGTGGAGAATGAGATCGGACTTGATCACCACCTTGAATCCCAACTTCTCCACTTCGATGCGATACGTCCCGGGAGGCAGGTTCGTCACGTAGTAACTGCCCGTTTGGTTCGTGATGGTTTCGTAGTGGATGCGCGTGCCTGAATTGATGACGATCACTTTCGCCGCCGGGATGACCGCTTTGCTCGAGTCGGTAACGCGCCCTGTCAGCGATGCGTTTGTCGATTGCGCCTCAACACGCGCGGAACCCGAAAGAAGAATTAAAGTGAAGATGACCAGGGCCTGTAAAACCGCTGCGCCGCCTGACGTGCGAAAGCGAATGAATCCGGCTATGGCTGTTTCATAAAACTTCATGATGAGCAGGGAAAGTTGAACGAAACAGCCTGCATGTCCGTCTAGCCGGGCAAGCGTTCTACGAGTGGTTTCTCTTGAATCCATAATTTCGTGATCTCTTCCAGCGACCGGCCTTTGGTTTCGGGAATCAGCAAGCCAACCAGAATGAACGTCAACAATGCGCCCGCACTGAAAAACCAGAAAGTACCATCCGATCCCAAATGCTTCTGCATGATGGGAAACAGTTGGTTTCCCAGGTACCCCACCAACCAGAGCGCGGTCGTAGCGATGGACATGCCGCGGCCGCGAACCTTTGTGGGATAAATCTCCGAGATGATAACCCAGCAGGCCACGCCATTGCCAAACGCGTGACCCGCGACGAAGCTCATCACAAAAATCAAGATTGCCAGGCCGCTCCCGTGAACGTGATAAAACCAGCCGACCAATGCAAACGAGACAAATTGCAGTCCCGTCCCGGCCAGAATCAGGGTCTTGCGGCCGGCGCGGTCCACCAGCCAGAGGGCGAAGAGGGTAAACATCAGATTGATGAGGCTGACCAGCACGGACTGGAAAAATGCGTCGCTGGTCGCGGTCCCAGCAGCGCGAAAAATTTCCGGCAAAAAGGAAAAGAGCGGCGTGATTCCGCTGATCTGTTGCAACGCTGCCAGCATGATGCCCAGCAGCAGCGGGCGCCGGAAGGTGGTGAAAAGTTCCGAGATGTGCCCCTTTTCACTCGCCAGCGCACTCTCGATTTCAACAGCTTGCAGCCGGGCAGCGTCAGCGCCGTTAATCTTGGCCAGTACGCCGATTGCCTGATCCCGCTGGCCCATTTTCATCAGCCAGCGCGGACTTTCGACCGCCGGCAGAATCATTATTCCGAACAGAATCGCGGGTACAGCGCCGGCGAGAAACATCCAGCGCCAGCCTGTGGAAATGTTCCAGGCTTCGTTGCCCGTGCGCTGAATGAGCATGTTGACAAAAACGGCCGCGAGGATGCCAACCACAATCCCCAGTTGATAAAGCGTTACACAGCGGCCGCGAACTCGCGTCGGGGCAATCTCCGCAATGTAGTTCGGAGAAAGCACGGACGCCGCCCCGATGCCCACGCCGCCAATCAGTCGCCAAAGAACAAACTGATGAAGGTTCGCGGCAAAAAGTATGCCAACAGAAGAAAGCACGAAACACAGGGCGCAAAGCGCGAGACCCTTTTTCTTCCCCAGATAATCAGCGACGCTTCCTGCCGCCGCGCAACCCGCGATGCATCCCACCAACGCGCACCCAGCGGCCCAGCCCACGCCCGCCGCGTCCAGGTGAAACAGTTGGCTTAAGAAACCAATCGCCCCGCTGATTACGATGTTGTCGTACCCAAAGAGCAGGCCCCCGAGAGTGGAGACACTGGCTGCGATAATGAGGGGGACGCGTGAATGTGCCTGGACAGCTTCGGCGTTCGGGTTATTCGTCTCCACGAGTCGTGGGCTCCAGATCCGCATCGCGCCGCCGAGGAAATTCGATGACTGCCTTCGCCGCCAGCATGAAACCGAGCGTGTGCGCCATTCCCGCATGCCAGGGCGCTGCACAGGTCATCTGCGGGGTGTGGTCGGGAATGATCACGCCGTCGAAGTGGTTGCGGTGAAGAATCGCGAGGATGCGGATCATGTCCACATTGCCTTCGTCGATGAAAGTTTCGCGATAGTGCGGCACTTTCCCCACGACATTGCGAAGATGAATATAAGCAATCCTGCCTTGCTTGCTGTATTGGTCCACCGCGTCGTAAATGTTGCCCTCCGTCATTTCGGCTAGAGTTCCCACGCAGAGTTCAAGGGCGTTACTGCGGCTTGGAACCAGGTCAAGCAACCTTTGATACATGTGAGGCTGGTAGACCAGGCGCGGCTGCTGGCGCATTGTCGGCATGGGAGGATCGTCAGGATGGGCGGCGAGCTGCACTCCCGACTGCTCGGCCACGCGAATGACATCTTCGAGAAATCTCTGCAGTCGCCGCCAGAGTTCTTCATGGGAAATTGCGGGCAAGTTGCCGGCGGGTGCGTTGCGGTCGTACACCATATTCCAGACCGTCCCATTCGGGACCGGCACCTCTTCGACGGGACCGTCCATCCCCACGGTGACGGCATTGCCGCGCCCCAGAGGGACGCTCACACGGCCGCATACGCCCGCCAAACTGAAGTTGTAACCGAGTACTGGGATGCCGGCTTCGCCAAGCCGGCGAATGATGGTCTTCACCTTCTCGATCTGTTGCGGACGTTGGGGACCATCGAGCAGAATATCGTGCCAGTGCGCCGGGTCGATATTCTCAATCGCGGCGAGGATCAGCCCCGCTTCCTCAATCTCCGCGCGAAGGGTCCTGAGTTCCTTTACCGTCCAAAGTTCATTCGGATTTCCGGCAAAGCCCCAAGGTTCGTATTTTGAGCCGGTGGGCTGATTGTTGCGCGGGTTGGCAGGGCCCTGGTTGAAGTAATCGACCAGATGGACGACGACGTGAGTACAGCCGGCCTGTCGAGCGAAATCGTAATAATCGCGCGTCAACATGTGACGATAGAGGCCGAGCCCAATCTTCATAAACGGTTTCCGATCCCCACGCCATAATCTGGGCTGAGGACTCTCCATTCTTCACATGATTCCGTACTTCTCGAATGCTTCGACCGCACTGCTTCCTTCTTCGATGGCTTTCCTTACCAGCTTTTCGCCGCGGGCCTTTTCGAGCGCCCGAGTGAAAACCTCGGTTTCGGCTTCGGCGGGAACCAACAGGACCCCATCCACGTCGCCGAAAAGAATATCTCCGGGACGCACGCGCACCGATGCAATCTCAACGGGAATGCGGAAGTCGACTACTTTGTAGCGCGGGGCGGAGTCCTGTCCGTAGGAACCGAAACCGAATGTGGGGAAGCTCATATTCAGTATGGCCTTGGTATCTCTCACGTAGCCATTCAACACCGCGCCGCGGCTGCCGAGTTTCCGGGCTCGCGTGCTCATTAATTCTCCCCACAGCGCATTTCGGGGCGAGGAGCCCGTGCTGACATACACTTCGTTACTGCGAAGATCGTCGAGCGCTTCCAGCATCAGCCCAAACGATTTGTCCATCAACTTGTTAGCACTGCCGGAGATTTTTTCGGCAAACACATCCACCGAGAGAACTGGCATAGCGCGGCCGATCACGACCATATCCTGCCGGAGAGGCTGAATCTGCGGCGGCAAGAACTGGTGCTGCAGATCCAACTTGTCCATCACATCGCCCACGACGCAGGTGAACAGCTCGCGCTGCACGATGGCGAAAAGTTCGTCGTCAGACTTCCAAAACTTCGCCGCACTCATTGGGCGCGCGCCTCTTTGATTTTTTCCGTGATGGCCCGGGCAAGTTGCGTGATTGACGCGAAATCGCCGGTCTTTGCTCCCGCCGTGAGGTTGCCCCCAACCGCAACGGCAACTGCGCCGGCGCGGATCCAGTCGGCGACATTTTCCAGGCTTACGCCACCGGTCGGCATCAACGATGCTTGGGGGAGTGGCACTCTTACCGCCTTGACGAATGCCGGCCCGAGGATTTCGCCGGGGAAAACCTTCACAATGTCCGCGCCGCATTCCATGGCTTCGACCACTTCGCGGACCGTCCCGGCGCCGGGCATGTAGGGTATTTGATAGCGATTGCAGAGGCGCGCGGTATCCGGGTTGAGCGAAGGACTGATCACATATTGCGCGCCCGCGAGAATCGCGATGCGTGCCGTTTCCGGATCGAGCACCGTGCCCGCACCCACCAAAATCTGGCCAGAGAACTTTTTCGCCAGATGCTCGATCACCCCTGTCGCTCCCGGCACGGTGAAGGTGATTTCCATGGCAGCGACACCCCCGAGGGCGCAGGCCTCGGCGATGCGAGCTGCCTGGTCGGGACTGTCCGCACGGATCACGCAGACCAGACCGGAAGCGACAATTTTCCCCAAAACTTCCAATTTCGCGATTGGCATAGAACTCAATTCCTCCGCTTGGCCCCGCAAGGCGAATGCTTCTGTCTCAGGCTAGAGACGAATGCCCTCGGCAGACCGACGCTAAAACATGCTGCTGCAAATGCTGTTGTGTCGCCGTTGGCGCCGAATTTGCCAGCAGGTTCCGCAACCTACGAAATCCTTCGAGGCTTAGCCTACCGCACCAGCGCCACGGGTTGCACGCGCGCTCATTGAAAAAACGGTTCGCCTTTGCGAGCGTAACGCCGCGCGACCTCTTCATTCAACTTGACGCCAAGGCCGGGCTTCTCCGGGACGGAAATGAATCCATTCTGAATGATTGGCTTTGGCAATCCCTCGACCAGGTCATTCCAAAAAGGAACCTCGGACGCGTGAAACTCGAGTGCAAGAAAGTTTGGGATCGCGGCGCAGAAGTGGGCCGCAGCCAAAGTGCCAACCGGACTGCTGATGTTGTGCGGAGCAACGGGCATGGTATGCACGTCGGCAAATTGGGCAATACTTTGCGCGACGGACAAGCCCCCTACTTTCTGAAGATCGGGGGTAACAACGCTCAAGGCGTGCTGTGCGATGATTTCCTCGAAGCCTTCAAAGAGGTAAAGATTCTCCCCGGTTGCGATCGGCACTCGCACTTTCGAGCTCACATCCTTGAGCGCGGCAGTGTTGTTGGGTGGAACCGGATCTTCCAGCCACAATAGCCGGAAAGGTTCCAGCGCGCGCGCCACTTTGACGGCGTCGCTGGCGTTGTAGCGCCAGTGGCAATCCACCGCGATATCGGTATCCTTGCCCACCGCGTCGCGAACGGCGCCAATCAAGCCCACCATGTGATCGATGGCGCGATTGCTGAGCACGCGATTGTGGGGATCGGAACCGAGCGTGCTGGGCACATCCAGATCAAACTTCAGGGCGGTGAATCCTTCCGCCCTTTTTTCGAGAGCGCGCCGGCAATATTCGTCGGGGGAAGAAGCGGATTCTTCGCCCGCTTCGCCGTAGTAATCTCTTGCGGCATGTGCGGGGCCCATTGCGTCCCAAGAGGCTCGGCGGGAACGCAACACTTCGTCCAAAGACTCCAGGGCCTCGCCGCCGTGGCAATCGGCATAGATGCGGACTTTATCGCGAAACTTTCCTCCCAGCAGGCGATAGATCGGTACGTCGAGCCATTGGCCCAGCACATCCCAAAGCGCGGCTTCGATGCCGCTGATCGCGTTGTAAATGATGCCGGCAACCGAACCGGCGCCTGAAGTCGCCAGTTGTAGCTTGCGGAACAACCGGTGAATGTCGCGCGGGTCCTCGCCAAGAAGAAGCGGCTCCAGTGATCGCAGAATAGCGGTAAGCCCAGGAGCGAAAAAACACTCACCGAGACCTGTAACGGCCTCATCGGTTTCTATGCGGACAAAGGTCCAATCGAAATTTCCTTCCACGACCGCGGTCTTCAGGCGGATGATTTTCAATTGTTCAGCCTCTTCATTTTTATTCAGCCGCAACCGGGTGGGATAACCATCCTTCGCCGGTTAGAGTCCGCCACAAAAGCTTCCTGCTGTACAAGGATACTCTCGGGCTGCATTTCGCTAATCCCGCCTAGATTAACGGTTTAGTTTTTGCTTCACAACTGCTCAAAGGTTGCTATAGATATTGGAGACAGGGTGAGATATCTGGAGAAAACCTTTGACATCGCATATTATGGCGTGCGTGCGGTTGTGAACCGGGCGCAGCAATTGAGAAAGGGTCTGCAGCTTGTAACTTTGTGAAAACGGGGACATTATGGGATTGGGATTTGAATTCGACTCCCCCCGCCTTCACCATTCAATCGCCAGTAGCGTGGCTTCGGCTCAGGCGGTGGTGTATTTGTCGTTGGCAGCAAGATCGCATGCGTTGTACACAAGTGATGTAAATTAGAGGTGCGTGGAGCGGGCAAATGAAAAACATGCTGCGAATTATGCTGAGTGTGGCGGTGCTGCTGATGGCGGTGTGGATGCATGCGGCGGAGGATGCGGGCCGGCCGAAGATTTATGGAATTGCCTATGTGAAGGTGAAGGTGACGGACGTCGAGAAGTCCAAGGCATTTTATGGGGGAGTTTTGGGGCTGCGAGCTGGCGGGGACAGTTGCCAGGGCGTGGCGAATCCCTGTTTCAGCATCAATGGATCGCAGCACGTGGAGTTGGTGAAGACGGATGCGGGGGATAAAGGCCCGTTTCTGCCGGAGATTGGATTGGCGACGAACAGCGTGGAGCAAATGGCCAGTTACTTGACGGCGAAAGGGATTCCGGCTTCGAAGATTCTGCGGCGACCCGATAGCATGAAGTACCTGGAAGTGCTGGACCCGGAGCAGCACAAGATCGTGTTTGTGGAAGGCAAGGCAAGTGCGGCGGAGGCGCTGCCACCCGGGGCGATCAGCAACCGGATGATTCACGCCGGCTTTGTGGTGAAAGACGGCAAGGCCGAGAGCCGCTTTTATGAGGACACACTCGGGTTCAAGGTGTTTTGGCATGGCGGATTCAAGGAAGACGAAACGGATTGGTACATGGTTCAGGTGCCGGATGGAGATAACTGGCTCGAGTACATGCTGAATATTCCGGCGACGGCGGAGCATAAAGAGCTGGGCGTGCAGTATCATTTTTCGCTGGGAGTACGGGATGTCAAGGCGACGGCGAGAGAGTTGGAAGCAAAAGGGGTGAAGCTTGCCGGGAAGCCCATACTGGGGCGGGACGGGAAATGGCAATTGACTTTGCTGGATCCGGACGAGACGCGGGCAGAGGTGATGGATTTTGTGCCGGTGGAGAAGCCGTGCTGTTCGGAATATACGGGGATCCAGCCGAAGCCCTAAGACCAGCATTCAATGTGGGAGCACCTCGGTGATTGGCTTTCCTGCCTTGGGAACAGCCGCCGCATAATCTTCCCCCAGAAGGGCCGCAAGAGTGGCGGCAATCTGATTTTGTGTGACGGGCGCAACCTTGGAACGCTCGCCGAGAGCGGGCGTGTCTGGACCAAGAAAGGCCAGCCAGATGTACTTGGAATCGGGGATTTTCTGGCCGTGATCGCGCCATTGATGAGGAGTTTTTCCCCGGCCATGGTCGGGAGTAAAAATAAGAGTGGTATTGCCGCGATATTCAGGCATGGATTGCACCAGTTCCCAAAGAGTGCGCAAGTAGCCGCGCAAACGCGCGCACCACACCAGGGGCATACCATCGGGAACAACCAAGTCCGCTTTGTTGGGGACCTCCCGAAAGTACACATTTTGCCGTGCTTCCATGACGCCGTGCATGCCAGTGACGGCGATGTAGCGACACGCATCGCGGCGCGCGATCCACTCCTCCACCCGGCCGATGACATCGGGGATTTGCACCGCGTCCACGCGCACGTCCAGCACGCGAAACGATTTCGCAACCGGCAGGGATGTGCTCTCACTCTTGTATCGGACACTCGTCGCCATTCAATTTTCCCCGACCCCAGTGCTTGCAACCCGCGCGGCAACCTTACTCGTCCTTGGCTCAGCCGGACCTGAGCTACTCTTGACCTCTCTCCTCAAATAGAACTGCCCGTCGCGCGTTTCAATCCATGGTTGGAGTTCGCCTTTGGAGATGGCGCAGAAGAACTTGTTGCCTTGCGCCCGCAGTAGTGCGAGCCAGTCCAACGCGGTCTGAGCTGCATGGAGAAACCTAATGAGATTGCGCGGACCGACTCTTTCCGCTACATGAGCGACTCGTGATTCCTTACGATTCAGCAACTCATATTCGTTGACGTAGAAATCCCAGCATGGATGCGCGTGGATGGTGATTTTACGCTCCGGATGATAGGCCGCCACACACTTTTCCACCTCGTGCCCCGTCCATCGGTAAATAAAATTTGGAATTGGACCATTTCGCATTCTACCTTTAACGAATTCGTGGGCCGCCACGGCCGCGAGCTCATACGGAAACGAAAGATTAAAGCGCACCAGAAGCCGAAGCGCCCACGAATCATTCGGCTCGAGAAAAAAGACATGCCGTCGGGCGACGCGAACCATTTCTCCCACCGCCTTATGCGGGCTGCGACAGTGGTGTAGAACGGCGTGCGCAAAAACAACATCGTAACTTTCATCTGGGAGCGTGATGTTCTCTGCATCTAGGTTCTAAAATGGTGCACGGACTAAGCCTGATTAGTACTCAAAGTAGGTGGTCGAATTGGCACTTGAAGCCTGGACCGAGGCCGTTTCAAGCTCCGTACGTTTCAAATTGGGTCATTTTTGTCTATACTCGCTAGACGTATATAAAGTTATTTGACATCTGCTTAACCTGCCACTAGACTCCTGTTGCAAGATATGTGAAGTGCCTCTGCGCCCCCCCCTCCTCCGCGCCTGGTGTTTTGCCCTCTCGAAAGGATGAATTGAACTGAGGGTGTATATGGGACAGACAGATGACTTCAAGTTATCCCCGCAAGTTAGCGTCTACCTCTTGACCGAAAATCGATTGCTGCGCGACACTCTGGCGCGGCTCCTGAGAAAGCGCTCGGAGATTAACGTAGTCGGCGTGAACCGCCGTTCGGAAAGCATTAAGGACGAGATAATCTCCTCGCATTGTGATGTTGTCTTGACGGATTGCTTTGACAACACGGCCCGCTCGACTTTTTTGCACGACGTCCTCGACCAAGACGCGGGAGTCAAGCTGCTTCTTTTCGGCATGAACGAGGACCCAGACGTCTTTTTGAAGGCGGTCTTCCTGGGGATTTGCGGTTACCTGCTCAAGGACGCCTCGGCCGTGGAGATCGTCGCCGCGGTGCGTGCCGCTGTCCGCGGCGAAGCCACTTGTCCTCCGAGCCTTTGCATGACTCTGATACAACATCTGAGCAAAAAGAAACAGGAGAGACTCGAAACATCGGATCCGCAGAATGGCGATCGGAAGGCCCTCACTCCCCGGCAACTCCAACTCATCCGGCTTGTGGCTAACGGCCTGACGAATAAGGAAATCGCAGCAAACCTGAATTTGTCTCAGTTCACAGTGAAGAATCATATACGCCGAGTCATGCGACAGATGGAAGCGGCGAGCCGTCACGACGCCGTTAACCTGATTCGTGCAAGCGGGCAGCTCGCCCCGCCATAATCCGCAGCCCTTCGACGATTCATCCCCCCAATGTTGAGATAATTGTGTGCCACGTTGAAAACCGGGGCGTGACTTCGGAAATTCTCTCTCAGCTCGATGCTGACGGAACAGAGTGATAGGGTAGTCCGTTCCGCAGCGGAATCGCTCCTGCCAGCGAGTCGGAACTTCTTGACAACACTGTCCCAACGGCCAATTGCGCGGCAGTCACGAACGGTTATGCTAGTTGAGCCAGGAGGAAACAGGGCCGGCCCGGCCGTTGCCTCAACTTGCTCACGGAGTATTCTTCTCGATCTGAAATGGACGACGGGCGCCGGCGGGGATTCCATGCCATGAGCTCATTCCGCAAAGCGGGCCTCGGTTCTCTCGCCGTGATTTTTCTCCTGCTGTCTCCACGAACAACAAGAGCCACTTCCGACAAGCCGGGAACCGGCACCCTGCTCTCCGCGGCCATTTGCCCCATCGTTTACCCTGTCGATCAGTCGCCCTCCGAACGAGGCTACCACTACATCTTTTATGGCAACGCTTTCTTCATTAATAAAGAGGGTTATCTCATCACCGCGGCGCACGTATTGAGCCAACTGCACGATGCGCAACCTTATATTCTCCTGCAGTTGCCGATGGCACCGCCGCGATTGGTGAAAGTTGCCGTGGTGATCGCGGACCAGGACCACGACGTGGCAGTGCTGCGGGCCACGCCGAATCCCTTTGAAGGAAAATACGCGGTAAATTTCCTGCGACTGGCGACGCGCAGGCCCGAGCAGGCCCACGAAGTGCTGGCCGATGCATTGCGCCCTTCGCGGCTGAAAAACCCTTATACATTTGATGCGCTCCTTGAGGACCGCCCGGCAGGAGAAGTCATTGAATACCGGTTTACTCAGCTCGACAAGGGGCGACCGGACACGGAAATCTTTCTCTTCAACCACGATGTTCTTCTTGGTGATAGCGGAGCGCCCGTGATCTCCAGCGAATCGCATGAGGTGGTGGGCCTGGTCGAAGGACGCTGGCTGCATGGAGGCACCATGGCCATGGTGAACGCCATGCAAAGACAGACCACCGGTATGGGAGCGGTCGTGCCCATTCACTACGCCATCGCCTTGCTGTTGCAAAAGGGCATCGCTTGGCAGGGAGTTTCGGGGTCTTCATCGCGCGTGGAGCCGGATGCAGCGCACAGCAAACAATTTTCCGCGCCCGCACCACTTTCCCTGGTTGCCGCGCCCTACCCCGCCGAAGTTTTCTCCGGAGGCGAGGTTGTGCTCGATGCGCTTGTCGAGAGCAGCGGGAGACTGGGAGACATACGAATACGGGGCGGGGAAAACCCATTTCTGGAAAAAGCTCTCGCCGCAGTGCAGACCTGGACTTTTCTACCAGCCCGCTCCGGCGAAGAAGTGGTGGAGACGAGAATTGGAATCGTCTTTCAATTTCCGGGTTCGTTGACGTCTGTCCGCGCGCCGCAGGGAAACAGTTATGAAGCACGGTTGACAGATGTGCCGGAGCGGGGAGCGCAGCCTATTGTTGCCCCGGAACCGGAATCCTCGCAGACAAAGCTGGCCGAGGGCAGCGTGATTTTGTGCGAGCAGGTCGACTCACAAGGTCAGGTCGATTCCATCGAAGTCGTGCGGGGCCCGGAATCACTCACTCTGGCAACCGTCGCCGCCGCCCACCAGTGGCATTTTGCGCCGGGAAGACGGGGCGGGGCGGACAGCGATTCCGAAGTCGTTGTCGTCGTGACGTTTCGTCGCTCGGCTACGGCAGCCCATGTGCCAACATCGAATTCCACTCACTAACCCGCGCTCCTATAATTCCTGTTAAGCACGGCCTTGCATATCTGGCGGGCGCGTGTGGGTAGCAATTGGCAGAGGAAACCTGCCGCAGTTGGGGACCGTGAGTGGCAACGATTCACGCCAGGCAGGATACGCGGGAAGCCAGCCCCCATCCGGCGCACTTCTGTCCAATAGAAAGTGAGAGGCGAGCAGGGCCGAAACTATTTCAGCGGCGAAGTTAGTTGTCGCAAAGTGGCGCGCAACGCGGCATAATGCCGGGTTGTCCAACGGAGGAGCGAATGACCGAGAAAAAGGAAATGGCGGAAAAGAACGAAATGACGCGGCGCAGTTTTATCGAAAAAGCGGCCGTGAGCGGGGCAGCATTCACGATTTTGCCGAGGCACGTTCTGGGACGCGGCTTTACCCCGCCGAGCGATATGTTGAATATCGCCTGCGTGGGCGTGGGCGGCATGGGCCGCAGCAATTTGATCAACCTGGCCAGCCAGAACATCGTGGCGCTCTGCGATGTGGACTGGGGCTACACGGACAAGAATCTTTCGCGGCTGGATACGGACGCTTCCAACTTGAAGGGCCATATCGACCACCCGGGCGATACCGGCGCCGCAATGTCCCAGGCGGAAGCGGAGAAAGCCAAAGGGCGCCTCGAAGCCATTTTCCATCTGAAGAACGACCTGGTCCCGAAGGCAAAACGTTATTCCGACTATCGCAAGATGCTGGAACAGCAGAAGGACATTGACGCTGTCGTCGTGGCCACGCCGGACCACATGCACACTCCAATTGCCTTGGCCGCGATGGATCTGAACAAGCACGTGTACGTGCAAAAACCGCTGTGCTGGTCGGTGGACGAAGCGCGCCAATTGGCGAAGCGCGCGAAGGAAACCAAGCTGGCCACGCAGATGGGCAACCAGGGCCACTCGCTGGATGCCGCGCGCACCGCGGTGGAATACATCTGGGCCGGCGCGATCGGCGAAGTACGCGAAGTTCATGTGTGGACGGATCGCCCCGTGGGATTCTGGCCGCAGGGCGTGCCTCGCCCGCAAGCGGCCACAAAGGAAGCGCTCGATGCGCTTCCGTGGAACAAGGGAGGAGTGGACGAGCGGCTCGCGGCGGCGATGGGCAGCTATCCCATCCCGGACACACTATCGTGGGACCTGTTCCTGGGTGTGGGACCTGTCGTGCCGTATCACCCGATCTATCACCCATTCAACTGGCGCGGCTGGATCGATTGGGGCTGCGGCGCGATCGGCGACATGGGTGCCCACTTGCTCGACGTGACCATGTGGAGCCTGAAGCTGGGCCTGCCAACCAGCATTGAGACGGTGTCCTCGCCATTCAACGGCGCTTCCTACCCGACCGCCACGATGACCTTCTATGAGTTCGCGGCGCGCGATTCGATGCCACCGGTGAAACTCACCTGGTATGACGGCGGACTGATGCCGCGCAAGCCGGAAGAAATCGGCGAAGAAGAACTGAAGAAAGAGGGCGGCGCGCTGCTGATCGGAAGCAAGGGCAAGCTGATGCACGACACCTACGGCGCGAATCCGCGGCTGTTGCCGAAGTCGCTGCAGGATTCGGCGGGCAAGCCTCCGCAGAAGCTGGCGCGAATCGAGAAGGAAGAGCACGAGATGAACTGGGTGAACGCGGCCAAGGGAAAGACGGAAGCGTCCTGCCCATTCGAGTATGCCGCGAGACTCACGGAGACGATGTTGCTGGGCGTGGTTTCGCTGCGCAGCGGAAAGAAGCTCGAGTACGACGCTGCGAACATGCGCATCACCAACGTGCCGCAAGCCAACGACTACCTGAAGCGGGAGTACCGCAAGGGCTGGTAGTCCGTTAAATCGAAAAACTTTGCGCGGGGCGGGCCAGCGACGCGCGCTGGTTCTGCTCGAAGGTCTGCCCGCGCGAAATTTGCCCCGTTCAGGGCGCGGGGGGCGCGCTAGAGGAATCTTCGGTAAAGTGAGCCAGCGGCGCGCTTTCAATGCCCGCTTTGACGATCCAGACGGTGCGATCCTTGAAGTAGTTGATCAAATTCGCATTCTGTTCCGGGCCAAGATCGCGCGCCCAAACCACTTTCGAGCCATCAATGTCCGCGCCATTGTAAACCCACTCGTCATGGAAGCTATGCACACCCTCATAGTTAACGATCACGAGGTGTTTTCCGGGAGTATGGTCAAGCTGCTTCTGGATTTCCACGCGCCGCTGCAATCCGCCTCCGCCCCAACCCATCGGATCACCATAGCCGGTGGCCGCGAATTGCGAAACATCGAGAATTAGGAGCAAAACGACGGCGCGCGAAAGAGCCGCGCCGACGGGCCGCTTCCAAAGGCGCATCTGCCGCAGGTGGCGCATGGCCTGGACGATGACCCCGAAGAGGATGCACGTGACCGGGGCAATGTAATGTGGATTCGGCCAGGTGGTAACGAAATAGGCCAGAAGCACAAAGAGCAGAATCACGAGAAGAAATCGCATGCGTTTGTCGCGGTACAGAAAAAGCAGCCCGGGCAAAACGAGCAGCAGCGCCAGCCAGGTGTAGACCGCCTGGCATCGATACAGCTTGTCCACGCTCACGTCTTCCAAAGTGTCCCACGTGCGAGTGTAGTTGCTGCGCGCCCACTCGTTGTAAAACAGTTCCATTTCCTGATTGTTGTAGTGAATCATGGGCGCGGGTTTCTGCCAGATGAAATTGGCGAAGCGCTCGTAGGTGTGGGCCGCGGTAACAAACGGAGGCACGAACGGGCTGCCGGTCACGCGCCAGTTGTAATAGCCCATGAACAGAAACGTCGCCAGCAGGATTACAAGAACGGGAAGGACAACACGCAGGGCAGGCTGAGGCCAGGTCCGGCCGTATTTTGTTTTTCCAAGAATCCAGCGGAGCAGCACAAACGCCACGGGAAGGCAGAAGAACAAGCCTTCGTAGGGCCGGCTGTTGGCAAGAATTGCTATGCCAAGGCCGAGCAAGACACTGAGCGTGATTGTCGGGCGCCGCAAGATACGCGCCAGCGCACCAAGGACCAGCGCGCCCGCAAACGCCGCAACCGCGCCGCCCCAATAGCTATTCATCCAGTAACAGACAATGCAAAGCTTGATGGCTGCCAGGACGCCGGCGAGAAATGCCCACCGCGCGGGCATCCACGCCTGCAACATCCAGACGATGGCGGCACACATGGCGGCCGCGCTCAGCAGCACGCCAATCCACGGATGACCCAGCAATTGCCCCAGCGCGAGTACCGCCCCTTGCGCCGGCGGATACTTCGAAGCGTAAGTGGGAAACCACAACACGTGGAACGTTTCGAAGCTTCGCCACATCACATGGGTCGGATTGGCCAGCCGGCCGTGCGCCACGGTATCCCCCAAAAGCAGGTAGCTGAATTCGTCGTGAATGCCGGGCGTGGGAACCTGAACCAGCGGGAGAAGAGCGAGGCGAACCGCCAGAACCGCAAAGAATATCGTGACGACCGCCAGAATCTTGTGCGCCGCAAAGCGGGAAAGTGGTCTTTCCACCGCGCGGAACACACGCTCCGACCCCTTCGGCCAGACGAAGGCCAGCAGGCACGCCAGCAGTGCAACCAGGATAGCGATGCCCGGCTCAGTGATTGGGCTTAAAGAGGAGAAATCTATATCCGGCATTGGCGCTCGATGGAGACACTATTGGTGTTGAAGAGGATTCAGCGCGAAGAGCGTCGCGGCACCGAACCCTGCATACCTTGCCTTAGTATTGTAGAGGATAGTACGCCCGCTGTTTCGCGGAGTTCCGAAGGTGGTCTATCCGACACTCCCCGGATACCTGCACAGCGTGGCGAAGAGGGGACGTGCGAAGAAACAAATCGATGGAGAAACATTGAAGATTGATGACCATGGAGGACAGCAATGCCTTGCCGACGATTCCACTGATTACTTGCTGCGACCTGTAACACTGGCCGTAGCCATTCCCTGGTTGGCACAACCCGTCCCGATTCCGCACATTGCCGCTTCTCTTCCCGCTGGGACTTCTTCCTGCAGAAATTTGTTACTTCTCCAGTCACCGTGCCTTGGCGTTGCTTTCCGCGCGGAAAGCGTCCATTCCTGAGGAGCCAAAGCTCGCGTTACTCCCATAAATGCAGGCGATTCCCACGAATGGCTTCACGGCGGCAAGGGGTCGCGGAACCGTGGCTCAGAGTTTGCTCATCTTCGGCAGCTCCGGCATCGTTTCACAGTGCCCGCGCTCCATTGGCTCTTCTCATGCAAGCAGATACTCCCAGGAGGGAGCCTTGAGCGTGATCACGCAGAATGCGCGCCCGGGAGGGGTCGCCCATCAGCGCCGCAGCCAGCGCATCGTCCTGTCCGTGTCCATCATCGTTTCCGGCGAGCGTGCCAACGGCTCGGCGTTCAACGAACGCGCCACGACCCTGGTGGTGAATGCCCACGGTGCCCTGATCTTGCTTCGTGAACCTGTGATCGTTGGGCAGGTTTTGAGTGTCAACCATGTGGGGACCGGCGAAGATCTCGTCTGTACCGTGAAAGACATCAACCCCGGGGAAGAGCAGATACCGGAAATCGGGATCGAATTTGCCCGCCCCAACGCGCGCTTCTGGCGGGTTTCCTTTCCTCCCGAGGACTGGACCCCCCGCAGCCCTGAGGCCAAGCGTTACGCCAAGCACAGTGCGCCGGCGGCGAAACCCCTGGAAGTCAAGAAGTAACCGCTCTAGCCGCACCCAGGATTCCCACAAACTTCGCTGTAGCCATCCAGCCCGCCAGCGCATCTCATTCTCGTAACCAACCAGGGCCAATTCTGCTAATTTTTTTTGGGGGGGGGGGATGATGAGGAACGTACGCATGCTTATCGTTGCTGTTGCCGTGATTGCCGTGATCGGAATTGTCGCTCTCTATAGCTTCACCGCGCGCGCCGGGGACAAGGCGCCGGCAGTGGGTTCCGCCGCGCCGGACTTCACGCTGAATAATCAGGAAGGCAAGGCCATCAGCCTGCACGATTTCAAGGGCAAATGGGTGGTGCTGTACTTCTATCCCAAGGACATGACCACCGGTTGCACCATCGAAGCTCACAATTTCCAGCGCGACTTGGCCAAGTACGACGCCAAGAATGCCGTCATCCTCGGCGTCAGCGTCCAGGATGAAAAGAGCCACCAGGAGTTCTGCGCCAAGGAAGGGCTGAACTTCAAGCTGCTGGCCGACACCAAAAAGGAAGTCTCCGAGAAATACGATTCGATCATGAACCTGGGTGTCGCCAAGCTCTCCGCCCGTCACACCTTCCTGATCGATCCGAGCGGCACGGTGCGAAAAGTCTGGACCGATGTGGACGTGAAGACGCACAGCGACGACGTGCTCGCGGCGATTGACGGACTGCAAAAGTAATTTCGACAGGCCTGACTTTACTCTCTTTCGAGCACCTTGGCTTCGGGCTCCGAGATGGGTTAGAGTTTCGGAGCCTTTTCCTTTGAGGGGTGATCCATGAATCGCAGATTCTTCCTTCCGGTTCTGACGTTGAGCTTTCTTGCCCTGAGCCTGGCCCTGCATGCGGGCTCCGTGAAGACGGAGCCCGTGAGTTACAAAAGTGGCAGCGACACGGTGAATGGGTATCTGGCACTGCCGGAGGGCGACGGAAAGCATCCCGCCATCATCGTGATTCACGAATGGTGGGGGTTGAACGACTGGGTGAAGGAGCAGGCCCAGAAATACGCGGGGCAAGGCTACGTCGTCCTGGCCGTGGATCTCTATCGGGGCAAAGTGGCGGCGAATCCCGATGATGCGCACATCCTGATGCGCGGCCTGGCGGACGATCGCGGCCTGCGCGACCTGGAAGCCGCGTTTGCGTATCTCGCCTCACGGCCCGATGTGGACGCCGGGAAAATCGGCTCGGTCGGCTGGTGCATGGGCGGCAGTTGGTCCATCAAGCTGGCGGAGGACCAGCCCAAGTTGGCGGCGTGCGTGGTGAATTATGGCTCGCTGCCCAGTGATCCGGCAAACATCGCCAAGATTCACGCGCCGGTGCAGGGGAATTTCGGCGCCGATGATCAAGGCATTCCTCCGACGGATGTACGCGCTTTTGAAGCGGCCATGAAGGCCGCCGGCAAACCCACGGACATCAAGATTTACGATGGCGCCGGCCACGCCTTTCAGAATCCCAACAACAAACAGGGTTATCGCGCAGAAGCAGCCGCCGACGCGGCCCAGCGCATCAGCGCGTTTTTCCAGAAGTATCTGCACTAAGCGTTTCGCCGAAAAATCCAAGTAAATGTCATTCCGAGATCCGTCCGCTTTTTGGACGGGGCTCGGAATCTGCTTTTTCACTGGCCCCTTGAGAAAAGCAGATCCCTCGCTTCCCTCGGGATGACAAAGAATCGCAGCTTCTCTGCAATTCGCTACGGCTCGTCGTCCCCGTCCGACGCGCCGCCCAGCTCTTCGCTCAGGGGCTTCTTCGGGTCGATGGTAGGCAAACCCGCCTTCTTCAGATCTTTGTTCAGAGTCGGAATTTCAGTTTCCCGCAGCACGCTCCACTGCTTGCGCAGTATCGTGGCTTGCTCATCGAGTTCCTGGTCCACTGCCGTTGCCTGTGTGGTTGGCGCGGCATCCGCGCTGCCGGCAACGGCCAGAATCGCGGCGTAATGTTGATTGAGGGTCGAGAAGTTTTCCGGCTGCTTCCCAATTGGGGGCACGCCAAAGAAGGAGCGCTGCGTGGCTCCTTCGAGCTCCGCGCATCGCTTATCTAAAGAGGCAATCTCCTCCGTCAACTTGGCCTTGGCTTTGTTCTTGGCCTTGCCCTGCGCTATCGGCGCAATTTCTTTCAATTGATCGCGGACGGAATCGGCCTGCTCGAGCGCTTCGTAGCTCTCGTCCATCCCCTCGGACGCGCCCAATTGCATTTCGCGCTGTTTGCGCAGGTCCTCCAGCGGCGTCTTGATGCGCGGGTCCATCTTCACTGTCAGCGGCCGCGTATAGCTCTTACCGTCCACGGTGAGCCTTACCGTGTAATTTCCCGGCAGCACCCATGCGCCCAGGGGATACTTCGGGGTGTCGCGAAGGATCGCGGAAATGGGGAATTCATATTCGAGCGCTTTTGGCGGCGTGTAGTGGAGATTCCAGACGAAGCGGTGCGTACCCGCGGCGCCGGAAAGAATTTGCGTTGGCCGCACCCAATACATCGGGATGGGATGTTCCGCAGCGAGTTTCTCCAGGGATTCTGGCGTGTCGGCGCTGGTGTAGCGGCGCACCAGGCTGCCCGCATCATCCAGGATTTCCAGTTTCACAACGTTCTTCGTGGCGTTTCCGAGGAAGTAGTCAAAGATGGCGCCGTCCGGCGGATTTTTTCCTGCGGGCTCTTCCGGCGGCAAGGGCGTATCGGGATTGCGGTTCCAGCGCCAGCGAATGGCTTCCTGCGGTGCGAATAAATAAACGGGCGCCTTGGCCACCTCGTCGCTAATTTGGCGCAGCGGCGTAATGTCGTCGAGGATCCAGAACGACCGGCCATGCGTGCCGACTACCAGATCGTCGCCATGGATCACCAGGTCGCGCATGGAGGTGTGCGGCAGGTTCAACTGCAGCGGCTGCCAGGAATCGCCGTCATTGAACGAGACATAAACGGACGTTTCCGTCCCGGCAAACAGCAAACCCTTCCGCGCCGGATCTTCGCGAACAACGTTCGATGGCGCATTTCCCGCTATGCCCGCGGTAATCTCCTGCCACGTGGCGCCGAAATCGCGCGTGCGGTAGATGTGCGGGCGCAGATCGTCCAGGCGGAAGCTGTTGATGGCGGCGTAAGCAGTGCCGGCATCGAAATGCGAAGCCTCGATGATAGAGACCTTGCTCCACGGTTTCAGTTGCGGCGGCGTGACGTTCTTCCAGGTCTTGCCGGCGTCGCGCGTCAGTTGGATCAGCCCGTCATCGGTGCCCGCCCAGAGTGTGTCCGGCTCTTTAAATGAGGGCGCGAGGGCATAAATCGTGCCGCGATGTTTGCCTTTTTCCGGATCGCCCGCGCTGAACGCGCCGAGATTCGCCGGTGCTTCATACGATTCTCTCGTCAAATCCGGGCTGATGATGGACCAACTGCGCCCCTGGTCGGTGGTCTTGAAGAGGACGTTCGCGGCAAAGTAAAGCGTCTTGGGATCGAACGGCGAAAACACGATCGGCAGCGTGCGGTTGTAGCGATACTCGCCGCGCCGGATGGGCTCCGGCGTAACGTCCGCCACTTCGCCAAGCGCCTGATTCGTGCGCGTGATGCGCCCGCCGAAAAGAATGTTGGGGTCCACGGGATCAACGGCGATGTCGCCGTATTCCTGCACGCCTGGGAGGCTCCATTCGCGGAAGGTGATCTCGCCGTAGTCGCTGCGGCTCTGAGTGGCGGCGCTGCCGCTTTCCTGTTGCGCGCCATAAACCCAATAGGGAAAACGATTGTCCGTGGTGACGTGATAAAACTGCGCGGTCGGCTGGTTGTACCACGTGCTCCAGGTTGCGCCGCCATTCACGCTGATCGCCGCTCCCTGATCGGCGCTCAGCGCCATGATTTGAGGGTGCTCTGTGCTGATCCAGATGTGCTGGTAATCGTCGCCCCCCGGCGCGCCCTTGAAGCCGACAAACGTTTTCCCGCCATCCGTGGATTTCCAGGTGGTTGTGTTGGCCACGTAAATCACGTCGGGATTGTCTGGCGCGACGGCAATGCCCATGGCCCCCGGCCCACGCCCGCCGATGCGGTGATCGGAATTCACCAACTGAAAGTTCCCTCCCGCGTCCTCCGAGCGATAAATTCCCGCGCCCTTGTTTTTCGATTCGACGGTCAGGTACACGACTTGGGGATCGCTGGGAGCGATGGCAATGCCAATGCGCGCCAGGCCGTCTTCGCCCGTTGGCAAGCCTTTTGTGAGCGGTTGCCACGTCGTACCGCCATCGGTGGATTTGTAGAGTCCGCTGCCCGGTATGACGAACGACTCGCCACTGCGAATTTCCCATGGCGCCACGCGCGCGGCCCACAGCGCCGCATAGAGTATCTGCGGATTGGCAGGATCCATCACCAGGTCCGCCGCGCCGGTATTCTCATCCTTATAAAGGACCTTCTCGAATGTTTTCCCGCCATCCAGCGACCGAAAAACGCCGCGTTCCGCATTCGGGCCATAGGGATGACCCTCCGCGGCAACGAACACGCGGTCGGGATTCTTCGGATCGATCACGATGGCGGTGATCTGCTGGGCGTCGCGCAAACCCAGGTGCGTCCAGGTACGCCCCGCATCGCTCGACTTGTACACGCCGTCGCCCACGGCAAGGTCTGGACGCTGCAACCCTTCACCGCTCCCCACATAGACAATGTCCGGGTTGGAAGGCGCCACCGCCAGCGCCCCGACGGAACCCGAAGGCTGGTCGTCAAAGATGGGAAACCACGTATTGCCGAAGTCGCTTGTCTTCCATACGCCGCCGTTCACCGCCGCCATGTAATACACATTGGACTCGTGCGGCACGCCGCTGATCGCCACCGTGCGCCCGCCGCGGAACGGCCCGATGCAGCGCCAACGCATCTCACCGAAGAGCTTCTGATCATAGTGCTGCGAATGGGCCGTGAATCCCGCCAACCCCATCAGCCCGAATATCAGGAACAGTTTCGTTCTCAGTCGCAAACGCATCGCATCCCCCGCAAAACACTGGAGCATAACGCGTGGAACCCGCCACGGCAAAGGGAAGTGGAATGCGGACGCCGGAAGAACCCTCGCAAGGCGAGCAGAGGCGCTGGGAAGCGACAGGGGCGGTAACTGCTTTTCATTGCTGCCTCATTTGCATTTGAGTAAACTGTGCTCTAGGATGCGTGCGTAAGGAGGGGGATATGACTCGAAAATTTGCGCTTTGCGTTTTTCTACTGTTGATGGCCGGACGGATCGTGCCGGTAAACTGGGCGCAAGCGCCGGCGTCAGGCCAGGGAATGCTTCCGCGGGCGGAGGCGGAGGAGCAGGCGGCCGTAGGAAGTGTCCGCACGCTCAACACAGCCCTGGCTATGTATCACGCCGCTGAACCGGCCAAGGGCTACGCCGCAACGCTGAAAGAGCTGGGGCCGGAAGGAAAAGGATATATCGAAAAAACGCTGGCGAGCGGGACGAAGAGCGGATACAAGTTTGACTACAGGCCGGAATCGGTGCCGGCCGGCACGCCGGTAAGGCACTACACAATCGTTGCGCGGCCGGTGCAACTGCTGGCAGCCGGTGAGAAAAGCTTCTTCACGGATGAAACCGGTCTGATTCGCTTTACAAACGAAGACCGGGCCGCGAAGGTGACAGATCCAGCGATCTGATGAAGGCCCTGCCTAAAGCGGAGTAAGGGACGGACGATTCATCGCTTAGCCGGGGATTCGGACGATCAAACCGGCACGCTAACACAGGCTCTAGCCCTCAATTGGCGGTCTTCGTGGGCTTCGCCTCAACAGTCTTCTCCACGGGGCGTGTGGGTGTCCCGTCGGCCTTCACATAATGCGCATACCAGGCGAGGCAGCGTTCATTCATATCCTTGATGTGCGAGGGCGTCTTGAACTCGTGGTATTCGTCCGGGTAGACCACCAGCTCGGTTTCACGTCCAAGCGCCTTCAGCGACTGGTACATCTGCTCCCCGCCCACGATAGGCACGTTCCAGTCAATGTTCCCTCCCATGAAGAGCGTTGGCGTCGTGATGTTCTTCACCTTGTAGAACGGCGCAACGCGGTCCCAAGCCGCGCGATTCTCCCAGGGATAGCCCAACTCCAGTACATACTCCTTCTCATACTCGTCGTGGCCCCACAGGCTGGTCATTTCCGCCACGCCCGCCCAGGAGATGGCGGCCTTGAACCGCGTCGCCTGCGCAATGATGAAGTCCGTGGAGATGCCGCCGTAGGAGTGGCCACCCACGCCCAGTTTGTCCGGGTCTGCGATGCCCTGCGCGATCGCGTAATCCACCATGGCCATGTCGTCCTGATAATCCTTGTTGCCCCAATCCGCAAAGATGGCCTTGCAGAAGTCCTCGCCATACCCCGAGGAACCTCGCGGGTTGGGATAGAGGACAACGTAGCCATTAGCGGCAAAGAGCTGCGCGGGTTCCTCGAACTCCGCCTCGTACTCCTCGGTTGGTCCCCCATGCGGCCGGAGGATCGCCGGGTACTTTTTCCCGGGGACGTAGTCCACGGGCTTATAGAGGTAGCCGTGGACGGTCGTGCCATCCTTCGATTTGAAGCTGACGTACTCGCCCGGGGATAGCTTGAACTGCGCCACCCAGGCGTCGTTCAGGTGCGAGAGCCGTGTCAGTTTTCCGCCCGGCAAGGCGAAAACCTCGTAGGGATGGACCCTGTCTGAGATCGTCGCCGCGAGGGTGCCATCCTTGGAGAAGGAGTAACCATCCACCGTGAGCTGCCCGCCCACGGGCCGGGTGATCTTGCCGTCGGCCAGACTCACCTGGCAGAGGTTCTGTGTGCCATCGTCATCGGCGATGAAATAGATGGACTTGCCGTCCGGGGCGAAGCGCGGAAGCGTGGCAAAGCGATCGAAGGAGCGGGTTAAAACCTTGGCTTCGCCGCCTTCGGCGGGGGAGACACCCACATGCTTGGTGGCGTAGTAGAAGAGCTTTGGATCGAGCGAGGTGACGTAGGTGATCCACTTGCCATCCGGCGACCAGGACGGGTGGTCTTTCTCGCCGGAGTGGGTGGTCACCTGGAGGGGATGCTCGCCCTTGTCCTTGGTGTCGGTGGCCACAACCCAAATGTCCCGGTTATAAGTGGCATCGGCGTCTGGCTTGCTCCGGTTGCTGGTGAACGCCAGCAGCTTGCCGTCGGGTGACCACGCAGGATCGGAGTCGTCGTAGTCCCCGGAAGTCACTGGGGTAAGGGATTTGGAAGTGACATCGAAGACGTACAGGTGCGTGCGCCGGCGGTCCAGATAGCCGATCGTATCCGCCTTGAACAACAACCGGTCAATCACCCAGGGCCGCTGTGCCTTGGACTTCTTGCTGGACCCAGCCGCTTTGTCCTCGCCATCTTCCTTTCCTTTGTTGGCCGTCGCCTCAAGCTCCTCCGGCGACGGATCACGGAGGACCAGAACGAGGCGCTTGCTGTCGGGAGCCCATTCAAAAGACTCAACATTCTGGATCGTGTCGGTCAGGCGCTGCGCTTCCCCGCCCAGCCGGTTCAGAAGGTAAACCTGGGTCTTCCCTTCACTCCGCTCGGAGAGGAATGCCAGAAATTTGCCGTCGCGTGACCACCGGGGATACTGGGAGGAGACGCCTTCGGCTGTAAGCGCGATGGCTTCGCCGCCCGCCGCAGGCACCATGTAGATCCGTGTCTCCGATTTATCGTCCTTCAGAGAGTTGGACGACACCGTGTAAGCCACGAATTGCCCGTCGGGAGTTACTTGCGGGTCGTGCGCCTCGCGATAACCGAGAAGGTCGTCCACGCCGACCGGCCGAGGCGTCGCCGACTGCTGCGCGCCGGTAATAGAACCCCCTGCCACGATTGCCAGAAGCAAAACCACCAGACGAAGCTTCATACAGATGACTCCAGCACAAAAGGATGAGTGCACAACAAACCCGCGAGTTTAACACAACTGGGCGCCCCGGCTGTGTGAGGGGGGGAGGACTGAGCGGCGGCCGAAATACCGGGTCGCTCGCACGCACCGCCCGAAGGCGGCACGCGGCACGCGCCGGTAGTACGGAAGTACGGTTGGCATGTTGAAAAAAATTTGCGTCACATGCATTTTTTTGTTGCACGCGTGCGCAGAGATTGTATTCTTCAAAATGTAACCGCGTTCCAGTGCGTTGAGAGTGAGAGTTACGTCAAGGAGGACGAGAGAAAAAAATTGAGCACTGTATCGCTCCCCGCACAAATTCCTTCCCAAGCGCTTCCCCACGCGAAAAAAACAATCGCCAAGTTGACTCTATGGCCGCTTGTTGCCGCCACCTTCTTCATGGTGTCTGGGGGCACCTATGGGACGGAGGCGATCATCTCCGGTGCGGGTTATGGCCATGGAATTCTCGTCCTTCTGTTTCTCCCGGTTCTCTGGTGCCTGCCGACCGCCTTCATGATCGGTGAACTCTCGAGCGCTTTGCCTGCCGAAGGCGGGTACTACGCCTGGGTGCGCCGGGGTCTGGGCAACTTCTGGGGCTTTCAGGAAGCGTGGCTGAGCCTGGCCGCGAGCATCTTTGACATGGCGATTTACCCAACGCTGTTCACGATTTACCTGAAACAGATGGTGCCTTGGTTTGGGGAAGGTCACTACGAAATCCTCGGCGGCATGGTTACGCTGAACCACGGACTGCTGGCCGCCTTGTTTGTGGTCGTGACTTGCGTGGCGCTGAACCTCGCGGGCATTCGCGTCGTCGGGCTCACCTCGGTCTGGCTGTTCTTCCTGCTGTCGCTGCCCTTTGCGCTGATCGTGCTCCTGTCTCCCGCTAAAACCGGGGCCGTTGCAGACCCGCACGCGGTATCGGCGGGTGCCAGCGTCGGCTTGCTGGGTGCGGTGCTGGTGGCCATGTGGAACTACATGGGCTGGGATAACGCTTCGACGATTGCGCAGGAAGTGGAGCGACCGCGGAAAACCTATCCGCGAGCGATGATCGCGGCGGTGGTCTTGGTCTCGCTGACCTACATCCTTCCCTTCCTGGCTGTTTATTTCACGGGAACCCCGGCCTCTGCATTCAACGCGGAGGGCTCCTGGGCCACGATTGCAGGCGCGTTAGGCGGCTCGATTGGCGGCTTCCAATGGCTGCGCTTCATGGTGACGCTCGGCGGGGTTATGAGCGCGTTCGGGATGTTCAACGCGCTGGTGCTGAGCTACTCGCGCCTGCCCCTCGCCATGGCCCGTGACGGCATGTTGCCGCGGGTGTTTGGCAAGGTCACCAAGAAGACGGAAACTCCGTGGGTTTCAATCATCGTCTGCGCGGTCTGCTGGATGCCCTGCCTGGTGTTGGGCTTCCAGAGACTGGTTACCCTGGACATTATGTTGTACGGGGCGGCGCTCATGCTGGAGTTCGTGACCCTCGTGGCGCTACGCATGCGCGAGCCGAAGCTTCGGCGGGAGTTCCTCGTGCCCGGCGGCATGGCGGGTGCGGTCACCTGTGGCCTCTTCCCCATGGCACTGCTGATTGTTGCCATGGTGGAGAGCGACCATGAATCCATCCTAGGCATGAACGCGCTCCTGTTTGGAGTTCTGATCATTCTAGCGGGTTTCGCCGTTTACATTGCCACCGGCGGGTTGCGCGCAAAGTACGCTGCTGAAATCACGCCGGAAGCAACCGAAGCGGCATAAAAGCCTAGCCCGGTCAGACTATTGGAGGTTTGGCCGAAATTCACTTTCAGAAGGCCCGGTTCGCAAGAGCCGGTCGTTTTCTTACTTTAGCGTGAAATCCGAAGTTGACCAATTGCAGGCGAGCGCATCTCATTGTGTTTCAAATGATTATTCTGTGAAGACCCAACTTCGCCGAAGTTGGCTTCACCCACACCACCCAAAATCTGTCATTTCGACCGGGGGGACGGCGCTTTCTTGCCCTGAGCCCCGAAGGGTTGCCGTCCCGGAGCGGAGATACGGTTCTCCATCGCACGTTTTTTGTGCGATGAAATCCCTCTTCGACTTCGGATTCCAGGTTTAGAAGAGCTTGAGCACAACGGCCCGCCGTCGATAGTGAGGTCCCTCTTTCGTGCCGAAAAAAATCGTGGGCCGCAGGAAGGCGCTGAGATTTGGTATCCTGCTCCACGTGAGAGATGGTTTGAAGTACCGGACAACTTTACTGGCGGCGCTGCTGGGTGCGGGTCTTGCCCTGGCGGTCATGGCAGCGAGCCAGACCAAGCCGCAATCGGCAGGCGCACCCGCCAATCAAGTTCCACCACAGTCCACAGTCACACCCGCCGCGCCTGCTTCCGCGACACCGCAAACCCTCGCTTCCGCACCCAGCCAAGGGCACTATGTTCCCCGCGGTGCACTCAACATCGTCGTTCTCGACCCCGCGCATGGCGGGATCGACCTGGGCGCGCGCGGCACCGAGGGCATCCGCGAAAGCGAAGTCGTGCTGGTGTTCGCCGCCGAAGTGCGCAAGGCGCTCGAGGCACAAGGGTTCCAGGTCGTGATGACCCGCGAGGGCAACGACAATCCTTCGTTTGATGACCGCTCGGCACGCGCCAATGCCCAGCACGGCGCGGTTTTCGTGACGCTCCACATCGCCTCCACCGGCCTGGCTGGCACCGCAAGGGTTTATGTCGTGCCGGACATTCCGCCCTTGAATGACGCGAACGCACTGATTCCGTGGGACCGCGCGCAAGGACCGTTCGTCGGCTTGAGCCACCAGCTCGGCGACCTGGTTCAACAGGAACTGGCAAAGCGCTTCAGGGGTTCGCCTACCAGCGTGCAAGTGGCGCCGGTGCGCCAATTGCGGACCACCGCGGCGCCCGCGATCGCCGTGGAGATTTCCAGTGTGTCCGTGCAGGAACGCGCCGATCTCGACCGCATGGTGCCGGGGGTTGCCGAAGCCATCGCGCAGGGTATCGTAGCCTTCAAGCCGTCCTACGTCCTGCCTGTGCTGCCAGGAACGCCGGGAGGCAAGCAGCCATGAGCCCACAAGCGCGTGTCTGGCTGGCGGGCGGCTTGCTAGCTGCAGTCCTTGCCGCTGCGCTCTATTTCCCGGCGCTGTGGCAGCAAGTGCGCAGGGCTGCACAACTTACCGAGAAAACCGCGGAGCAGGCGCGCCGCGAATTGCTGCCGGTCACGCCCACGGCAAGCAGTGAGCCGAAGGTGAAGGTGAAGATGTTCTGGGGATCAGGGATTGACGATGGCATGCTCAAGCCGGTTACCGTGGAGCTTCCGCTCTCGAATGATCCGGTGCTGCGCGCCAAGGAAGTCCTGAACACGCTGCTGGCTGGGCCCGTCGATTCCGAAGCGCGCACCTTGCCGCCCGATGCCGCGTTGCTGGCATTCTATCTTTTGCCCGATGGCACCGCAGTTGCCGATTTCTCGGAAGCTCTGGGCACTTCGATTCCCTCCGGAATTCAGAGCGAGCAGTTGGCCATCGATTCGATCGCGCGCACTCTGGAAGCCGATGTACCCCAGGTGCAGCGCCTCAAAATCCTCATTCACGGCCAGGAAGTTGAAACGCTGGCCGGTCATATTGATTTGACGCAAACCTTTCGGGTGAATACGAACGTGGCCGGGGCGCCGGACGGACACGCTCCATCTCCCGTTTCGGCGATTACCGGTCCGATCGAGAAAGCCGTGGAAAAGGTTCAGAATGCGGTGAAGAGGTAGCCGGAGATCACCGGCGTGTAAAGAGAATACCAGAGGCCCGGGAAAGGGGCGTGGAAGATGAGGATTGATGGACGAACTGCCGACCAGATTCGCGCATTGAAGATTACTCCCGACTTCATCTCGCAGGCCGAGGGCAGCGTCTTGATCGAATTGGGCAAGACGCGCGTGATCTGCACCGCCAGCGTTGACGACGGCGTGCCCGGCTTCCTGAAAGGTTCCGGAAAAGGCTGGGTGACCAGCGAATACGGCATGCTCCCACGCGCCACCGAAGAGCGCACGCCTCGGGAAGCGGCGCGCGGCAAACAAACCGGACGCACGCTGGAGATTCAGCGGCTAATCGGGCGTTCGTTGCGCGCGGTGATCGATACGGAATCCCTGGGCGAGCGCACCGTAATGCTGGATTGCGACGTCATTGAAGCCGACGGCGGCACGCGCACCGCTTCGATTACCGGCGCGTTCGTGGCTCTGGCCCTCGCCATGGAGCGCATGCTCGCGGCGGGAATTCTCAAACGTTCTCCGCTGATCGATTCCGTGGCGGCCATCAGCGTCGGCATCGTGGATGATGTAGCCCTGCTCGACCTCTGCTATGAAGAGGATTCGCGCGCGGAAGTGGATATGAACGTAGTGATGACCGGCCGCGGCGATTTCGTGGAAATTCAGGCGACCGCCGAAGGGCGCCCCTTCACCGGCGGCGAGATGCAGGATTTGCTTGCCCTGGGCGCCGCGGGAATCCGCCGCCTGGCCGAAGAGCAGCGCGAAGTCTTGCCCGAACAATTCCTCGGCCGCGGGCGATGAAAGCAAGATCGTTCCGCCGCGGCGACACCATGAACACGGGAAAAGCGCAGCGATGACTTCAGTGGGAACGGCGAAGAAGTTGTATCTTTCCTCGGGAAACCCGGGGAAATTGCGGGAATTCCGCGCGCTGGCCGCCGCGGCACATTCCAACTTGGAACTGGCTTTGCTCCCGCAATTCGCCGCGCTGCCTGAATTCCCGGAGGCCGCGCCTACCTTTGCCGAAAACGCCGCGGGCAAAGCGCTGTATTATTCCCGGGCGTGCACGGATCTGGTGTTTTCGGATGATTCGGGGCTGGTCGTGCCCGCGCTCGGCGGCGAGCCTGGCGTGCACTCGGCGCGCTATGCCGGCCTTGGTGCCAGCAATGATCAAAAGATCTCGAAATTGCTGGCGGCTTTGCGCGGCAGAAAAGGTGCGGAGCGCTCTGCTTACTTTGTGTGCGTGATTGCCGTGGCGCAGATGGGGCGCGTGATCGACGTCGTTTCAGAGAAAGTGGACGGCGAAATTGCCGAAGCTCCGCGCGGCAGTGGCGGATTCGGGTACGATCCCGTGTTTTACTTTCCTGCGCTCGGAAAGACGTTTGCAGAATTGCCTGCGCCTGAGAAGAATGCCCGGAGCCACCGCGGCAAAGCGTTTCGCCGGTTGATGGAAGTGTTGGAATCGTAGGAGAAGAGCTCAAAGCGGAGTCAAAAGAGGTTCCCATGGCCACCAGGAAAAAGTCCGGCAGGAAGAAATCAGCGAAGCGCGGCAAGAGTGCCGCGAGAAAAGTTGCTGCAGCCAAGAAAACCTCCGCCAAGGCCGGCTCCGTGGCTGGCACGGATCCCCAGCGCGTCGCGGCTATTCTGGCGAAGCTCGACGAGGCCTACCCGGACGCAACCTGCGAGCTGAAACATGAGAATGCCTTTCAATTGCTGATCTCCACCATCCTCTCCGCGCAATGCACCGACGTGCGCGTCAATCAGGTTACGCAGGAGCTCTACAAGAAATATACGAAGCCGGAAGCGTTTGCCTCTGCCAATCCCGCGGATCTTGAAAAGGAGATTCGCCCGACCGGATTCTTTCGCAACAAGACCAAGTCTGTGATGGGCGCGAGCAAAGCCATCGTGGAGCAATTCGGCGGACAGGTGCCGCACACCATGGAGGAACTGCTCACGCTTCCGGGCGTGGCGCGAAAAACGGCCAACGTCGTGCTTGGCACAGCTTACGGGATTGCCAGCGGCATCGTCGTGGATACACACGTAATTCGGCTCTCGCTGCGCCTGGACCTGACGCACAACGAAGACCCCAAGAAAATCGAGCAGGACCTGATGGCCGTCATCCCGCAGAACAGATGGATCCAGTTTTCCCATCAGTTGATCTGGCATGGCCGCCGCGTCTGTGCCGCCCGCAAGCCCAAGTGCGCCGAGTGCAACCTGGAAAAGCTCTGTTACGCGCCCGACAAAACCGTTTGAGCCTGAAACCCGAAGTTGCCCTATTTCAGGCGAGCGCATCTTGTTTTGTTTCAATCGACAGTCGCGGGAGAGAGCAACTTCGCCGAACTTGGATTTTCCCACATCATCCACCACCTAAGATTTGTCATTTCGACCGGAGGGACGGCGCTTTTTGTCGTCCCGGAGCGGAGAAATCCCTCTTCAACTTCGGATTTCAAGTTCAGTGCCTGCCGCCCGCCGCTCCACTTATTTTTGGAATCATGCACGCCTCGAGTTAGCACTTGAGCACGCCGCCGGCCGCTGCCGCAAAATCGAAATTCGCCCGTGCTAAGCTGCAGCAATCATCCTATCCTGCTGGGTGACTCTTTCCTTTGACCCATGCGTGCACTCACTGAAGAAAAATCAGCAGGGCTTCCTGTGCAGGATAGCGGTTCATCCCCGGCACCGGTAGTACCACCATCGCCGGTGCCACGCAGTCCCCTCACCGAAAAGCTTGCACTGTTCGCTTTGGCGGCCTTAGTGATTTATGCCACGGCACGCAACATCTGCCACGCTTTGGTCAAGCCCCTTTGGTATGACGAAATCTGCACCTTGCTTTTAGCCCGGCAGGAACATCTTTCCACGTTGTGGCAAGCCGTCGTGAAAGGGGCGGATTCTCATCCTTTGGCCTTTTACCTGCTGGAACGCGCCGCGGCAGCCTTCACCCGCAACGAAAATCTGGCGTACCGTGGCGTTTCAATTCTGGGATTTGCCGTCACTCTCTTGTGCCTGTTCGTCGCTGTCAGAACGCACAAGGGTGCCGCGATCGCCTTGGTTTGCGCCGCGATTCCACTGGTCACCATCCTGCTTGACATGCTTGCCGTGGAAGCTCGCGGCTATAGTCTGCTCGTCGCTTGCATCGCCTTCGCCATCGTTTGTTACCAGCGCGCTCCGGCACGCCGCTGGGTGATTCTATTGGGCCTGAGCCTCGTGCTTGCGGAATCCTTTCACTACTTTGCTGCATTCGCGTTCCTGCCGTTTTTTCTCGCGGAAGCCGCGCATTATAGCTTGACGCGTCAATTACGCCGGGGCGTTTGGCTCGCGCTTCTCAGCGGCTTCGCGCCCCTGGCAATCTCCTGGCCTATCCTCTCTGCAATGCAAAAGTATTACGGGCCGTATATCTGGTCGAAACCCACTTTGAAACTAGCCTTGAACAGCTACAGTTGGTATTTCCTGACGCCCGAGGACAAACCTGGCCTGTATCTGGCCGCGATTGCCGGTGTCGCAGTCCTTTTCACCATGCTCGCGGCGGTGAGAAAAACATCGCGGGGTGAACGCCCGCCGGGTGCGCCGATCCATGAGCTGACCCTCGTGCTCGGCCTTCTAAGTTTGCCGCTGGTGGGCTTCGCGGTTGCGGCACTCGCTCACGGTGGCATGACTGCCAAGTATATGGTGCCGTCCTTGCTCGGCTTCCCCCTCGCACTCGGTTTCAGCCTTCCGAGGCTGCGGCGCTGGGACTTTCTTCTTCCGGCTGTCACCGCCGCCTTGCTACTTTTTATGCTCGTACCGCAAGAGCGCCAATTTTGGTCGGCCTATACAAGCCAGTTTATCTCCCCCGCGCCATTTGTGGAGGAGTTCGTGACCGCTGGCGGCCATGCAGACCTGCCTGTAATCGCTTCGGATGCCCATGATTTCCTGCAATTCCAGCATTACTGCGACCCTGCTTGGCAGAAGCGATTCGTTTCTGTGCTCGATCCAGCGCAAGCCGTCGTCTATACCGGTAATGATACGGCGGACAAGCAATTGGCAATCCTACGCCAATACACGACGCTGCCCATTTATGACTTCCAGCCGTTTCTCGCGGAGCATCCCCAGTTCCTCGTCTACTCCAGCGGGGGCGGTTTGGGCGGCGACTGGTGGCCTGGCCGCTTGAAAAAGGATGGATTCAAGCTGCAAAACGTTTCGCTGCTGCCCAGAGAGCTGAACGACAATTTCCATCGTGTCGTGCTGGTGACGCGCTAGAGTTTGACTCTGGCCAATGCTCCGCCAGCCACAAGGAGACGCCGCAGACTGGCTGACCGCAACGGATGTTCATTTCCAAGGGATGCCCCCCGAAGCTGTGCTTGGAACTTGTTGTGCCATGTAAATACAGGTATCTTAGTTTTGCACGGACAGAGTGCGGTTCCGGCTCTGACGTATTTCGCTTCAAGTTGCATCTGAGGAAGAGGACGCCTTCAATTGATGTCCGCCGGAATTCGTCTCTCAGTCGCGATTCCCGTCCACAATGAAGAGAGTGTTTTGTCTGAACTTTTGTCGCGCCTTCAGCGAGTGCTCGACGGACTCCCCCTCGGGCCGCACGAGATCGTATTTGTGGACGATGGCAGCACGGATCGAACCTTCGAAATGCTCTGCGAGGCAGCCCGAAAGGATCCTCGGATCGTGGGCATTTCGCTCTCCAGGAACTTTGGGCATCAGGCGGCGATTACTGCAGCTTTGGATCATGTCTCGGGCGATGCCGTCGTGATTATGGATGGCGATTTGCAGGACGTCCCGGAGGTCATTCCACAATTCTTGGAAAGGTTTGGAGAAGGATACGACGTGGTGTACGCCCAGCGTGTGCGGCGAAAAGAGCCGCTGCCGCTGCGGCTTTGTTATTTTGTCTTTTACCGCATGATGGCCAAACTCTCTGACATCCGTTTGCCGCTGGATTCCGGTGATTTTGGGCTGATGTCCCGCAGGGTCGTGGACCATGTTCGCCGCATGCCGGAACATCACCGGTACCTTCGAGGAATGCGCAGTTGGGTGGGATTCCGGCAAATAGGAGTTCCCGTCGAACGCGCGGAGCGGCATTCGGGTAAGACCAAGTACGGCATGCTGCGCCTGATTAAGCTGGCGGCGGATGGCATTTTCGCGTTTTCCATCGTACCGATCCGTGCGGCGGCGTTAATAGGCGCGTTCGTGATGTTCCTTTCCACCCTGTATGTTTGCTACTCCCTATACGCAAAGATGTTTCTACATAAGTCCCCGCAGGGATTCACAGCATTGTTGGTAGCAGTCACGTTTTTGTCCGGCATCCTGCTTTTTTTTCTGGGAATCATCGGAGAGTATGTGGGCCGCATCTACGAAGAGACAAAAGCACGGCCCCAATATGTTATTGGCCAGATGGTTGGAAAAAACCCCGTGACACGAAATTCCGATCCGGAACAAGGCGCACCACAACGAATGCCGGAAAAAGAATTCTTGCGGTAGCCTCGTGATCCGCGGCCATGTACCAAATGAACTCAGCTACAGAATCAGGCGAATTGCGAAAGATAGAGTACTTGTCCCCGGCGGCCGAAGTCAGCATGGCAGACCGGTGGTTTGAGATCGCTTCGATTGATCATTTCTGGATCCGGCGTCGATTTGAAGTCTTGCAGCGTTTGTGTGGCGGCCTGATCTCTAGCGCGGGGGCGATGGCGGAGATCGGTTGCGGTCATGGCCTGTTGCAAAGGCAAATTGAAACTGCCTATGGACGAGGTGTTGCAGGCTTCGATCTGAATGAATTTGCGTTGAAGCAGAATCTGAGCCGGCATAGCAGAGTATGTTGCTACGACATTTTCGGGAAGGATCCCGCCCTAAAGGGGAAATTCGAGGTCATCTTTCTGTTTGATGTACTGGAGCACATCACAGACGAAGACAGATTCTTGAACGCGCTCCTGTTTCATCTGGCACCGCACGGCATGCTGATCCTGAATGTTCCGGCAGGACAGTGGGCCTTTTCGGCTTATGACGTGGCCGCGGGCCACGTGCGCCGCTATTCGATCGGCACACTGCGAGAGACGGCCCTGCGCAACGGGCTCGACATGCGAGATTGGACTTACTGGGGACTGCCCATTGTTCCCACTTTGATGGCTCGAAAACTTTGGCTGATGGGAAAGAGCGATCAGAGCAAAATCATCACAACGGGGTTCGATTCGCGGACTCCGTGGATCAATAGAGCTCTCGGGGCTCTCTCCCGTTTTGAATGGATCCCGCAGAAATTGCTGGGAACATCTCTAATGGCAGTTTTTCAGGCTGTTTCCGGGGGATCGGACAGGGGGACACCGTGAACCACGCCGATTCTGGTTCTGACCGAGACTTTCAATGGTAATTCCGGGACCGTAGATCTTTAGCATCTGTCATCCAGCGGAGGTCACCCTTGACTGATGTTGCGCCCATGTCACAATCGCCGGGCAACCCGCATCTCCTGGTCATTCGCTCCTTGCTGATTCGAGCCGCGGCGGTTTGCGTCCTTCTTTGGGTCGCCTTGGTCAACGGTTATCCGATCGTTTTCTCGGATACCGGCAGCTACCTTCTAACCGGCGAAATGCTCATTGCGTTATGGCCTTTCCGCTCTCCCGGATACAGCATCTTCACAAAATTGACGGGCCTGGGGATTAGCGCCTGGCTGGTTGTCGGGGTACAGGCAATCATCGTCGTCTACGTGCTGGATAAAACCTGCGAGTACCTGCTCGGCAACCAGCGCCGCTACCGCGAGATCTGCTTGCTTGCCTCGGTTTCCGTTTTAGCCGCCCTTACAAGCTTGCCCTGGCTGGTATCACAGCTTATGCCTGACGTGTTCGCGGGCATCGTCTTCCTGTCATCGTTTCTGTTGGCATTCAATGACCAATTGCCCGCAAGAAGCCGCCTGTCCCTGGCCGCGATTTTAATGATTTCCACCGGCGTGCATACCTCTCTGCTCCCCATTGCAGCACTTTTCGTCACGCTGCTGATAATCATTAAACTTGTCGTTCGCCTGCGGAGGGTAGCGACTCTGCGCAAGGCCATGCTCGCTTCGCTAATCGTGCCGTTGATCGCCGCTGGACTTTCGACGGCCACGCTGAATTACCGCATGCATCTGGGTTTCAAGTTCTCGCCTTCAGGGCAACTCTTTATGATGTCCAGGCTGTTTGCTGATGGCCTTGCGGCGGACTTTCTTCGCGAAAACTGCCCAAAGCGGCCCTTGATTGCATGCAGCTACCTCTCCAATCTGCCCCGGACACAAACGGAATTCCTGTTCGAGAATCATCCGTTATTGGAGGAGATGGTAGAACACCAAGACGAAATGGATGAGATCGTGCATGAAACGCTCTCCACCTACAAGCTGAGATTCCTAACCAGCAGCATTAAAGAAACGCTCCTCCAGTTTGCGGCCATCCGTACCGGGGACGAAGTTCGTTCCTATAATGCCAAAGAGTGGAACAGGGCCGTGGTCACGCAAGTATTCCCCGGTGATTTCCGGGCCTTCCAAAACTCCAAAGAATCTCGCGGTCAATTTCTTCCGTTGGCCAACGCTGCTGCGGCCATTGACACGGTCACCTTCTGGCTGAGCGTCGCCATATGCCTGGCATTTATTTGTGTCAAGGCCGTGGGACGCCTGAATCACTTTTTCTATTCGGCAATGGCCTTTCTCCTGATCAATGCGGCGGTTTGTGCAACTTTCTCCGGGGTGTTCGATCGATACCAGAGCCGCGTGGCATGGCTGGCTGCGCTTTGCGCCACAGCCTTCGTTTGTGGCCGAATCAAAGACCGCTATTGCGCAAAGAGTCTTGGCCAGGGGCTCTGAGCGCCGCAAACTCCCCGTGATGCTTGGCTAAACCTGAAATCCGAAGTTGACCAATTATAGGCAAGCACATCTTGTCTTGTTTCAATCAATTGTCGCGGGAGAGTTCAATTTCGCCGAAATTGAATTCACCCATATCATCCTCCACCTTATATTTGTCATTCCGACCGGAGGGACGGCGCTTTTGGCCGTCCCGGAGCGGAGGAATCCCTCTTTAACTTCGGAATTCAGGATGGGTTATCGCTGTCGCAAGCAGTTTGCAGCTTTGACTTGCAGAATTACCTATGCGATAAGTGGTGCTAATGAAGACTCCCGCGAAGCCGGGATTTGTTCCTTCCAAAGAAACCTACATCGCCGGACTCACGCTTCTTGCAATAGCTTTGCATGTCGTCTTCAAGTACGCCCTGCACTTCCCTGCCCTTCCCGCCAATGCGCCGCTCTTTGCCGCGCTTTTGATCGGCGGCGTGCCGCTCGTCTGGGTGCTTCTGAAAAAACTGCTTCGCCGCGAGTTCGGCTCCGATCTTCTCGCCGGCGTTTCCATCCTGACGGCCATCGCGCTTCGGGAATATCTTGTCGCCACCATCGTGGTGCTCATGCTTTCCGGCGGCGAAGCGCTCGAGGAATTCGCCACCGCCCGCGCTTCCTCAGTGCTCGATGCCCTCGCGCGCCGCATGCCCGGCACCGCCCACCGCAAGGAACCCGGCGGCCTTGTGGACGTGGAGTTGGCCAATATCCGCATCGGCGACCAACTCACCGTCCTGCCCCACGAAATTTGCCCTGTTGACGGCACCGTCCTCGAAGGTCACGGCATCATGGACGAGGCCTACCTCACGGGCGAGCCCTACGAAATTTCCAAAACGCCGGGGTCCATGGTCATCTCCGGCGCCATCAATGGTGAACAAGCTCTGCTGATCCGCGCGGAAAAAGTGGCGGAAGATTCACGTTACGCCCGCATCATGAAAGTCATGCACGAAACGGAGCAGCAGCGCCCCAAGCTACGCCGCCTGGGCGATCAGCTCGGAGCGTGGTACACGCCGCTGGCCCTCGCTGTTGCCGTCGCCGCCGCCCTCCTCAGCCGCGACCCTCAGCGCTTTCTCGCCGTCGTTGTGATTGCCACGCCCTGCCCGCTGCTTCTCGCCATTCCCACCGCCATCATCGGCGCCATCTCCCTGGCCGCGCGCCGCGCCATCATTATCAAAAATCCCGCCATCCTCGAGCAGTTGGAGAAGTGCCGCACCCTCATCTTCGACAAAACCGGCACGCTGACCTACGGAAGGCCGAAGCTGACCGAGGTGCTTTGCGCCGAGGGATTTGATCGCACCGGCGTGCTGCGCTTTGCCGCCAGCGTGGAGCAATACTCCAAGCACCCGCTGGCCAGCGCCATCGTCTCTGCGGCCAAGCAGGAACAACTGGATGTCCTTTCCGTGGCGCACATCAGCGAACGGCCGGGACAAGGCTTGCTCGCAACCGTCGAAGGCCACTCCGTTCAAATCACCGGCCGCCACAAAGTGAGTGCGCAATCTCTGCCCTTGCCGGAACTTTCCAGCGGCCTCGAGTGCCTCATCTTCATTGATGGAAATTACGCCGCCGCCATCCGCTTCCACGATGCCCCGCGCAAAGACAGCGCTTCTTTCATCCAGCACCTCCAGCCAAAACACGGCGTAAGAAAAGTGATTCTGGTCTCCGGCGATCGCGAGTCCGAAGTGAAGTACCTGGCGGAGAGCGTGGGCATCACGGAAGTGCACGCCGGAAAGAGTCCCGAAGAAAAAGTGGCCATCGTGAAAGCAGAAACGGCCAAAGCGCGCACGCTTTTTGTGGGAGACGGCATCAACGATGCCCCGGCGCTGATGGCCGCCACGGTCGGCGTGGCGTTCGGCACCCAGAATGACATCACCACCGAAGCCGCTGACGCTGTTGTGCTGGAGACGGCCCTCGGCAAAATTGATGAGCTCATGCACATCGGCCAGCGCATGCGGAGCATCGCCCTGCAAAGCGCCCTTGGCGGGATGGCCGCCAGCGTCCTCGGCATGATCGCCGCCGCATTCGGCTTCTTGCCGCCCATCTGGGGCGCCATCGGACAGGAATTGATCGATCTACTCGCCGTACTGAACGCCGTGCGCGTGGCGCTCCCGACCGACGATCTCCAGGATTACGAAGGGGAGTAAAAAGTTATAAGTATTCAGTGGTTAGTTATCAGCGATCAGATATCAGCGATCAGGAAACAGATCCCCGCAAACAGGAAAGCGGGTCGTATACTCGCGAAATTCATTTATCCTGATATCCGAAGTTGACCTATTGCAGGCAAGAGCTTTTTCTTTTGTTTCAAAAGATTGTCGCAGGAGACTCCAAATTCGCCGAAGTTGAATTTTCCCACCAGATGCACTACCCAAAATTTGTCATTCCGCCTGCCCTGAGCGAAGTCGAAGGGACCGGAGAGCCAGCGCCGTTTGCTGGCTCGGAGCGGAGGAATCTCTCTGCTACTTCGGATTTCGGGCTCAGAGTTCTTCAACGAGTTCTCTTCTGGGTCCGCGAACTCAGAGACTACTCGGCCCCCGCGGATTTGCCGTTCTCTTGATTCCTGATCGCTGATATCTGATATCTGCCAGCTGATATCTGATCGCTGATCTTACGGCTTCGTAGCCCCACCTGACGCCGACACCGGCGCTTGCGCTGCCGGAGGCTGCGCCGACTTCAAGATCCCATTGAAGTCCGGATGCCCCGCAGGAGCTTGTCCCGCCGGGCCGTTCACGTTCGGATGCCCTGGCGGCAATCCGCCCTGCGGCATTTCTCCCGGCGCCGGATGCTGCATCGTGCCGCCGGTCGGCTGGCTCTTCACCACGGTCCATTCTTCGTGGCGCTTCTCCAGGTTGTAGGAAAGCTTCATGCTCGCGCCATCCGGCGGGCTATTCTTCAGCCGGATCTCCACCTGCGCCTGCGCCTGATTGCCGTTCACGCTGGCCTGCGTAACATTGATATCCATCGCGCTCACGTTCAGCGTGTTCAGCGACCCCAGATATTTGATGACCCCTGCACGGATCGCTTCCTTGTCATCCGGCTTGGACTTGCAGGCCCCCGCAAAGAGCAGGGTAGCACCCAGCAGAGCAGCGAGAAATGCGCGATTCATCCAAATTTCCTTTCCCGTACGAGTAGCGCCTGCATGATCAACTCGTCTTTCTATGGTAGCGAATCACAAACGGATTGCAACGCCGGGTGCCCCACCCTCGTATTTAGAGGGTAGGTCTTGGGTTTCTCTCCTGGTCTCTGGTCGCTGATCGCTAATATCCATGTAGGTGTCGGTTCTTTTCTCTTTAGGGGGTCGGAGCTTCAGCTCCGACATTTTCGTTCTCAATCTAACCGGGCTTTAGCCCCTGAGGAATCTGCACCCGTCGTCCCAGCGGGCGTCTTTGCCACCCGCCCTCACGTCCCAGCCGCGTGAATCCTTTATACAGGCGCAGGTTCGCGCCGTTTCAGCTTGGGGAGCGCCTTGATGGACTTCCCGGCCTTCTCCTCGGCCAGCCGCAGGTCGTAGAGGCTCTGCAGATTGAGCCAGAACTGGGCGCTTGTGCCAAAGAAATGAGCCAGGCGCAGCGCCGTATCACCCGTGATGGCGCGCGTTCCGTGCAAGATTTGCGTGACGCGATTCGTTGGCACGTTCATCTTCCGCGCCAGTTCCGCCGCGCTCAGACCGAGCTCTTCCAGTTCTTCCGCCAGGTGTTCCCCCGGGTGGATCGCAGCGATAGCCATGGCAATTCTCCTAGTGATAATCGACAAGCTCCACATTCGACGGCCCCGGCGACCCGCTGGGCGTCCTTGCCCCCGCCTGCCCTTGTAGTGGCCGACCTTTAGGTCGGTTCTTCTCGCTTTAGGGGGTCGGAGCGGCGCCTGTCCCGACCCGGTCGGGAGCTCCGACATTTCCGCTCCCAATCTAACCGGGCTTTCGCGCCTGGCGTTCACACCGCTCCCCGCCCGCGAACTCTCTGGTCCGCTTATCCCGATAGCTGACGATCACTTGCCGAAAATAGCAGCTATTACGCGTTACGTCAAGCGTATCGGGAGAGGCCCATGGCTGATGGAAGCCGGAAAAGACAATGGGGATAAACGCGCAGTCACCCGCCCAGAATCAAAAAAAGTAAGCCCCCGCACCCTTGACGACCATAACGCTGCGGCACCCAAAATCGCTCAATCGCAAATCCGTCCGCCACCTGCCTCCCTGCACCTGCAACGTCCTAGCTTGTCATTCCGAGCGGAGCGAGGAACCTGCTTTTCCCTTGCGCGAATTGGACATTACTTCTCTGCCCTTCAGTAGCCCGGCCCGCCCTTATCCGCCGGTCGTTTCAATCTTCCGCCTCTCCCACGCGCAAGAGCACTCCGTCCTCCTCCTCAGCACCATAGGCGTGCCTTTTGCGCCCGCCGTTTTCTGGAGGGTGCGCCACAAGCTAGCCCCGTGCGCCTGCCCTGCTTGCCCTGAGCCTCGATGGGAGCAGAGTCGAAGGGTAAGGTTCTGCGATATGCAACACCCTACGCGGTCGGGCTTATTTTCTCATATGAACCTTCTTTTCTTTCTGCTTTCCGCTCCAAGGAATCCATAATTTCCTCATTATAGCTGACGGTTATCACCGCGCCCACCGAGGCGAGACGAACACTCCGCGGTCCAGCTGCTATGCGAGCGCATTAAAGAGGGCAGGTAAAGTTTGTTGCTGACGAGCTTGACTGGTAGTTCCAGTTGGCGGAACCAGTATTGAGATTAAAGGACGTCACATTTGTCCCGTAAGAAACGAACGCCGTGCCGTTTTCTCCAAGCACGAGAGAAGGCTGGATGGGCAGGCCATCACTCCCTGATGGGACCTGTTGTCCTTGTGGTGAGTTCGGCAATGCGTAGGTATTCAGGACCGTTCCGGATGAAACGTCGGCAGCCTGATACGGTTGCAGCGCTATAGGCGCATTCCAATTGTTCGCCAGGGTATGAACATTTATGACGGCCCAAGTTGCCAAAACACCACCTTGTCCGTCGGGGATGACATTCCCAGGCATCAAAGCCGCACTGGTGGCAGAGCCTAACTGCGTTGTCGTCGTGGAACCATCTGGTGCGATTTTCAGGAGCGAGAGAATGGATGAGGTCGAAGCGGCCGGCAAGCTGAAATTCCAGGTTAGTCCGCCGGTCGCCAACTTGCTGACCACAGTTCGTTTTCCCCCACCCATTTTTGAGCCATTCCGTACCATTCTCCGTACCGTTCTAATTCGCGCATCCGGTGGTCGGTCCATTTGCTTGTCAGAATCGCGTTAACCAAAGAGTCTTCGCATCAGAAATACTTGCGCAGATCCATCCCGTCATACATGCTTGCTACCTGGTCGCCGTAGCCGTTGAACATCAGCGTAGGCCGCCTGAAGTACTCGCCCAACCGCCGCTCCTGCGCCTGACTCGAGCGGGGACCATCCACGTTTGGGTTTACGTTGGAATAAAAACCGTACTCTTGCAGATTACCCATGCTCCAAGTTGTTGGGGGTTGTTCCTCCACGAATCGAATCCGCACGAGCGATTTAATGCTCTTGAATCCATACTTCCAGGGAACCACCATGCGCACCGGCGCGCCGTCCTGATTGGGAAGCGTCTCACCGTACATCCCCACGCACAGAAGCGTCAGCGGGTGCATCGCCTCGTCGATCCGCAAGCCTTCAACGTACGGCAACACCATGCCAGAGTATTTCCCTTCGGGCATTTGCCGCGGGTCGTAGTAGCTTTGGAAAGCCACGTATCGCGCCTTAGGAGTGGGCTCCACTAGCTTCGCCAAGGCGCTAAAAGAGTAGCCGATCCAAGGCACGACCATGCACCATGTGTCGACGCACCGAAACCGGTAGACCCGCTCCTCAAGTGGCGCCAGCTTCATGATCTCATCCATCGTGAATGTCCGGGGCTTCCTCACTTCGCCTTCAACGGAGACACTCCATGGCGACGTCTGAAAATTCTTGGCGTTCTCGGAGGGATCTTTCTTTCCGGTGCCGAATTCGTAGAAGATGTTGTAGGTCGTCACATCATTGTAGGAGGTTTGCTTCTCGCCGGTGCTGTAAGGCCATCTGACCACGCCATCCAGCTTTACAGGGACCGAGCCAGGCCCAGAACCCGGCAGAGGGGGCAGTAGCCTCTTCCAACCTGTTACAGTCCCGCCAGTTGCCAGCAACCCCCGCAGGAAGCTCCGGCGGTTGGTGTATATGCTCTTCGGCGTTACGTCCGCATAGGTCAAATCAGGCGCCCGTTTCACGAGCATCTTCAGCCTCCGGGGTCGGCTCCTTATTTCGAACCGGCAACCAGTTCCTTTTTATCTTAGATACTCATACGCAAATACGGAAGAAAGAATTTCGGTCCACGCACTGCTAGAAATTGAATTCGGCAAACGGCCTTCGCCTCAGAACTATTTGCGCAGATCCATCCCGGCATACTTCCAAGGAACCACCATGCGCACCGGCGCGCCGTCCTGATTGGGAAGCGTCTCACCGTACATCTCCACGCAGAGAAGCGCCAGCGGGTGCATCGCGGCGCCTTGCAGCCAACGCTTCCACTCTTCTGCCCTCATCGTCATCCGTGGACCTCCACTTTCGCTGGCTCCGCGTGCTGTTTCTGGACGGGACTTTCCTGCTACAGGGTCTTCAGGTATTCAATCAAATCGTTCAACTGTTCCTTGCTCATGTCCGACGTCACCCCGTGCTTGTCGCTCGCGTTGTACTTCGTCCAGATTTCCTCCAGCGACAACGCTTCGCCGTTGTGCAAATAAGGTGGCCTCTCGTAAACGCGGTCAAGCTGCGGAATATCAAAGCGGCCAGACGTGTCGTACTTGGAAGCGGTCCCAACGTCCGTGCTGATTTTTGCCGTGTAGTGCGTCTCAGGAGTGTGGCAAGTGTCGCAATTCTTTTTGAAGAAAATCTCCCTGCCCCGTTCCTGTAATGGCGTTAGCTGGCCATCCGCGGCAAGGTGCCGATTCGGAGGGAGCGCGATGGACTTTATGAACCCAACCAAATCTTCCAATTGGTCGTGATTGAAACCCTCGGATTGAAAAAGAAATTTCGCGATTCGCAGCCCGCATTGAGTCTCAAGGTCAGGATTATGGCCGTTCCACTTGTAGGGTGCCGTCTCGGCGATGCCCCTCAGCGTGCGATTCAACACACGGTCGCGTCCGAGTTGGGGTGTTTCAAGATTCCACGCAAGGCCGTCAATGTGGTTGTCAGGATGGCAAGTCGCACAGGCAAACTGCCCCTGGAAGCAGTAGTGCGCGTCGTGGAACAACTGCTCTCCGTGCCGCAGGGCCGTAATTCCCTTTGGGCCGCCCAGGTCAATCCTGGATTTCACCTGAAGTCGCCGTATGTCCACGACTGTCAAGCTGTCATCCAACCGATTGGCGATGTAAGCGAGGCGGCCGTCCGGCGAAACCACGACCGCAGCGGGATTCGACCCGGTGGGCAGACGGCGCACAACAAACTCTCGCGCCGAATCCAGGCGGTTCGGAAGCTCTTCCTTCCGCGCGTAGCGCAACAGCCGTTGCAACTTGGAAGTGTCGATGATCGAAACGACATTCGCCTCCGATGAAGTCACCAGCGCATATTGCCCGCCGGGTGTAAAAGCAGCCCCGTTTGCGCCCGCGTAGTAGTGATCAATGTCGTCGAGGAGGACCTGCGCGACCTCAATGTTTCCTCGCTGCATCTGGACATTTGAACCGGGCCGGACGATCGCCATGCCGTGCGTGACGATCCATCCCTGGCTCACCCGTATGAGCGGGCCCAGATTCTTCGGCCTCATGAACGGAACAAGAAGATAGCCACCAACTCCTGCAGGCGCTTCCGCAATGTGCCGGAGCTCGACAACGCCCGGGATGAGTATCCGCTCCGCGGTGACTTGCTTCTCGGTATCAATCACTGTCAACTCGGACACGGGCGGTTCATCCGGCGGAGCTACGTGCGGAAGCAGATTCGAGACGTACACGGACCGGCCGTCGCGAGATAGCGTCACTTGGTGAGGCGAGCGCCAAGCCGCCAGCCGCTTGATTTCCACTCCTCGAGAAAGATCTAGCAGCGAGACATCGTTTCCGATGCTGTTCGCGACGTACAGAACCTTACCCCATCGGTCTGTTGTCAGTCCGACAGGACCCCACCCCACCGGAAGTGTGCGGCGGACCGAAAAGGTACTTGCGTCAATCTCACTGACTGTGTCGCTCCATGAGTTCGAAACGTAGAGTGTCTTGCCGTCGGGTGAGACGGCCACGTCTTGTGGCCTGTGCCCGACCTTTGCTCTGCCGATGACGCGCCCTGTGCGCAGATCGACAGCAAGCACGGAATCGTCATCCTCGCAGACAACGTATAACTTCGAGCCGTCAGGCGAGAATCTCAGCTCTACAGGTGTGAGGTAGTTCGCTGGCACAGCCGTGGACGGCTGGACACCAAGCAGCGCAGCAGCGCTTCGGGAGGCCGCGAATACGCCCGCAAATGCAGCGGCTGCAAACAGTGCAGAAAGAATTGTGTTTCTCTGCAGTCGCCGTCCTTTGGGAACAGCACGCATTATTTCTTTACCCCTTGAGCGACGTGTTGGACCCCGCCTGGTTCCGTGGCGCTCAGAATCCGATCGGCGTAGACGTGCTCAAGTGGTTGCACCGTTCCACGAGGCTAGCGAATCGTGAGCGCATCTACTTCGTTGTGTTGGTCCAGTCCAAAGTGAGGCCGTGGATCGTTCTGGCAGAAGTAGCCGGATTGCGGGACATTCTCCACCACCTGGTGCAAATCGCCGGCAATCGCTTCGATTCGTGCTCCAAAGCCATCGCGGTCGCTCTTCGTACCCACAATCTGAAGGTTCTTCCTTTGCCAGCCAGCAGGTACATTGCGGAACGCTTCGCTCATGAGTACGGGTTTGGTCACGAAATCGGACACCGTTCCTGCCCGCTACTTCTTTAGCGAACGAATGAACGCAACCATGTCCTTCACCTGATCCGGCGTCATGGTCTTGTAGGCGGGCATCTTGCCCTTTCCGTTCGTGATGACGCCGCTCAGATCGGCATCGCTCTTCTTCTGGACATCGGCGGAAGTGAAGTCAGGGGTCTTCATTGATGCTTTGCCCTTGCCATCCGCTCCGTGACACATCGCACACTTGGCCTTGAACGTCGCCCCTGCGGCGGCGACATCGGCCTTCGCCGGCGAGCTGAACAGGCATGTGCCTGCCAGCAGCGCCGCGGCCAGCGTCATCGCTCCGAGGTTCTTCATTGTTGTCTGCATTTATCTCTCCCTGACTGAATTTCGGCGAGGAACGTTCCCGCTTCCCCCCGTATTTCAAAATCCGAATCGCACGTTGAATAAATCTAACGGTGCAACTCCGCCGTTCCCACTTTGCCCGAATTGCTTTCAATTTGTCGAATGTATAGGAGCAGTCCGAGCAAAACAACAAGGATAATTCCCAAGGACAGGCCCAGACCCCTTCGGCGACGGTCGCGCTCGGCCAGCGCCGCTTGGCCCTCGGCTTGCGTCTTTGCGGCGATCTTGAGACCTGCCTGAATGTCCTGTTCCACGAGTTCGGTTTTAAAACTATGGATGGTGACGCGAGCCTTGGTAAGAGAATCTCGGGCCTGATCCTGCTCCGTTCGAGCCTCGCTGACCTCCATACCTGAAGATTCGGCAACATTCAACACTCGGTCTGCCGCTTTGACGGCGCCATCCAATTGCGTCAAATCCTGCAGCATTTTCGCCCTGGCCTGATCGCAGATGTCACCAGGCTTATGGCAGCGCATGCAGACAGCCTCGGAGCCCGTGCCGAGTTTCGCGTCCGTGGGAAGGCTTACGTCATGATTGCTGTGACACACGACACATCCTGGAAGACTGGCGGATTGAAACGCCGCCTTGTGGGTGCTTTTGTCATACATCTGTGCCTGAAAAACGTGGCAGTTTGCGCATACATTCTTTACTGAGTCTATTCCTGGTGGAGCGGCGCCATGATTTCCGTGGCAAGTCGGGCATGTCGGCGCGCTTAGATCTCCACGAACTGTCATCGCTTCGTGGTGCACGCTCCGGTTGTAGTTGGCATATTGGTCCGTGGGGATGCCGTATCCTCGCATGTATTCGGCGTCGGAGTGGCACCGGGAACAGGTCTTGGCCACGTTTAACGGGCTAATTTGGGAACGTGGGTCGCTCGCCGGGCGCAGGTCGTGCACGCCATGGCAGTCGATGCAAACCGCAACCTTGGTATCTCCCTGTACCAACCGCTTGCCGTGCACGCTGGTCTTATACTGCGCCAACTGGTCGGTGCGCAACGACGGGTTGTATTTGCGCATGAACGCGCCGTCGGAGTGGCAACGGCCGCAGAGTTCCGGAATCTGGTTGCGCTGAATCTTGCCACGAAAACCGGCGGCCTTACTCATGGCATCCATGTCTGCCTTGGTGGGGTCGCCGCCATGACAACTGGCGCAGGTCAGCCCTTCTTGAGCATGAATGTCTTGAGAAAACTGGGCTTGCGTTACCTGTAGGGGGGGATCCAGGGCAGCATGGCAATCCAGGCATGTACTCGGCGCCTGTGCGCGGGCCCCGCCGACACAAACGCACACAATTGTCAGCAACAGGATTAGCGACCGGGGAAAACCGTTATTTAGCCATGTATCCATAGATTGTCATCGCGATGATATAGCTGAGAGCGAATATTCCCGCGCCGAGAACGAGTCTCCGTCCGCGCCTGCCGCCAGCTTGATCGAAGAACGGCAACAGCAGCCAAAGAATTCCCGCCACGCCAAATGCCAAGATGCCTAAGACATCTCCGTCGGCAAACCACACCTTTGCCGGAATTTTCTTGAGCGTCTGGAACATGAACATGAAATACCATTCCGGCCGGATGCCGGCCGGCGCGGGAGCAAACGGATCCGCCTTCGTTCCAAGTTCCCAGGGAAGAATGGCCGCCAGCGCGCCGAGAACGCCCAGTGCGATGTACCACGCCATCAATTCGCGCAAAAAGAAGTTTGGGAAAAACTTCATCTGCCGCGCTTCACTGGGCGAGGCTTTCCAGCGGGCCTCCACGGCCGGCGGGACGCTCATGCCAAAATATTGAACCAACGCGAGGTGAGTGAGTAGCAGGAGCACAGTCAATCCGGGCAAAAGTGCAACGTGAAATCCGAAGAAACGAGTTAGCGTGGCGCCGGTTACGTCTTCACCGCCGCGCAGGAAGACCTTGAGGCCGTGGCCGATGATGGGTACCTGACCGGTGATTTCCGTTCCGACCTTGGTGGCGAAGAATGCCAGCGTATTCCACGGGAGGAGGTAACCGCTGAAACCGAATCCCATTGCCAGGAAGAGCAACAACATACCGCTTATCCACGTCAGTTCCCGTGGCTTGCGATAAGCCCCCAGGAACAACACGCTGAACATGTGACAGAATGCGGTAAAGATCATGAGGTTGGCGGCCCAAGAATGGATGGAACGCACCAACCAACCGAACTGCACTCGGGTCATGATGTATTGGACGCTCTCGAAAGCCTCAGTGGCACTGGGCCGATAATAAAGGAGCAGGAGAATGCCGGTGCAGACCTGGATGCCAAAGAGAAAGAGCGTGATGCCGCCGAGGAAATACCAGTAAGACAGATCGTGGGCGGGGACGGTTTTCTTTCGCAAGGGAGCGGTGAGGGCGGCCCAGTCAAATCGTTCATCAATCCACTTACGCAGGGTGGCAAACAAGGTTATGCCTCCCGCTTCCGTGAGACCACCACATCGTCTCCGCGTAAGTGGACCTCATATACCTCGAGCGGCCTGGGCGGCGGACCCGAGACGTTGCGACCGTTTAAATCGTAGAGTCCATTGTGGCAGGCACACCAGATCTCTTGCAGGTCGCCGCGGTATTGCACGATGCAACCCAGATGCGTACACGTGGCAGAAAGAGCGCGATAACTCCCGTCGCTGTTTCTGATCAGCAGGCCCGGACGGCTGCCGAAGCGAAAAATCTTGGCAGTGTTCGGCCTTAGTTCGTCGGTCTTGCCGGCGATGACCTGATCGCCTCCGAGATCCGCTACGAGCGGGGGAACGAGGTATCGAAGTACGGGATAAATGAAAGACGCGAAAGAACCGAGCAGGCCGCCGCCAAGAAGAATTTTGATCATTCGCCGGCGTGCCGGTTTGGGCTGGGGATTGGGGTCAGCGACCATGGGCTGAGCTCCGTGCAACAAAGGCTGCGGAGGTCTGGACGACCAACGTTACCATTCTCATGGAACACTCTCTTAAGCATCTATGCGGAATGCTTTTCCACCGTGCGCTGCATTTCCCGCAACCACATCGCCTGGAACAGTTGCAGGCGGTGGCCAATGACAACTGCTAAGTTCAAAGTGATTTTATACCCCACGGTTGGGTTCGCGGCGAAATGCTTGCGCAACTCCTCCCGGGGCAGAGCGATGACCTCTGTTTCAAGCGGAGCTGTGGCGGCAAGAGTGAACTTGTGGGGCGGAATCAGGGCTGACCAGCCCACCGTCTGACCTGAGGTTCGCTCTTCGACGACCACATCCTCTTCTCTCCCTCGGACCTGCATCGGAAGCGTAAGCCTGATTCGTCCGCGCTCAATCAGAAAGAGACGGTCGGCTGGGTCTCCCAGATGGAACAAAGAAGCTCCACTGGGCACAGCGATCCTGGCGCCGAGGGCTAAAATCCGTTGAACTTCCTCTGCTGTGAGATCCTTTAGCAGTTCCGATTGTTCGGGGGCCATGAAGGGACTCTCAGTTTACGAATGCCGAGGTCGTCTTGGTGTGCAACTGGGCATGCGAAGGGGACTCGAGGAACGACTCCGCGGCGGCCTGCTCCAAGCGGACGTGGTTTTCAATTTGCGTCAGCAGGATCTCCGTAGGCACATGGGTTCGCGGAGCAGCGGGAGGGATGACTTGGTCGGTAAAGAACCGGCCAGGAGCCACCGCTTTGACTGGCCGAAGCTCAGGTTGAACACGCGAGGATGACGATTCCGGCCGCGTCGCTGCTCCAAACGCGATGGCTGCGATGGCCAGCCCAAACATACTCATGCACAACACCATTAAGAACATTTCCATGGTTGAGCACCTCACTTAGGATTTCTTAGGCACGTCCCTTGCCAGGTTGACATACCCCTAACTTCTTTAATTTCAGATGACGCAAGAGTGTGACGGCAGGCGAGCTGACAAGTTGTCATGAAGTGCCTGACATTTCGGCAGTCATTGACGCGCCGAAGCGGCGTATGCCATGCTTGCCTCAATTCGGTACCCAAAGCATGAAACTGCGTTCCGCCAGCATGACGGTTGTCCTCGCCCTCGGAATTACGGTGGTTGTGGTCATTGCCTGCGCCGCGGCCTCTTACATTTATTCAGTTCACCACTTCCAGAGCCTTCTGGAAACCGCGCGCAACACCGCACTCGCTGAAGGCGACCTGATCCGCGTTGCGCTCGAGCACGAGATGATAGAAAACGATCGCACGCTGATTGCGAGCATGATCGAAAGTTTTGGGAAGCAGGCACGCGTTGAACAACTCATTCTGTTGGACCGTAACGGCGTGGAACGGTATTCCAGTAAGCCCGGAACGGTTGGGAATAGTCTCCGGATCGATTCTCCTACTTGCCAGGTCTGCCATCGTGATCCGCCGGACCGCAGGGTCACCAGCCGCGTCATCGAGACTCGAGGCGGCGAGATACTCAGAACCGTGGTGCCGATTCGCAACCGCGAAGAGTGCCACAGGTGCCACGACCCTCAGCAGAAGATTAACGGCATCCTCATTCTTGATTACAACGCCGGAGAAGTCCGTGCCGCGATGACGCGGGACCTGCGCTGGATGGTGGCCGGCGCCGGTGCGCTGACCTTCGTAATCGTGGGAACCATCTTGCTGCTCATCCGGTTTTCCGTCCTGCGCCGCCTGAACCGTTTCGAAACCACCGCGCGCTTGATTTCCCAGGGCGACCTGGAACGCCGCGTTCCGGCAGAAGGTTCGGACACATTGGCGTGGCTGGGCCGCGAGTTCAACGCCATGGCTGACTCCGTGGCTGGTTTGGTGGGTGAAGTTCGCACGCAGCGGGAACGCCTCGAAACCGTCATCAACAGCATCGATGACGGAATCGTCGTCCTTGACGCAACACGAAGAATCATTGCGGCTAACGATGCTTTCCTGCAGCGCACAGGCAGCAACCGTGATCAGGTGCTGGGCTGCTGCTGTCTGGAAGTCGGCCCGGGCCCTTGCAACGTGGCCGATTGCCCCACGCTCGCTTGTTTGCAATCGGGTGCGCACCAAGTGCGTATGTGCGAACGCAAAACCGGCAACGGCACCCCAGCCTGGGAAGAGATTCACGCTTCTCCGATTCTCGACGCGTCAGGTCGCCTGACCCAGGTAGTGGAGGTCTGGCGCGACATCTCTGAGCGCAGGGCAGCAGAAGCAAATCTTGCCGAGTCGCATCGCCTGGCCTCCCTGGGAGTGCTGGCCTCCGGGTTTTCGCACGAGTTGAATACGCCGCTGGCAACCGTACTGGTATGTATCGAGGGTATCCTCCGCGAAACCCCTGCTGGGGAGAACGGGGACGCGACGATAGACCCAGCCAAGATCCGGGACAGCGCCACCATCGCCCGAGAACAGATCTTGCGCTGCCGTGGTATCACGCAACACTTCTTGAGGTTGTCTCGGGGTCAACGTTCCTCCGGGGATATCGTGGAACTCGATGTGGCGATCGCAGCGGTGCAAGGGCTCATCGATCCCACGGCCTCCGCTCACTCCGTGAACATCGAAGTGCGCCCCTTCCCCTCGGCATTGCGAGTCCGCGCCGATGAGGCAGAATTACAAAACCTCCTCGTCAATCTGATCCTCAACGCCATTCAGGCCTCCAAGCCGGGTAGCACGGTGGTCGTCGAGGCCACAGGAGGTGACACCGTGTGCATGCGCATTTCTGACGAGGGATGCGGGATTCCTCCGGAATACCGGAAGAAGATTTTTGAGCCCTTCTTCAGCCTCCGATTCGGTGGCACCGGACTCGGCCTTTTCCTGTCGTTGAACGCTGTCCGCAGCTGGGGCGGTGACATCCGCGTCGAGAGCACTCCCGGAATTGGGTCTACTTTCGAGGTCGTGCTCCCGGCTCTCCAGACTGCTTTGCAGCAAGAGGCCAAACAATGAAGTCGGCTTCCGTCCTGCTGGTCGATGACGACGCGACTTTTCGGCAGGTGATGGCCAACGAACTGACTCGTCTCGGTTATCAGATCGAGGCGGTGGGAACTGGTGAGGAGGCCATTCGTCGGATTTCCACGTCGGAACCCGATGTTGTCTTGCTCGACCTGCGCCTGCCCGGGATGAACGGCCTTGATGTGCTGAAATCCATCCACGCCAGCGCGCCGGCAACCGAAGTCGTCATGTTGACCGGCCACGGCTCCATCGATACGGCAATTGAATCGATCCGCATCGGCGCTTTTGATTACGTTGTGAAGCCCTGCCCCCTCGATGAGCTTCACCTTCGTATTCAAAGGGCGGTCGAGCGGCGCTCGCTGCGGCAACGGGCGAATCTTCTCGAGCGCGGGCTGACTCCTCCCGATCTTGGAAGTTCCTTCGTCGGCGAAAGCCCGGAGTTTCGGCGGCTTCTCAAACTGATCGAGCTGGTGGCCCCCAGCGATGGCACGGTGCTCATTACCGGAGAGACTGGCGTGGGGAAAGAACGCGTCGCCAAGCTGATTCATGCGCGCAGCCCTCGCAGATTCCGGCCGTTCGTAGTGGTGGAGTGCGCCACATTGCAGGAAAGCTTGCTCGAGAGCGAACTGTTCGGTCACGAGCGCGGCGCGTTCACTGGGGCGGACCGTGCGAAACCAGGATTATTCGAAGTCGCCAATGGCGGCACGATTTTTCTCGACGAAATCGGCGAGGTTAGCCCGGCGACACAGACCAAGTTGCTGCGCGTCCTGGACACATCCACTTTCCGGCACGTCGGTGGGACAGCCGAAATTCGCGTTGATGTACGGGTTTTGACCGCGACCAACCGTGATGTTTCAGCCATGGTCCGGCAGGGCCTCTTCCGGGAGGATCTGTTTTACCGCCTTAGCACAATTACCGTGGAAGTTCCTCCCCTGCGGTCCAGAGGCGCGGACGTGGAGCTGATGGCGCAACACTTTGTGACTGTGCTCAACGAGCGGTTCGGCTCCGGCAAACAGATTAGCGAGGAAGCCTTCCAGCTACTGCGGCGCCACAACTGGCCAGGAAACGTACGGGAACTTCTTCACGTAGTCGAAGCCGCCATGGTGTTATGCGAAGGAGCCTGCATTCTCCCGGAACACCTTCCCCCTTCGTTTCGTGATTCGCGAGTCACCGCGATGCCGAGTTTTTCATCGAACGGTGCTTCGCTGCTGACTCTGGAACAAGCGGAGCGGGAGCATATCCGGCTGGCGCTCGAGGCCAGCAACGGTCACCGTGGAAACGCGGCCAGAATCCTCGGTATCAGCGAGCGGAATCTTTACCGGAAACTTCACGAGCACGGTCTGCTGTCCTGAACCGGCTGCGGCTAGGCTCAGCACGCGCGCCGCGTTGACGGCCTCCACCAGCCAAAAACCTGCCTTACCTGGCAGGTCTGCAGACTCTTCGAACTCGTCCAACACCAACACTGCTATCACCGCGGCAAGATCAGGTACGGCGTTTGAGACTACCGCCTGCAAAGTGAATGAGAAACAACAGGTTGACCTGACCGGGGTGAATGAGTCCAGGTTTCCTTGTGAGTGGTTATCTACCACGTCCGCGGGTACAAATAGCCCCCGTCCTGTGAATCTCCTTATCACCAGCAATCCGGGATCTTCGCATTCTGAGATAGGACTTAGTAAATCCGCATATCACCAGTTATCCGGCGTGGCGGCGGGCTAACTCTTGATTAGTAGGGTTGCCGCACGACTGCCAGTTGCGGGCTAGAAACGGCGTTCGCGGAAATGAGAACGGAAACAACTCTTGATGAAACTTCGCTTCCCCCAACGGGGGAGTCAACGAGATTTCACTTGATTTCATAACAATGTCGGGCCGAAAAGCCAAAGGAAATCTTGTCCCCTTGGCTATAGCCCCCTGCCTTCCGTAGTTTCCGAACCCTTTGTCCGAGGGCGCGGATGAAGTGCCACCCGTGATTGAGAATGAGGATATCGCCTCCGCCGTCAATCAGGCGCATTCCCGGGCGCTTCTCCCACAGGCGATCTTCAGCGATACTCCAGCTGTGGCGCCGAAGGCTCGAAAAAGTCCAGGGTCTGAGCGGGCCTAGGACCGCCAAGGAAGCACAACCCGTGAGATCTAGACTCAAATCTATTTCTTCTGCGCTTCTTTTTCTAGCTTCTCCAGTTCCCGGGCCAGTTGTTCGGCCTGATCCCGAAGACGGCGGAGGCGTTCAGCGAGCGCGGGCAAGCCTTGCCCGGTGGTCGCCGGAGCAGGGGCGGATGTAACCGCGGCGAGAGCAGGTGCGGCCGACGCGGGGGCGCCCGTTAGCTCGGCCAGGGCCTCCCCGAAGGTATCCCGATAAATCAGCCGGTCGCCCATGGCCAGTACGACCTTCTTGAGCTGTGGCATACGGGCCTCGGTGGCCTGGATGTAAATGGACTCGACGTAGAGGAAGCCGCCACTCACCGGCAGAGCGATGATGCTTCCGCGCAGAACGTGAGAGCCCTGCTGGTTCCACAGGCTGAGATCCTTGGAGATGTTCTGATCCTGATCGATGCGCGACTCAATCTGCATGGGGCCGTACATCAGTTGCTGTTTCGAGAGGTGGAAATAAATCAGGTTCCCCAATCGATCGCCGTCGCAGCGGGCAGCCATCCACCCGATTAAATTGTCTTTGCCCCGCGGGGTGAAAGGCAGGATCAGCAGGAACTCGGGTTCTTTCTCCCCAGGCAAGGTGGCCACTACGTAAGTGGGTTCCATGGGCGCAGGTTGTCCGGACTGGGCGAGCAGGCTGTGCGCGAACTCCCATATATCTTCCTTGTTGTAGAACACCTGCGGATCGCGCATATGAAAAATACGGTAAGCCTCGGCCTGCGTGCGAAAAAGAACCTCGGGGTAGCGGGCGTGCCGGCGCAGGTCCGGGGGCATTTCGGAAGCAGGCCGGAATAGTTTCGGGAACACGTTCTCGAAAACCTGGATTATGGGGTCGCCCGGATCGAATACGTACAAAGACATTTTCCCCGTGTAGGCATCCACCGTGGCCTTTACCGCATTACGAATGTAGTTGGCGCCTTCGTCCAGCCCGGTCACAGGAAGCGTCGCCGAGTAAGGATGCGAGAGCGAAGTCGTGTAGCCGTCCACCATCCACACTAACCTGCCGTCATCGGTAATTACCAGGTAGGGATCAGGGTCCCAGTGCAAGAAGCTGGCCAGATGCGCCAATCTTTGCTGCACCTCGCGGTAAATCATCATGCGGCTCTGCCCGGTAAGATAGCCCGTGAAAATAATGTTCGGCTCGCCCTGAGATATTGCAGCAGCCGTTTTGAGCAGAAAAGAGCCAACAGGAAAACCTCCCGTGCCCTGGTATGTCGAATACTTGTTCTGGTCGCCGGAAGGATAATCGAACTCCTCGCGGGCGGTGTGAACAAACACCGGATCCTGAGTGCTCTCGCCGTAGTAGATCTCTGACCGCGTGAGCCGGAACCCAGGAGACTTGATTTCGGGCGGGGCGTTTTCGATGAGCAGGACCGGCAGGCCGTCGGGCGTAATCTTATTGACCTCCGATACGACCACGCCAAAGCCGTGCGTATAAATGAACCCCGGATTGATCCAGCTCTGGCGCGCCTCGGCGGATAATTGGCTGACATCTATCTCGCGTGGGGAGAGCAGTACCTGCTTGATGCGGCCGTTGATGAAGTAGCGATCAACATCGGTGGCGGGAAAAGTATAATACGGGCGCAGTGCCTGGATCTGGGTGATAGTCGCGTTGTAGGCGCGCAGGTCCCAAAGACGAATATTATCGAGCAGCGTGGCGTCCTGCACAGCATCGACCGTCTCTTGCCCGGAAGCAGTGAAGGGACGTTCCGTAGCACTCCGATTCAGGCCGAAGGCAACCGTAGTCGCCTGAATATGACGCTCGATGTAAGGTCGCTCGATCGAGATCTCATTCGGTCGCACATAGACAGCGCGAACGATGCCTGGCAAAACCAGTTGCATGATAAAAAAGGCGATTATGAGGGCTATGGCCTTCTTGTATCTCGACGTCCAAGCTAGCGGGAGCGCCGCCAGAACCGCAATTATGAGGAGCCAGCGCAAGGGAAGGGTAACCTTTTCGTCCACGTAATCTGCGCCGGTCATGAAGGCGTGGGAGTTGAACAGAAGCTCGTAGTTGCCGAGAAAAACCCAGGTAGCAAAACCAAGCAAAAGAATTACGGCGATTACACGGACGAAGCCGGTACGGGTGGCGCCCGGCAGCAACAGCGCGTGGGGCCCCAGATCAAGAGTTATCGGTGACCCGCCCCGCAGCCATAACTGCCATCCCCGGGCCGTAGCCCAGAAGACTAGGGCGCAAAGAATCGCCAGCACAAACACAAACCCGAGTACTTCTGAATAGAAAGGGAGGTCGAACAAGTAAAACGGCAGGGCGCGCGAAAAGACCGGGTCCGTCCAAGTGGCGGAGGGCAGCGTGACTCCGCGCGACCCGAAGAAGCGCATGATCGTCCAGTAGTCAATCGAGGCCGAGGCGAACAATAGCGCCACTACGGCCAGCCCTACCGGAACCAGCCGGGAGTACAAGCGGAAATCTCGTCGGCGGATGCCGGCGAAGTGCAGCCCCCGCGCGTGAGCCACCCACAACGCGATGAAAGCCACCAGGGCGCCCGCCGCGGAGGGGGCAATGCTGTACCACAGCATGCTGATCCATGTCTCAACCTGTCCGACCTCTTTCCACCAGCTGTATTCGATGATGAAGTTGGCAATGGTGCTAGTCAGGGCTAGCAGGATGAGCGCCAACAGCAGCGCCAGCAGGATCAGGTTACGAATCTGTGAACGACGCATAAATTGAAATGGCCAGTCATTGCGGCTTGCCATCCCCTCTTAGCTTATTCTTCCTCGTAGCATACACGGAAAACTGGAATGCGGTCCACAAACGTCAGTGCTTTATCGGACGCGCGTTGTCACGAATGACCGAAGTGAGGCGAGGTGCAAACGGCGTTCGAGGAGATCGGAGCGCGGACAGCACTCCGTAGCGCCGCATTTCCTCCAACGGGCCCGCGTCGGCTCTTTTCGGTTCTACGTGAAGCGTGATGCGCGCATCTCGGCGTGCGAAGCCGAGTCTTTCTAGGCGCTCTGGCAATCCAGTTGCGGGCAGAGGGGACCGCAGGTATCATCTGCGCACCATGAAACCGGCATGTTTTTGGCTTATCGCAGTTATGAGTGCGTCCGCTTGGGCGCAGAACCCTTCTGCGTCCCAGGAAGTCGATGCCGTATATCCTGAAGCGCATTCACTCTACCTGGATTTGCACCAGAATCCGGAACTCTCTTCGCATGAGACGCAGACGGCGGCGAAACTCGCGAGTCGTCTCCGAGGGCTCGGGTATGAGGTCACGGAAAAGGTGGGGGGAGCCGGGATTGTCGCGCTGCTGAAGAATGGAGCGGGGCCAACGATAATGTTGCGGACCGAACTTGACGCGCTTCCCGTGGAAGAGAAGACGGGGTTACCGTACGCGAGCAAAGTTCACAGGAAAGATGATTCGGGTCGCGACGTTCCGGTGATGCATGCTTGCGGCCACGACCTGCATATGGCGTCGCTGTTAGGAACGGCGACGATCATGGCGCACAGCACAGCGAGCTGGCACGGAACGCTGATGCTAATTGGCCAGCCGGCGGAAGAAACCATCTCCGGCGCCAAGAAGATGCTCGACGACGGGTTGCTGAAGCGGTTCCCCAAGCCCGATGCGGGAGTGGCGCTCCACGTTGACAATTTGGCTCCGGCCGGGAAGATCGGCATCACGTCCGGGTACCGATACGCGAGTGCCGACTCCTTACGCATTACGATCTACGGAAAAGGCGGCCACGGCGCGGCACCGCAATACACCATCGATCCCGTGCTGATCGCCGCCCGAACGGTGGTGGCATTGCAGACGATCGTTTCCCGAGAGGTTACCCCTGGCGATGTGGCCGTGGTCACCGTTGGATATGTCAATGCCGGCACAAAAAACAACATCATCCCCGATCACGCGGAACTCGGACTGACGGTCCGCACGTACAAGCCCGAAGTTCGCAAGAAAGTTCTGACGGCTATCGCGCGCATCACCAAAGCCGAGGCGGAAGCGGCGGGTGCGCAGCGCGAACCTTTGATCGAACATTACGAAACCACGGATGCCGTGTATAACGACCCCGCCCTTGCCCGCCGCCTCAGGAGCACTTTGGAATCAGCGCTGGGCAAGGAAAACGTTGTGACGGCTGAGCCGTTGGTGGTCTCGGAGGATTTTGCTTACTTCATCGAGGAGGGCATCCCGTCGTTCTATTTTGCACTGGGTGGCGCCGAACCGCAGAAGTTTGCGCAAGCTGCCGCAACCGGCGAGGCTCTGCCATTCAATCACTCCCCCCTTTTCGCTCCCGACGTAGAGCCCGCGCTGCGCACCGGCATCACCGCAGAAGTGGCAGTGCTCCGGAATCTTCTAAGCGGATCCGCTGAAGACCTGCGCAAATCGACACATCAGCAATCCGAGTCCAGCCGCTAGCCGAAGCTAGAACGATCAACCGGCGATCCATGAAAGTCATCATCCGCGAAATCTAGCTTGCCGACCTCGGGGTTCACAAACGGCCTTCTAGGAGATTTCCCTCTCCGAATCGCCACCAACCAGTCGAACGGCTGCTTGGGAGGCAGGTGCTTAGAGTTTATACGCGTGCTGGGGATCGAACTAATTTCTTGATGGCAGAGTTCGGAGCTTTCGAATCCACAACGAACTTCACAAGTGCAACGCCTGCACTATGCAAGAGCAACGGGTGAAATGACCCTTGCCCTCAGCCGTTCTTGCGGAAAGTCTTTGGGGTTTAGCGTGACAATGAAATCTGCGTTGCCCTCTTCGCTACAGAGACAGAATGGATCGTCTTTGCGATCGGGGGAGATTTCGAAGGATGCGTGAACATCAACCTGTTCCGCTCGCTCCCGGATAAGATTGATCACACTGCCGATCAGATTTGACCGCACGCCTAGCCGCTTCAAGACCTCCTTGTACTCATCCAGAATGTCTTCCGTTACAAGCCACACGAAGTTGCTCTTCTCAGCCCACCTGTAGAGCAAATCGGGGCTAGGATTCTTGCCTCGGACATAGGGCTTTCTGAACCCAGAAATACCCCCGACCAGCACGCTCGTGTCAATAACTCCGCGAGGCCTTCGCTTCCTACCTTTCGGCGACAACGGTGATCTCCGGCGCTCGTCTTTCCTTACGATAGGCGCGAACTGTCCGCAAGATTTCATCATCCGAGACTTCGCCGATCTCTCTTGCCACCTCCGTCAGCGACTCCAGAAACTCCTTCTTCCAGCCCCGGCGTTTGCGGCCTCGGGGCAGATCCCTGTACAGGTCAGCTCGTCTCATTTGCTCTTGGAGCTGTGCACCAAGTGCCCGAAATGGCACTCCGACCTTTATGGGGTCTTCCTCGGCCGCGAGCCGACACTCAAAGACGATGTACTTCGGATTCTCAGACTTGAATTCTCTTTCCGATGCAAGGAATACGTCCATCAGTTTGGACAAAACGCTTGTGCGCGTGCCCAGAGACTCCTTTAAGCAAAATGCGACCTTGGCTACCAATAGAGTGTTTGTGTCGAAGAGGTACGTTCCCTCAGACCACTTGGGTTTCACAACGCCGAATTGGACAAGGTTCTGTAACTCCTTCGGTTGAATCTGGAGGACAGCGCTCGCCTGCTTTAGCTTTAGCCCCAGCTTCTGCATGATTCCTCTATTAGCATCTAAATATTAGACCTTATTATGGAGACTGTCAAGGGCAAGTGTGAATCACACCCACTGAGGAAACAAGTGCGAGAGACCAATAAGAGACGAAACCATGGCTGCCATTCTATCCAGAATACACACCTGGACGCCGACACGGGCCAGATCGCCCTCCAAATCCGACACAATCCGATCGAATAGCGCTCCTGCTCACGAGGCAGGTGCGCCTCGAACGGGCCCAGTGCGCGTTCAAATGGCGCGCGCCTTCTCGCTCCTGGATGTCTAAGCACTCAGACAGTATGAAACCGATGGAGTTCTTGGAATTCTCAGCAAAAGGGACGCCCCTGCTTTTCAGGCAAGGTGCGCCGCTTCCAACAATTCTGGCGCTCTTTATTTTCAGAAGTTTAGAGCCCACCAGATTCGGGCACAGCAGAATGATCGGCAGCTATTTGGCACAGTTGGCTCAAAGTCGTTGTTGTGATAACTAGGAATCAAACCGGGAAGTACAGTAGAATCAGAGACGTATCAATTGTCGGGGCGTAGCGCAGCCTGGTAGCGCGCCTGCCTTGGGCGCAGGAGGCCCCCGGTTCAAATCCGGGCGCCCCGACCACTTACTTACTGAACTAACTGACTTTCTTCCTGTGGGGTATTTCCACCGCTCTCCAACTTGGGAACATTTGGGAACAATTGATCTCCGAGCAAATTCACAGCGTCTCTCTGCGCGCTCCCACTGGCATGCGTATAAACTTCTAGCGTAGTTGCCATATGAGAATGCCCCAGTTGAGCCTGTGCAACTTTCAACGGCGTTCCTTGTGCATGTAACAGCGTGCCGTGCTTGTGTCGAAGCGCATGCCAGTCTATTCGCTGGATACCAGCCCTCCTGCATGCAGTGCGAAGCGACTTCTTTCGTAGATTGTCCGCTGCAAGCGGAGCACCTTGGCTAGTGGCAAAAACCAAAGCATTCGGAGAGTGGTCCACTGAACGCATATAACGCTCTTTCAATTCACGCACAACAGCCGGCGCCAAAGGCACTTCACGTCTACTCGCGCGCGTCTTCGGTGTTCCAAAATGCCCCCTGTAGCAAGTCTCTGCTACAAGCAAGGTGCCCCGAAGTAGATCTATGCGACCCCATCGCAGCGCAAGGATCTCGCCAATCCGCAAACCAGTCATCGTCGCGAGGATAACGATAGTGCGGATAGGCTCCTTACTTGATGCAATAAGCCGCCGAACCTCTTCTGCCGTGAGATATCTGTGCGGGCGTTTCAGAGTCCTTTCGGGCATCTTTATATCGCGCACAGGATTGTTCGGGACGTAGTCCCAATTCACCGCTGTTCCCATGACCTTGCTCAAGAGATGGCGCAAATGGTTGGTGGTCTCCCATGCAAAACCTTGCGTAAGCTTCTCCAAGAGATACTGCTGAACTTCAACTCTGGAGATGTTGCACCGGCGATGGTCACCAAACCGCGGGGTCCAGTGCTTAGCCAGAGCGTGGCTGGCACAGGCAAGCGACCAAAACAGCATGACCACGGTAAAACCACGCCGCGTTCCCAGAACGTCCACCAGTTTCCGCCCCCCGCATACATCAAAGCGTAGGTGAACAAGAACGCGGACTGTAGGGCCGAGAACTGCTCGTTGCTGAGCGGAATGTCTCTGCTGATCGCTTTGACCGCGGCCGGAAGGGTCTGGCGATCAAGATAACTGATGGCGATCGCAACACTGACCAGAATGGCGATACGCCACCGCAAACCGGTTTCCTCCACTCCAAGTCGATTTCGCCTGGGACGCAGGTGAGATTGTACACGCGAGGGTGGCAAACGTTTACTCCATTTCCGCGTTCCGCTACAATCACCCGATCCAGTGGATGCCAGGCCAGAACGCGTTGCGAGGAGCGGCCCGGAGCGTGAAACAGCGATGAATCCTCAGTGGAACCGCCGTGATGTCTTGAAAGGACTGGTTGCGGCCTCTACAGCCGTGATTGTCCGCCCGACGCTGAGAGCGGCCGGGGAGGACCCAAGTGCTCCTGCTCAGCCGGTCGAGGTACAAATCACTCCTGTCAGTCCCCATACTTTCCGACTGAGCATCCTCCCCGTGTTGAATAACGGATTGGTTGGATCGATCCCTTCTGACGGGTCCCTTGTCCAAGAATCCTGGGGCACTCCCATTGCCAAACTGCGGGCGGAGCCTGGGCACACGATTGCGGTAGGGAGAGTCCGGCTTCAGATCTCCCTCCCGCCCGTCAGAGTCACCGCTACGAACGAGGGTGGCGACATCATCCAGCAGTTCGCCTGGGACGACAACACCGGCGCCCTCTCTTTTCTGATCGGAAATTCACGGCTATTTGGTCTGGGGGAGGGTGGACCCCAGTTCGACCGCCGTGGCTCCATCGACCTCATGCGAAGCGGGCAAAGCGGCAACAAGCTTGCTACCCATGGTGGCCGGGTTCCCGTTCCTTGGATTATCGGGACGTCCGGGTGGGCGATATTTTTTCACCAGCCGTTCGGTACCTTTGACTTCACCGGATCCGGAGGAAAGTTTCAACCTGCTAGTGCAGGTGCCGCCCTTCCGCTCGATCTGTTTTTCGTCGCTTGCCCAGATCCGGCTACGATCATGGCCGAATATGCGCGGATCACGGGCCATGCCGAGATGCCTCCGCTGTGGAGTTTCGGTTATCAACAGTCGCACCGCACACTTGCCAGTCGAGAGGAAGTGCTCGCCGAAGCGAAGACCTTCCGCGAAAAAAATTTGCCTTGCGATGCGCTGATTTACTTGGGCACGGGTTTTTGTCCCTCCGGCTGGAACACGGAGAATGGCTCTTTCGCGTGGAATTCTCGAGTCTTCCCCGATCCCAAGGAAATCCTCGATGAGTTGCATAAGGAACACTTTCGAGCCGTGATGCATGTGGTGATTCTGTCCGACAAACTCCGCGGGACGGTGCGCGATCCCTGTAGCCTTTCGCGGTTCGACGAAGGGGAAGCAAGTTGCTACTGGGACGCGCATCGCAAGGACTTCGCGATGGGAGTGGACGGGTGGTGGCCGGACGAAGGCGATCCGCTCGACATCGCGTCGCGGCTGGTCAGGAATCGCATGTACTGGGAAGGACCGCAGATGGATCGGCCGAACGAGCGGCCTTATGCGCTGCATCGCAATGGCTATGCCGGCATGCAGCGGTATGCTTCGTTCCTGTGGTCAGGGGATGTGTACTCCACTTGGGAAACGCTGAAGACTCATATTCCCATTGCTCTTAATACCGCGCTGAGCGGCATCCCGTATTGGGGTACGGACATCGGAGGTTTTGTTCCGACCCCGGAATTCACCGCGGAGTTATATCTGCGTTGGTTTCAGTTCGGCGCGTTTTGCCCGCTCTTCCGCTGTCATGGCCGCGCGTGGAAGCTGCGGCTTCCCTGGGGTTGGAACACAGGAGATCCCGGTCCGGCGGAGATTAACAACTACACCGGCGCCGCCATCCCCGATTCCAGCCACTTGCATGATGCAAGCGTGGAACCGATCTGCCGGAAATATCTGGAGCTGCGCTACCGCATGCTGCCCTATCTGTACAGTGCGGTGCGCGAATGTGCGGCCACGGGCCTGCCGATCATGCGCGCTTTATGGCTAAATTTTCCCGACGATCCGAAGGCGGTGGAGTGTGGCGACGAGTATTTGTGGGGAAGCAGCATGCTCGTTGCTCCCGTTGTCGAGAAGGGAGCAACGACGCGTCAGGTTTACCTCCCGCGCGGCGCCTGGTACGACTTCTGGACTGGCGAACGCCTCGATGGCGGCCGCGAGATCAGCCGGCCCATTGATCTCGAAACGTTGCCGCTTTATGTGCGTGCGGGATCGATCCTGCCGCTTGGTCCGGTGAAGCAGTTTACAGCCGAGAAAGTCGACGAGCCGCTTTCCGTTTCCATTTACCCCGGCGCCGATGCTTCTTTCTTGCTTTACGAAGACGACGGTACTTCCTTCAACTTTCGCAAGGGAGAATGGATGGGCATCCAGATGACGTGGAACGACGCGCGCAAGGCACTTAGTCTGCAACTGGCCTCGGGTTCGCGCATGCTGCCGCCGGGACCGAGGGCCATTACAGTACAGTTGGCTGAAATTACGCGGAGCGTAACGTTTGAGGGAAAGCCCGTCGAGGTCTCGTTCCAACCTGAAGCCGCTATGAGTTAACTGAAAGCTCAAAGGCGGCGACGCAATTGGGATATCATCCAATTAGGTTGATGTTGAATCCCAGATCGTGGGACTTGATCCTCCGGCGCCCCCGCAATGAGACCTTGCCATCTACCTTTGCTGACGCGCACTTGCGGGACCGCCCGTAACGAAAAGGCCTCACGATTCACCGCGCTCGCTTTCCTTTCCGCGGTGGGGCTGCTCGCGAGCCTAGGGACTGCGAAAATTCCACCAGCCAGCTCATCTCAAGAAAAAGAAAAGAAGGCGCCCGCATTACACTGGGATCCGCCCCGGGTGGACGCTCGCCTTCCGGCTGTCTCCGCGACGCCGCCCTGCGCGCTTCCCGAGGTCCTGAAACAGGCCGGGCAACGCGCTGAAGAGCTGGTCGATCATCTTCAGAACTTTATCGCGCACGAGCAGGTTCGCTACAAACAAACAGACAGGGCATGCCTCAAACGTCTCTCGCCGCAAAGTTTGATTACGTGGTTGATTTCGGAGAAAAATCCGAGCCGCTCAAGGTTCATGAGACACGCACACGCCTTGCGGGGACCGACGACGGGCACTTAAGCGCCGTCGTGGACAAAGGGCTGCCAGCCTTGGCGCTGATCTTTTATCCCGCGCTGCAAAGCGACTATGAAATGCGCTGCGAGGGTTACACTAAGTGGAATAACCAGCCCGCCTGGGTTGTTCACTTTCGCCAGATGAAAGGGAAACGCCCCCGCACTGCGAAGATGGAAACTGCGACGGAAGTCTACCCGTACGGTCTCAAAGGCCGCGCTTGGATTGCAGCAGACTCCGGTCAGGTGATGCATCTCGAAACGAATCTGGTGGAAGCAATTCTCCTGATCGATTTGCAGGCCAACGGGGTCTCAGTGGATTACGCCCCGGTGAAATTTCAGTCGCAAAATGTCGAAATCTGGCTGCCCCGATTCGCCGTGGCGTACACGGACTATGACAAGCGCCGCATGATCACCGAGCACACTTTTTCCGACTTCCAGCTATTTTCTGTCCAAACGCAGCAAGTCATTCAGAAGCCCAAGGAGCCGTGATCGAACCTTTCACCGCTACGGCGCGCTTCTGATTCAGAACTGTTCTCCATCGCAATTTTTCGCGCATCCTTTGCAACGTGCTCCAACCTAATCCGCACCCCCCGGCCAATGCGTGCGCAGTTTCAGCCGGTCCGGCCATTCCACAATCACGATCGCGCTCTCGCTGAAAATATCTTCGAGGCCGAGCGTCTCCAGATCGTGAAAGTCACGCACGCGGCAAAGAGCCACGTGGACCACTCGCGATTTTCCTTCGAATTTGTAAACCAGCGTGAATCTGAGTCCACGCTGAACTCGGAAAACAAGTCTTACATCGGCAGCCCACCCTTCGCATCGAGCCAGGTATCAACCAAAGCCTTGTGGTCGCCGAGCCGATCCTTCCAAAAAGTGCGGAATTCCTGCGTGCCGATGGATTTGCCTTTATAGGTATCGGAGAAGGAGCGGCACGCCTGAAAGAACTTATCGTCGCCCAGAGTCTGGCGAAGTGAGTGGAGCATGAGCGAGCCCTTGTAGTAGCGCACGACGAACGCGACTTTGTCATTCATAAAAGGCACATTCGCCAGGGAAGGGACATCAGGAGGCAATCCTCGCACCTGTTTCCGGTAATTGTCGAGCACAACTTGGAATGCTTGTTCACCGGAGACCGTCTGAACGGCGGTGGAAAAGAAATATTCGGCGAAGGCTTCGTTGATCCAGTCTCCCTGGTCAGCGCCAAAGTTCCACCAGAAATGCGCGACCTCATGGGCGATTCCCTGAAACAGAGAGAAATGCGGGTCCTGGGCCAGGGAGTCCAGGGTCCTGCCTTCGGAAGTCACGATCATTCCCGGCCTGGAAATGCCAGCCGCTCCCTGGCCTTTGCGTTTCGGCGAATAGACGTGTTTGATAGTTCCCGCGGGAATGTTGGTTTCGCCGAGGCGGTCGGTAGTGAGCTTGAGCACGCCCGCGATTTGCTGAACTTCGTTGTCGATGAACGCCTCTGGCATTTGGGTATGGTAGATTTCGATGTTGGTCCCCGCCTCGCGGAAAGTTTTCTTTTTAAAGTGCGGAGAGGCGACCACCAGAATGTCGATATCGTTGGGCGAAGACCAGCGCGTGATTTCGCGACCTTCTTTGACGCGGTTCTCCAGCTGCTTGCCCGAGCAGATGGTTATCCAGCCTTGCGGAAGAGAGACCTCGAGTGCGAGTTGCAAAGGCGTGCCAAAGGTGAATTGCGGATACCACGAAGAATAGCCGGCGAGTTCCACCATGCGCGAGTTGATCTGGTCGTCCATTGCCTCCTTCTGATCCGAAGATGCGCCGAACTCCCCAACCTCTTTGAGGCGGCCTTCATATTCGATGTCCATGTGAACTTTGTTTTGCGCGAGCACTGCAGGAAGAGTGACGATTACTCTTTGGGGCGGGGGCAGCATGAAAGAAGCCTCGCCAGGGACCGAGGAGAAGATTGCGTCCTTGCCTTCCAACAGCAGCTTTTTTATGACGAATGTCCCGTGGAGGTTGAATCGAAAGTTCTTCGCGCCGGGCTCCACGGGGATCTCGATCTTCGCCAGCACAGCAAGATTCCCGGATGCGGGTTCAATTCTGACTCGTAGATCGTAAGAAGTGGGTGCGGCTTTGCCCTGGGCCATAAGGAAAGCGGGGAGTGCGAGGAGGAAGAGAACCGGAGTGAGCAAATGGATTTTAGAACAAGGCATTTGTATCTCCTTTGTGCTGGGACCGGCTCATCTTGCCAGCACAGTGAAGGCACCGTGAACCAGGCCGGGTGATCCGGCGTTGGTAAGATATAGGTTTTATCTCACGCAGTGGCCCGCAATGCTGTGATCTGCGTCAGGGGTTGGCGCAACTTTAGGGATAGATCAGCCTGGGCGTCGTTGGGCACGAACAAGTCATACTTCTGGGCGCTGGAGAGAGTGGCGTCGCCATCGCCTTTCTGCTGGGCCTCGGCTACTGCGGTCGACTGACGGCCAAGTTGCACTGCTGCACGGCCTTTTCGGCCTCGTCATCACCCGGCACAAGCGCCAATACTTTGTTGGCGAATGAGAGCGCCGTCTGCCAATCGGATTTTTCAAGCGCCGCCCGCATCTGTTGACGATATTGCTTCAGCGCGCAGTCTGCAAAGGCCTTCTTTACTTCGGCATCGTCCGGCGCCACGGCAAGAATCTTGTTGCCGTAAATAGCAGCGCCGTCGCAATCCGACATCTTCATGGCAGCGCGGAACTGCTCGCGATTATAGAACGCAATTCCGAAATCGCTTTGGGCCTCGCTGAAGCCGGGATCGATCTCCCGGGCCTTCTGCAAATGCGCCGTCCCCTCGACAAGCTTTCCCTGCCACATGAGCGCATTCCCAAGATTGTTCTGTGCCTTGGCATTGCGAGGATCCAGTTCCAGAACCTTCTTCCACGCTGCAATGGCCGCTTCAAGCTGGCCCTTGGCCGTCAGGTCCGACGCAACGTCGAAAAGCCGGTACGACTCGGCCGCGGGCACGTCGATCTTCATCATCCCGTCCGGGGGGATATTCACAAACTCCGGAATATTCACCGCGCGATTAGCCGCTGTCGAGTTGTCGATCAGGATCGCCGGGCTGTCGTTGCCCTCGGCATTGAGGTGTGTCAGATACATCTGCGTGTAGGGCGAACGGCTCTTCGAGGAGAAAACCAGCCAATGGCCGTTGGGCGAGAAGCTGTGCCAGGAGTTCATCAACGGAGTATTGCAGCGCATACGCCGCGCCACGCCGCCTTCCGCGGGCACAATGTAAAGCTGGCTGTCGGGGCGCATCAACTGCGCGTTGCGGCACTTCACAAAGATGATCCAGCGGCCATCGGGCGAAACCTTGGGAAAGCTATTGCTCATACCGTCGTGGGAAGCGCCCGCGATCGGCACTGGCTGGCCACCTTTGCCGTCGTTGAAGGGAATCCTGTAGAGGTCGTATTGGATTTGGGTCTCCTCCGGGGAGTTGGCACGCTCGGCCAACTTCTGACCTTTGGGGTAGGGGTCCCTCGCTTCCGCCCGGGCAAAAACCACGTACTTGCCGTCGGGACTCCAGACGGCGTTGGTTTGCACGTAGCGCGGATCATCAGCCCCGGGCAAGGTCTGCCTTCGGCCCGTCGCGCGGTTGTACCAGGCAAGGATTCCGCGCGTCGGATAGAACACCTGCAGGAAACGGTAGTCCTTGAAATTCACAACGTAGTAGCTATCGGCGAGTTTTTTTTCCAGCCCCCGCAACATGGTCAAGACGTATTTGCCGTCGGGCGACACCTGCGACATGAAACCGATCCTCGAAGGTGAAACCGTCTCATCCCGGAGGGAACTCCACGAGATCACGTCTTGATTCCGGACGACCATTTCCGGCTTGATGGAGGTGAGCACGTACAGCCCCTTGTCGTTGGCAGGACCGTCGAGATCCATCCCCAGTGTTTTGCCGTCGCGGGAAAACGAATGGCAATTGGCGCAGGTGTGAAGGCCTGTCAGTAGCAGACGGCTGCGGGGCTCGGCGATGTTGCGTAAGCGCCAGGAGAGCAGGGGAAGATCGCCTTGGGCCAGCGGCTTGATCACGCCCTCTTCCAACTCCGAGGGTATCAACGGGACGTCGCGATAGAAGATCGGCGCTCCCACTGGATCCATCGAGGTTTGAATCACCACCGCGCCGAGGGAAACGGGGTGGTCCAGATGCTCGTCTTGGAATCCGGTGATCGTGACGGTGGCTGGATGCTCCTTCGATTGTCTCTTCATCGCCTCCCAGGTGGCCGCATCCGGTATCCAAGTTCGCGCTGCGGCTTGCTGGGGCGTAAGCTTGGGCGGTTCGTTGCTTGCGGAGATACAACGCGGGTCAATCTCGCCGATGCGCAACCGCTCGCCCGCTGATTCCGCCCGAATCCCAGCCGAGCCGTCGGTGAACGCCACATCGATTGTCCACACGGAGGCGCTGTCCGAAGCGTCACGCCAGAGGAATGTTGGAGGTGTGATCTCCGGCGGGAAGATCGATCCTTCCTCTGGGTAGTCGACCGTAATCGCAGCCAGCTTCGGATCATCAGCGCTGGGCGAGGGAGAGGATCCCATGGCGTGCGCACTTGCCGGTCGCTGCGCATACGCCGAACCGGCCATGCTTGAGCCGTGCTGCACGGCGCCTAGTCCCAAAACTGCTGCGAAGACGGCAGCCACCCCGCAGATGCCCAGACTTCGGGCTCCCAATCGATTCACGGCATCCCCGTCATTCGGCCAGAGGACTGATGGTCCGCCAGCTCAGCTCTTCACTTCGGACGATTGTCCGGTATTTCTATCTTAGCTCTGATCCACGGAGCAGCAAACACTCCTTGTGGGGTTCCAGTGCTCCATTTTTTCGCTTCCTGGGTCCAACGGCACGGAACAATGGCCAGCAGGGCATCACGGATTCACCCTCTTTTGGGAATCTCGGTCGCTCTCTTCTTCAACCAACTTGAAGCGGTTCCGGGCCTTTTCTTGCTCGCGCAACCCTGCGGTGACCTCCGCCAGCCTTTGCACGAGCTGCGGCAATTCCGTACGATCACCTTTCTCACGGAGGCAGACGATCAGGTGGTAGAGAGCGGATTGGTCGTTGGGATCGGACTTCAACGCAAGCCGTGCGGTTGCCTCCGCAAGACCCGCCTCTCCTGAACGCAGGTAAAGCTCGGTGAGGACGTCTTCGGCAAGGGTAAAATCCGGCTTATTGCGCACGGCACGCTGTGCGGCGGCGTTTGCTTCCTGAAAGGAGGGCGTGCCGGGTTGAACGCCCTTGCGGATGAGCAGTTCGGCGAGAAGATAGTTGAGGGTGGGATCGCCGGGCTCCTTCGCGAGACGCCGCTTCACGACCTGAACGGATTCGCCCAATTTGTTTTCCTGGAGCAGTGATATGCCCAGCGCCACGGAGCTGTAATTCTGGAGAGGGTTTAAGGCTGCAGCTTTTCGGAAATCGGCGTTCGCCTCGTCGTACTGTTCCAACTGCACCTCGAGGACGCCGCGCTCAAGATAGAGACGGGCGGAATCGGGCACGGCGTGGAGCCCGGCGTTGAGCACATCCACGCCCAGCTTGAAGGCCCCGTGATCCAAACTGAGAGTGGCCAAGTCAAGATAATTGTCACCGTTGGCGGGGTCAAGCGCGATAGCCTTCTGCAAGGCCGCGACCGCCGGGGGCGTCTGCTGATCGTCTTCGTAGACCGCCGCGATCAGATTCAAGGCCGCCGCCCTTTGCTTTTCCAGACCACCCTCCGTGAGGGGAAGCAATGTGCGAATGGCATCCTCGTAGTGGTGGGCGCCGTACTGGGCGAGCCCGAGGTAATAAAGCGCCTCCGGATCCTGGGGTCGAAGTTCAGCAATCCGCTGATAGGCCGAAAGCGCTTCCGCAGCACGATTCAAATGAACCAGACAGGCGCCGAATTGCGAGAGTGCCGGAATATCATTCGCCACGACCTGAGGACTCTTTTCGTAGTGCGCGACGGTGGTGGCGCAGTCTTTTCGTTGGAAGGCGAGTGCCGCCGTCATCGCATGTGCCGTCTGGTCATCGGGGTTCAGGCTGAGCAACTTCTCCAAGAAAGGCAGCGCCTCGGGGCTGCCGGCTTGGAATTCAAGCTGTGCCGCGGCTTCCAGCGCGGCGACGTTGTTCGGATCGATTTGGAGCGCGTGCTTGAATGCATGCAGACTCTCCTGGGGCCGGTCCAAGCCCTGGAGGGCGATCCCTTGTAATGTCCAGGCGCGTGGATCGCTGGGATGGACGCGAGCTAACTCCCGGGCCAGACGCAGAGCCAGTTCATTGTCGTGGGACTGAAGCGCCTGCACGACGGACTGCGGAGTGGGAGGCGGGCTGGTTTGCGCACGAGTGCGCGTGGTAAGCGAGAACCAAATGAAGACGCAAAGTAACCACGCGGGAACCTTGGACCCCAGGAAGGGACGGGCCCAAACCGAGGGAGTCACGCGTTTCCGCCGCAGAGATAGAAGGGACTGAAACATGTGCTTCAAGTGGTTTTGCTCTGGCTCAAACTGCCAGTTCGGCCGGAGCCGCGCCAGCCACCGGCAACGCCAAGCATTCTCACATTCGAGGCCGGGCGGTGCCAGGCTGGGGCAGGAACTAGGGTCGTTGCCAAACTTTGAGCGAATTGCGCAGCCTGAACGCGTGATCTCCGTCCGAGGGGGCTTCTCCCTTCACGGCTGAAGCTCCTTCGGAATCCGCTGAAGGCGAACGCTGATTCCGAAGGGAACGCGAACGGCATTCCGGGCCCAAGGCGAAACAGCTCTCGGAGCATAGCGACGCTGACACTTCGATTGTGCAGGAAGTGTTCGGCTCCGTCAAGAAGACCCTACACACCAGTTGAAGCAAACGTTTTCTCGATGTATATCTAGAGTACCCGAGGGAATCCTTTTATGACCCGACTCCAACCAGGAAGCTTAATTTTACGCGCGCTTGTCCTGGCACCTCTTCTCTTGCAGCCTTTTGGAGCAAATGCCGGCGCGCCCGACGGGCCGCGCGTTTTCAATGTGGAAGGCGATGTTCTGGGAACGCACGATCCCTCCATCATAAAGGAGGGGGATACGTGGTACCTTTTTGCGACCACTCCGCCAAATTCAAGAACGGGTGAGCAATTTCCGATCCGCTGCTCGAAAGACCTAGTGCACTGGAAGGCTTGCGGCTACGTGTTCTCCGAGATTCCCGCGTGGATTAAGCAGCAGAGCCCAAAAACAAAAGAGCTCTGGGCCCCGGATATCTCTTATTTTGACGGCAAGTTTCATTTGTACTACGCGTATTCCTCATTTGGAGTAAACACCTCGGGCATTGCGCTCCTGACGAACAAGACGCTGAACCCGCAGAGTCCCGATTTCCACTGGGTGGATGAAGGGCTGGTTCTCCGATCACGCACTGAGGACGACTTTAATGCGATAGATCCTAATCTGATCCTGGACGAAAAAGGGCAAGCATGGTTGTCGTTCGGAAGTTTCAGGAGCGGGATCAAGATGAGAAAGCTTGATCGCAAGACCGGAAAGCTTTCCTCTGAAGACACGAAGGTCTATTCGTTGGCCAGCCGCCACAAGCCAGAGCAATTCGAGCCACCCCAGCCCGGCTTGCCCCCGGACTACCAAGCCATCGAGGCGCCATTCATTGTCCATCACGGGGACTACTATTATCTGTTGGTCTCGTATGACCTGTGTTGCCGTGGCACAAAGAGTACGTACCGCACGATGGTGGGGCGATCGCGAGAAGTCACTGGGCCCTACCACGACTCAGCGGGAAAGAAAATGAGTGAAGGTGCCGCGACGCCGTTGCTCAGGGGAAATCAGAAATGGCTAGGCCCGGGCGGAGAATCGGTTTTGCTTCAAAAGGAGGGGGATATCATCGTCTACCACGCCTACGACGCGAAGACGGGGATTCCCTGCCTGCAAATTTCAACACTCACGTGGACGGCTGGCCGCACGCTGCTTTGGACGGTGATGCCTCTAGCAAAAGGCAGTAATCGGAACGGCCGAAGTTCCAGACATGAATTGTAAGACGCCTTGCTTTCCTGCTAACTCGATTTCGCAAGGGAAACTAGAATCCAAGAGGAGACCCACATGATGAAGCGTCGCGATTTCCTGCAAAAGGGGGCGTTGGGAGCTGCGGCAATTGTCTTGACTCCAAAATCCGGTTGGCATACTTCCTCCGGCTCACGAACGGCGGATTCTCGCATCGAGGTCCTTTTCGACGAGCCACTGGGCACAATCTCTCCGAACATCTATGGCCACTTTGCCGAAAATCTGGGCGGCGTGTTGTACGACGGCATTTGGGTCGGGGAAAAATCGCGCGTCGCGAATATCGACGGGCTGCGAAAAGAACTGATCGAGCACATGCGCAAAATCAAGGCTCCGGTGATCCGCTATCCAGGCGGATGCTTTGCAGACAGCTACGATTGGCGCGACGGAATCGGCCCCGCGGAAAAACGCCCCCGGCGCACAAACTTCTGGGCAAACGATGAGACAGAGAAGGCGCCAGCGAGCCACAGTTACGATCCGAATGCCGTCGGAACCAACGAATTCGTGCACTTCTGCAAGCTCATCGCCGCTGAACCCTATCTTGCCGCAAACGTGAAGAGCCTGCCCGCGTCGGCCTTCTATCAGTGGGTGGAATACTGCAATTCCCCCGCGGGAAGCACCACCATGGCCGATGCCCGGGCGGCCGCCGGCTATGCGGAACCTTTTCATGTGAAGTATTGGGGAGTCGGAAACGAATCGTGGGGCTGCGGGGGAGAGTTCACCCCTCAGGAATATGCCGTGGAATTCCGGCGCTATTCGACCTGGCTTCCAAGATACGGCGAGGAGTTGCACCTGATCGCCTCCGGTCCGAACGTGGACGACTGGAATTGGACACGCGAGTTTCTGGCGGAAGTTTTGCGCAAAGGCCCATGGGAATTGCGCCGCATTTATGGAATGGCTCTACATCACTACGCCTGGAACTTGAGCCGCGGAAAAACGCAGAACTGGGAGGCTGGCAAGGGAGAAGCGCTAAAGTTTGACCCGGTGGATTGGTATGAGCTGCTCCGCGAAGGAGAACGAATGGAAGGCCTGGTCACCGGCCACTGGCAAGTCTTGAGTGAATTTGACCATGAGCATCGGGTGAAGCTGGTGGTGGACGAATGGGGCCCGTGGTATCGCCCCGGCAGCGAGGCCACTCCCGGCGACCTGCTCGAGCAGATGCCCACGTTGCGGGACGCGGTGTTCAGCGGCATGACGCTGGACATCTTCAACAGGCATCCCGAAAAAATTGCCATGGCTAACTGCGCACAGCTCATCAACTGCTTGAACAGCCTGTACCTGGCACATGAAGGCAAATTCGTCGTTACTCCGGTCGGCCGCGTCTTCGAACTGTACGCGGCCCACCAGGGAGGAGACGCGCTGCGCACGATTTTCTCCGCGCCCAGCTTGCACTATGACCGGGACGGAAAACCCGCGTCATTCTGGGGATTGCAGGGTTCCGCCTCCGTGCGCGAAAAAGAGTTAACGATCACCACGGTCAATCCCAGCACCAACGAATCTCGTCTGGCGGAAATCGCTCTGCGAGGGGCAACAGCCAAGAGCGCCAACATGACCTTTTTGAGCCACTCCGACATTCACGCGCACAATACGTTTGAGCAGCAGGACGTGGTTGTTCCTCAAACAAAACCCTTGAGCTTGAAGGAAGGATCTCTTGTGGTTGAGTTTCCACCGGCGTGCGTGGCCGCGCTGAACATCCAGCTAAACTAACGCCAATCAGGTTACGGCCTACTCTTGACCTGAAATCCGAAGTTGATCATTTGAAGGCGAGCGCACTTTGTTTAGTTTCAATCGATTGTCGCGGGAAAATCCAACTTCGCCGAAGTTAGATTTTCTCATCTCATCCACCACCCAAAATTTGTCATTCCGACCGGAGGGACGGCGTTTTTAGCCGTCCCGGAGTGGAGGAATCTCTCTCCAACTTCGGACTTTAGGTTCAGTGGCGTAGATGGCAGGACTAGCAAAAAAATGAGGCGGGGCTGCACCGCCTCCGCCTCTACCCCAACAAATTGTCAAAAGCTTGAAATGTGGCCTGGAACTTTGCCCGGGAGCTCCGGGCACCCCCAGCCCACCCCGCTAATCCAGAAGGACCACCGCTTGGGGTAAAAACGGTGGCCCCTCTTGTCGTTATTCGCAATCAGTCTAGAACGTGAGCTTTCCTCCGATTTGCCACCATCTCGGCAGCGTCTGAGCGCCATATTCGCCAAAGTTTCCAGCGGTCAAATTGCCATTGGTGTTGTAGAAGTTGGGATGGTTGAAGAGGTTGTAGAACTCAAACCGGATTTGGAAGTTGAGCCTCTCCGTTATATGGGTATTCTTGTAAGCAGTCACATCCGACTCAACAAAGGGCGGATTGCGGAAGGCATTGTACTTCTCGTTGCCCTCGGTGCTCGCTGTGGGCACGGTGAACTGCCCAGCCGAGAAGATGCCGGTGGAGGTAAAAGCGCTCCGCGACGTCGACTGCGCGTAGGAGGTGACATTCGGGAAGTCCATGTCGTCTCCATCGGCATTATAGTCTCCGGTTGTGGCAGTGTGCGCGTCTGCACCCGCAACATAGCTCGCCCCGTTGTATACCGCCGAAGTATAGACCGTGAAAGGATAACCAGTCTGGTAGATACTCATTCCGCTGAGTCCCCATCCTCCCGTCAGGTGCCCTACAAACCCGGCACCATTCCGAAGGCCCGGCAGCTCATAGTTGAAGCTGAGGGAGAAGCGGTTGGGAGCATCCCAAGGCGAGGGTCCGTAGTATTGGTGCGGATCCACCGAGGTGGGATAAGCGCTGGCGTCATCTTTAGAAGAAGAGCGGGTGTACGATGCGTCAAAGAACCCGCGTTTTACTCTTGCTCGAAGGTTGAAAGTGATGCCCTCATAGTTGCTCACACGATCGTTCTGGGTGTAAGCGATTGATCCAAAACTCGGATTGTATCGCACGGGACTGGCGTGTGTTAGGAGATCTCCCGGCATGTCATTGATGTCAGTGCCATAGGAGACATCACCTCCCTGGTTTCCATTGCCGACTAGGTTGGTGTCGTGGGACCCACTGTAAAGCACGCTGGCAACCAGGTGGCTGCCAAGTCTATGCTCGAGCGAGGCCGCGAAAATGTAGGCGGTAGGGGATACGATGTTGGGGTTGATGCCGCCAATCCCCAATCCCGCACCGACAATTCCTCCCGCGGCGTCCAGACAAGGAGCTGTGGGACACAAGGTGGTGCCAGCCAGTCCAGGGTATTGGTATCCAAACGGTGGTGTGCTGCTGGTACCCTGGACAAACACTGGCCGGTTACCCGGTGCATTTGTCGCATAAAAGACAGGGTTGATTAGCCCCGGTGGATTGCCCCGGTACTCTTCCTGGATGTTGGCGGGCGTGAGCCAATTGGAATACATTCCGAAGCCGCCGCGCACCACCCAGTTCCCCTTTCCGTTGACATCCCATGCCGCGCCGATACGCGGATTGTAGGCCTTGGGTGTGTGAGCCAGCGCTAAATGCGTGGCTTTCGCATAGCCGGTGGCCACTTGTTCCGCCATGGTTGAACCGGTGCCAAGGTAGAAGTCGCCAAAAACGGTCGTAGGTGACTTGGAATACGGGTTTCCCTGATTGTCGAAACGGAAGCCCAGTTGCACGGTCAGATTGCGCCGCACTTTCCAGTTGTCCTCCGCAAAGATACCCCAGGTTTTGGAGGCAGCGTCCCAACTCCAAAGCTGCTGCACGCCTGTATTGGGGTTGTACATCACTCCAGTCTCGCTATAGGGGGCGTCTTGCGCCAGATTTAACAGGTTGGTGAAGGTGAAATTCGGATGCGACCACGGACCTTGGAACGGCTCGACGTCATCGCCGTACCAACCTTCGTAGCCCACCTTCAATACGTGTGCGCCACGCACATGCGTCAGAACATCACGCCAGTGGTAGTTATGTTGAATGAAATCGCCTTGCGAGAAACCCAGGCCGTAGCCGAGGTTTTGTCCGGTTACGCCGATGATAGGAATGGTGAAGTCACCGGTCTCGTCAAGCTTGCCCTCAATGCGATTCCCGTTAAACATCACATCATTCAGGGTCGTCGGATTGAAGGTGTGCGTCCAGTTCACCTGGAAGGCGCGCTGCCAGCTATTGTTCGTGGTATTGAATTGCGGGATGGAGGCGGGCCCACCGTAGCCCAGAAGGGTACGGAAGAAGCTTCCGTAAATGCGGTCATTCTTGAAATACTTGTCCACGCGAACGAAATACTGAGTGCCGTTGCGGAAGTTACTGGAATTGAAGGTTCCGGTGTCAACCATATCAGTTGTACAAGGCAGGAAGTTGGTGGCGGCCGTCGCGCAAGCATCCGAGCTACCCACCGGGAAGATATCGGCTGCGGTCTTCGATACGCCGTTCGTAATCACGGCAGGGGAGACCGTGTAGGTGGTCAGAACCTTGGTTCCGAAAGTGCCCGGAAAGTTGGTACCGGCCCAGGTCACGAACGCCGGATCCGGATAGGTCAGCACCGTGTTACCTGTGGAAGCAGAAGAACGCAGCGGTTCGACGGCGAAGAAGAAGAAGAATTCGTGATGGGGAATAATGGGTCCGCCAATGGTCCCGGACATATTGTTGCTATGGAATGGAGCATAGGAGACGTCGGGTTGAGCCGCGGAGGTTTGACTGGAATATCTCGCATACATGTTCTGATAGTTGAAATAGTCGCTGGCCAGACCGTGGAATGTATCGGTTCCAGACTTTGTGGTCGATGCGAATTGGATGGAGCTCGAATGGCCATAGTCAACCGTAAACGTGTTGACCTGATTGCTCGATTCCTGAATGACGTCGGGGTTGGGCTCGAGATTTAAGACGCCCTGCCGGATGCTGCTGGTGACGTCAAGCCCGTCCACAATCCACATATTCGAAACCGTACCTTGACCATTGGCGCTGACGTCAACGCCCGTTTCCGTGGAAAAATTGTCCACGCCAGATCCCGGAGTGCCCGAAGACACGCCAGGACCGCCGGCGAGTCCCAGGCCAGTGACGCCCGGGGCCACGGTTACCAGCGAAAGTAAATTGCGGCCTGCCAGCGGCAAAGTCGACAGCTCCTGGGTTTCGAGCGTCTGTTGATTTCGTGTCTCTGTAGTGTTTATAAGCGGATTTTCGGCAGTGACGACAATGGATTCCGTCGCCACGCCCACCTTGATCGCTATAGGTACGTTTAGGTTTTGATTCGTCTCGAGTGTGACCGTCGTTTCCGCCTTGGAAAAGCCTTTCGCTTCAACGGAAATTTTGTACGTACCCGGAGCAAGGCTCAGAAACCTGTACCCCCCTTCGGCAGCCGTAGTAGTCACCGCCGAAATATGGTTGTCCAGGTTTTCCAGCGAAACCGTCGCTTGCCCGACCCCTCCGCCACTCGGATCGGTGACGGTTCCTTGAATACTTGCAGTGAACTGGGCCCAGGCCGAGCCGGCTGTTAATAGAAGAATAGCGAGCAGCCGAATCGACCATCCAACAACTAATTTTGCCTTCATGTACCTTCACCCCCTAATGTTCAAAGTAAAATGTTTACGAAGCAATTTTAGCGTAAACGTTTTCCCACTTGCCCCAACGTATATGTCACTCAAAATTGCTTGTCAAGCTTTTTCTAGTAGTTTTCTATTAGGGGCTGGCGAGACGTGCCACGGCCAGCCAGCCTTCTCAGCTCATGTCTTTGCCCAGCCTCGGTTCGCCACCCGCCCCACTCCCTCCCTCAGCGTGATTAATTGATTGGGTGGAACGTGCTTGAAGGATTCCACAAGGCCGTTGGGCCAGTGCACTTCCAGGTCCACCGAAGTGTGGCCTCCGAGGCCGAAGTGCAGGCGGGGATCGTTGCAGGAATAGAAGCTGCTTTGACTTACCAGGCTTTGCGCCTGTGTTTTTCCGCCATAACGGGCCAGAATCCGAGCTCCGATCGCGCTTCGATTGGACTTCACACCCTCAAGTTTCACCTTAAGCCAATTCTGTTTTCCTTGGATGTCATTGCGCAACAAGGAAGGGGGCTCGTTCATGTTTATGATAAGAATGTCGATGTCACCATCATTATCGAAGTCCCCGAACGCGCATCCGCGACTGGAGTGCGCCGCAGCAACGCCGGGGCCGGCAACTTCGACCAGTTCCTCGAAGGAGTTATTGCCAAGATTGCGAAACACCGCGCGCGGGGTCTTGTACGGATATTGCGGGAGGGTTCGTTCCACTTCCGGGTAAACGTTTCCGGTAACGATAAAGATATCCGGATATCCATCATTGTCGAGATCGAAGATTCCAGTACCCCAGCAGACATAGCGCGTCTCTACCCCAATGTGAGACTGCCGCGTGACATCGTCGAAATTCCCCTT
>DLMH01000068.1 GCA_002478115.1 Candidatus Acidiferrum typicum | reverse complement strand
GGGCGAAGCGAATGATTACGTCGTCGCCATAAGTCTTCACGCGATTCTGCCCCGTTGAGTCCATCTCGGGTCGATTGTTAGCCGGAAACTTCAAAATCCCCACACGTAAAATCGACGTGCGGGGCACCCAGAGTCTACCTTTTCAGTTCTCACCCGGGCCACCCTACCAGAACTGCACCTGCCAATTGCTGAGTCACATCAGCGGGTCCCCCCATAACATCAGGGCCGCCCGCCATCGGGCCGCCGAAGTCCTATGGATTTCTCAAGTAAAAACGGACAGCCATGTAAAACCAGATGACCCCCCATGCAACGCACCAAATTCTTCCAAACCACTTTGGCAGAGGCTTCCTCGACCCAACGGGACCAATCATGCCGGGATAGAACCTATCAGCCGTGAGGCCGAATATGATCCCAACGATGCCACAAATCAGCGCAACAAGGGCGTCAGTGTGTTTCAAAATCCGTCACCCCCACCATTGCCTCCACCGCCGTTTTGCTGCTGTCGGATTGCGGAGCATGTACCGTTAGGCATGATATTGACGTAGACCCCGCCTCCCACACCAGCGAATCCTGGAGTGCCGAGGTAAGCACCCACACTCGACGGGCCCGCGACGCCCCCACCATAAGGTCCGGCTGGAACGAATAATAGCGGTTCAATACCATTGCTTGGGCTTCCAGCTACACCCACACTCCCTTTGCTCGTCCCTAATTCCACCAGCCCATTGTTGCTCCAGCCTGTATTGGAGTCCCACTCACCCAGATAGCCCAGGAACCCTTCAGCCTTCGCACCTCTTATGTCCTTTTCCGGCTGAACTCCAGCGTACACAAAGAACCCTCCCCCGCATACGGTTGGGCTCGCGGCAGCTATCGCACGAAGCATTCTTTTGGCGCTTGGTGCCATAGGGCCTGCGTCAACGGCTGGGAGTTCGACAAACTTACCAGTCACAGGCGATGAATAAGTGTCGGATGAGGCTATGCTAGCATAAACACTAACGGACTGCTGCATTTGTACAGTTCCTGCAGTAAGGTCCGTATCAGGCCCAATTACTCCCGCTTGGTCACCGTTTCCATTCAAGACCGCGACATTGAAGTCAGGAGCTGTGATGTTCGCTATGTTTCCGTTGGAATCGAACTCAATATCAAAGCCTGCATTCTGGAGGTCCACGCTGTCGAAGAATCTGGCGGATGGGACAACCACGTCAACGAAGGCGGCGTGCAAGGCCAGTTGGCCAATCTGCTCAGGGAACTCGGGCAATCGCTGGCCGCGTTCCATCAGGACATGGGCGATCGCATGGCGGATATTGTCATGGTCACGATGAGCGAGTTCGGCCGCACCGCGAAGGAAAACGGGAATCGCGGCACGGACCACGGCCACGCGAATTGCATGTTTATCCTCGGCGGCGACATTAAGGGCGGCCGTGTCTATGGCAATTGGCCCGGACTCGAAGATCACCAATTAAATGAAGGCCGCGATCTTGCCCTCACGACGGATTTCCGCAGAGTCGTAGGCGAGATTCTCACGAAACATCTCGGTGTGCACGACATGAACGGCGTCTTCCCCAGCTTCGACAACAATCCGCGTAAGTTTGCAGGCCTAGTTCGCGCCTAATCGCCCGCGTTTCGTGGCACAGTCACTCCTGACTGTGCTCTTGGGTTTGCCGCGTATAGCGCAGGCGAGTCCGTGAGCCCGGCGGCGTTTCTCTTGCCACGCTTGCTAGAAAAACCCGCCCTATTTCGCGTCTTCCGCCGATTTCAATTCCCGAATCCAAATGTTGCGGTAACGCACCGGGTCGCCGTGATCCTGCAAGGCCATCGGCAATTTCTCCGGCGTCACTTTGTATGGCGGGCGCTCGCCATGCTCCGTCGGCCCGGATGGGGCAACGTTGTCTTGCACCAGGACGCCGTTGTGAAACACCGTCACGCGCGCGGGCCGCAGCAGCTTTCCGGCCGCATCGAAATGCGGCCCGTGAAACACGATGTCGTAACTCTGCCATTGCCCAGGCGGCCGCGCGGAATTCACAAGCGGAGGATATTGGCCGTACACGGCAGCGGCCTGTCCGTCGGCATAAGTTTTGTTCTCATAGGAATCCAGCACCTGAATTTCGTACAGGCCCATCAGGTAGACGCCGCTATTGCCTCGCTCCTGGTCTGCGCCCTTGGCCGGCAACGGCTCGGCAAACTCCACGTGCAGTTGGCAATCACCGAACGCCTGCCGCGTGTAGATATAGCCGGAGTTCGCAACGACTTCCGCGTAGCCATTTGCCACTTTCCATTTGGCGGCGCTGCCATCTTTGTGCGCCCACTTGGAGAGGTCCTTGCCATCAAACAGAACGACGGCATCGGAAGGCGCGCGCCCGGGCACGTCCGGCGTGCTTGCCGTTCCCGGATCCACCACCGGCGGCAGCGGCCGACCGCGATCGTGTATCTTCCAGTTGGTATCAACCTGAGACCAGGCAGGCGCAGCCGCCGCTAGCAACAGCGTGCCGCTGAGCAAAGCGAAAAGAAGTTTTTGCATGATTTGCACCTCAATGGGAAACATCACAAATTCTATCATCAGCAGGCTGCCTTTGGAGTGCGGCGGCTCGCCGCCGCTTTTACGGTCGCATAGCCGTCAACCAAATGCAGCAGATAGTCACACGACGATATCATTAGACAATATTACTTATGCTATAGTGCCTGGCAGATGCTGCCCCGTGGTAGCCCGCATGTCCACACCTCTTCCTCCCATGCAATCGACCTCCGCTGATGAGAGTTCGCTTCGCGATTGGCCGCACAGTCCTGCGCATCGCCTCTCCCTGCCCGGAGCGTATATCGTCACCGCAGGAACCTTCCAGAAGCAGAAATATTTCAATACGCCCACCTTGCTGACGAGGCTGACAAATCTGCTGCTGAACCTGGCAGAGGCTCATAGCTGGATGATTCAAGCCTGGGCCGTATTCCCGAATCATTATCATTTCATTGCAGAATCCCAGAAGCCGGAAACTTTGCGGCGTTTAGTTCGCGAACTGCACTCGCGCAGTGCATTGGAGCTGAATCGCCAGCAGAATGCGGCCGGCCGCAAGGTATGGTTTCAATACTGGGAGTCCCAGCTTACCTTTCACCGATCATATCTTGCTCGGCTGAACTATGTGCATCAGAATCCAGTCCGCCACGGGCTCGTCCTCAAGGCAAGTCAATACAAGTGGTGTTCAGCGGGTTGGTTCGAGCGCAAGGCGGCTCCTGCTTTTCAGAAAACAGTGGCATCTTTTCCCGTTGATCGCCTGGATATTCCCGATGACTTCGGCGATTTGCTGGCACCGTAAAAGCGGCGGCGAGCCGCCGCACTCCAAAAAAACAGGCGCCCCATTGGCTGGGGCGCCTGGATGGAATGGATGGCGCTATTGCGCGGCCGAGCCGCGGATGCGCATGCTGTAGAACGAGCGATACACAAACGTAAACGAGACGAGGAAGAATGCCGCCGCCAGAATGTGCGCAAGTGTTCCGCCCGTTTCCGAAGTGAGCTTCACCGCCAACGACACGGCGAGCAATCCGAACAGCGTGGTGAACTTGATCACCGGGTTGAGCGCCACCGAGGACGTGTCCTTGAAAGGATCGCCCACGGTGTCGCAAATGACGGTGGCGTCATGCAGCGGCGTGCCCTTCTGCTTCATCTCCACTTCGACGATTTTCTTGGCGTTGTCCCAAGCGGCCCCGGCGTCGGCCATGAAGATGGCCTGGTAGAGACCGAACACGGCGATGGAGATCAGGTAGCCGATGAAGAAAAAGGGTTCGACGAAGGCGAAGGCCAGGGTCGCGAAGAAGACGGCAATGAAGATGTTCAGCATGCCCTTCTGCGCGTACTGCGTGCAGATTTCAACGACCTTCTTGGAGTCGGCCACGCTGGCTCTTTCGGCGCTGTCGAGCTTGATGTGCGCCTTGATGAATTCCACCGCGCGGTAAGCGCCCGTGGTCACGGCCTGCGTGGAAGCGCCGGTGAACCAGTAAATCATGGCGCCGCCGGTAATCAGGCCGAGGACGAAGGGAGCGTGGAGCAGGGAAAGCTTGTCCATGTTGTTGGTGAGGCCGTGGGTAAGCGACATAATGATGGAGAAAATCATGGTGGTTGCGCCGACCACGGCCGTCCCGATGAGCACGGGCTTCGCGGTGGCCTTGAAAGTGTTCCCCGCGCCGTCATTGGCTTCCAGGAGATTCTTGGCGCGCTCAAAGTCCACGTCGATGTTGTAGTCCTTTTTTAGTTCCGCCTTGATGTTGGGAATCTGCTCGATCATCGAAAGTTCAAAAACGGATTGCGCGTTGTCAGTGACCGGGCCATAGGAATCCACGGCGATGGTGACAGGTCCCATGCCGAGGAAACCGAAAGCCACCAGGCCGAAAGCGAACACCGCCGGCGCACCCATCATATGGGCGAGCCCCAAGTTGCTGATCAGGTAGCCGATGGACATGAGAGTGACAATCGCACCACCCAGGTAGTAGCCAGAGAAATTGCCGGCCACGAATCCAGAGAGGATGCCCAGGGATGCGCCGCCTTCCTGCGCGGAGATAACCACTTCCTTGACGTGGCGCGATTCCGTCGAGGTGAAGACTTTGACCAGTTCCGGAATGACGGCACCAGCCAGCGTCCCGCACGAAATGATGGTGGCGAGCTTCCACCATTGGGTAGGATCGCCGCCGAGCAACGGAATAATCAGCGACGAAACCACGTAGGTGAAGGCGATCGAGACGAAGGAGGTGATCCAGACCAGCCACGTGAGCGGCGTTTCGAAGTTCATTTCCGTGGCGTTGCCGAACCGCGCTTTCTGGATGGCGTCATTGATGAAATAGGCGGCCGCGCTGGCGATCAGCATGATGACGCGCATCACGAAGATCCACACCAGCAACTGAACCTGAATGGTGGGATCTTTTACCGCGAGAAGAATAAAGGTGATCAGGGCGACGCCCGTCACGCCATAGGTTTCAAAGCCATCGGCGGTGGGGCCGACCGAATCGCCGGCGTTGTCGCCGGTGCAATCGGCGATGACGCCGGGGTTGCGCGCGTCGTCTTCCTTGATCTTGAAGACGATTTTCATCAGGTCGGAGCCGATATCCGCAATCTTGGTGAAGATGCCGCCGGCAATACGCAACGCAGCGGCGCCCAGGGATTCACCGATGGCGAATCCGATGAAGCACGCTCCAGCGTAGTCGCGCGGGATGAACAGCAGAATGATCAGCATCATCAGGAGTTCCACGCTGATCAGCATCATGCCGACGCTCATGCCCGATTCCAGCGGAATGTGATTGATGGGGTACGGTTTGCCGCGGAGACCCGCGAAAGCGGTGCGCGAATTCGCGAAGGTGTTCACGCGAATCCCGAACCACGCCACGCTGTAGCTGCCGCCCATGCCGATAAGGCTGAACAGCAGAATGATCGGCAGGGTAACAAAGGTGGACTTGCCGGGGATGGGCGACAATATTCCGAAGTACAGCACGATCACGATGGCGATGAACACCCACAGGAGAAGCAGGAATTTGCCCTGTGTGAAGAGATAGGTCTTGCAGGTTTCGTAGATCAGCTCGGAGATTTCGCGCATCGCGCTGTGCACCGGCAAGTTCTTCAGCTTCATGAAGATCCTCATGCCGAACAGCAGCCCGAGGATGCAGATGAGAATGCCGAAGAGCAACAGGGTATGACCATTCAGGCCGAAAATAAACTTCACCTGAGTCAGGTCGGGGAGCTTAAGACTTGCCTCTCCGCCCCCGGCTTCTTCCGCCGGATGGGCAAGCAAGGCGGTGGCGCTGAGGAGCAGCAGGGCCGACGCCGCAAAAACGCGATGCAACATCCGACTGCCCATCGAGCGGGCAGCCTTAAACAAGATACGCATGAAGGATCCTCCAGAATGTTTAGATCACTGCGGGGCACTTCCTTCGGCCAATCGTCCGGCCGCGGCCCCTTCAACTAAAAACCACACACCACTCCGCCCTAACGCGGAGCGCGGTGAACCAGAATGGAATAACATCCACCAGCGTCAGGGAGAGCGTCTCACCCGTAAAGGGGGGAGACTCCCGTAACTCAGACAGGACGGGAACTCTTCCGCCCGCGCACGCAACACCTTCTGACCCTGAGCGGGCCAGGACCACCCGGCACCCCACTATGCGCCGCGCGGCAGACGGAGGAAACCCTGATTTATAACACTTCGCTAATGGCTGGTCAAACCGTTTCATGCGATGGAAATGGCCTGAAGTGGAGAGCAATGATAGTATGAAAAGTTCGTTAGACTGATACAGTTACATTCAAACCAGGCGAATACCCAGAATGAACAGTGCATTGAGCGGCGCGGCCCAGCAGACTATCCCGGATGCCCAACTTCGTCACGATTGGAAGAAGGAAGAGGTCGTGGCGATTTACGCGACGCCGCTGCCCGAACTGGTTTACAGGGCGCAATCCCTGCACCGCGAATTCCATGCTCCCGATCGCGTGCAGACCTGCCAGTTGATTTCCATTAAGACGGGCGGTTGCCCGGAGGATTGCGCGTACTGTCCGCAAAGCGCGCATTACGACGCCGGCGTAGAGCGCGAGGGGCTGCTCGATCCGCAGCACGTAATCAGCGTGGCGCGGGACGCTTTTGCGCGCGGTGTAACGCGATTTTGCATGGGCTCGGCTTGGAGGGAAGCTCCACAGGGCCGCGAATTCGAGATCGTCCTGGAAATGGTGCGGGGAGTCTCCTCGCTGGGCATGGAAGTCTGCTGCACCCTGGGAATGCTGACGAGCGACCAGGCAGTGCGGCTGAAGGAAGCGGGGCTCACGGCCTACAATCACAATCTGGACACTTCGCCGGAATTTTATGGCTCGATCATCACCACCCACGTGTACGATGAACGGTTGAGGACCCTCGCGGCGGTGCGCCAGGCGGGAATCACCGTGTGTTGTGGCGGGATTCTGGGGATGGGGGAGAAAGAGAGCGACCGCGCTGGTCTGCTGCATCAATTGGCGACTCTCAACCCCCATCCGGAAAGCGTGCCCATCAACATGCTCGTGCGCGTCGAGGGCACGCCGTTGGCAGCGATGCCCCCGCTCGATCCGCTCGAAATGGTTCGCGCGATTGCCACGGCGCGGATCCTCATGCCGGCTTCACGAGTGCGCCTGGCGGCCGGTAGAAAGCAATTGTCGCCGGAAGCCGTGACGCTGTGTTTTCTCGCGGGAGCGAATTCAATTTTTGTCGGGGAGAAACTGCTGACCACGCCAAACCCTGGAGTTGATGAAGATGAGCAGTTACTTCAGAGTTTGGGGATGAAGCCACTCGAATCCCATGCCGTCTAACGCCCTAGCGACCTGGAAAGAGGAACTGCGGAAGGGGCTGCACGCCCTTGAAGCACGCAACTTGCGCCGCAGTCTGACCGAAGTGCACGGCGTGAATCTCTGCTCCAACGATTATCTGGGACTTGCGGAACACTCCAAGCTTCTTGAAGCTACCATCAACGCGGTGCAACACGCCCACAAGGTCGGCGGCACCGGTTCGCGCTTGCTCTCCGGCCAAACCGAGGAGTGGCGGATTCTGGAAGAGGAGTTTGCGAAGTTTGCTGGCACCGAGGAAGCGCTCTTTTTCGGCAGTGGTTACGCCGCGAACGTGGGCCTCCTGGCATCGCTTGTCGGCAAGGACGACGTCGTTTATTCCGATGTGTTGAATCACGCCAGTTTGATTGACGGGATGCGTCTATCGGGCGCGCGAAAAGTCATTTATCCGCACCTGGACCTGGATGCACTGGAAGATTTACTGCGAGAGGAAGCGGGCGCGCCGTGGCGAAAAGTGATCATTACGGAAAGTGTGTTCAGCATGGATGGCGATGTTGCGCCCCTGAAAGAGATCGCCGGACTGGCCGATAAGTATGGCGCGGCGATTATTTTGGATGAAGCGCATTCCACGGGTGTCCTGGGCCCGCAAGGCCGCGGGCTTGCTGCGGAAGCAGGAATTGTGCCGCAATTACTGGCAGTGGTTCACACCTGCGGAAAAGCGCTGGGATGTGCCGGCGCCTTCGTTTGTGGTCCAGCCGTATTGAAGGAGCACCTCATCAACCACGCGCGTACATTCATATTCAGCACGGCGCTCCCGCCCTATTTTTCGCGTCAGATCGGCGCGGCGTTGGATCTCGCAGCCGGGATGGACAAAGAACGCCGTGAATTGCAGGAGCGCGCGGAGCGCTTCCGCAGCGCCTTGCGCGCGGAAGGCTTCGATATCGCCGGAAGCGCCAGTCAGATCGTCCCCGTGGTCTTCGGGAAGATCGACGAAACGCTGGCCGCCGCCGAGCATCTCCAGCAAGACGGCTTCGCCGTGCGCGCGATCCGCCCGCCCAGCGTCCCCGAAGGCAAAGCGCGCTTGCGTTTCTCATTGACTTGCCGCGTTCCAGAGGCAGAGTTGGACCGCCTGGTGAGATCCCTGGTAACGTGGCGGGCGCGGCATCCTGTTTTGACCACGGCGAGACGCGCATGAGAAGCCACTTCTTTATCACCGGAACCGATACCGGCGTGGGCAAGACGACGCTCTCCGCCTTGCTGTGTGCGGCGCTCGATGCGGTGTATTGGAAGCCCATCCAGACGGGCACGCTGGAGGGTTCGGACCGCGTCACGGTTATGCGCCTGGCGGGCATCGGAACCGACCGCACGCTGGATGAGGTCTACAAATTTGTGCCCCCGGTTTCCCCGGACCTGGCGGCGCGCTGGGCCGGGGTCGAGATTGATCTCAACCGGCTGAACCTGCCCACCAGCCTGATGAACGATTGGCTGATCGTGGAGGGCGCCGGCGGCGTGCTGGTGCCCATCAATTCCAAGCAGTTCATGCTGGACATGATGGTAAAATTCAAGCTCCCGGTGATTCTGGCGGCGCGCAGCGGGGTGGGCACCATCAATCACACGCTATTGACGCTCGCCGCGCTCCACGCAGCCGAATTGCCGGTGCACGGCGTGGTACTGATCGGAGATCAGAATCGCGAGAACCGCGACACCATCGAGAAATTTGGCCATGTTCGCGTGATCGGCGAAATTCCCAAGCTCCCGAATCTCCATCGCACCGCGCTGATGCAGGTATTCCTGAACCACTTTGACCGCTCCGCATTTTCCCAATGACTACACCACTACGCATCTGGCACCCGTTTACGAATGCCCTCCTGGACCCCGCCCCACTCCATGTGGCCAGCGCGGAAGGCGTCTACCTTCACCTGACCGATGGGCGCCGCATCCTGGACGCGATTTCTTCCTGGTGGGTGAATCTGCACGGCCACGCCAACCCCCGCATCAGCTCTGCGGTCGCGGAGCAATCCCGCAAACTCGAACAAGTGATTCTGGCGGGCTTCACGCACGATCCCGCGGAAGAACTGGCCGCGCGCTTGCGCAAGTGGGCGCCTGCCCAACTGACGCACATGTTTCTCTCCGACGACGGCTCCACTGCCGTGGAAGTCGCCCTGAAACTTGCCGTGCAGCATTTCCAGAACCTCGAGCGCCCCGAAAAGCATGAAATCGTGGCGTTGGCGGACGGGTATCACGGTGACACCGCCGGGGCCATGTCCGTCAGCGATTCGTCGCCGTTTACCGCTCCCTTTGAGTCCATGCGCTATCCGGTGCACCGCGTCCATTCGGCCTATTGCTACCGCTGCCCGGTGGGATTGAAGCGCGAGACCTGCCACATCGAGTGTGTGCAGAAGTTACAAGATTTGCTGGCCGAGCGTGGCCACAAGATTGCCGCTGTCATCGTGGAGCCGCTCCTGCAGGGCGTTGGTGGAATGATCGTTCACCCCGTCGAGTTTCTGCAGAAGATCCGCGCGCTCTGCACGCGTCACGACGTGCTTCTGATTGCCGACGAAGTGCTCACTGGATTCGGCCGCACCGGGAAAATGTTTGCCTGCGATCTGGCAAACGTCGTCCCCGACCTCATGTGCCTCTCCAAGGGCATCACGGGCGGGTTCCTCACCATGGGCGCGACGCTGTGCACGGATCGCGTGGAGTCCGCGTTCCGCAGCGAAAACCGCATGCACACCTTTCACCACGGCCATTCCTACACGGGGAATGCCCTGGCGTGCGCCGCCGCCAATGCCAGCCTGCAAATTTTCGAGGACGAGCCCGTGTTCGACCGCATCGCCGCGATCTCGCGGGTCAACGCCGATCGCCTGGCCGATTTACGCGGCATGCGTCAGGTTGGCGATACGCGGCAAGTCGGCACCATTGGCGCGCTGGAATTGCGGGCCGACGATCCCGGCTATCTATCCGCGTTGCGCCCCAAACTCTATGACTTTTTCCTGCGGCGCGGCGTGTTGCTCCGGCCGCTGGGCAATGTGATCTACGTCATCCCGCCTTACGTCATTACGCGGGAAGAACTTCACCACGTCTACGACATCATCGTCGAAGCCATCGAAGCCCTGCTCTAATCCATTCCGGCGGTCTGTTACACTGAAATTCTCGAAGTACGGAGGATCCTGCGTTGACGGCGCCGTTGAGCGGCTGGAAACAGAAAATCGTGGTCTTTGCCGGAGCGTTGGGGGCGCCGGGACTCTTTCTGATATCGTTTCTCGATTCTTCCGTATTGACGTTTCCCGTCATCAACGACCTGCTGCTCATCGAACTTTCCATACAACACCCCGTGCGCATGCCGCTTTACGCCGCCATGGCCGGGCTTGGCTCGCTGCTGGGTTGCTTGCTGCTCTATTTCCTGGCGAAAAAGGGCGGGGAAGCGTTTTTTCAAAAAAAAGCGGGCGGCCGCGCACACGCCGTCCGGCACTGGGTGGAGAAAAATGGATTTGGTGGGATGCTGCTCGCCGCCTTACTGCCTCCGCCCACGCCGTTCAAGGTTTTCGTTTTTGCCGCCGGTGTGTTTGAGGTGCCGCTGGTAAGTTTTGCTTCCGCCATCGCGTTGGCGCGCGCGATCCGCTACTTTGGCATCGGCTATCTGGCCATCCGCTACGGCAAGGACGCCATGCCGTTTCTGGCGCACCACAAGCTGGAAGTCGCGATCACGGTGACCGCATTCGCGCTGGCCAGTTACGCCTCGTCCCGCCTGATCCTCCGCGATAAACCCGAATCCGCCGCGCACTAGGCCCACGCCACAATCCTGTCCGTCCTGCCTCTGTGGCACAGTCACTCCTGACTGTGCTCTTGGGTTTGTCCTTCAAATGCCGCCCACCCCAGTACATGAGGGTGCCCCATCCTTCGCGTCTTATGCGAAGGGTGGGCTCCGACGTTCCAATGCCACACACCCTCTTCTCTCCGCTCTTGTTTTTCTCTTCTCTGCGATCTCTGTGTCCTCTGCGTAAGTTTTTCTCCTCCCGCTCTCTGGCCCGGCTACCGCAGGTTCACTTCCCCCGCCCAGTCAAGCTGTTCACTCACAATTCGCGATCCAGGATCCAGCCAAATCCGCGCCACCACACGCTGCCGCGTCTGTTGTTCCGCCACATCCCGCAAATCGCGAATCACCACCTCGTAGCCATCCTCCGTTTTGTCCACGGCGGCGCGCGGAATTCTTGCCGCGCTCAGGAATTTGCGCCCCACCGCCGACTGTTGGACGGCCGTCAGCATCGGCGACTCTTCCGGTTTGTGCAGGCACGTGCCGGATTCCGGGTCGAAGCTGTCCCCGGAGGTCGCCGGAACCTCCACGAGGCAAAGGTACGACTGCGTTTCCACCACTCCGTGCCACGTCAAGAGCGAAAGCGAGTCCGCAAACGTCTCAGCGCGCCGCGGCGATTCCCCGTGGTAGGAACGCGGTTCCAGCAGCGCGACGCTGTTGAAGTGCAGCACTCCGCGCGCGCCGACGTAAATCACAATCAAAGCAAGCGCCGCCAGCGCGCCATTGCGCCCCCGCGGCCTCTTGTCCCTGGCGCCGATTTCCGAACTCACCAAACGGAAAAACTCCGGCACAACGACTCCACCGAGAAGTAGAACCAAAATCCATGGGTCCACATTGGGCAGCCAGTCCAAGGCAAAGCGCGTCCCACGGAACGGCCACAGCAGCGCGATTCCGCCCGCTTGGCAGAAATCGAAGAGGAGATGCGCGATGGCAGCGCAGGATGCCGCTGCCAGGATGCCCTTCCAAGTTTCCCGTCGTTTGCCGTCCAGCCCGTGCGCTATCCACGCGGCGATGGCGATGATGACCACCGTGCCCAGCAGGGAATGCGTGAAGGTGCGGCGCCCCGCAAGGTAAGCGGCAGGCCCAAACCACGCGCTGATCAAATCCACATCAGCAAGCGTGCCGGCAACGAGCATGCCCGCAAGCACCGGCCATCCCCGCCGCGCGAAAAATCCGCGTGCCAGGGTCAGGGAGAGCAGCGCATGCGTGAGAATGTCCACAGTCAGGATTCGTGCGTGGAACCGCCGTTGGAGCCAGGCGTGCCCCGCGGCACCAGCAATTTCAATGCCCGCGGCACAATCGAAAACTCCACCGGCAGCCGCGCGAACGGCTCGCCATCCAGTTGTGCGTAGACCGGCTTGTCATCCAAAGGTTCGCAGACCAGCGTGTCCGCTTTCCAGAAGTGTACATCTTCTTCCTTGCGCAGGTTGCCCATCCACAGCGTGGGCAGATAGCTCAGATAGCGCAAACCACTTTGCGTCGTCAGGACGAGCACCTCAAACTGGTCCCCGAAGAGATCGGCCTGGTCGGTAATTTTGAAGGGTCCGCCATAATGTTTCGTGCGGCCAACGACGACCAGCGTGCCTTCAACCTGGCGGTCGCCTGTGCGCACTCGGAAGCGCGGAAAAGTGTAGCGCAGAACTTCGCGCGCGCCCTGCCACCAGTACGCCAGAATGCCGACGCGCGCCTTCAATCCAAGGTCCACGGAATAGACGATCATGCCGTCAGGGCCTGCGCCGGCAACGCTAAGGAAGAAGCGCTTCTTCTCCGGCTGTTCCAGCGGCGTGGCCAGGCCCAGGGCAATCTCCCGCAATTCCGCGCCGACGAGTTGCTTCGCCGCGCGCGGAATGTCCCACGGCAGCGCAAGCTCCTTGGCCAGGATGTTGGCGGTGCCGCCGGGCAGAAGCGCCAGCGGCACGCGATACCCGTTCATGTACGTGGCCAGGCCGTTGACGACCTCGTTGAGCGTGCCATCGCCGCCGCAGGTGATCACCAATTGCCGGCCATCGCGCGCGGCCTGCTGCGCGATTTCCGTGGCGTGGCCGGGACCAGTCGTTTCCGCAAGCTCGGCTTCGATGCCACCAGCCGAAAGAATGCGCCGCGCCTGCTCAATCAGCCGTCGCCGCGCGTTTCCGCCATTGCCGGCATTCGGGTTGTGAATCAACAGCGCGTTGTGGAACTGACTTTCCATGGTCTCCTGGATCGAACCCATGCTTACATTGTATATACAAAGACGAAGGGAGCAACCCGCGTGCCAAAAATTCCACGATTCTTGCAGAGCTGGGCCTTGAGGCCGGTAACTTCCCCTTCCTAGTCATGAGAGTAGTAATACCGATCATTGCCGCCTCGCCTCCCAAGCTGCCGGGAAAAAGTAAAATTGGAACCTGCCCCCTTCATCAAGATCCCGATACAATGTCCCCAACACCGACCCTACAGGTATAATCCGTCCTAGTAGGATTCCAGAAAGGCAGCCTCAGACCATGCCCAAGAAACAGAAAAAGCGCATCTCGCAGGCGGTCAATCCGAACACCGATCCAGAATCGGACGTGATTGTGGAGGACCTCGACGAGGCGTTAGAGGTCATCCCATACACCTATTCGATATCCGCATACGGTGCCGACTACCCTGTCGACTCAATCGTGAAGCGCATGGACGCGAAAGACATTATAGTGCCGCGGTTCAGCTGGGAGCCGGAGAAAGACTCAGAGATCGTCGGCTTTCAAAGGGAGTACGTTTGGCCGCGCCCGAAGGCAGATCGGTTTATTGAGTCACTCCTCCTCGGGCTACCGGTGCCCGGCATCTTCCTTGTTAAGGAGCCGGCGGGCCGGCTACTGGTTCTGGACGGTCACCAGCGCCTTTACACTCTCAGCGCCTACTACCATGGAATGATTAGCGGGATCGAGTATCGCCTGGATAATGTGCAGGAGCGATTCAATGGAAAGCGCTATGCCGATCTCGACGTCGAGGATCGGCGTCGCCTCGACGACAGCATTATCCACGCCACCGTGATCAAGCAGGATGAGCCGACCGAAGACCAAAGCAGTATATATACAATCTTCGAGCGTCTGAACACCGGCGGTGTCAATTTGCAGCCCCAAGAGATTCGCGTTGCCCTTTACCACGGAGAATTCGTCCGAATCCTTAGCAAGCTGAATGACAATCTAGCCTGGAGAAAGCTCTTCGGAACTAAAACAAAGCGACTCAAAGACATGGAGATGATCCTCCGTTTCTTCGCGTTCTTTTACTGCGCCTCGCAGTATCGAACTCCGATGAAGGACTTCCTCAACCGCTACATGGCCAGCAATCAGAACCTCCAACGTCAAAGCATCAAAGATTTGTCACAGATCTTTGAAGACACAACAGCCATCATCGCGAAGTCCGTTGGCAGCCGAGCCTTTCGTCCTGTGCGTGCGATCAACGCGGCGGTAATAGATTCAGTTATGACAGGAGTCGCGCGGAGGCTAACCCGTGGCCCCATAAAGAAGAAAGCTCAGTTGGCGAAGCACTACCAGGCCCTCCTAAAGAGTCAGGCCTACCGGAAGGCAGTAGAGACTGGCACTTCCCAAGAGGCGAATGTAGTAGCACGGCTCCGTTTGGCAACGAAAGCGTTTGCTTCAGTAAGATGACTGGCAGGGCCGAGGTCGATCGTCTAAAACAGAGGCTCGACGAGACCTTTAAACGTGCCTCTGCCCTTAGCAGGGACCCGGAAATATCCTCGGATTTCGCCCGATATCTGTGCGTGCTCGTTTCAGGCCTATTAGAGCAGGCAGTGATTGAACTCCTCATTGAATACGTCCGGCTTCGATCGCCCGAACAAATTCAGCGTCACGTTGGGCAACGCCTCCGCCGCTTCACGACCGCAAATGCAAAGAATGTCATCGAGCTAGTTGGTAGCTTCGACCTCGATTGGCAAAGGGATCTGGAGAGCTATATCGTTGACGAGTACAAGGCCGCGGTCGACAGCGTTGTCAATCTCCGACACACCGTTGCCCACGGCCGGTATGCTGGCGTCACCATGAGCAGTGTCCAATCGTATTACGACCGTGTGAAGAAGGTCATCGACCATATCGCCGACCTCTGTCTCCCGCGCTGACTGCCGGCTGCTACTCGAAAACACAATGCTCCCTTTTGAGAATGACCGAGCTTCATTCGAGCAAATCGTTCCACTTAGGAATAAGTTAAATAACCTATACTTTCTGCGCGCCGACGTTCCAGGGTGTGCTGACGATCAGTCACCATAATGCTTATATAATACGTGGTGGTTTTCGATCAGTGAAAGGGCGAGAGCGAAATGGCCAAGGCAGCATCTGCATCCCTGAAAAAAGAGTCCGAAAATCTGTGCGAAAAGATTCGCTATCACGAGTATCGCTATCACGTCCTGGACGACCCGGAAATTTCGGACGCCGCCTTCGATCGCCTGATGAACCGGCTCAAGGAGATCGAAGCGGCCTATCCCGAGCTGATCACGCCGGATTCGCCTTCTGTCCGCGTGGGCGGCACGCCGCGCGAAGGCTTCCAGACCGTTCGCCACGCCCGGCCGATGCTCAGCCTGGACAACGCCTTTTCTTACGAAGCGCTGCGCGATTGGGACCGTCGCGTGCGCGAAACGAGCGGCCGCGAGGACATCGAGTACATCGCCGAGCACAAATTCGATGGCCTCAGCATCTCCCTGCAATACGAAGACGGCGTGCTCGTGCGCGGCGTCACGCGCGGCGATGGCACCACCGGCGAGGACGTTACGCCGAACGTGAAAACCGTGCGCTCCGTCCCGCTGCGCGTGGAAAGCGCCGCGCTGAAAAAGGCCAAGCTGCCCGCCGATTTCGAGGTGCGCGGCGAAATCATGATGACCCGCGAATCCTTTGATGCGCTGAACCGCCAGCAGGAGCAGACCGGTGGCAAAATCTTTGTCAATCCTCGAAACGCCGCCGCGGGCGCCATTCGCGTGCTTGACCCCAGCATCACCGCGCAGCGCCGCCTGGATTTTTTCGCGTACTACTTATTCGTTGACGGGAAAGTGCCCTTTGCCAAGCATTCGGACTCCCTGCAGGTACTCAAGCAATTAAGGTTCCGCGCCTCCGACGATTGGAAGCTCTGCGACGGCATCGAAAAGGTAACCGACTACTGCACCGCATGGGACTCCAAGCGGGAGAAGCTGGCCTACGAAATTGATGGCGTGGTCATCAAGGTGAACTCCACGCCCCTGCAAAACGAGCTGGGATTCACCGCCAAGGCCCCGCGCTGGGCCATTGCCTACAAATACCCTGCGCGCCAGGAAACCACGGTAGTGAACGACATCATCGTGCAGGTGGGCCGCACGGGGACGCTGACACCGGTAGCGGTTCTCGAGCCGGTGCAGGTGGGTGGCGTCACTGTCAGCCGTTCCACGCTCCACAATATGGATGAGATCGACCGTCTGGGCCTGCAGATCGGCGATACCGTCCTGATCGAGCGGGCCGGCGAAGTCATCCCGCACGTCTTGAAAGTGGTGAAGGAAGGGAAGCCGCGCAAAGCCTTTCGCATGCCGAAGGAGTGCCCCGTTTGCGGCAGCACCATCCACAAGGCCGAAGGGGAAGTGGCTTATCGCTGCGTCAATGCCGCGTGCCCCGCGAAGCTCAAAGAATCGCTGCTCCATTTCGCCGGACGCCACGCCATGAACATTGACGGCCTCGGCGAAAAGATCGTGGATCAGCTCGTCGAGAAGGGAATCGTTAAGGACGTAGCCGACCTCTACGCGCTGAAGCAGGACGAAGTCGCCAATCTTGAGCGCATGGCGGAAAAATCCGCGCAGAATCTGCTGGACGAAATTGCCGCCAGCAAAAAGAACCCTCTTTCGCGGCTCATATTTGCCCTGGGTATTCAGTTTGTCGGAGAACGCACCGGCCAGCTTTTGGCCGAGCATTTTTCTTCGCTCGAGGATTTCGCCGCCGCCAAAACCGAAGACCTCGAAAATGTCCCCGAAGTCGGCCCCAAAGTTGCCGCCAGCATCGTCGAGTTTTTCTCCGAAGCGGCGAACCGAAGGATTATCAAAAAGCTCCACGATCAGGGAGTGCGCCCCACGGCGGAGAAGCGCGAACTGAAGAGCCAGAAGCTCGCGGGCAAATCCTTCGTCTTCACCGGCGGCCTCGCCAATCGCAGCCGCGAAGAAGCCGGCGAACTCGTTCTCCAGCACGGCGGCAAAGTGAGCGGCTCAGTGAGTAAAAAGACGGATTACGTGGTGGTGGGGACCGATCCGGGGTCGAAGTACGAAAAGGCAAAAGAATTGGGAGTTTCGATTTTGAGCGAGGGGGAGTTTGAGAAGCTGATTAGATTGAAGTAGATGGCGAAATCGGCCATGGTTACCGGGCTGGCCCCGACTCTGCATTGTGAACCACGACCACCCAGACTACCATCCCAATGACGAGAATAAGAATCCCGATGCCCAGGAGTTTCCAGAAACTCCAGCCAAAGAGTTTTTGGCTTGGGGCAAGGTCCGATCGAGCATTGCCAAAGAGAACAAGCAGATAGTGATCGCCTTTGCTAAGCTCCTGAATGGACTCATCCCATGTGCGAGCCGCCAGGGGATCTTCCTTTTTTAACCGCGTGTAAGCGTGACGCATCAGTTTTGAGACTTTGCTCTCATATTCCGTACAGTCGTATTCGGCTTCAAAGGTGGCGTTCAGCTCGAACAGATCTTCGCGCATCTCACCGCTTTCGGTGAAATACATCATGCGCCTCTCCAGATCCGAAAATTCCACGTGGTCGAGTGCCGCTTGCTCAACTGTTTGCCGCACCAAGAAATCCTTCGCTTCGAGGTCATTCATATGCGCGATTCTATGCGTGAAAGGTTTTTGGAACAACAAGTGTTGAGGCGCCCTGTTCGCGTTATAATAAGGCCGGCGGGTGAGCCGGACGATTGCTGGCTTGCCCTGAGTCTGCCGAAAGGTGGACGAAGGGGCGGCGGGAGGAAAGTCCGGACACCGAATCCGCGCAAGCGGAGCCCCTGCGGCCTTAGGGCTGCAGGGTTAGGGCATCGCGCCTGGTAACGCCAGGGGACGTTTTTGGTGGCACAGTCACTCCTGACTG
>DLMH01000121.1 GCA_002478115.1 Candidatus Acidiferrum typicum | reverse complement strand
CCGAGAGCACGAGTTGATGGCTTTATGGGGCAGCTCGAAGTTGAGATTCGAAGCGTGGAGGGAGAGAGTGCGGTGGGAAACTGAAAGTCATACGACGGTAATAATAACTGAGAGCTGATTTCCTTAATCATCACTGAAATCATCGTTAAGAAACATCGCCCGTTCCGTCAGAAACGGATAAATGTTTGAAAGAATTGGTGAGCGCGGCAGGATTCGAACCTGCGACCCATGCCTTAAAAGAGCGGGCGATCTCGGACCTGCCGCGCATATTCAATAACCTACGGTTACCCAGAGCCTAGCAAATCGGGTAAAAAGGTCCTTGTTCGGGCCTTAATCGTCACGCTAATAAACATTCGTCTTCGGGAGACCTAGCGCAGCCGAGTTCGGCCGTTCTTCGGCTCATTTTATCAACACTCGCGTGAGCCGAGGTCTTGCCCGGTGTTCCGGGTTCGATATGACCGTGCCACAGCCGTCATTCGTTGACTGGCAGATGCCGCGTCCTTAAGATGAAGCGACTCGGAAGCCACACCTGCTGATGATCGGCCAGACCATCGAGCACAAGCCGAGCGTGCGCAAGATCAAGTTGGCATTTTGTTGTTTCACTACTTCACTATTTGGGGGTGTTAACGTGGGAAGATTGCAGGCGGTTGCAGTTTTCTGTGTTTTGGTGGCTCCCTTCGTGGTGCCTTCGAGGGCACAGACTACGCCAGCGAATCCGAACGCCGCCAAGCAGATTACGATCGTCCGTGCCGCACACCTGCTCGACGTGCGCGACGGGCGCGTGCTGGAGAACCAGGCGGTTTTGGTTGAGGGAGATCGCATTCGCCAGGTCGGACCTGCGGCCAGTATTACTAATGAGTTTGGCCACGGTGCCACAGTAATCGACCTAGGAAACTCCATGTTGTTGCCCGGTCTGGTCGACTGCCACAATCACATCCTCGGCAATCCCAAAGATCAATCTCCCACCGCAGATTTGCGGATGTCTTCTCCACTACAGACGCTCTGGGGATTGCACAACCTGCAGATCTGGCTGGCCCACGGATTCACCACCTTGCGCGACGCTGGCGAGTCCGACCTTGCCTATGGACAACTTGCACTTCGCAACGGCATTAACCAAGGACTGGTACAGGGACCGAGAATTGTCTCTGCCGGCAACTTTATCTCACTCACTGGCGGCCACGGTGATGCCGATCCGCTTGCCCCCGACCAGGCGTTGGCGCGCCGGCCCAACCTCGCCGACAATGTGAACGAAGTCGGTGACGCCGTCCGCCGCGATATCAAGTACGGCGCCGACTGGATCAAGCTGATGGCCACCGGTGGTGTCATGGACACGACGAGCGACTTCAACGTGCAGGAGCTTAGCGAGGAACAGATGGCTATGGCGGTCGAAATCGCGCACCGCGCTCGCAAGAAAGTCATGGCTCATGCGGAGGGTACTGAGGGCATTAAAGCGGCAGTGCGGGCCGGTGTCGATTCCATCGAGCACGGCACGATGCTCGATGAAGAAGGCGCCACGCGCATGCAGCAGAAAGGTACCTGGTTGGTGCCCACGCTCTACACGTTTCAGCACGGCGTCGCAGTTGGAGCGTCTCTCGGCGCCGACCCTGCATCCGTCGAAAAAGGGAAAAAGGTCCTCGGCTATCAGCAGACTGCGTTTGCCACCGCCTTGAAGCATCACCTGAAGATCGCCTATGGCGTGGACGACGATCCTGATTTCGTCTCGAAAGAGTTCGGCGCGCTGGTTCGGGGCGGCATGAAGCCGCTTGACGCCATCCAGGCTGCCACCGTGCGAGCATCTGAGCTTCTCGGCATGTCAGACCAGATCGGCACACTGGAGATGGGAAAGTATGCTGACGTGGTTGCCGTCACCGGTGACCCGCTGGTCGACATCCAGGCCATGGAAAGCGTTGTCTTCGTAATGAAAGGCGGCGTGGTGTTCAAAATGCCTGCCCAGAAATAAACCGCGAATGTAAGGATTGCCTTCCTGCATGGCACAAGGGATACCGCCAGGCGAACCAGGCACTCTGGTTCGACTCCCGTCACTTTTGTTGTCGAATGACAAGCAAACCTTCCCTAATCGGGTAAGGTAAGGGTTGCTGACCAACCGGGAGTGATCGTCTTGTGGCTCAAATTGAGATGCTGGATATGGCTACTTCTAGCTTGCTGTAGGTTCAGATACATTGTCGATAGGGCCGGGATGTCAAAGCCGGATTCGGGGACGATTAAGAGGAGGAACAAACATGGTCCAATCGGGTGTGCGCAAAAAAGAATGCCTGAGGATTCTGTTCTGGCGAATCGCCTGCGCCTTATTGTTCACCGCGGCTCCTCGCCTGCAGCGGCACAGTTCAAGGCCTGGGTCGTGGCCAAACTCCCCGACACGCCTGAGGGTCTCGGAATCGATTCGCATGGCAACCTCTACGCGACACTATTAATAATGCATATTGGGGAAATCGTCATGCTCAAGGATGACGGGAGCTACGATCACATCGCATGGGTACCGTCGAAGGAAGAAAGCGGAAAGGGAGACCTGATCGGACTCGATCTTGACCAGTCTGGCAACATTTATGTCGCATACACGGGCCACTCGAAACATGACTTCAGGAAGGATCTGGCGAATCCGTTCCACCCCGCTTGCCGGGACGCGACGGTGACGCAGTCTGGCGTTTATAAGATCGACGCCAAGACCAGAAAAGTGACGCCTCTCGCGACAAAAGTGGAGGGTTGGGCCTTTTTGCTATCCGGATGATGTTGCGATCGACTCGAGCGGCAACGTGTACATGACAGATCTCACGTACTCCGGAATTTGGAAAATTTCTCCTGATGGGAAAAGGGTGGACCTGTGGTCGGCACATCCTCTGCTCAATTGGTCTGCCAAGCCTTATTCGGGATTCCCCCTAGGCGTAAATGATCTCGTGCTCGATAAGCAAGAGAAGAACATCTATGCCGTTACCGACGGCGACCCCCTGGTACTCAGGATCCCGATAAAGGATGATGAGACGGCCGGTGAACCTGTGCCGTTGCCTTACGGATTCTCAGCATTCGATGGGATCGAGTTGGACGCCAAAGGCAACACCTACGTATCGGAGATTTTGGTAAATCAGATCTGGTCCTTTCACCAGACGGTTCGCAGCGCATCCTGATAGCCACTAAGCAGAACGCTCCGCTGGACAACAACACCAGCTTGGTTTGGAAAGGAGATGTTCTTTGCACAGCCAACCTCGGCTTCACCCACGCCAACCCCGAGGAAGCAGACCGCACGGTGGTCTGCATGAAGCGTTTCCCCCTGCCGAAATAGTTGGATTATGGAAGAGTAGCCGACTAATCGGGAGTTAATCGCCACTCCCTAGGCCGTTTGCCCTGTGGACCAACATTGCCGTGATCTCGCTGGGACCTGCTCTGGTGACAAATTCGGCGGCTACAATTGCATTATGAGGCGCTCAGTGCTAGATTACCGGCCGGCCCGCACTTGCTCAGGATAAACCCGGCAACATCGCAGCACTTGAATTCCAAACACCGAAGGATGGCCGCCGACTGCAAGGAACCCTACGGCACACAAGGTTGCTGCGAGCTTCATGGTATTCATCCGCAAGAAACGCAACGAAGGGGAAGGCGATCTGATCGTCGCGAATGCGGATGGCTCCGGGGAGAAGCTTTTGTCCAAGCAGAACACGCGCTTGTACGATCCGGCATGGGCTCCCGACGGAAAAAGCATCGTGGCATCGGAATTTATTGCCGACCAATCCGCATTGTCTGCGCTGGATCTTTTTGATCCTTCGACGGGCGAGAAACGGACATTCAAGAAATCCGACCTGCGTCTGGAGTCTCCCTTGTGGCTGCCCGATCAAAGCGGCATCCTCGTGGTGGCCAGCGGCCGGGATTCGAATTTCAATCGCAGTCAGATCGGCATTATTTCTTACCCGCAACGTGTTTACCGGCCGGTCACCAATGACACCAATTCCTATCCCAGCATCAGTCTCTCGACGGATGGCAAGACCATTGCGACGGTGCAATCTCAATACGTAGGAACCCTTCAAACCGCACCGTACGATGCCACGGGTGCGGGAAAACCGGCTACCATCAGCAGTCGTCCGCCCACGAACTGGTTCGGCTGGACGCCCGACGGCAAACTGCTGGTAGAGCAGGAAAGTGGCATCTTTCAAATGAACGCCGACGGCAGCAATCGCGCGCCGCTGCTTCACGATGATAGTCCTTCCTTCGGCCCGATCTCCTGCGATCACGGGCGCTATGTCATTTTCGCGTCCGCGTCCCGCGGCGGCGGCAATTCGCTAAATATCTGGCGAACGGACGCCACGGGCGGGAACCTGAAACAGCTCACGACGGGCACCGATGACGTGCCGGCCATGTGCTCGCCCGACGGGAAATGGCTGGTTTACGCCAGCTACGATTCAGGAAAATTTGTGGCGAAAAGAGTTCCCGTGGACGGGGGAGCTCCGACGCAACTTTCAGAGGCGTTGCTCACCTGCGGCTGCGTCAACGTATCGCCGGACGGAAAGTATCTGGCATTTCAAACGCAGCCCACAACCGGGGGCGCGGTCGTCATTAAGATTCTGGATTTTGAAACACTGCAGCCGGTGAAAATGATCGAACGCGATCCGCGCGCGGGCGGCGAGATTCGCTATACCTCGGACGGGAAAACAATCGGTTACCCGATTCGCGAGAATGGCTTGTACGCCCTATGGGTATCGCCCGTGGACGGCTCACCGGGTCATCGCGTCACCGAGTTTGAAACGGATCACATTGCAGACTTTCACTGGACTCCGGACGGCAAAACACTGGGCTTGCTTCGTACCCATAACGATAGCGACGTTGTGCTCCTGCGCCAAACCACTTCTTCTCACTGAACATCTCTGATTGCATGTACAGCATTGGGAATTGACTGAGGGGACGATCTCCCCGTTCGGCGAGAAACTGCCATCGTCAGGCGCGCCCCGTTCCTAGCAGGGAATTGACCGATGCGATGCCAATCGGATCATGCACCGCCACGGCCTCACTTCGGCTCCGCCCCAGGCGTAGCGCCCGAAAAACGGGCTACTCTTCCCTAATCTTGTAAGGGAAGGTTTGCCGACCATCTGCCCAGAATCACGGACAGGCCACGTTGTGAAGACCTAGCGTATCCGATCTTCCGTCTCATTTGGGTAATTGAGGAAATGGCGCTGCTCATTGACGACCGCCTAGCGCCACGTTCTTTGTGGGTGCGTTAATCGGGTAACCCGACACGGCGTACGAATTGTCCAAATCGCGGATCCTTACGCAGTGGCTCGAATCTTCGACCCGCTTTGAGATATATAAGTTGAGGGTCCCTCTCCTCGTAAGCCTTTTCCAGCCAGGCGAAAGCCTCATTCGATTCCCCCAAAGCTCCATAAAGGATCGCGACCGAAGCGGAGGGAACAATACCTTGCTGGTGCATCCGCTCCAGTTTCACCAGTATTCTTCTTGCCTCCTCCCGCCTGCCCGAGACAGCATAGGCGAAACCCAGGTCCAGCTGAATATC
>DLMH01000041.1 GCA_002478115.1 Candidatus Acidiferrum typicum | reverse complement strand
GGCGACCCCGCCACAGAGTTGGCGTCAAACGCCTATCCGCCTCAAATCACTTGATTTACCCTTGTGAGAGCAATCACTGCGAGGGTCGGGCATTCAGACTATCGTAATTTGCAGGTGGTTACCATGGTTGAGACATCTCTTGGGGCACAATACCTGAAAGCCGCTCTCGCCCGGTGGCGAGTGGCGAACCCATGGGGCAATCATATCCCTTGGGAAGAAATACCGCTGCGTTACAGACGTGAAATCGAGCAATCGGCGCGGTGGGCGGTAGCGAAAAGTAATCCCGTAAGCCCGGCCGAAGGCGTCGTCCGAGAAATCGATGAACTGGCCGCCTGAAGCGGCCTCCTCAAAGTCTGGTCTGCTAACTCACCAGAAACGCATTATTCTTTCTTGCGCGCACAGCCTAGTCACTAAGTGCTATCGCCTGATAGAGTCGAACCATCCTTTTGAGGGATCTTTCGTTAGGACCAAGGTCGTTAAATGGGGGAGTCCAGTGAGACATCTCTTTCCCTCCAAAACTTGCACTACGGGTGGGGCCACTCTGGCAGACTAGCGGGTAATTCGAAACCGCCGTGCTGGCGCAGCAGATCCGCTATGTCCTTGTAGCCCCTCTTGTCAGCGTAAAGCAAAAGCGTCGCTCCATTGTGCGTTTTGGCATTGACGTCGGCCTTGTTGGCCAGCAACAGTTCCGCAACGTTCTTGTAGCCCTTAATTGCCGCCCACTGCAAAGGCGTTGTACCCCTCGCTGGTCTTGGCGTTTGCGTCGGCCTTATTGGCTAGCAGCAATTCCGCAACGTCGCTTTGGCCGCTGAAGGCCGCGGCGTGTAAAGGCGTATTGCCTCTGCGGTCCGTGCTGAAAACTAGATCGGGATTGTGTTTGAGCAACGCTTGGACCCTTGCCAAGTCGCCATTCCCAGCTGCCTCACGAATCTCGCCACTCCCCACGACATTCCTAGAGCATGAGCAGACGAGTCCGATCCAAACCAATGCGAGCAGGGAGGCGGCGGCGCGTGGGCAATTGGGAAGTATCCAAGACGGTTAAAGAAAGAGCACACTTTTGTGGATCTCACAATCCCACAGAGTATATCGAAGCCAATGCAGCACGACACGCTCACCACGAAAAACGCGACCACCGTGCGTGTCATTCTCTCGGTATATGGTCGAGCTGTTCAAACCGGGAAAGGGTCAACTGGCGATAAATCGGTAGTGTCTTAACTCAGTAAGACACTACCGAAAAATCGCCATTTCACTCACCACCAGCTTGGATAAAATGCACTCCCAGCCCTCTCTATGTTTGAGATCCAAGTCTGGAAGTCTGTCCAAACTAACCTCACCCTTGAACAAGCGCCGGCGTGAGATGCGACGGTGTCCTCCGGCACTAGCGACCGTGACGCTCCTCACAGATTTCGCCCTCCGCCAAGGTCTAACGTCCCCTTGGAGGAGGACTAGAGGTCCTCCTTAGTCTGAGTAAGCCGCGGAAGGCCGCCCTTCGCACTGACATCCCCTCCCGGTCCTCCAGTCAGCGGCCGGACGAATGGTTCTTTCTCAAACATCTCCATCTATCTATTCCCAGGTCCAATTCTTGGTGGTCGCCCGGCCTTCGCGTCGCGGTGATTCTGGCTGTCTCCAATCGCTTCTTGTTGTCTGATTTCGATCGAGAGTTAAGCAGTTCTTACCTTTTCATTCCAGGAGAGATTCCATGTTGCATCTCGATACTGGCAATACAGGTTTCATGATTTTATGCACCAGCCTGGTCATGTTGATGACGCCCGGTCTTGCCTTCTTTTATGGCGGCCTGGTAGGACGCAAAAACGTCCTCGCCATCATGATTCAGAGCTTTGTCTCCATGGGCTGGACGACGGTGATCTGGTACCTCTACGGATATTCTCTGTGCTTCAGCGGCGACTGGCACGGGGTCATCGGCAACCTTCACAACGTTTGTTTGCGAGGGGTCGGTCTCAATACCCCATCGCCGAATGAGACCATCCCGGCATTTGTGTTCATTGCGTATCAGATGATGTTCGCCATCATTACCCCGGCGCTCATCTCGGGCGCCTTCACCAATCGGGTTACGTTCAAGGCCTACATGTTGTTCCTCACGGGCTGGCTGACCTTCGTTTATTTCCCCTTCGTGCACATGGTGTGGGGCGGAGGCTTTCTGCAGCAATGGGGCGTAAAGGACTTCGCCGGCGGCATCGTGGTGCACAACATTGCGGGCGTTGCAGCGTTGGCTTCCGTGCTCTACGTCGGGAAGCGCCACACCGCGGATCGCGGCCCGCACAGCATCCCGCTGGTTGCCTTGGGAACTGGTCTGCTGTGGTTTGGCTGGTACGGCTTTAATGCGGGCAGCGAAATGCGAGTCGATTCGGTGACCGCGACCGCATTTCTCAATACCGATGTGGCCGCCTCGTTCGCCGCTGTTGCCTGGATGTTCGTGGCCTGGTTCAACGAGAAGAAGCCGAAGTTCCTCGGACTGCTGACCGGAGCGGTGGCTGGGTTGGCGACCGTCACTCCGGCCGCCGGGTATGTTTCACCCACCACCGCGGTCATCATCGGCCTGGTTTCCGGAGTCGTCTGCTACTACGCGGTTGAGATCAAGAACAAACTGCACTGGGATGACGCCCTCGATGTTTGGGGAGTTCACG
>DLMH01000044.1:4552-4726 GCA_002478115.1 Candidatus Acidiferrum typicum | reverse complement strand
CGCTTTGTCTCTTCCTTCGGCATCACCGCCTATGACGCGGAAGTCCTGACCGGTACGCAGGCCCTTGCCGCCTACTTTGAAGCCGTTGTGCAAGCCGGCGCTCCCGGAAAAGCAGCCGCCAACTGGATGCAAACCGAATTGCTGCGCCGCCTGCACGATTCCGGCAAAGAAATT
>DLMH01000044.1:4106-4501 GCA_002478115.1 Candidatus Acidiferrum typicum | reverse complement strand
TGCACGATTCCGGCAAAGAAATTGGAGCAAGCCCCGTCGCCCCCGCTTCTCTCGCCGCGCTCGTTTCCCTGGTCGAATCCGGGAAAATTACCGCTGCGGTCGGAAAGAAGGTCTTCGCCACCATGTTTGAATCCGGCCGCTCTGCCGCGGAGATCGTTGCCGCCGAAGGATTAGGCGCTCAGGTCAGCGATGCGTCCATCGAAGAAGCGGCCCGCGACATCATCGCCAAAAATCCCGACAACGTTGCCAAGTTCAAATCCGGCAATGAAGGCGTCTTCAAATTCTTTGTTGGCCAGGTCATGCGCATCACCAAAGGCCAGGCCAATCCCCAATCCGTAAACGACATCCTCCGCAAGCTCCTCTCCTGATTCCCTGTAGCACAGTCACTCCTGACT
>DLMH01000044.1:0-4018 GCA_002478115.1 Candidatus Acidiferrum typicum | reverse complement strand
TGTAGTGGCCGACCTTCAGGTCGGTTCGCTTGGGTTTCTCCTCTCCCCTCTTCTCTGCGAACTCTGTGTCCTCCGCGACCTCTGTGTAATCTTTCCTCCTCTTTCAGCGGAATCCCACGAAGACGTTTCTTTCAACTCTTCAACCTCTTCTCCATGCCCGGCGCCTGCCCCAACCCGGTCGGGAAGTCAGCCGCTTTGCCTCTGCCCCGCTTTCCTCCATAATATTTTCAGGAGAACAACCCCATGCTCAAGATCGGCGACAATGCCCCCGATTTCACTCTGCTATCCGACGAAGGCAAAGAAGTCTCGCTGAAGGACTTCAAAGGCAAGCGCGTCCTGCTCTATTTCTACCCCAAAGCCAGCACCCCCGGCTGCACCATCGAAGCCTGCGAATTTCGCGACCTCAAACCCAAATTCGATAAGGAAGATGTTGTCGTCCTCGGCGTCAGCGCCGACCCGGAAAAATCCCTGAAGAATTTCAAGGCCAAGCAGAAGCTCAATTTCCCCCTGCTCGGCGATCCCACACACAAAATGATCGAATCCTACGGCGTATGGCGCATGAAGAAGTTCATGGGCCGCTCCTTCAAGGGCATCGTCCGCGGCACCTTTTTGATTGGCCCCACCGCTAAAATCGAGCAGATCTGGGACGAAGTCAAAGCCAAGGGCCACGCCGCGGAAACTCTTTCGCATCTCTCCGCGTAATTCTCATTCCAAAGTTCCCACCAGCTTCTGCCCTGTAGCTCAGGCCTTCAGGCCTGAGGCCTTTTCTTGGGCTTGCCGTTGTAGCGGCCGCCTTCTGGGGCGGGCGCCTTTCGTGCGATGAACCCCTCCTTGCTTTGCGTAGCCCCGTCACTCCCGTTTACCCTGAGCTTCTCTTCTCCCCTCTTCTCTGTGAACTCTGCGTCCTCTGCGACCTCCGTGTAATCTTTTTCCTCTTCCGGCTGAATACCACGAACGCGTCTCTTTCAACATTCAACTTTCCAACCTCTTCTCTTCCCCTTCACAACTCTGTCCGCAATTCCTCCCCCTTTGCCTCAATCAGCAAATTGTCAATCAACCGGGTCTTTCCTATGAAAACGGCCACCACCGCATAACTCCGCCGTCCCACGCGCACCAGCGGCTCAAACATCTCCGCATCCACAATCTCCGCGTAGTCCACCCTGGCGCGCGGCTCGCCTGCCAGCACCTTATGCATGGCCTGCTGCAATTGCAGCGCATCGCGCACGCCGGATCCCATTTCCCGCGCCGCCGCCCGCAGCGCGCGAGACAGCACCGTCGCCGCTTTCCTCTCCTCCGCATGCAAATACACATTCCGCGAGGACATCGCCAGCCCGTCCGCCTCGCGCACGATCGGGCACAGAACGATTTCCGTGTCCACATTCAAATCCCGCACCATTCGCTGTACCATGCGCGCCTGCTGCGCATCCTTGCGCCCAAAATACGCAAAGTGCGGCTGGACAATCTCCAGCAGCTTCAGCACAACGGTGGTCACCCCGCGAAAATGGCCCGGGCGTGACTTGCCCTCCAGCCGCTCGCTCAACCCTTCCACTTGCACGTACGTCGAAAACCCGGGTGGGTACATCTCCGCCGCATCGGGCAGGAACAGCCCGTCAATCTTTGCGGCTTCCAGCTTCGCCGTGTCGGCCTCAATCGGCCGCGGATATTTGGACAAGTCCTCCCTCGGCCCAAACTGTTTCGGGTTCAAGAATATGGACGCGTACACCGGCGAGCACTCCTTCTTTGCCCGCTCCACCAGCGCCATGTGTCCTGCGTGCAGCGCCCCCATGGTCGGCACGAACCCGATCACGCGCTGTTCCAGGCGCGCTTCCTTCGCTTTTTCCTTCATCCACGCAATGGTGCGAATCGTTTCCATTCACCGCTCCCCAAAAAAGAAGGGCGCAGATTCTCTGCGCCCCGCAGCACTTTCTTTGACGGCACGTTCCACCGGAGGCTTCACCGTGCAATCGGAATCGTCTTGCGTCCTTTCATGCTGGACGGCGCATGATACGACTCCGCATCCGAGGGGAAGCTCCCGCTCTGTACGTCCGCGCAATACTCTTTGACCGCCTCTAAAATCGTCCCTCCCACGTTGGCATACTGCCGCGCAAATTTCGGCGGCTCCCGGAACGTCAGCCCGAGCATGTCGTGCAGCACCAGGATCTGCCCGTCGCAATCCGGCCCGGCGCCAATTCCGATCGTGGGAATCCGCGCACTGCGCGTGATCTCCGCCGCCAGCTCCCGCGGCAACGCCTCCAGCACGATGGCGAACGCCCCCGCAGCCTCCACCGCGCGCGCATCCCGCAATACCTGCTCCGCCGCGCCCGGCGTCTTCCCCTGGACGCGATAGCCGCCCAAAGCGTTCACCGATTGCGGCGTCAGCCCAACATGGCCCATTACGGGAATCTCCGCCTCCGTCAGCCGCGCGATCAGCTCTAGGCGTCGCTCGCCGCCCTCAATCTTGACCGCCTCCGCGCCCGCTTCCTTCACGAAGCGTATGGCGTTCCGCAGCGCCTCATTCAGGTCGCCGTGGTACGAGCCGTAAGGCATATCTGCCACCACCAGCGCCCGCTGCACGCCCCGCCGCACCGCTTTCGTGTGATGCAGCGCCTCCTCCAGCGTGAGCGGCAACGTACTGTCGTACCCCAGGGCCACCATGGCCACGGAGTCGCCCACCAGCACCACGTCCACCCCAGCCTCGTCCAGCAGACGCGCCGTCGGATAGTCGTATGCCGTCAGGCAGGTGATCTTCTTCTTGTTTGGGGAATCTGCAGCCTCGGTCTTGCGCTGCAGCAAATCGGGCACGGTCACTTTCCCGTCGCCCCCAGTCGGGATCGTACTCATGTCGGCCTCCGGTGCCGTTCCCTAACATCGGGATACAGCCCGCCTCCAACGCCCCCACTATATCAAAATGTGATGCCCATCACCAATATTCGTGATTCTAGGCGGGGGTCAGTCTCCAGCAAAAGCGTTAATCGTCCAAGCGAACGGTGATACGATCGCGCTAGACCACTCATTCATGTGCAGGTCATGGGTATGAGGTAGAGGCTTGAAGGTCCATAGACTGACGCTCTCCATCGTGACGATGATGCTTTTTCAAAGTTGGTGCGGAGCCCAGACCAATACCGAAGCAAACCGAAAAGAACAGTTGAGATTTGCTATCGAAACACAGGCAGTTCCTGTTCAGCAGCCAATTAAACTTTCAAAGACTGCCCTTCAGACATTGAGCAAAAACGAATCCGTCCGTTCCTGTTTGGAGAACGAGGAATTGTCACCGGAAGAACTCCCCGCCAGTTGGTTTTTTGCCTCGGAAATCCACCTAGATGGTCCCAAGGGGATTTATCTGATTGTTCTACCAGGGGACGGACCTACTGATACACCACCGGGTGAGGTGCGGAGCGGGGCCTGCCTTCTCGGCGCGAGTACAGGCGGATTTTGGGTTCTGCACAAAACTGGGGCTACTTTTGAGGTCGTCTTGAGCGAGTGGGCGCAGAGCCTTGATGTGTTAAGCACTCGGTCGCACGGCTTGCGCGACATCCGTGTTAGGTCCAGTTCCCTTAATGGGATCTATATTCGGGACTACCGATTTGATGGCAAGCACTATCACCTAATCCGAAAGTACTCAAAGCCCAACCCATAAGACGTGTTCAGTTCTTTGGTTTCGGACTCTGAAACTAAAACAGGGCTAGTCCAGAGGGCGAGGGCAGCCTCTAACTGCACTGCAACTCGTGCGTAGTTGCATAACCGAAAACTGACCGGCTACCTGATCCTATGGGTGCATCGCTCTAGCCGCTTGCGTGCGCCCCTTCCATTGCCCTCCGCGGCCTAGCCAATAGCTCCTCTAATTCTGCCGCTGCCGCCGTTCGTGAGCTTCTTTGGAATGGCCATGCGCATCCAGCCAGGTCAACAGAGCGCGTATGCTGCCGTGTGCCAGGGCGATGCTTGAATCCGCGGCGCCATAGTAAAGATTGATGGTGTCCCCATCCTTCGCCACGGTGTAGCCGCAAGGGAAGACCACGTC
>DLMH01000140.1 GCA_002478115.1 Candidatus Acidiferrum typicum | reverse complement strand
AACAACCGGATAAGCATGAGTCACCTAATCGCAAATTGACCCACTACCCGTGCTTAAGAACTGAAAAACAAAAAAGGGGCACGGAGAATGGTGCCCCAAATAACGAACTAATGGTAGGAAGCGGCTTATGTTTCTTTTCCGACGAACACCTTGATCTCGGCGGTGACGTCGCGGAACACCTTGATGGTCACCGGGAATTCGCCCAGCGTCTTAATCGGGTCCACGAGTTGCACCTGGCGCTTATCGATGCCAAAGCCCTGCGCCTTCAGCCCGTCGGAAATATCGCCGGTCGTAACCGAGCCGAACATCTGGTCGTTCTCCCCGGTCTTCCGCGTGAACTTCACCGAAACGCCCGTGAGCAGCTCCGCCTGTTTCTTCGCGGAGTCCAGCTCCGTTGCGGTCTTCTTCGACAGCGCGCCGCGAATGCGCTCGAGCGCCTTCATGTTGCCCGGGGTGGCCTCAATGGCCATTTTGTGCGGCAAAAGAAAATTGCGCGCGTAACCCGGCTTCACGGTGACCACGTCGCCGCGGTTGCCGAGCTTATCCACATCTTCCTGAAGAATGATCTGCATAACGATCTCCTGATTCCTTTGGCGATTCTCTTAGGCGAAAGAGGAATTCCTCATTTCGCGGACTTCATTCGGAATGACGAGTTAGCCGCTCGCCGCCAATCCAGTGCGCTATATTCCGCGCTAAGCTTTGGGGGCCTCGACCACACGCGGCGCTTGCGTGCCTGCCGCGCTCCCGGCAAACGGCAGCAGCGCGATATTGCGCGCGCGCTTGATGGCCTCGCCCAACCACCGCTGGTGGCGCGAGCAGACGCCGGTCATGCGCCGGGGCAGAATCTTCCCGCGCTCCTGCACGAACTGCGAAAGTATGTCCGCGCGCTTGTAGTCGATGAAGTCCATCTTCTCGACACAGAACTTGCAGACTTTCTTCTTACGGAAATACTGGCGCTTGCCGCGGCGCGGACCTCCGGGTCCACCGCCTGGCCCGCCCGGACCTCCCGGGCCTCCTTCGCGGCGTCCTCCACCGGGACCACCTTCGCGGCGTCCTCCACCACCGCCATGTCCGCCTTCGCGGGCTTCGCGCGGCGCAGCCGGGGCAGCCAGCGTAGCAGGCGCAGCGGGTACCGCGGGTGTGGCGGGTGGCGCGGCTTGCGGTTGTTTCTGTTCCTCTGACATACCTTCCTACCTTTCCGAAGTGGCTCCGGGCCTAGGCAGCGGAGCTCCAAACCAAACTCAAACGTTGCCGGCGGCGCGTCGCGGCGTTCACCGGCATGAATATCCCCGGCCAGCGCTTATTTGCTGGAGGCGGACTGCTCGGCCGGCGCTGCTGCCGTCGAACGGCGGGGACGCCGCGCGGCACGCTGTTCGCGCTTCTGCGCCAGCTTCTTCTGGCGCTTCAAATCCTCGTCGAGCCGCACGGTCTGATATTTGATGACTGCGTCCTGCACGCCCAGCCGGCGCTCCAGCTCATGCACCAGTTCGCCGTGATTCGTGCGTATCTGCTGGTACACATAAATTCCTTCGCGGTGCTTCATCACCTTGTAGGCAAGCTTGCGCGTGCCCCATTGCTCCGTCTTCTCGATCTTCCCGCCCTTTTCAGCGCAAGCGTGCTCAATCGTCGTGAGCACCTTCTTGATTTCCTCTTCCGGCGTGGCCGGGCGGATAATGAAGATCAAATCGTACAAACGCTCTTCCATGATGACCTCGTTTTCCTTCTTTTCTAATTCACCCGATCGCAAGACCGGTCACTTCTCTTCCGCCGGCGGCACCCGCCGGTTGAACTTGTTCATCGCCGCCGCGATGCCTTGCGTCAACAGCAACTCCACCGCATCGCCTGCCTCCGCCACCATCTCCGCGGCCACTTCCAGATCGGCTTTTTTCATCGGCCGCAAAACATACTCCGCCAGATCGCTCACCGGATGATCGGGGCCGCAGCCCAGCCGCAGCCTCGCAAATTCCGGCGTGCCCACGGCGCTGGTCACGCTCTTCGCACCGTTGTGCGTTCCCGGGCTGCCGCGTTCTCCGATGCGGATCATGCCCCACGGCAGATCGCGCTCGTCGAACAGCACCAGCAGGTCCGCGGGCTCCAGTTCGTGCTTCCCCAGCAGCTCGCGAACCGAAATGCCGCTGAGGTTCATGTACGTCTGCGGCTTGGCCAGGATCACTTCCTCCCCGGCCACTTTCCCGCGCCCCACCAGGGCCTTGCCTTCCGGCCGCTCCACGCGGATGGACGCGCGATTCGCAATTTCGTCCACCGCCAGAAAACCCAGGTTATGCGGCGTCCACTGATATTCCGGGCCAGGATTGCCAAGGCCAACAATGAGCCGCATGATGTTTCGCGCGAGGCCGTCCAAACAGTGTTACTTCTTCTTTTCCTGTTTTTCGGCGGGCTCGGCGCCTTCCTCGCCTTCCACTTCCTTCTTGCCCTTCTTGATGACTTCCGGCTCTGCCGGGACCACAGCAACTACCGCCGCTTCCACGGGCTTCTCTTCCTCGACGCGCAGCGCCACCACGTGCGCCAGCACGCTGTTGCCATCGGTGAGCAGCTTGAGCTTGCTCTTGTCGATCGGCAGCTCGTTGGCGCGCAGGCTCTGGTTCAGCATCAAGCCGCTGACGTCCATCCTGAACTCCGTCGGGATGTCCGCGGGCAGGCATTCCACTTCCACTTCGCGCGTCACCACTTCGTACACGCCACCCTGCACTTTCACGCCCGAAGGCTCGCCAAACGTGTGCACCGGCACCTTCACCTTCATGCGCACGTCCATCGCCACGCGCAGCAAATCCACGTGCAGCAGCTTCCCGCTGACGGGATCCACCTGCCAATCCTTCACGATGGCGGGTTCCTTCTTCCCGGCGAAGTCCACCTCAAATAATGTGTTGTGCCCGGACTCCGACCTCAGGATGGCCGTCAACTGCTTGGTGTTCAAAGCCAGCGAAAGCGGGCCTCCCTTTCCGCCGTAAAGAGTTGCTGGCACCTGTCCGGTTACGCGCAAGCGGCGCGCTTCGTTTTTGCCCCGTTCGGTGCGGGGCGCCCCTTCGACGATAATCTGAGCCATGGCTTCTTTCCCTTCCTGGAATCTCCTCCGGCGTTACTCCCCGCCGGAAAAACCTAAATAAACAGCTCGCTGATGGATGTTTCCTCGTGAATCGAACGAATGCCGCGCGCGAGCAAATCCGCAACACTCAAAATCGTTACATTCTTCAGTTTTTTGGCGGCTTCCGAAAGCGGCACGGAATCGGTCGCCACCACTTCGGTGATTCGGGAATTCTCGATGCGTTCGACGGCCGGGCCGGAAAACACCGCATGCGTGCAAGCCGCAAAAACCTGTGTCGCGCCTTCGCGCAGCAGCGCTTCGGCGGTCTTTACCAGCGTCCCGGCGGTATCAATGATGTCATCCACGATCAGCGTGCTGCGCCCCTTCACGTCGCCGATCAGGTTCATCACTTCGGTGACATCCAGGTCCACGCGGCGCTTGTCCACGATGGCCAGCGGCGCACCCAGCTTTTTCGCAAACGCCCGCGCGCGTTCCACGCCGCCCGCATCAGGGGATACCACGGTCAAGTTCGGCAGCTTCTTATTCCGGAAATAATCCACCAGCACCGGCGAGCCGTACAGGTGATCCACCGGCACGTCAAAATAGCCTTGGATCTGGGGTGCGTGCAGGTCCAGCGTGAGCGCGCGGCTCGCGCCCGCCGTTTCCAGCAGGTCGGCCACCAGCTTCGCGGATATCGGCACGCGCGGCTTGTCCTTGCGGTCCTGGCGCGCGTAGCAGTAGTACGGCAGCACCGCGGTGATGCGCCACGCCGAAGCGCGTTTAAACGCATCAATCATCAGCAGCAGCTCGAGCAAGTGGTTGTCCACCGGGTAACAACACGGCTGCACCACAAACACATCGGCGCCGCGCACATTCTCGAGCACCTGAAAATAGATCTCGCCGTCGCTGAACCGCCCAAGCAGCGCCTGGCCCAGCGGCACATCCAGATGCTTGCAGATCGATTCCGCCAGCACCGGATTGGCAGTCCCCGCAAAAATCTTGAATCGCTCGTCGTTCACGCCGCGCTCACTCCGGTCACCGCTCTGCGGTGACGCGTCTCACAGAAAATGGCCCGGACTGGGCAAAGTGCAATAAGGAATGGGAAGTCAGAAAGCGGAGCAACGCTGCGGATCAACCGGCCCAGGCGCCTTTCGTCAAGCGCTGATACCTGGCCCGCGAGAGTGTCTCGCAGACAAAGGCCTGGTCGTGCGGAAACCCGACAACGGCTCGGCGCGCCTTTGCTGGGCTCGGGAACACTCCAAACACCGCCGAACCGCTACCAGCCAGCAAGGCTTCTGACGCCCCTCCACGGAGCAACCCCCGCTTGATTTGCGCAAGCCGGGGATGACGCTGGAAGACCGCCGCTTCGAAATCGTTCTCGAGGCTCTCTTCCTGCGCGCTCCAACACAGAGCACAGAACCTAAGTAGTTTATGGTTCGCCGCCGCTTTTGTCAAGGAAGCCAGTTCCGGCGCATGCAGCCAGCGGTAGGCATCCGGCGTCGGCACGTGGATCTCTTTCGGCGAAACAATCAACAGTGTGCGCTTCTCCAGGTCCGGCAGAGGATAGATTTCGTCGCCCTTGCTCACGCCCAGCGCGCGCCCGCCAAACAGAAAGAATGGCACATCCGCGCCAAGCTCCGCGGCGATTTCCAGCAGCCGCACCGGCTCGATTCGCTTGCGCGTGAATTGCAGGTACCCCAGAAGCGCCGCCGCGGCGTCGCTTGACCCGCCACCCAGCCCGCGGCCTGCAGGGATATTTTTCTGCAGTGTAATTTCCACACCCGAGCGGATCTTCAGTTCCCGCCGCAGGGCGTTCGCCGCGCGGTACACCAGATTCTTCTCCGCGGCCTCCCGGGAAAGGGCCTCATTTCCGCGGATCAGCAGCGAAATCCCCGCCTCGCGGGCAGGCCGGAAGCACAGCGTGTCGTGGAGGGAGACCGTCTGAAAAACGGTGCGCAGTTCGTGGTAGCCATCGGCGCGTTTGCCGAGGATTTCAAGACGCAGATTGATCTTTGCGTACGCCGGAATACGGACTTCGCGCATGCGATTGTCTCAGGGTTTCGAATCGGCCACGGGCGACTTTTGCGCCACGCGGTGCTTCACCTGGCCCAGTTTCTTTTCGAGTTCCGCGACTTTGTCGCTCTCCAGATCGGCGGGGAGCGAGCGCCGCCATTCGCTCAGCGACTTCTCCCATTCCGCCGCCGCCAGATCCATGCGCCCCTGCTTGGCGTAAACGTCGCCAAGATGCGTGCGGATCGTGGGGTCGTGGGGCTCGCGCTCCGCGGCCTTGCGCAACGCCGCCTCGGCATCCTCGATCTTGTTCTGCTTGAAGTAGGTCCACCCAAGGCTGTCAAGATACGCGCCGTTGAAGGGCTCCTGATCCAGAGCGCGCTGGATCATGTCGCGTGCTTCGTCGAGGCGCATGCCGCGATCGGCCAGCATGTAGCCGTAATAGTTGAGCGCCTCCGCATTCTTGGGATTCACCGCCAGCACTTTCTTGAACTGCTCTTCGGCCTTGTCGTACTGCTTCTGGCGTTCATAAATTGCGCCCAGCAGGAACCACGTCATCTCATTCTCGCGCGGATCGCCCGGAAGCGCCTCGGCCTTGTGCGCCATCTCCTCCGCTTCCTGGTAGCGGTGGCTGCGTTCGTAGATCTGCGAAATGTTCAAATACAGCTCGCGATCGGCAGCCGTGCCCTTCAAATTCGCCTGCAGCAGCTTCGCGCCCTCGTCGGCTTGCTGGTTTTCGCCGAGCAGCAATGCATAGGTGGCCCGCACGGCCGCGTCAATCGGATATTTCGCCAGCGCTTCTTTTCCGGTCTGCAGCGCCTTCGGCAAATCCTTCGCCTGCCGGTAGGTTTCCATGATCAGCATGCGCGCGCGGCGGTCTTCCTCTTCGCCCAGGTGACCCAGTTCCTGGAAGGTGTAGATGGCCGCTTGATAGTTATTCGTGTCGCGGTAGAGTCCGCCAAGTTGCTGGTAAAGTATGGCCAGCTCGCGGCGGCGCGAAGGGAGCACCGTGGACTGCGTCTTGAGTCCGGTTACGGCATCGGAAAGCACGCGGATGGCATCCTCAAAGCGGCCCTGCGCTTCGTAGATCATCGCCTCGTTGTACATCACCTCGACAGTACCGGGAGCGTATTGCCGCGCCTTGACGATGCTTTCTTCCGCCTTGTCCAGTTGATGCAGCTCGCGGTAAATCTGCGCCATCCGCAGGTACACGTCCGCGTCATCGGGCATCAGATCGGCTAGCTTCTGATACACCGAGAGCGCATCGGGATATTTCTCCTCGGAAAGAAGCGTCTGGCCCAGGCCACGCAGATGCCCAAGCTCCGAGGGATCGAGATCTACGGCCTTGCGGTAGGCCTTTTCGGCCTTGCCGTATTCGTGCGTTTGCGTGTACGCATCGCCGAGAAGATCGTCGAGCGTTGCGGAAGGCGAACGGGCAATCATGCCCTCCAGTAACGAAATCGCCTCTTCGGATTTGTTCTCGTCCAGATAGAGCTGCGTAAGCTGCTCGACGGCCGCTTCATTCTCCGGATCATCCTTCAACATGCCGAGCAGCACCTTTTCGGCTTTGTCCGGCTCGTTGTGCAGGCGGTAGAGACGCGCCAGCCACAAAGCGGCTTCCTGATCCGTCGCGTCCAGGCGGTGGACCTCGCTGTATTCCGCGATGGCTTTGCTCACCATCTCCGTTTGCACGCCGGAGCCGTTGATATCGCCGAGGCTGCGCAGGTAAATGCGCGCCAGCAGGCGGTGCGTGGCTAAATCGTTGGGATCGCGCTTCAGGATTTCGTTGGCTTCGACCATGGCGTCATGCACGCGCTGCGCCTTCCAGTACATCTCCGCCAGGCGCTCCCCGATGATCGGGGATTGCGGGTCGATGGCGTAGGCCTTCTTGTAGGCCTCGATGGCTTTGCTGGCCAACTCGTTCTGGCTGGTCAGTTCATACTGTTGCTCGTAAATATGGCCGAGCGCGAGATTGTAGTAAGCCTCGGCGCGGGGAGAGAGTTTCTCTTGGGCGGGTGGAACCGATGGGGAGGGTGACTGCGCCAGCGCCGTCAAGCCGCCGAGGGCGGCGACAATAAGGGTGAAGGCAATTCGGTTCAGCTTCATAGAAAGTCCCGGAGAAGTAAGTATCCCATGCGCGGGAAACGCGGTCAAAAGCGAAAAGGCGGGCGTTTCGATGGCCGGCAGCAGGACCCAGAAATGAGATGCGGGGCGGCCAAAAAGGGTTGAGGAGGAGTTGCCTTTCTACCGTATTTCTGCAATTATGGAAATATGAGGAAGCCCGATCCCCTTCTCGTCACCCGATGCGCCGACCGCTTTGCCGCTCTCGGCGCCGAGCCGCGCCTGCAGATTGTGCGTTTGCTTCTCTCCGCGCACCCCACCGGAATGGTCGCCGGCGAGGTACAGGAGGAGTTGGGGATTCCCGCTTCCACGCTGTCGCACCATCTGGAAAAGCTGAGGCAAGTCGGTTTGGTTTCGGTGCGCCGCGCGGGCACCTTCCTCTGGTACACGGCGAACACGGATGCGCTTCGCGAGGTCTTGGGATTTTTGTACGAGGAATGCTGCACGCGCAATCGCGTCGTCCCTGCGGAATCGATTGTGCAAATTTCAAGATAAAAGGAAGGCAATGTCATGAGCAACATTCAGGATGCGGTGAAGGAAAAATACGGCGCGGCGGCGAAGCAGGTAGCTGCGGGAAAAACCGCGTGCTGCGGCGGCGGCGCGGAATTGAGCGGTTGCGACCCCATCACGCGCAATTTGTACGACGCCTCGGAAAAGGCGGCGCTGCCCGCGGATGCCGTGGCGGCTTCGCTCGGCTGCGGCAATCCCACTGCACTGGCGCAATTGCAGCCGGGGGAAACGGTGCTGGATCTGGGCTCCGGCGGCGGCATTGATGTGCTGCTTTCGGCCAGGCGCGTCGGCCCCACCGGCAAAGCCTATGGCCTGGACATGACCGACGAGATGCTCACGCTGGCGCGGGCCAATCAGAAAAAGGCCGGCGTCGAAAACGTCGAATTTCTGAAGGGTGTCATCGAAAACATTCCTCTGCCGGACAATTCCGTGGACGTCATCATCTCCAATTGCGTGATCAATCTTTCCGGAGACAAGGACCGCGTCCTGCGCGAGGCCTTCCGCGTCTTGAAACCCGGCGGCCGCCTCGCCGTTTCCGATGTCGTGATTCGTGGCGAAGTGCCTTCTTCCGTCCGCAAGAGCATGGAGCTATGGGTTGGCTGCATTGCCGGCGCACTTCAGGAAACCGAGTATCGCGAAAAGCTCGCCGCAGCGGGCTTCGCCTCCATCGACGTCGAACCCACGCGCATCTACCAGGTCGAAGAAGCGCGCAAATTCCTCGTCGCCGCGGGCTTGGATCCGGAAATCGTCGGCCCGCAAATCAAGGACAAATTCATGAGCGCCTTCATCCGCGCGAAGAAGCCACTAGCGGCTTCCTGCTGTGGCCCCACTTGCTGCAATTGAGCTAGATCAATGCCACGCGTGTATAACGTTCTGTTTCTTTGCACCGGCAATTCGGCGCGCTCCATTTTGGCCGAGGCCCTCCTAAACCATATGGGCAAGCCAAATTTCCGCGCCTTCAGCGCAGGCAGTCATCCCACAGGGCGCGTCAATCCGTTTGCGCTGAAGCAATTGGAAGCTGCCGGCTTATCCGTGGACGGCCTCCGCAGCAAAAGCTGGGACGAATTTGCCAAGCCCGGCGCCCCGCAAATGAATTTTGTTTTTACGGTCTGCGACAATGCCGCGGCGGAAGTCTGCCCCGTGTGGCCGGGCCAGCCAGTCACCGCGCATTGGGGCGTACCCGACCCGGCTGCGGTGGTGGGTACCGTTGATCAGATGGAGCGCGCGTTTCGCGATGCCTTTGTAACCCTGGACCGCCGCATCACCTTGTTCCTGAGCCTGCCGCTCGCCAGCCTCACCGCCCTCGCCCTAAAAAAAGAAATCGACCGCATCGGCCGTGAATCATGACTCAGCCTAGCTCCTCTTCCGCGACGAATTACTGCCGCCCTGCCGCCAAGCTGAACTTCTTTGAGCGTTACCTGAGTCTCTGGGTCGTCTTGTGCATGATCGTGGGAGTGCTGCTTGGCAAACTCTTTCCCGGATTGGTCGGGCAGCTTCGGGAAATGGAATTCGGCAGTGGCAGCCACATCAATTTGCCTATCGCCGTTTTCATCTGGCTCATGATCATTCCGATGATGATGAAGGTGGATTTCACGGCAATCAAGGCGGTAGGGCGAAAACCCAGGGGAGTGCTGATCACACTATTCGTCAACTGGATGGTGAAACCCTTCTCCATGGCGCTGATTTCCTGGCTTTTCTTCCGCCATATCTTTTCATCGTGGATCTCCCCCGCGGAAGCCAGCCAGTACATCGCCGGAACAATTATTCTCGCCGCCGCACCGTGCACGGCCATGGTTTTTGTCTGGAGTCATCTTACGGATGGAGACCCAGCCTACACGCTGGTTCAGGTTTCGCTCAATGACCTGATCATGCTCTTCCTGTTCGCGCCCATTGTCCGCTTTCTTGTGAGAGGCGCCTCTTCCCTGTCCGTTCCGTTTCTCGTCTTGTTCCTGTCGGTCCTGGCCTTCATCGTGATTCCCCTAACGATCGGCGCTACGCTGCGGGCGGTGCTTCTGCGTCGCCGGGGGAGGGAATGGTTTGAAAACGTTCTGCTTCCCAAATTCTCTCCGGTCACAATTCTTGCTCTTCTGGCCACGCTCATCCTGATCTTTGCGTTTCAAGCGAACAACCTGATGGGCAAGTCGCTGCACGTTTTGCTCATCGCAGTGCCGATTCTGATTCAGGTTTATTTCAATTCGGCGCTTGCTTACGCCTTGATGCGGCTCTTTCACGTCGAATACAAGGTTGCGGCGCCGGGAGCGCTTATCGGGGCAAGCAACTTCTTTGAGCTGGCGGTCGCTACCGCAATTGCCCTCTTCGGCGCAGGCTCCGGGGCGGCCCTCGCCACGGTTGTCGGCGTGTTGATCGAGGTACCTGTGATGCTCTCCGTCTGTAAGATGTGCAACCGAACGCGCCACTGGTTCGTGTGGGAGGCGGAGCAGAGCGCGGCTAGGCCAGGGTAGCCGGCTCTCAGTGCAGGAAGTGCCGCATGCTCGTGAACACCATCGCCAATCCGAGCCGGTCAGCCGCGGCAATCACATCCACATCCCTGATCGAACCGCCCGGCTGAATCACCGCTGTGGCGCCCGCCTTGGCCGCCGCCTCCACGCCATCCGGAAACGGGAAGAACGCATCGGAGGCCACCACGCTGCCCTGCAGCGATTTTTGCGCCTTGGCCGTGGCGATTTTCACGGAGTCCACGCGGCTCATCTGGCCGGCGCCCACGCCCAGCGTTGCGCCCTCTTTCGCAAACACAATTGCGTTGGACTTCACGTGCTTGCAAACTTTCCAGGCGAATCGCAAATCCGCCAGCTCTTTATCGGTTGGAGCGCGCTTGGTGGCCACCTTCAGTTCCCCGCCCTGCAAATTGCCCAGATCCGGCTGCTGCACCAGCACGCCGCCCAGAATGCGCTTCAACTGCAGTTCCTTGTCGTGCTCAAACCCGCCCTGCGGCAGAACCAGCAGGCGCAGGTTTTTCTTCGCGGCGAAAATCTCCAGCGCGCGATTCGCAAAGCCCGGCGCGACGATACATTCCACGAACAACTTGGCCACTTGTTCCGCGGTCACCACGTCCACAATGTGATTGAACGCCAGCACCCCGCCAAACGACGAAACGGGATCGCAGGCATACGCCTTCACGTAAGCATCCAGCAGCGATTTCTGTTCCGCCGCGCCGCAGGGATTGTTGTGCTTGATGATCACCGCCGCTGGCCCCTCGAATTCCGCCACCAGGCTGCGCGCCGCTTCCAGGTCAACGTAGTTGTTGTAGGAGAGCTCTTTGCCCTGCAGTTGCTTCGCCGCGGCTAATCCTTCCGGCGGCCGCCCGGCGGGCACATACAATGCCGCCGCCTGGTGCGGGTTTTCGCCATAGCGCAGTTCCTGCTTGCGCCGCAGCGCCAGGTGCACGCGTTCGGGCAGCTTGGCCCTGGGCGCGACCTCCAGTTTGCCGCTGAGGTCCGTGAGCCGCTCGAGTTCCGTGGTGATCAGGCCGTCGTAACGGGAAGTCGTGGCAAACACTTTTCGCGCCAGTTCGATCCTCGTCGCCAGCGTCGTATCGCCCGAACTCTCGAGCTCGCCGGCCACGCGATTGTAGTCCGCGGGATCCGTCACCACGGCCACACTTTCAAAATTTTTCGCCGCCGATCGCAGCATCGTCGGCCCGCCGATATCAATGTTCTCGATGAGTTCCTCGGCAGTGATGTACCCGCGCGCCGCCGTGGCCTCAAACGGATAGAGATTCACCACGACGAGATCGATCGGCGCGATCCCATGTTCCTTCGCCTGCTTCTGATCCTCCGCATGATGGCGGCGGTAAAGCAGCCCGCCGTGCACTTTCGGATGCAGTGTTTTCACGCGCCCGCCCAGCATCTCCGGCCAGCCGGTGAACTCCGCAACGTCCTTGACGGGAATGCCTTCTTCGCGCAAAAGCTTGGCCGTGCCGCCCGTCGAAAGCAGCTCAATCTTCAGCGCCGCCAGCCTCCTGGCAAACTCCACGATGCCGGTCTTGTCGTATACGCTAAGCAGCGCGCGCTCCACACCCATGTCATCCTCCGCTAATGAAAAGAACCCATTAGTGTACGCGGAGCAACGGAGTTTCGGAAAGGTACCGCCTGTGGGAAAAACCGGCGGGAGCGTGGGATTTACGTCGCGGGACTAGGACTTCACTAAGGCTTTCAGCTTGACCTGGCCGTCCACCACTTCCACGACGTACTCGACATCGCGGCAGTTCTTCTTTTCCTGGAGGTCCTTGGTCTTCTTGCGCACGAATTCCTTGAACCCGGCTTTGCTGAGTTTAGAGGTCTCTTCGCCGGCATTTTGTTTGGCTTGCAGAAAAGCTGAGTAGAGCTGATCGACCTTCTCGGTTTCCTTCTCCGGCTCTGAACACACCACGCGAAACGCCTGCGCTTCCGCAGCGCCCGCAACGGGAGCCGCCGTCGTTGGTTCGGGCGGCGTTTTGGTGCGCTCGGCCTCGATGGCCTTCGCGGCAGCGCCAAAGTGTCGCTGAACTTTCCCCTCTTCGCGCTGCGCCAGGCGTTTCCGGAAAATGTCCTTGTACTTCGCGTACGTTTGCGCGAGGTTGTTGAACCGGAAGCGCTGCCCGTATTTCATATCCCCGCCGCGTTCCGCGTAGCGCTTCGTCAGCAACTCGATGCGCCATTCGATTTCGGTGGGCGGGCGTTTGCGGCCGCCTCCGAAGAAGGCGTCGTACTCGATCTTCAGTTGCCGGATATCGCGCTCAAGTTGCGCCAGATCTTCGTCGATGGTGGCCATGGAGCGAGTCCCCTCGAACCCCCATGCTAGGGGCGCAGCGCGCAAGCGTCAACCAGGAAGGGCGGGGGCGCTGCGCATGAAACACCGGGTACCCGGGCAACGGGCTGGCCCTCCGGGCAGCAGGCCGATTGCGGGCGCAATCCCCGCTGTGCTCAAATGTCGCCATGGCCTCCCGCACCAAATCGCCGCTTTCCTCCGAGCAGGCGGCGCTCCTTCGCCGCGTGCCGTCGGTGGATGAATTGCTCCTCCGCCCCGGCCTCGTAGCACTCTGTCGCGAGGTGGAGCGCAGCTTCGTGGTGGAAACGACCCGCGAGGTTCTGGAAGGATTGCGGCGCGAGATCACTTCCGGGGAAGCGCTGACCGATGAGGTTCTGCACCCCGCCGCCATCGAACAACGCATCGTGAATGCCATGCAGAAAGAATTCGCCCCGTCCCTGCAGCCGGTGATCAACGCCTCTGGCGTAATTCTGCACACGAATCTCGGCCGCGCGCCTCTTTCCGCGCACGTGGTGGAGGAGATTCGCCGCACGGCCACGCAGTATTCGAATCTGGAATACGATTTGGAGGCCGGAGCGCGCGGGAAACGCGATGTGCACACGGCGCGGCTGATCGAGCGCCTGACCGGTGCGGAATCGGCCATTGTGGTGAACAATTGCGCGGCAGCCGTGCTGCTGACTCTGGCGGCACTGGCCCGCGGCGGCGAGGTCATCGTCTCGCGCGGCGAATTGATCGAAATTGGCGATGGCTTCCGCATCCCGGAAATCATGGAGCAGAGCGGCGCGGTCTTGCGCGAGGTGGGCACGACGAACCGCACGCGGCTCGCCGACTACGAAAACGCCATCCACGAAAAAACGCGCCTGCTTCTCCGCGTGCATCCCTCGAATTTCACCGTGACCGGATTCACGGAAAAGCCCGAAGTGGCGGACTTGATCGCACTCGGCGCGCGCACCAGTTTGCCCGTCGTCGAAGATCTGGGATCGGGATGCCTCGCCGATCTCTCCGCCAGCGGCATCACGGAGCCCACCGTGCGCGAAAGTGTCGCTGCGGGATTTTCGCTGGTGCTTTTCAGCGCGGACAAATTGCTGGGCGGGCCGCAAGCCGGCATCATCGCGGGGAAGAAGGAACTCGTCGCCAAGGTGCGGCGCCATCCGCTCTTCCGTGCCTTGCGCGTGGACAAGCTGACGATTGCGGCGCTGGAGGTGACCCTGCGCGCGTATCTCCGCGGCGCGTGGAATGACATTCCCGCGCAACGCATGATTCGCCTGCCGCTCGTAGAAATAGCCGCGCGCACGAAGAAATTCCGCGACGCGCTCCAGCCACAAGCCGCCGCGTCGGACGCCGAAATCGAAATCGCGGATGGCAGCTCGCTGGTCGGCGGCGGCTCCACTCCCGCGCAATCGTTGCCCACGAAAGTGCTGCGCATCACCAGCGCTCGTCATTCGACGGTCCAACTCGAAGCCCGACTGCGGCAAGCACCTGCGGGAATTGCCGTGATTGCGCGCATCGAGGACGATCGGCTGCTGCTCGACCTGCGCACCGTATTTCCGGAGCAGGAGCCGGCGCTGCTGCAATCTCTGTTTGCCGCATTGCGTTAATTATCGCCATACTTTGCCCATGCTCTCTTTTCAGGTCGCCAAAAATCGTCTTGTCGCGGTGCAAAAGCCGCTGCCTCGGCTGCGTCCCGGCTGGGCGTTGATTCGCGTTCGCTTCGCAGGGATCTGCAATACCGACATCGAAATCCTGCGCGGCTATCACCAGTTTCGCGGCACCCCGGGGCATGAGTTTGTCGGCGAAGTAATGCAGGTTGCGGGCGTCTCCGCCAAAACGCGAGAGCGCTGGCTCGGGAAGCGCGTGGCGGGCGAGATCAATGTGGCCTGCTCCGCCTATGGCTACAAGCCCGTGTGCGCATTCTGCCGGCGCGGTTTGAAGACGCATTGTGGCCGCCGCACTGTGCTGGGAATCGTTGCGCACGACGGCGCGTTCGCGGAATACCTCGCCCTGCCGCTGGAAAATCTTCACGTCGTTCCGAAAAACGTAAGTGACATGAAGGCGGTCTTCATCGAACCGCTCGCCGCCGCGTGCCAGATCCTCGATCAACTGAACATTCGGGAGTTTCCCACCGCCGCGGTCCTCGGCGACGGCAAGCTGGCACAGCTCATTGCCATCGTTTTGCAGGCCTCGGGCACGCGCGTCGTTCTTTATGGCAAACATGTGAACAAGCTTGCTTACGCGCGCAAGGCGGGAATCGCCACAAAGAAAGTTCGCGGCGACGCCAGCGACTTGCGGCGTGTGAAGGGAAATTATCGTCTGGTCGTCGAAGCCACTGGCTCACCCACCGGCTTGACTCTTGCGCAGCACATCACCGAGCCGCGCGGCACGCTGCTCCTGAAATCCACCTTCCACGGCGCGGCGCCCGTGGAAACTTGGCCGATTGTGGTAAAGGAAATTACCGTCGTCGGTTCGCGTTGCGGCCCCTTTGCCAAGGCCATCGCACTGCTGCGTTCCGGCAAGGTGGACCCCACGCCGCTCATCTCGCGCACCTTCGCGCTGAAAGATGCACCCCAGGCCATCGCCTATGCGCAACGATCCGGTGTCCTGAAGGTCATACTGGCTGCCTCATCGCCGATTTAGCGGGACTTTCACCCGCAGGATGTTCCAAGACTCCAGGATTCGCTTAGGGGAGAGACTCTACAAGCGATTGATGCAGGACGCCACGCAGGCCGCGCCGAATCCGTTATCAATATTCACGACGGTCACGTTGGACGCGCACGAGTTCAGCATTCCTAGCAGCGCCGCCACGCCGCCAAAGCTCGCGCCATAGCCCGCGCTCGTCGGCACGGCAATCACCGGCACGCCGACAAGCCCGCCCACCACGCTCGGCAGCGCGCCTTCCATGCCCGCGATGCAAATGATCACGCGGGCCTTGGTCAAAAGTTCCCGGTGTTCCAGCAGCCGGTGAATCCCCGCCACGCCCACGTCGAAGAGTTGCTCCACGCGGTTGCCCATCAACTGCGCTGTCAGAACCGCTTCCTCCGCCACGGGAATGTCGCTGGTGCCCGCCGAAACAACCAGGATCGTGCCCTTGCCGGTAATCTCGCGCGTGCGTTCGACGGTAATCACGCCGGATAGGGGATGAAATTTCGCGCCGCGGCTGATGCGCTTCACGGCGGCAAACATTTTCGCGTCCGCACGCGTCACCAGCACATTGCTCCGCGACGCTTTGTGCTTCAGCATGGTGCGCGCAATTTCCGCCACTTGTGCCGGCGTCTTGCCCTTGCCAAAGATCACTTCCGCGTAGCCCTGCCGCAGCGCTCGATGGTGATCCACCTTCGCGAAGCCAATGTCCTCGAAAGGCAGATGCTTCAGCCGCTCGAGCGCTGCTTCGGGCGAGAGTTTCCCCCCGCTTACGGTCTCCAGTAATTTGCGAACGTCGGATTCGTTCATAAACGGTTCTCGCTGCCCATACTATGGATTGGGCCAGCCCATAATCTTTCTAGCGGCCTGATTGTCCGCGTACACTTGCCACTCCGCGATCAAGCCGTCGCGCACGACAGCTCGCCACGCCGCCGGCACGCTCCAGTGATTTTCCTTCGGAAGTTGTCCTTCCACCGCGTAAGTCGCTTCGGCGGTGCCAAACGACGCCACTACATCACCGTGCGAAAAAACCTCCGCGTGCGACACGCGGTAATCCGGAAACATGCGAAAGTAGCTGGTCCAACCCTTGCGCATCGCTTCCCGGCCCTGTATGCGGTTCCCCAGTCCATCCACGAATACGTGGTCTTCGGTCATCAGCGCGCAGAGTTGCTCCACATCCGCCGCGTTAATCCGTTCCATGAAGGCGAGCACAACGTCGACTGGGGCAGTGCTCATAATAAAATGGCCTTCCTTCCTCCGGAAGTCTAGCATAGCCGGCGGAGGCGAAGTTTCCGCCGGCCTCGGCTTGACTTGCCGGCGGGGCGTTGCCAGACTGTTTGTACCCGCGCAAATCCCATGACTTCAGCCCAAACACAGACCATCACCGTTGGTGTGACCGGAGCGAGCGGGGCCATTTTCGCGCAAAAAACGCTGGCGCTCCTGGAAGACGATTCGCGCGTCACGCGCGTGCACCTGGTCGTAACGGAGACCGGCCAGCGCCTGCTTGCCGAAGAATTGGAAATCACCTCCGGAGATTTGCGTCAACTTCCCAGCCGCATTCTGGGGCGCGCCTCGAAAAAAACTGAAACCATCTCGAATAAAGATGTCGGCGCCTCCATCGCCTCCGGCAGCTACGACGTTGACGCCATGATTGTCGTGCCCTGCACGATGGGCGCGCTGGCGGCCATTGCCAACGGCACCAGCGATGACCTCGTCGCGCGTTCCGCCGACGTGATGCTCAAGGAGGGCCGCAAGCTCATTCTCTGCGTGCGAGACACTCCATTCAACCGCATCCACCTGGAAAACATGCTGCGGGCACAGCAGGCCGGTGCGGTCATCATGCCCGTGGTGCCGGCGTTTTATCACAAACCGAAAACGATTGATGATGTCGTGACGCAATATGTTTGCCGCGTCCTGGCGCACGCCGGATTGCCTCAGGAGAAAATGTATCGCTGGACCGGCAGCGCGCCCGCAATGAAGGCGGAGTCGTAGGCTGAGATGGCTGGCCGCATTCACACGATCCTGGAAATGATCAAGTTTGAGCACTCGGTGTTTGCCCTGCCGTTTGCTCTGACCGGCGCGTTGCTCGCGGCGCGCGCCAAGCAACATAGCTGGCCCACCCTGCACCAGCTTCTGTGGATCGTGGTCGCCATGGTGGCCGCGCGGTCCGCCGCCATGACTCTCAACCGCATCGCCGACCTCCGTTACGACAAGGAAAATCCACGCACCAAGATGCGCGCGTTGGCCACCGGTGCGCTCTCCGTTTCGTTTGCCTGGATTTTCACGCTCGCCGCCGTCGCGCTCTTTTTCGTGGCTGCCTGGCAATTGAACCCGCTTGCGCTGAAGCTTGCTCCCGTAGCCATGGCCATCCTGTTTTTCTATTCGTTCACGAAGCGCTTCACCACTTGGTCGCACCTCTTCCTGGGATTTGCGCTGGGGATTTCGCCCGCCGCGGCGTGGATTGCCATCACTGGAAGCCTCGATTGGCGCATGCTGATTTTGTGCGCCGCGGTCACCTTGTGGGTCGGCGGCTTTGACGTGCTGTACGCATGCCAAGACATCGAATTCGACAAGCAGGCCGGGCTGTTTTCCGTGCCCCAGCGCTTTGGCGTTGCCGCCGCGCTGATGATCGCGCGCGTAATGCATGGGGGCGTGGTGCTTCTGTTGAGCTGGCTGGCGGCGAGTTTCGGTTTGCCGTGGCCAGCATGGGCTGGAATCGTCGTCGTGGCTACGCTGCTCGGCTACGAGCATTCGCTGGTCAAAGCGAATGATCTGAGCAGGCTGAACGCTGCGTTTTTCACCGTGAACGGCTATATTAGTATGCTGTTTCTGGTGTTCTGGGGCGCCGCAGCGGCGGTTTGGCGCGTTTGAATTGTTCGCAGCTTCTGAAATGAAAATGGATGTAGCGGCCGCCTCCGGGTGGCATCTTAGCAAGCAGAGAATATTGTGGCTGAACTGACGCTCACTGACGCAAGCCTGAAACCCATCGCCGACAAGGTGCTGGCGGGCGAACGCCTCTCCTTTGACGATGGCGTGGCCCTCTACCGCACGCCCGATTTGCTGGCCGTCGGCTGGCTGGCCAATTTCATCCGCGAGAAGCGCCACGGCAACATCACCTATTACAACGTCAACCGGCACATCAATCCCACCAACGTCTGCGTGGCCCATTGCAAGCTCTGCGCGTTTGGACGCGATCCCGGCGCGCCCGGCGCGTACACCTTCACGCTCGAAGAAATGTACGAGCGCGCCGAGCAGGGCGTGCGTGAAGGCGCCACCGAATTTCACATTGTCGGCGGCCTGCATCCCGATCTACCATTCGACTTCTTCCTGGAACTCATTCGCGGCCTCAAGCAGCGCCACCCGCACGTGCATCTCAAAGCCTTCACTATGGTCGAGGTGCACTACTTCGCGCGCATCGCCAGGCTCACCGTCGATGAAACGCTCCAGAAAATGAAGGAAGCCGGCGTGGACTCCTGCCCCGGCGGCGGCGCGGAAATTTTCCATCCGCGCGTGCGCCGCATCATCTGCGATCACAAGGTCAGCGGGCGCATGTGGCTGAGCATGGCGAAAAAGGCGCATCGCCTGGGCCTGCCAACGAACGCCACGATGCTCTATGGCCACGTGGAAACCGCCGAGGAGCGCGTGGATCATCTGTTGAAGTTGCGCGAAGCTCAGGATGAAACCCACGGCTTCGTCGCGTTCATTCCGCTGGCGTTTCACCCGGACAATACGCCGCTCGCGCACATTCCGAAGCCCACCGGCTACGATGACCTGCGCAACATCGCGATTTCGCGCCTGCTGCTGGATAATTTCGACCACATCAAGGCCTACTGGGTCATGCTGACGCCGAGCATTGCGCAGATTGCCTTGCGCTTCGGTGCGAACGACATCGACGGCACTGTCGTAGAAGAAAAGATTTACCACGACGCCGGCGCGAAAACCGCCGAGTTCACCTCGCGCGGCGACTTGGAACGCCTGATCCGCGCCGCAGGACGCGTCCCCGTGGAGCGCGATACGCTGTACCGCCCCATCGACCGCTCGAAGCTTCCTCCCATCGTACCCGCCACTCCCCCCGGCCTGGTCACCCTCAGCCTGGACGCCTAAGTGCCCCCGATCGTTTCTTCGCGCCAAAGACAACGCCCCCGCCCCGCTGCCCTATGATTCAACATCATTCATGAATGGTGTTGAAGATTTCACACTCTAGCGGTATGCTTCTCCTGGGAGACACCGCTATGCGGAAACAATTCGTTCTCGATAAGCGCACGAACAAACTGCTCGAAGAACTAGCCTCTTACAACGGCGGAAACCGCAGCCTGATCGTCCGCCAGGCCATCCAGGTCTACTCCGACATGGAAGACCGCCTCGACAAGATTGAGGCGGATCCCGCCTTTCAAGCCATGATGGCTAAGTCCGACGCGGACATCAAAGCGGGTCGCGTGATCCCGCACGAGGAAGTCGTGCGCATGTCTAAAGCAAAGGCTGCCAAAGGCAAAAAGCGGTGAAGGGGAAAGTCGTTTGGACTCGTTCCGCATGGGAAGTATTTGATGAACTCCCCGAATCCGAGCGCGACGAAATCCTTGGCCACCTGAACTACCTCATGCTATTCCCCCACATGTATCCTGTACGCGCAAAAGGCCGGCGCTTTCGCCGCCACCGTTGGTTCCTCGCGGGAAATTGGCTGGTCTACTATCGCGTGGCCGGCGACACCGTCTATATCCGCGGCCTTTGGCCCGCCCGAATTCCTTGAATGTAACTACGCGGCGGGATTCGCCTGCCTCTCCCTGGCCGTATTCTTTGGTTTTCACTGGTGGTAGGATGCTTCGGGCGCCCCGGCGCCCCGCCCCCTTCAATTTGGCATGAACCTTTTCGCTGGATCCTTGAATCCAAGGAATAGGTCAAACGCCGTCAAATCAGAGACAGGAGAATCTTCCATGCAACGCAAAGCTTCCGCAGTCTGGCAAGGCGATCTGAAATCGGGCAAAGGCTCCATTTCCACCGATAGCGGCACGCTGAAGAACACGCAGTATTCCTTCGGCACGCGCTTCGAGAACGCTGTGGGCACAAATCCCGAAGAACTTCTCGCGGCGGCGCACGCCGGCTGCTTCACCATGGCGCTTTCCGCGCAACTCGGCGGCGCCGGAATCACCGCCACGAAACTGGAAACCACGTGTACGATCACGCTCGAAAAGGTTGGCGAAGGCTTCTCCATCACCAAGAGCCATCTCGATCTCGTCGCGAACATTCCCGGCGCGGACAAAGCCAAGTTCGATGCCGCCGTGAAGGCCGCGGAAACCGGCTGCCCCGTCTCCAAGCTGTACAAGGCGGAAATCTCCGTGAATGCGCGGCTGATCTCCTGATCGCCGCCGCGTATTCCCCCGCAAAGTGAGTACAATGCTACGCATGATTCCCGTTCCGGGTGTCTTTCTAGCAGGTGTAGCTGTTTTTCTGCTCGTGGCGTGGGACGCTTTTGAAGCGATCATCCTGCCGCGCCGTGTCACCCGGAAATTTCGCCTGACGCGCTTCTATTACCTCTTGACCTGGTCCTCCTGGAAGACGGCGGCCCGGCTGCTCCCTTCGCACAAAACGCGCGAGACCTTCCTCGGCTTCTTCGGCCCGATCTCGCTGTTGGCCCTCGTGGGTGTTTGGGCCGTCGGCTTGGTCATCAGCTTCGGCATGATGCAATACGGCGCTGGATCGGCTGTCAATCTTACCGGTTCCAGCCCCAGCATATTCACCGACATGTACCTCAGCGGCACGACGTTTTTCACGCTGGGGCTAGGTGACGTTGTGCCGCGCTCCGGCTTGGCGCGCCTGTTGGTAGTTGCCGAAGCCGGCTTTGGTTTCGCCTTCCTCGCTGCCGTGATTGGCTACCTCCCGTTTATTTACGGCGCGTTCGGCCGCCGCGAAACGAATATCGCGTTGCTCGATGCACGCGCCGGCACCCCGCCCACTGCTGGCGAACTGCTTCGCCGCCACAGTTACTCCACGGGCCATGAAGCGCTGCGCAACCTGCTGAAAGATTGGGAGCGCTGGTGCGCGGAATTGCTGGAGAGCCATCTCTCCTATCCGGTGCTCGCCTATTTCCGCTCGCAACACGACAACCAATCCTGGATTGGCTCCCTCACCGCCATCCTGGACACCTGCGCACTGACCATCGCGGGCATCGAAGATTCCTGCGCGAAACAAGCCGAACTCACCTTCGCCATCGCACGCCATGCAGTAGTCGATCTGTGCCAGGTTTTCTCGGCGGCGCCGCGTCCCTTGCCGCAGGATCGCTTGCCCGCGGAAACGCTCCTGCATCTGCGTGACAAGCTGGCCAAGAATGGCACAAAGCTCGTCAGCACCCCCGAAGCCGATCGCAAGCTTGCGGAGCTTCGCGCGATGTACGAGCCCTACGTCTACGCGCTCGCAAACCATTTGCGCCAGCCCTTGCCGGCGTGGATTCCCACGAGGAAACACAAGGACAACTGGCAGACAACCGCGTGGGCGCAAACCTCCGGCACGATCGAAAAGGAAGAAGCATCACTGCTGCACGACGACCATTTTTGATCTGGACTGCGGCGGCTTGCCCGGCTTCTGCTGGGACGAATTTCTTTGTATTTTGTGGTCGTGAGATTTGCGCTGGAAGCATCCAATCAAGAGTTTATGATTTGCTGATGGGAGATAACGTATGAAAGCGATTCAGGTTTACCAATTCGGCGGCCCCGAAGTTCTCGCGGTTCATGAAGTGCCCACCCCCAAGCCCGGGCCCGGTGAAGTTCTCGTGCGCGTGCGCGCGGCGGGCGTCAACCCGTACGACACCTACATGCGCAACGGCGCGTACCCGGTGAAACCCGCGCTGCCCTATACTCCCGGCTCCGACGCGGCGGGCACGATCGAGGCCGTCGGCGAAGGTGTCGCCAAAGTAAAACCGGGCGACCGCGTCTACACGGCGACCACGCTCACCGGCGCTTATGCCGAATATGCGTTGGCACGCGAGAACCAGGTGTATCCGCTGCCGGAAAAAATCTCGTTCTCGCAAGGCGCGGGGCTGTGGGTGCCATACGGCACAGCCTATACGGCACTGCGCCACCACGCCGATGCGCGCGCTGGCGAGACACTGCTGATCCACGGCGCCAGCGGCGGCGTTGGCATCGCCGCGGTGCAGTGGGCACGCACTTTGGGCTTGACCGTGATCGGCACGGCTGGATCTTCGCGCGGCCTCGAACTGGTGAAGAAAGAAGGCGCGCATCACGTCTTTGACCATAGTAAAGCGGGCTATCCTGAAGACATCCTGAAAGCCACGGGCGGACGCGGCATCGATCTCATCCTCGAAATGCTGGCCAACGTGAATCTGGGGACTGATCTGAAGCTGCTGGCCTTCCGCGGGCGCGTCATTGTCATTGGCAATCGCGGCGAGATCACCATCAATCCTCGCGAATTGATGGCGCGGCGCGCTGCCGTTCGCGGCTTTACGCTTTGGGCGGCCACGGAGGCTGAGTGTGCGGAAATTCATGCTGCCATCGCTGCCGGCCTCGAAAACGGCACCTTGCGCCCGATCGTTGGCAAGGAACTTCCGTTAAAGGACGCGCCGCAAGCCCACATCGACGTCCTGGCCCCCGGCGCCTTCGGCAAGATTGTGCTCATTCCCTAATCGTCAGCTTTAAATGATGCCGAGGGCGTGAAGAAAAATTCCCGCAATGGCGCCGCCGAGCACCAGCCACGCGGAATTTATTTTGTAGCGGAAGACGAGCACGGCGCTCACGATGGCCAGAACCACAGCCGGCGCGTTCACCAGTGAAGCGCGCGCAAATTGCCCGCCCACGTAGGCCATCAATGCGACGGCCGCGGCATTCACGCCATCCAGAAACGCGCCGGCTACCGGCAATTTGCGCAACTTGGGGAGGAAACCCGCGGTTGCACCCACGTACACAAACGCCGGCAAAAACATTCCCAACGTTGCCAATGCCGCGCCTCTCCATCCCGCCAAGATGTAACCAATAAAAGTAGCCACCGTGAAAAAGGGGCCTGGGGTGGCCTGGCTCACGGCGATCGCGTCCAGCAACTGTGCGTCGCTCAGCCAGTGCAGCTTCGCCACAAGGTCGGCGCGCAGCACCGCCAGCAGCACGTAGCCGCTGCCAAAAAGTACCGCGCCGATTTTCGCGAAATAGAGAAACACGGGAACCGCGCCAATCGCACCGCCCGCACCAGCGGCTCCCGTGCCAATCATTCCAACAACCGCCGCCCTGGTTCTGGCGAGACTCCTCCCCGCGCCGATGATCATCCACAGGATTCCCGCGCCGATCAGCAACAGCAGCGCATGGATTCCCCAGGCGGCGAGTGCGACCACACAAACCGCTAATATCGCCAGCGCCGCACTCTTCAGCGCCGTTCGCGACAGGTTCCAGATCGCCTGCGCCATCAGTGCGACAACCACGGGCTTGATTCCGAACAGCAAGCCCGCCATCTGCGGCACCGCGCCAAACCGCAGATACGCCCACGCGAGCGCCACCACCAGCACCGCCGCAGGCAGGATGAAGCAAGCACCCGCCGTGATCAGGCCCGGCACTCCGCCGCGAATTTCTCCGAGATAGATCGCGAGTTCCGTCGAGCTGGGTCCCGGCAGAAGATTGACGGCGCCGACCAGATCCACAAATCGTTCCCGCGTCACCCACGCGCGTTGACGCACGAACCGCTCTTCCATCATCGCGATGTGCGCGGCGGCGCCGCCGTAGGCGACGAACCCCAGGCGCAGAAACTCGCGCGCAATCTCCGGCAATGTTCCCCGCTGTTCCATGAGTCTTCAGGAGGCGTTGACTTTCCGCTTCCACCGGCCGTAAAAAAACGATCCGACAAGCAAGGCGTAAAATGGCCCGTACACCAACGCCTGCAGAAACGGGTCAAACTTAAACACGCCCAATATGCCGTAGCCAATCAGCACGTTATAGGAAAGGAACTGCAACACCGTCAGCAACAGCCACGCCGGATTGGGATAGAAGCATAGCATCGGCACGATCCACGTGAAATACCACGAATATCCGTTCGCGCTGAAGGCCAGGATCGTCCCGATCAACAGATAGGCGGCGCGCGCGGGCTCCACGCGTTTCCACGCCAGCCAGAGTGACAGTCCCCAACAAGCGCCGATTCCGACGAGCGGCGCGATTCTTGCCTTTCCGCCGGCGAGCCAGTCGATCACCGTGTACAAACTGGCGTTGTAATTCTTCCAGGTCGCTTCGTAATAGGTCATGTTGGCGTGAAACATCCCCAGCGCATCCCAATACGGCGCGAGCACCGCCAGCATCGTCCCGCCCGCCACAGCCGCGGCCCACCAACCCGCGCGCTTCTCCGGCCATCCTGCTTTGCGGATCCACACCGGAATCAGCAATGCCGGGAACGCTTTGGCCATCGCGGCAAGCGCAATCGGCGCGTTCGCCAGCACCTTCCAGTTCTTGACCAGCGCCAGCCCGCACACGATCCCCAGAATTGCCAGCGCATCGTTGTGGCCGCTGCCGGCAAACTCCACGATCACCAGCGGATTCCACGCATACACCGCCACGCGAAAGTTGCGGTCGGGCTCCTTGCGGAACATCCACGCCAGCAGCAACAGCGCCAGCACATCCGCCGCAGCAAAGGGAACCTTGAATGCCGTGGGCCCGGGAAAGAGCTTCCACGTCGCGCGAAACACCCATTGCGAGGCCGGCGGGTAAATCGAAGGCATTTCGCGCGCCGGCATGACCTCGTAGTATTTGTCCCACAGCGCAGCCATGCGCGGGTCCTTCGGCACGGTGGAATAAGGATTCAAGCCATGCGCTTGCACTTTGCCGTCCCAGCGGTACCGCTGCAAATCGTCGGAAAGCGTCGGCTGCATCGGCCAGAGCGGCGCGCGAAATGCAATTGCCGCAAAAATCAGTAGAATGGTGGCAGTGCGCGAGGACCGCGTGCGCTCGATTCCGTACAGCGCAATCAAGTAGACTACTCCCGCGGCCAGCGCCAGTTCGATGAACGCAATGGCGTGATTTTTCAGGTAGTAGAGGCTGTGCATCCGCAGGTAGAACGCTTCCAGCAGCACGCCTGCCCCCAGCAGCCAGAGCACTTGCCGGCGGTTCGCTTGTTTTTCAGAGGGTATTTGGAGAGACACGGATTTTGTTGAACTTCGCTCCATTTCTATTCGCCGCGTTGCAGCAGGGTCCGCTGAGCCACTACTGGCACAAAATCACGGACCGCACCTTCACCGGGGTGTACAACGCCAACGCCTTCGATCTGGCGATGATGATTCCCTACTTCATCGTGCTGTTCGTCCTGGCGTTCTACGGCCTGCACCGCTACGCCCTGATTTACGATTACTACGTCTACCGCAAAAACATTCCTGCAATTCCGCCGCACGTGGAAAACTGGCCCAAGGTTACCATACAGCTTCCCATCTTCAATGAGCGCTACGTCATCGAGCGCCTGGTCGACGCCGTTTCCCAGTTCGAGTATCCGCGCGAGTTGCTGGACATCCAGGTGCTCGACGACTCCAACGACGAAACCCGCGAAGTCGCGCGTGCCTGCGTGGAACGCCACGCCGCCACGGGCCTGCCGATCGTTTACATTCACCGCACCAACCGCGAAGGCTTCAAAGCCGGAGCGCTGGAGCACGGCCTGAAAACATCACGGGGCGAGTTTGTGGCCATCTTCGATGCGGACTTCATCCCCACGCCCGATTTCCTGCGCCGCACCATCCCGTATTTCCTAGCGCCCGGCGGCGGCGAAAACATCGGCATGGTGCAAACGCGCTGGACCTATCTCAACTCCGATTATTCGCTCCTCACCCGCGTCGAGACGATTCTCCTGGATGGCCACTTTGTCATCGAACATGGCGGGCGCTCGCGCCGCGGCACCTTCTTCAATTTCAACGGCACTGCCGGCGTGTGGCGCCGCGCGGCCATTGAAGCCGCCGGCGGCTGGGAACATGACACGCTGACCGAGGACACCGATCTCTCCTACCGCGCGCAGTTGAAAGGCTGGAAATTTCTCTACCTGCCGGACATCGAGTGCGCTTCCGAACTTCCCGTGGACATGAACGGCTTCAAAGCGCAGCAGGCCCGCTGGGCCAAGGGCCTGATGCAAACCGCGAAGAAAATTCTGCCCAGGGTGCTCCGCTCGAATGCGCCCTTCCACGTAAAATCCGAAGCGTTTTTCCATTTGACCGCCAACATTTCTTACCCGCTGATGGTTCTGCTTTCCACGATGCTTTTGCCGGCCATGATCGTGCGTTTCTATCAAGGCTGGTTCCAGATGCTGGTGATCGATCTGCCGTTGTTCCTCGCTTCCACCTGCTCCATCTCCAGTTTTTATCTCGCGGCGCAAAAGGAATTGCGCCCCAAGACGTGGCTGAAAACATTTCTGTACATGCCCTTCGTGATGGCCACCGGCATCGGCATCAGCGTGCGCAATGCCCAGGCGGTGCTCGAAGCCCTCGTCGGGAAAAAATCGGATTTTGCGCGCACGCCGAAATTCAAAATCGAAGGCAAGAGCGGCACTTTTGCCGCGAAAAAGTACAAAAACAAGGCCGGCTGGATGCCCTATTTTGAGGTCGCCCTCGGCCTGTATTTCGCGCTCACCGTGGCCTACGCCATCCGCAACGAGAATTACGCCACCGTGCCGTTTCTGCTGTTGTTTGTCTGGGGCTACCTCTACACCGGCTTTATGTCTCTCAGCCAATCCTGGTTCGCGCATCTGCGCTTTGGCGTGAACGCCCCGGAGATGCGCCCTGCCTCCACCGGCGCCCCGGGCTTTTAGCCCGCACCACGCGCGCAAATCCTATTTAGCCCTCCACCCACGCTTCGCATGGATATACAATCTGCTTCGGCGCTCCTACCCAAGTGAAACTGTTTCATGGAGGGTTCATGCGTATTCATTTTTTCTCCATCCTCCTGATTTTCCTCGCGGGCTTTTTTCTTCACGCGCAAACGCCGCAAATCACCCAAGCCGGCAAAGCCTGCATCGAATGCCACTCTTCTTCCACTCCTGGCGTCGTGGAACAGTGGCAGTCTAGCGCGCACGCCAAAAAGGGCGTCGATTGTTATTCCTGCCATCAGGCGGATCCCAAGGACCCCGCGACGTTCGAGCATTACGGCTACAAAATCGCCGTCATCGTGACGCCGAACTATTGCGCGCGCTGCCACGCCGCCGAAGCCAAGCAGTTTGAAAAAAGCCATCACGCCGCCGCGGCGCAATTCATCGGCTCGCTGGACAACATGCTCGGCGAAATTGTGGAAGGCGGGCCCGCGGCGAACAACGGATGCCGCCAGTGCCATGGCAGCGAAGTGAAGTATCTCGGCGACGGCCGCTTTGATCCGGTCACCTGGCCGAACAGCGGCATCGGCCGCGTGAATCCCGATGGCAGCAAAGGCTCCTGCGCCGCGTGCCACGGGCGGCACTTCTTCAGCTCCGCGCTGGCGCGGCAACCGGAAAATTGCGGCAAATGCCACCTCGGCCCCGATCATCCGCAAATCGAGATCTACAACGAGTCCAAGCACGGCATCCAGTTTCGCGCCAACATCGCCAAGATGAATCTCGACTCGAAATCCTGGATCGTCGGCAAGGATTATTCCGCCGCGCCCACCTGTGCCACCTGCCACATGTCCGCCACACCGAATCAGGGTGTCACGCACGACGTTGGCGACCGCATCAGCATCACGCTGCGCCCGGCCGTTTCCATCAAGCTCGATAATTGGGAGCGCCGCCGCATTTCCATGCAGGACGTCTGTTCCAATTGCCACGCCACCGGCTGGATCAACAATTTTTACGCGCAGTACGAGGCCACCATCGACCTCTACAACGAAAAATTCGCCAAGCCCGCCAAGTCCATCATGGACAAGCTGTACGCCGCGAAAAAACTTACGCCCACGCCCTTCGACGAAAAGATCGAATGGACCTACTACGAGCTGTGGCACCACCAGGGCCGCCGCGCGCGCATGGGCACGGCCATGATGGGCCCGGATTACACGCAGTGGCACGGCTTCTACGAAGTGGCGAAAACCTTCTACATGGAATTCATTCCCGAGGCCGAACAGCTCATGCCGGGAGTAACCGCCGACGTCATGAAGTCCGACTTCCACAAATGGACCGCCGGCCTATCCAAGGAAGAGCTGCAGCAGCAGATTGACTACTACAAGGAGCGCTACAAACAGTAGCGGCCGCCTTCTGAGGCGGGCGCTTTGTCTGTGATGAAACCAGCATCATGAGGATTGAACCCGAAACAGCAAACCGTCCGTCTCGTTTTTTATTTCGACGGCCCGGGCACGCCGCCGCGCCTTGGTAAGAAATCCGGGCTTCGAAAAAAGAACATTCGGGGAAGCCAGAACGGGCGTCGCGCGCATGTTACCCGAGCCGCATTCCGCCCTTGTCACGCTTCCCGCAGGCGCGCACTCTAATAGGTATGGAGCAATTCGTTCGCAGGTTGCGTCGGCACATCGCGATCGAGGAGCTGGCTAACGCCGTCACGCACGGCCTTGGCCTCGCGCTAAGCATCGTGGGTTTCGTGGTTTTGTTGGTGCTCGCGGCGCTACGCGGCACGCCGTGGCACATCGTGGCCTGCGCGATTTACGGCAGCACGCTGGTTTGCCTGTACGCCGCTTCCACGCTTTACCACGCCATTCCGTCGCCGCGCTTCAAACGCGCTCTGCGCATTTTCGATCACTCGGCAATCTATCTTCTGATTGCGGGCACGTATACGCCCTTTCTGCTAGTGAATCTGCGCGGCGCATGGGGCTGGTCGCTCTTCGGCGTGGTTTGGGGACTTGCGGTCGCCGGCATCGTTTTCAAATTCTGGTTTGTCGAGCGCTTCGGCTTCCTCTCGACGGCGGTTTACGTGGGCATGGGATGGCTGGTGGTGATTGCCGCCAAGCCCGTGTTTGCGCACATCACCGCGACGACGTTAGTGTTGCTGCTTGCTGGCGGGCTGTTCTACACCGCGGGGATTATTTTCTACGCTTCCGAGCGCATCCCGTATGCCCACGCCATCTGGCACCTTTTCGTGCTTGGCGGCAGCACCTGCCACTACTTCGCCGTCCTGCGCTCCGTGCTTCCGGCTCATACCTGAGCGCGTATCCCTGCCACAGCCGTTCCCGGCTGTGTCCTTACTCTTCTCGCAAAAATAGCTTTTGAGGGTGAGCGCTACTGTTTTTTGGCAGTGACTTCGAGCCAGTGTTGCAGGATCGGCAGAAACTCCGGTTGCACACCGAGGAAAACAACGCCGGCGCCCATGTTGGGCTGCGCGTAAATGATTCTGCCTTTCGTCTGAAAAACCATTTCGTCGGCCCAAATCTTCAGTAGAACCATGGTGTCCTTGGGGAAGGGATTCATCATGTCCAGGTAACACCCGTACAGGCTCAATTCACTGACCCGCGAAGCGATGCGCACTTCCGATTTCTCTTCAAAGAGTTCGGCGCTGGCGAAAAACACATACCTCGGCGTGCGGCGGCGTTCGCGTTCCACTGTCCCTCCCTGGCTGGAGCTTTTCTATTCTTCTATCTTAGCCCGGTTCCATGCCACGATGCCGCACGGTTGCCCAGAGCGCTACTGTCAAATCGTTCAGCCCCCTGCTCGCGACCTCTTGCTCTGTCCTCGACTCCACGTGTCACTCTAGTGCGGCTCCGCGTTTCCCAGCCCGCACTCTTTTCGGCTACAATTTCCCGTTCCCTCCATTGCCCTGAGGGATTTTGAGGTGGCCAAATGAGTGGTGTGTTCCGTCGTTTCCCAATGAATTTAGTGTGCGTGAGTGGCCGAAGCTGGCCCTGGCGCGTCAGCGCGATGCTCCTGCTGGCGCTTTGCGCGCTGCCTACCGCAATGGCGCAACAGCGCCGCGAGCGCGAGCCCAACTCCGTCTACGCCGAACGCCGCGCCAAGCTCGCTTCCAACATTGACGCCCCTGTGGTGCTGCTCGGCTACACCGGCCGCGAAGTGGAAGCGCAGAGCTACATCTTCGCACAGGACGAAAATTTCTATTACCTTACCGGCCACAATGAAGAGGAGGCCGCGCTGATCCTCCTGCCGCCCAATGGCAGCAACGCAAAAAAAGACGACTGGGAAGGGCCGCGCGAAATCTTCTTCCTGCCAGCCAAGAATCCAAGCAAAGAGAAGTGGAACGGCGTGCGCATGTCGCCCAGCGATCCGGGAATCGAGGCGCGCACGGGCTTTGCGCTGGTGAAGCCAATGCCGGAATTGCGCGCCACGGTGGAACGCCTCGCCAAAATTTACCCTTCGTTCTACACAATTCTTCCTTACGAGCGTGAATTGGGCGGCTATCCTCACGAGAAGGAAGTCGTGGACTGGCTGAAGCTCGCCGCGCCTCAGGCGGCTCTCAAGGACATTCGCGCCAATATCAACGACCTCCGCGTCATCAAATCGCCCACCGAACTTTCCCTGCTACGGCAGGCCATCAATCTCTCCCTCGATGCCCACTTTGAAGCCATGAAAATGATGCGGCCGGGCCTGTTCGAGTATCAGGTCGCGGCCAAGATGGAGTATGTCCACGCGAGAGGAGGAGCGGAAGACGAAGCGTATGCGCCCATCGTCGGTGCGGGCTTTAATTCCACGGTTCTGCATTACGACAAGCTTTTCCGTAAGATCGAAGACGGCGACATCGTGCTGATGGACGTGGCCGCGCAATACGCCGGCTACGCCGCGGACATCACGCGCACCGTGCCTGCTAACGGCAAATACACGCCGCGGCAGCGCGAGATTTATGAGATCGTGCTGGGCGCGCAGAATGCCGCGATTGATGCGGTTCGTCCCGGCGCCTTCATCGGCTGCCGCGAAAAGCATGACAAGAAAGATGCGCTGTACAACATCGCCTACAATTACATCAACACGCACGGGAAAGATCTCCATGGCAAGCCGCTGGGACAGTACTTCATTCATGGACTGGGCCACTCGATCGGGCTGAACGTCCACGATCCGGGCCTGGAGGGCTGCAAACCCCTGGCGGCGGGCATGGTCGTCACCATGGAACCCGGGATTTATATCCCCGAGGAAAATCTCGGCGTGCGCATCGAAGACGATGTCCTGGTCACCGACTCCGGCCACGAACTGCTGAGCCAGAAACTCCCCCGCGATCCCGCCGAAATCGAAAAAATCATGGCGAAAGCGGCCAAAGCACGCGCAATTGAGTCCACTCCCTCCAGGTAGCCGAGCCCTGCGGCTCTGCAACTAAAAGCCCTTTCGCGGTTTATGCGCCTATAGGGAGGGTGCCCGCTGTTCGCCGGCGAATCTGTGATTTTCCTTCATGGCAGCTAATACGGAATATAATGAATCCCATTGCCTATGAAACTCTTCGTTGCTATCGCCTCATTCCTATTTGCATTGCCTGCTTTCGGGCAGCGCCACATTCAAGGGCCTGAATGCAAGGGCGTTGTTCATGGGGTTGTTCTTGGGCGAGACGGTGAGACAGTGAGCAGTCTTGACGTAACGTTGTACCCCTTAGGCGTTAGTCTGAGTTACATGCTCCCGCACATGAAGACAAGTCAACGAGGCGAATATCGCTTTGAACAGCTCTGCTCTGGTAGATACAGTGTCTTCGTTACGGATACAGACGCTGGTTATCCACTTTCAAGTCCTTACTTGATTCAGTTTCTCTATGGTGGTCGGATTCCGCAGGTCAAAATCACTGACAAACATTTAGATGCACAGCTGTCGTTAGACCTCCCTCCGAAGCCCCCCGCTCAACTCCAAGTGCGTATAGAGAACAGTAAGACAGAATCCAAGTTAGAGGAAGTCGAAGTCCAATTGAGGATAAGCCGAAAACGAAGAGTGTCCTACGTCTGTCATGAGTCTAGCCCATGTGACAGTAAACCCTTTCTTTTGCTCCCGCCTGACCAAGATGTGCTTATGCGAGTCACTGCCAGTGGATTTCATGAGTGGAGAGTTGGCACCAAGCGCGGCAAAATCATCCGCGTTCCGTCTGGGGAACTTCTGACAATCAAGGTGGCCTTGGACCCTATCGGTGATTGAATGAGCCAGTACTGATTTTACGACGCAGTTGGCTAGCCCAATCTATCGGCCCGCTGCACTTGTCGAGCGCGGATTGACCGCATCACACAGCCCCGTTTATACTGGATTTCCGCGCAGGGACCGCCATTCTTCCCTGTGTGCCTCGTGTCATTCCACGCGCCGTTCCTTCGGGGGCCGTTTGGAATTTCCGAAATGTCCCTGACTTGAAGAGGAGTTTCCGGCGCCGGCCGCTCCGGTGCCGCATTCACTTATGAGCAGCGTTAAAGCCACACAGCTTCGCCCCGGCATGGTGATCCAGCACGGGGGCGACCTCTTTACCGTGTTCACCACCGAGCACCGCACGCCGGGCAACAAGCGCGGCTCGATGCAAACGCGCATGAAGAATCTGCGCACCGGCGCCATCATTGAGTACCGTTTCCGCGCGGAAGAATTCGTGGATCGCGCCATCCTGGACGAAATCGAGTTCGAGTATCTCTACAAAGAGGGCGACGATTTCCACTTCATGAACACGAAGACCTACGAGCAGATGCAGATGACCAAGGACGAGCTCGGCGAGACCGTGAACTACCTGATTCCCAACACCATCGTGAAAATCGAGTTCCACGACGAAAAAGCCATTGGCGTGGACCTGCCGGACACCATGGACATGAAAGTGATCCAGACCGAGCCGACGCTGCAGAAAGCCACGGCCAGCGCGGTGATGAAGCCCGCAACGCTGGAAACCGGGCTCATTGTGAACGTGCCCCCCTTTGTCAATGAAGGTGATAGGATTCGCGTGGACACCTCCGAAGCGCGCTACGTGCAGCGCGTCGAATAGTTTCCGCCTCCGCAGCTGAGCCGGCTTGCTTGCGGTTCAGAAGAGGCAAGAACGAAGAGCTCCCGGGCAACCGGGAGCTCTTTTGTTTTCTGTGGCACAGTCACTCCTGACTGTGCTCTTGGGTCAGCTCTTGTCTCGTCATTCCGAGCGAAGCGAGGAATCTCTCTTCGGGCGTAACCCAAGATCGGAGGGATTCCTCACTACGTAGACTTCGTTCGGAATGACGCGGTGGCTTTTTTTTGCAAACCGCTGAATGGTGCCGTGAGACGTTGTACGCTAGCTTCCTCGTCCGCTCACGCCTCGTTGGCTATTCCCTTTTCGCCGGCGGGATGCGCGCCAAAGACGCGCTCGAAGAGATTGTCCACATACCGCAATTGCCGCTGCAGGTCGAAAGTATGCTCCAGCTCGGCCGCGTTGAGGTACTTCGTGATACGCGCGTCACGCGCCACGCTGTCGCGGAAGCTGGTCTCCGATTCCCAGGCGGCCATGGCATTTTCCTGCACGGCTTTGTAGGCGTCGTCGCGCGGCATGCCTTTTTCCACTAGGTCCTGCAGCAACTGGCCAGAGAAGACCAGCCCATGCGTGGATTCCAGGTTGCGCAGCATGCGCTGCGGGAAGACGCGCATCTGGCTGACGATCGCGGTCATCTTGGCGAGCATGTAGTCCACCAGAATCGTCGAGTCGGGCAGGATGATGCGCTCGACGCTGCTGTGCGAAATGTCTCGTTCGTGCCACAGCGCCACGTTCTCGTAGGCCGCCAGCATGTTGCTGCGCACCAGCCGCGCCAGCCCGCACATCTGTTCGCAGGTGACCGGGTTGCGCTTGTGCGGCATCGCGGAACTTCCCCGCTGCTCTCCGCCGAAAAACTCCTCCGCCTCGCGAACCTCGGTGCGCTGCAGGTGGCGGATCTCCATGGCGATTTTTTCGAGCGTCGCGGCAATCAGCGCCAGGGAACTAAGGTAATGCGCGTGACGGTCGCGCTGAATCACTTGCGTGGCGATGCGCGTCACTTCCAGGCCTAGCCGCTGGCAGATCTTCTCCTCGATCTCCGGGCCCAGGTGCGAAGCGTTGCCCACCGCGCCGGAAATTTTCCCGTGCTCCATGCCGCGCGAGGCTTCACGGAAACGCGAAATGTTGCGCTGATTCTCCGCGAACCAGTTGGCGATTTTCAGGCCAAAGGTGATGGGCTCCGCGTGTACGCCGTGGGTGCGGCCAATCTGCGGGGTGTGCTGGAATTCGTGGGCGCGCACATCGAGGACTTCGGCGAAGAGGACAAGGTCGCGCTCGATGATGCGTGAAGCGTCACGAATCAGCAGCGCCTGTGCCGTGTCCACCACATCGTTGGAGGTCATGCCGTAATGCAGCCAGCGCGCGGAAACCGGATCGCCAATCGATTCGCCCACGGCCATGGTGAAGGCGATCACGTCATGCTTGACGCGCGCTTCCAGTTCGTTGATGCGCGCCGCGTCCACCTTGGCGCGCACCCGCATGGTAGCGGCGGCCTCTTTCGGCACGAGCCCCGCTTCGGCCAGCGTGTCGGCGGCAGCCAGCTCAACGTCCAGCCATTTCTGGTAGCGGTTGGCGTCGCTCCAGACCCGCCCCATCTTTTCCCGTGTATAACGTGGAATCACAGGAGCATCTCCCAGGCCATCCACAATAATGATACGGCATTTCGAGCACACCTGGCGATGTGCGAGACATGAAGCCAGCAGCCATGCCGGCTCTTGCGTTAGCCCTTCTCTTCAGGGGCGCAGCAGTCCTGCGCCCCTGCAACGGCAGGGGAAAACCCAAGAGCACAGTCAGGAGTGACTGTGCCACCAAACCCAAGAGAAGAAGTGCAGGGCTCCCGCCAGAAAGCAGCGGGTGGGTGAAGCTTGCGAGCTTGCCATGCGCTACAACGGGCGGCGGGCTAGCGTAGGAGGTCTTCAAGCTGGATGCGAGAGCCGGTTTTGGCGTCGCGGTATTTCACGATGACGGCGGCTTGCAGCGAGAGGCCCCACTTGGTGGCGGCAGGATGCGTGACGGCGCGGGCGCCGGGAACCACGACGGCATCTTCGGGAATAATGAGTGGCTGATCGTCCTTGGCGGAATAGACGACGTCGCGCACCAGATCGTAGACGGGAATCGAGCGGTTGAGGATCGTGCCGGTGCCGAGCACGGCACGCCGCTTCACGATGGTGCCTTCGTAGACGCCGGAATTTCCCCCAACAAGCACATCGTCTTCTATGATGACGGGCAGCGCGCCGATGGGCTCGAGCACGCCGCCAATCTGCGTGGCGGCGGAGATGTGGCAGTTGCGGCCCACCTGAGCACAGGAGCCGACCAGGGCATGCGAATCGATCAGGGTGTTTTCGCCGACATACGCGCCCACATTCACGAACATCGGCGGCATGCAGATGACTCCGCGGGCGATGTACGCGCCATCGCGAATGCTGGAGCCGCCGGGGACGATGCGCACGCCGTCCGCGGCGGAAATCGCCTGCACGGGATAAGTGGACTTATCGAAGAACGGCTGGCGGCGCGCGTCGATGGACATGTCCACGATCGCGCCCATGCGAAAGCCGAGGAGAATGCCCTTCTTCACCCATGGATTGACGCGCCAACCGGTCGGCGAAGCCGGATCGGGTTCGGCGGCGCGAATTTCACCGCGATTCAAGCCCGCCTTGAAGGCATCGAACAACGCGAAATGCTCCGCCAGATAAGCCGGCGGCGGAACATCGAAGAGCGCTTCAATTTGTGGCTGCAACATGAATTCGCCCGATAAGATTGAGGGATTCGAGAACAGCGCGAATGCGCGCGCGATTTTCCGGCTTCGGCGCAACCAAAGGCAAGCGCCACACCGGCTCCAGCAAGCCCATTTGAGCTAGCGCGGCCTTCACAGGGATGGGATTGGACTCGACAAAGTTGATTTCCATGAGCGGCAGGAAGCGCCGGTGGATCTCGCGCGCGCCCGCGAAATCGCCGGCCAGCGCGTGCTGCGTAAGGCTGGTCATTTGCGCGGGAATTTCGTTGGAGGCCACGGAGATGACGCCGCGCCCGCCCAGCGCGATCAGCGGAAGCGTGATGGCGTCATCGCCGGAGAGCACCAGAAAATCCTCGGGCACGGCATTCAGGATCGTGGACATCTGTGAAATGTTGCCAGAGGCTTCCTTGATGCCGATGATATTCGCGATTTGCGAAAGGCGCCCGACGGTGGCGGGTTCGATGTTGACCCCGGTGCGGCCTTGCACGCTGTACAGAATAATGGGCAGGCTGACGGCTTCGGCAATGGCCTTGAAATGCTGGTAGAGGCCTTCCTGCGTGGGCTTGTTGTAGTAGGGGGTGACGGAGAGGATGCCGTTGGCGCCGAGGTCCGCGAGTTCCCGCGCGAGGGTGATCACCTCGGCGGTGTTGTAGCCGCCGGCACCGGCGAGGACGGGCACCTTGCCCTTGGCAAGTTCCACGGCGATTTCGACGACGCGCAGATGCTCCTGATGGGTGAGCGTGGGGCTTTCCCCCGTGGTGCCGCAGGGCACAAGAAAATTGATGCCCGCGGCAATCTGGCGCTTGACCAGCGCGCGCAGCGTGGGTTCGTCCAGCGAACCATCGCGGCAAAAGGGAGTGACAAGCGCGGTGCCAGTTCCGGTAAACATTGTTTCTTCCTCCAGGTCTAAATCAAAAATTTGAACTCCATCGAAATGCAATTACACGAACACTGAGGCCGAATGAAATGCGCCTCCATCACGGCGCCGCCGATGGCGCACCCGAACGGCCCAACTCATTCAGGATTTCGCGAAATTCGAAGACGCCCTTCTTCCCCGCAATCCAGCGCGCCGCAAGGAGCGCGCCGTGGGCGAATCCTTCGCGGCTGCGCGCGGTGTGGCGCAGCGTGATGGTGTCCGCCGGCGAATCAAAACCGATTTCGTGCGTTCCGGTGTGCGCGCCCGCGCGATTGGCGCTGAGGGTGAGCAAGCCGGTGTATCCCGCAGCTCGGATTTCTTCGGCGAGTTTTTTCAGCGTGCCGGAGGGCGCATCCTTCTTGGCGGAATGATGAATTTCCCAGCCCCAGGCTTCGTATTCGGGATGCTGCGCGAAAAGAGCCGCAGCTCGCGCGACGGTTTCGATGAATAGATTCACGCCGATGGAGAAATTCGGGGCGTACACCAGCGCCGTATCCAAAGCGGCGACGGCGTTGCGCACTTGCGGGAGATGGTCGTACCAGCCGGTCGTGCCGCAGACGGTTCTGACGCCGAACGCGGCGAGGCGGCGAAGGTTTTCAGGCGCGGCAGCCGGAGCGGTGAATTCGATGGCGATCGCGGCGCCGTTCAGCGACTCGCGGGAAAGCGCGGCGATATTCTCAACGTCAAAGCGCGCGCGCACCTCGAAGCCGTGTTCAGGGGCAAGTTGTTCGACGAGGCTGCCCATTTTGCCGGTGCCGACAATTGCGAGTGGCGTGCTCATGAGGGTGCGGCTCCAGTGGTCTGAAGTTGACGAACCATGCGCGCGTAAATCTCCACGGCGGCGGTCAATTCAGTTTTGGAGATGCGCTCTTCGGCCGTGTGCGCCACATGAATGCTGCCGGGACCAATGAGAAATGGCTGGCCCCAGGTGCCGTTGAACGAGGGAATGTCGGTAGTGAAGGCCACGACCGTGGTGGGCAGGCCATCGAGCGGGGCCAGATGTACCGCGGGGAAATAGAGAATTTCGCGCGCTTCGATGCCGTGCGCTGCCGCCGCGCGAGCCACTTCCGCACGGATGGCGCTGGGTTCGCTCACCAGGCGGAACATGATTTCGGCGCGGGCCTCGTCGGCAACCACATTGGGAGCACGCCCGCCGGAGAGCGTGCCGACGTTGAGAGTGGTTTGGCCAAGAAGCGGATCGCTGGGCAAGGGTATCGCACGGATATCGCGCAAAGCGTCGAGCAACGCATGAATGGCGGAGTGCCCCAGCTCCGGATAAGCGGAATGAGCGAGCTTGCCGTGCGCGGTAAGTTCGTAACGAAGAGCGCCTTTGCACCCGAGGGCGAGGCGATTTTCCGTAGGCTCGCCATTAATGAGGAAGCGCGAACCGCGCGGAGCCGAGGCGGCGGTTTTGGCGCCAATGCTGTTGCGCTCCTCGCCAACGACAAACAGCAGCGCAAAGTTGCGCGTGCCGCCGTCCAGCAGCGATTCGGCAGCAGCGACCATCGCGGCGATAATGCCCTTTGCGTCGCACGAGCCGCGGCCGTGGATATGCGTGGCGTCTTCGCGGGAGGGAAAGAACGGCGGGACGGTATCCATGTGCGTGGAGAGGGTGACGACGGGCTCACCGAAAACGACGAAGAGATTGTCGCGATCAGGCGCGGCGGAGAGGCGCTCCACGCGGGTGTTGTGGCGCGCGGCCAGAGAAGAAAGATGCGCGAAGAGATAGTCCGCCACCGCCTTTTCGTGGCCGGTGGTCGAATCGAGATCAATGAGCGCGCGCGTAAATGCAAACAAATCCATGCGTACCTGATTTTATCTGGAAGGAGCGAAGGGAAAGGAAGAAAGCGCGAGGATGTGCTCGGGCTGCTGCCTCTCGATAGCGCTCCATCCGATTTCCGGATGACAGTGACCTGGCCTTAGACCGGGTCCCCAACCGCTGGTGCTTCAGCAACAACAGCGATTTCGGCGGCAACAACTGAAGGCCCCTTTCGCCCGCGTGCCCGAAGCTGATTCGGGGAAACCCACGGGGCTACTCATGGCCGCCGCACCTCTATCAAGCCCTTCCACGGTACGGGAAAAAGGGGCTGAGTGTCAACGAATAGGTGCGCGGAACAACCGATGCAATGCATTGAGAATTCGGGGCAGAGTCTGTGTGAGAACGGGGGAAGGCAAAGTCTACCAAGGCAAAAAACTCCGGGAGCTGGCACTCCCGGAGTCTTCGCCTCTTCCGTGGAAGTTAGAATTCGTAGCGCAACGCGAACTGCATGATGCGCGGGTTGGTCAGCAAACCAGAATAGTTTCCGAAGCTGCCGCCGCTGCCAAGAGTCAGGGCCGAGGAGAGCAGGCTGGACTGCACGTCGAAGCGCACGGAGTTTGTAATGTTAAAGGTCTCCCAGCGGAACTGCAGGCTGTGCGACTCCTTCCAGGGCATGATCCAGCGCTTGGAGACGCCGAGATCAATGCCAAAGTAACCGTCGCCGCGGATGACGTTACGCTGCCCGGACTCGCCCGCGTACGCCGGGGCAAAAGAATTGATGGCGGCAGGTCCATTGGCGAAGATGTTGGGCGTGCCGGTGTTGAAGTAGGCGCCGGTTTTGACGGGAGCAATCAGGTCGGCGTTGCCTTCCTGCTCGAAGTTCGTCGGGAAATTGCTATAGCCGTTGTCGACGTTGACGGGGAAGCCGCTGGTCCAGCGGAAAAGTCCGGAAACCTGCCAGCCGCCAATGAAGGCATCGAGGAACCGGCTGGAATTGCGGCCAAGCGCGCGGCCGCGCCCGAAGGGCAGTTCGACGAGCCAATTGGCGTTGAACTGGTGAGGCACATCGTAAGAAGAGACGCCGCGCTCCTGGTTGGGATTCCACGCGTTGATGATGATGTTGTTGAGGCTGCTGGTATAGCTGGCCGGACCGATGCGTTCGGCATCGGAAGCCAGGTCGATGGATTTGGAAAAGGTGTAGTTCAGGTCGAATTGGATTCCATTCGCCATGCGATGACGCAGGGTCACCTGCATGGCGTTGTAGTTGGCGTTGGCCATGGAACGCCAGGCGTACAGCGAGCTGTATTGGGGGCTGTAGTAGGTGTACTGGCCGGTTATAGGAAAGTAAGAAACGTTGGGGTTGTTGAAATCGGGGATGCCGTAGGAATCGAGGTTGTAAAGCGCCAGGGAGTCATTGAAGCGAGTGCTACAGAAGAGATCGAAGGCAGCGACAACCGGGCTGGTAGTCGCCATCAGGATCGGATTGCCGCTCTTGTCCGTGCCGGTGCAGCCACTAAGAGTGTAGGCACCACCCGGCTTGAGAGGCTGGATCTCGTCAGTCCAGAATTGCTGGACGTTTTTGGGGAGCTGATTGGGATTGAAGGAGAGCGTGGCCTGGGTGCTGCCGGCAACGAGTTGCGGGCGGAAGAGTTTCGCCAGAGCGGTTTCAGCGGCGAAATAATCGATGCCCGCCGCCTTATCGTAGATGTCGAGAGGCATGGCCAGGTCATCCTGCGCGAGGAGCCTGTGAGAGAGGCGGCCAACATAAGCGACATCAAGCGAAAACCCGGAGCGCAGTTCGCGGCTGACGGCGAGATCGATGGTGTACGAGTAGGGAGTCTTGAGCGAGTTGTCCACACCCCAAGTGATCGCAGAACCGCCGGTATTCAGACTGCTGGGGAAGGTCTGGGGGAAAGTCCCCGAAGGCGGCTGAATGAAAATAGGTGCGCCGGTGTAGTCGGTGGTGGGAATCGTATTCATGGCCGTGATTCGGGGAGCGGTGAGGGAAGTCTGGATATCGGAAGGATTCGACAATTGGGTGGAAAGCCCAAACGAGCCATTCTGATCAAACGTGTCGGCAAGGCTCTCGCCGACGCGGTCATAGACGATGCCGAATCCCGCCCGGATGCTGGTCTGCCCCTTGCCGCCGAAAAGTGCGCCGAGGAGTCCGGAGGAACGGTCCGGAGACCAAGCCAAAGCAACGCGCGGACCCAGGTCGTGGTAATCCCAATTGTAGAAACCCGACTTGCCGTTGGCAGGGCCTGCCCAATCGTAGCTGATGAGAGGCGCGGCACTGGAAGGAATTCCCTGCTGCATGCCGGTGGCGCGCTCATTGAACCAGGCGCCCAGACTCATGGTGGGAGATACCTGAAGACCATTGACCTCCCAAGGGGGAGAGAAGAGGGAGTAACGAAGACCGAGCGTGAGCGTGAGAGTGGGTTTCACCTTCCAAATATCCTGCATATACATCTCGTAGGAGTCTTCACCAAAATTGCGAGAAACCGGCGCCCCTTGAGGGAGAGCGTTTCCGTCACGACCGTAGTTGTAGTTGGCGTTGACCAGGGTGACCATTCCCAGCAGCGAGGTCATGGGATAGTCATAATTGCTGACGAAACTGGAATCCACTGCAGGATAACCATTGTGCGCGGGATTCAGAGGAGAGGAAGTACTGGTGGAAAGACCGGAATCGAGGAGCCAATCGGGATTAGCCGTGCCGCTACTGAAAGAATTGGTGTAGTTGGTCGAGGGGCTGCGAAGGATAGCGATTTGAACGCCAAACTGAAACGTGTGTTTGCCACGGATCAAGGAAATGTCGTCGGTGAAATTATTGATGGGGCGTTGAAAAGCGGAGGAATACGTAATGCCCTGATCGAAGGCCAGCAGATTGTTCCAGGCCTTGTCGGTATCACCGATGGTGCCAAGGCTTTGGCGAACATAGCCGTAGCGGAAATTGTTAATGAGCGAAGAGGAGAGGACCGCCGAATAGCCGACGATGATGCCTTTATTGTAGGTGACAATGTCTTGTTCCGGAGGAGTGCCGGGGAGGAAAGGTGCACCCGCGGCATTCTCGTTGGCAAGAGCGCCGCTAATGGAAAGACGCTGCTTGGCGTCCCGGGTGATGTTGTAGTCGAGCTTCGCGATGTACCAATTCTTTGTGGTATTGGTGGGAGCGCGAAAGCGATAGCCGGCGGTATTGACGAGGTCGCCCGTGGTTTGATCGTTGGGCAGAGGATAATTGGCCATGTAGCTGAGGACGGCAGGATTGGGTCCATGAGGACCCAGGCTGGTGTTGTCCATGGCCGTGATTTGCTGAGGAGACAACGCCTGATAGCCCGGCGGAGCGGTGTAGGAAGCAAGACTGTTGCCTTGCACGGTGTTGCCGGGACACAGGGTAGTGTTTGGGGTACCGTCGGGGTTTGTTTGGCAGAGGTATTGAATGACGCCATCGCGCATGGCCGCCGTGGGAACGGTGCGCAGGGCGCTGACGGATTCGGCATCGCGATAGCCTTCGTAATTGAGGAAGAAGAAGAAACGGTTTTTGAGAATGGGGCCGCCGACGGAGCCGCCAAAAATATTGCGGTTGAGTTGGTTGGCCTTATTCGGCTGGTCACTTTCGAGTTGGGACGCCTTGATGAAATAGTCGTTGGCGCTGAAAAGCGAGTTGCGATTGTACTCGTAAGCGGAGCCGTGGAAATCATTGGTGCCGCTTTTGGTGACTAGGGCAACCTGAGCCGCGGAAGCCGAACCTTCGTCGGCGCCATAATTGGTTGTGGTGACGCGAAACTCCTGAACCGAATCAAGCGTGACCGGGAGAACCGACGTGAAGGAATGCGCGCCTTTGTCGTTCACGGAGACCCCATCGAGGGTGACGTTGCTTTGATCGCTGCGAGAACCGTTGACCGAGCCGCTGCGGGTGTCTACATCCTTGTCGATGTCGGGCCGGTTGCCGGTGTAGACGACGCCAGGCTGAAGCGATAATAGGTCGGGGACATTGCGGCTTTCGAGAGGAAGCTGCTTAACCTGATTTTCACCGAAGGCGATGCCGAGAGAGGCGTCGGTAGTATTAATTGTTTCCGCTTGAGCAGAGACCTCGACCTGCGTGCTGAGGGAGCCGACCTGAAGAACTACGTTCACCGTGGTGGGCACGTTCACAAGGAGCTGGAGATTGCTTTGCTCATACTTGTTGAAGCCATCCCTTTCCACGGTCAGAGCGTAGGTGCCCGGAGGAAGGGCAAGGAATTCAAACTCACCGGTAGGCGAAGAGGCGGCGTCGCGCTGGAGGCCTTGTGCCGAATTGAGCAGAGTTACTTTGGCGCCGGCGACGACGGCATGCGATTTATCAAGAACCGTGCCATGAAGGGAGGTCGTGCCCGTCTGGGCCGAAGCGCCTGAAACGGCCAAAAGCAGCCAGATGGAAAGCGTGGAAAATAACCGCTTAAAAGTAAAAACCCGCATCGTGTGCCCCCTTCGAGCGCGAATTGGTCCCTGCACCGGAATGAATTGACGGATTCCGAGAACAAAGAAAAATCAGAAATCGGGCGACTCCTCGGCAAGCTCGACTGGCCCCAAACCGCTTTTCCCTGAACCCCACGGAAACGTTGGCCATCATTCTGGCGAAATTGCGCGCAAAGTCAAGAGTTCGGAAGCGCGTCACGCTGCTGAAAACTGCATGCAAAGAATAGGGAGATTTAATGAGTGAGATCGGCTCGTTGAGCCGCTTGCAATTAAAGGTCGAGAGGCTTGAGAGGAATGTGCTGGGAGGCGATCAGGACTTCGCCGGTGAAAGCGGCTTCAGCCGGGCGGCGGCGCAAAGCTTCTTCGGCGGAGAGGCGCACGAGGTCGGGATTGTTGTTTTCCTGGGAGATGTGCGCGAGGACGAGATAGCGCGCGCGCGAATCGAAGCCTTCGGGATCGGCAAGGAACTCACTGACCGCGTGATTGGAAAGATGCCCGGTGCGGGAAAGTACGCGCTGCTTGACGACCCAGGGGTAAGGGCCAACCTTGAGCATGTCGAGATCGTGGTTGGATTCGAGGATCAGACAGTCGGTTTCGCGCAGATGCAGCTTGACATGATTCGGCATGTAACCAAGATCGGTGCAGATGGCCACCTTGGTGCCGTTGGTGCGGAAGGTGAAGCCGATGGGATCGGCGGCATCGTGCGGGAGCGCGAAGGCGTGAATTTCGATATCGCCGATGGAAAAGCACTGGCCGGCCTGGATGGACTCGACACGATTGAGGCGCTTGCCAAAGGTGTCCGGAAGAATGCGCCGGAGCGCGCCCAGGGTCGGCTCGGTGACATACAGCGGGGCTTTCCAGAGGCCCAGGGCTTGCGGGAGGCCGCCGCAGTGGTCGGTGTGTTCGTGGGTGATCAGGATGCCATCGAGGCGGTCGAGATCTCTTTCGATGGCGGCAAGACGCGCCAGCGTCTCGCGCTTGCCCAAGCCGGCGTCCACGAGGAGGCGGGTGCGTTCGGTTTCGAGCAGCGTGATGTTGCCCGAACTGCCGGACGCGAGAATGGAAACGCGCAAGCCGATGGAGATTCTCCCCGAGGAACGAAAGCTGAAAAGCGAAACTCGAAAAACGAAACGCGAAGCGCGAAACTTGGAAGATGATGGCAGAGCGGGAGAATCGCGTCAATGCGCAAAAGCGCGCGAAAGTGGATAATTCCGGTGAAACTGTTCGAGAGGACTGACACAGGGACTAGTGCTAACCGGCGGGGAGGCGCTTAGCAGGCGAGGCGAGCGCGATCGACGGAGAAGCCGTTGAGGGGGCCGAGGACGGTGAGGGCGACGCGGTCCGGTTGGAAGAATTCGCGGGCGAGAGCCTGCACTTCGTCGCGGGTGACGGCTTCGATGGCCGCGAGAATTTCGTCGAGCGAATAGAAGCGCTGGAAATAGAGTTCCTGGCGCGCCAGGTTGGACATCCGCGAACTGGTGGATTCGAGCGAGAGCATCAGGGAACCTTTGAGATGGTTCTTGGCGCGGAGCAGTTCTTCGTTGGAAACCGGCGATTCCTTCATAGCGCGGAATTCCGCAACGGTGAGGTCGAGAACCTTGTCGATGGTTTCCTTGGCCGTGCCCGCGTAGACAGTCAGCATCCCGGCATCGGAATAAGGCGTGATCTCGCTGAAGACGGCGTAGGCCAGACCCTGCTTCTCGCGGATGTTCTGGAACAGGCGCGAGGACATACCGCCGCCGAGAAGATTATTCAACACGGCCACGCCGAAGCGGCGCTCATGGGCAAGCGGCAGCGAAGGAACGCCGATGCACAGATGGACCTGCTCCAGATCGCGCTTGGTTTCGAGACGGATGGGAGCGCTGGTGGAAGGCGCAGGAGTTTTCTGCGGCGAGCCGATGGCCTGCAAGTGGCCAAATTCCTTTTCGACCAGTTCGAGAACCTGCGGATGGTTGATGTTGCCGGCGGCGGTGACGATGATGTGGTCCGGCGCGAACCAGTTTTGGAAGCGGCGGCACAGGGCTTCGCGGTCAAAATTGCGCACGGTTTCCGGTGTGCCGAGGATTGGGCGGCCGAGAGAATGTTCCGGCCAGAAGCCGCGGGTGAAGATATCGTGGAGCAGGTATTCGGGATTGTCCAGGTCCATCTTGATCTCTTCGAGAACAACCTGGCACTCCTTGTTGACGTCGTCGGAATCAAGCTTGGGACGCAGAACCAGGTCGGCGAGAACGTCGAAGGCGATGGGCAGGTGCTCGTCGAGCACCTTGGCGTTGAAACAGATCTGCTCCTTGGAGGTGAAAGCGTCCAGCATGCCGCCGACGGAATCCATTTCGCGGGCGATATCTTCGGCGGAGCGGCGGTCGGTGCCCTTGAAGACCATGTGCTCCAGGAAATGAGCCAGTCCGTTTTCGGCGGGGATTTCGCGGCGGGAGCCGTTGCGGACCCAGATGCCGACGGAGACGGAGCGGACGTGCTGCATGGTCTCGGTAATGACGATGAGGCCGTTGGGAAGAACGTGGCGCTGGATGTCGCGGACGTTGGAGACCATGAAAGTATTGTGGCACACGGGGGAGAGAGTGGCGAGTGGCGAGTAAGACATGCTGGCCGTAGGCGATAAATATAATATTTGCATGGGGTTACGTTGATTGTGGGCGGGCGGCACCGGAGGGCAGGGGTGCCCGGTAGATTTGCTTCCGAAAGTGAGAGAATAAGAGCGGAAGGGCTGAGCGCGGATGGAATTGCTGGGGAAATCGCTGGAGGAATTGCGGGCGTACTGCAAGAGCCTCGGGGAGCCCGAGTATCGCGGCGGGCAGATTTATCACGCGTTGTATGCGCAGCGGAAATTCGACGTTGCGGAGATGACGAATTTGCCGGGGGCGCTGCGGGAAAAGCTGGCGCGCGAGGCTAGCATCACTTTGCCGGAAGTGCGGCGGAGGTATTTCTCAAAGGATGGGTCGGTGCGGTATCTGTTTGGGATCGGAGAAGAAGGAAAAGGCTTTAGCGCAGAGAACACGGAGGACGCAGAGTTCACAGAGAAGAGAAAGGCGAGACAGATACTGCAGAAGCCGGCAGCGGTGGAAGCGGTGTTCATGCCGAGCGAGGGGCGGCAGACGATTTGTATTTCGACGCAGGCGGGCTGCGCGGTGGATTGCCAGTTTTGCCTGACGGCGAAGCTTGGACTGATCCGGAATTTGACGGCGGGAGAGATTGTGGGGCAGGTGCTGGTGCCGCTGAAGGAAATGGGTGAGGCTCCAGAAAAGAATTCAGGCGCGACGACAGGCGACGGGAAGGACGATGCGGAAACTGGCGGATTGGCAGGGCGGACGAATGTGGTGCTGATGGGCCAGGGCGAGCCGCTGCTGAATTTTGAGAATGTGATGGGGGCGTTGCGGATTCTGCTGGATGAAGACGGTGTGGGATTGTCGCCGAAGCATGTGACGCTCTCGACGAGCGGGATTGTGCCGGGGATGGAGCGGCTGGCGAAAGAAGAGGTGCGGCCGAAGCTGGCGATTTCGCTGAACGCGTCGAACGACGAGCAACGCGACGTGCTGATGCCCATCAACCGCAAGTATCCGCTGAAGGCGCTGATGGAGGCTTGCCGGGAATACCCGCTGCGGAATTGGGAGCATTTGACATTCGAGTACGTGATGCTGGGCGGCGTGAATGATGCGGCGGAAGATGCGCGGCGCGTGGTGAAGCTGCTGGCGCCACTGAAAAGCGTGAAAGTGAATCTAATCCCGTGGAATCCCGGCGAATTACCGTACAAGGAATCGAGCGAAGAGAAAATCGAGGAGTTCCGGCGGATACTTACGGAGCGCGGCGTGCCGGCCTTTGTGCGCTATTCGCGCGGGCGCGATGTGATGGCGGCGTGCGGGCAACTGGCGTTGATCGAGGTCAAGAACTCTCAGCTCGCCGTCCTTCCTTGAAGAAGGCTCCTTTTCTTACTGGCGAATTCCAATTACCGACAGGAGACGTCCGGAGAGGACGCCTTCGCGGCGATGGCTAAAGAAGAGATCGGTGCGGCAGGCGGTGCAGAGGGCACTCGGGAAAATGTTTTGCGGGCACAGGCCGGCGGCGAGGAGTTGCGCGCGATTGGCCTTGGGAAGATCCAAGTGAACATTTCGCGGCGGTGGCTGGTGGCCCGGGGGCATCATGCTGAGCCACTGCAAGGGGTTGGGCTCATCGCCGGTGCGCGGCTCATCGAAATAGCCGGAGGCATCGGCGAATTGCGCGGTGAACTTGGTGACGAAATCCGCGCCCACTTCGTAGCAGCAGGGGCCGATGGAGGGGCCGAGGGCGGCGAGGAGATCGGCAGGCTTGCTGCCAAGTTCGAGGCGCAGGCGGCCGACGGCTTTTTCGGCGATACGGGCGAGCGTACCCTTCCAACCGGCATGAATGGCGGCGACGGCGCGTTTTTGGGGATCCACGATAAGGATCGGAACACAATCGGCGGTTTGCACGGCGAGGAGCAGGCCGGGGCGATTCGTGGCGGAGGCATCGCCCTTGCACGCGTCGGCAGGCGCGGCAGAGAAAAGGTGAATCACGTCGGAGTGGATCTGCTTGAGCGGGGCGAGGGTGAAGTTTTCGGCGGTGAGCGCGGTTTGCAGGAGGCGGCGGTTTTCGGCGACGTTTTCGCGCGTATCCCATTCCATGAAGCCGAGATTGAGGACTTGCCGGCCATCGAGAAGGCTGACGCCGCCGGGCCGCGTGCTGAATCCGTGGACGAGCCAGGGGAGTTTGCGGAATGGCGTGAGCTGCAGGATTTGCAAGCCGCGAGAACGGTGCATAACCCAGGGCGGCGAGAGACGCAACGGGCGCGGGGTAGAGCGTTTGCGGATTGAGGACTTTTTCGCGGATGTTTTCCGTCGCGGCATGGTCCTGACAGTATAATCGGGTCGAGGATGGGGAGCGGAATGATCGTTGGGCTGGGCATTGACGTGGCGGAAGTGAAGCGCATTCAGGAAGTGGTTGAGGCGCAGCGGGAGAGGTTTCTGCGGCGCGTGTATACGCCGGATGAGGTGGCGTACTGCGAGCAATTCAAGAACAAGTACGAGCGGTATGCGGGGCGCTTCGCCGTGAAAGAGGCGGCGATGAAGGCGCTGGGGACAGGCTGGAGCCGCGGGGTGCGTTGGGTGGACGTGGAGGTGGTGCGTCAGAAGGGCGGACGGCCCACATTGGCTTTGAAGGGCGAGGCAAAAAAAATTGCCGAGGCGCTCGGCGTGAAGAACATCGCGGTGAGTATTACGCACACGGCGGAGCAGGCGATTGCGCAGGTGATTTTCGAGGGATAGTTGGCAGCGGGAAGAACTAGTGCCGTCCGGCATTGGGGAACTCAAAAAACAATTCAGAAGGGAGTGGGTAGTATCTTACGCTGGAGGCCGGAAGGAGAACAGCCGCAGGGCTCGCGGGATCGGCCACTACATACCCAAGAGAAAGGCACCCACCCGAGTGGCGGCCGCCACATCCTCCTGAGAAAGTCACTCTCGCGAAACTGCTTACGCCGTAAAAGCGGCGGCAAGCCGCCGCACTCCAAGATGTTCGGTTGCGTTTGCCAACTGCCTTCCTCGCGCGAACTGGGCCAACACCTCTCCCGGAACAGGACTTAGCTTGAATTGGGAGAGAGAATCTACAAAGGCAAAGGCACGCGGTAGTTCAGTGCAGAACCGCGGAGTTATTTCACCAAAAGAAAGGGGCCGAGGGCGAGGGCGTCTATGCCGGCGCAATAGAAGCTGCGGACGGCGCCGCGGGGATCGGTGACCAGGGGCTCGCCGAAAAGGTTGAACGAGGTGTTGACGAGAATGGGCGCGGGCGCCGATTCGCCGAATTTGTGCAACAGCCGCCAGAAGATGGGATTGGCATGTTGTTCGACGGTGTGGGCGCGCACCAGATTCCCGTGGAAGGCGAAGCGTTCGAGGCCGCCGATGGGATTGGTGAGCGTGGCCAGCGAAGTCATGAAGCGGCAATTCGTCGAAGCATCAAAATACTCGGCGGCGCGCTCGGCGGGAACGGAGAGCGCGAAAGGATGAAATTCCTCGCGGTGCTTAACGTATTCGTTGACGTTTTCGATGACGTATTCGGAAAAAGGCGAGGCGAGCAGGCTGCGGTTTCCGAGGGCGCGGTGGCCGAATTCGGTGCGGCCCTGGCACCAGGCAACGATTTTGTCGCGCAAAAGCAGCCGTGCAGTTTCTTCAACGGTTTGTTCTTCCCCGGGAAGATAGCGATAGACGATCTTGCAGTTGTCGAGAACGGTTTTCATTTCTTGGGGGCTGGCGTGCAATCCAACCGCGAGGCTGGAAAGCGGCGCGCGGCCGGAGTGCCCAGTGATTTTCTTGCGGGAGAGATAAGCGGCGCCGAGGGCCGTGCCTGCATTGCCGGAGACAGGTTGCACGTAGACGCGCTCGAAGGGACCGCGTGCTTCGAGGGCGTGGACCAGAAGAACATTCAGGAAAATGCCGCCGGCCAGGCAGAGCGAGCGGGCGTTAGTGCGCTCCGCGAAATTGCCGGCAAGCTGCAGGACAACTTCCTCGAGAAAGTCCTGGGCGCTGCGGGCGAGATTGGCACGCACGACGGGGCCCGGCGGATGGCTGCGCGAAGAAAGCCCAAGTTCGCGATAAAACTGCGGCGAAAACACGCCCCGATGATCGGGACCCGAGGCAAAGTAGCGGCGGTTTAAGGCGGGTGCGCCGGTGGGTTTCCAGGTGAAGAGCTTGCGGAAGGCCGGGAGAAATTCCGGCTCGCCATCCTTGCTGAGCCATTGCAACTTGTGTTCATCGCGGCGCGAGCGGAGACCCGCAAGCTCCGTGACGCGCGAATAGAACCAGCCAAGAGAATCGGGAAACTTCAGGGAATGCAGCGGCTCAATTTCATCGCCGTCGCCGAGGGCCATGAGACCCGCTTGCGAATGGGCGCCCTGATCGAGAGTGAGGATGAGGGCGCGATCGAAACCCGAGGTGTAGTAGGCACTGGCAGCGTGGCAAAGATGGTGATCGAAGCGCGAGAGCCTTGGGCCGCCGCGGAGAAGCGGCTGGAGAAGGTCCTCGAAGGCGGAGCGCGGGGCGCGCTTGCGGCGGGAGCGCGAATGCCCGAGCGGCGCGCTGCGCTCGGCGAGAGCAATGGCGCGGCAGTCCGCCAGCTTCAATTGATTTTCGTGCAGGCAGCGCGCCAGGGCGAGGCGCGGGATTTCGAGCGAGTCCTGCAGACGATTGAGCTTCTCTTCTTCGATGGCGAAGAGAATGGACTTTTCGTCGAGAAGCGCGACCGCGGAGCCCCGACCGATGGTGGAAATGCCAAGTATTCGCATGAGATTGGGTCAGCCCGCTGCCGAAGCCGCAAGGACCGGCTCGAGCGGCAAAGCACAAAGATTTTTGCCTTCGGTGCGGGTGACGGAAGCCGCCAAGAGTTGATTGGGCGGCAATCTAAGAGGGAGCTGAACAGAGAGATAATTTTCGGAGAGCGCGGGCGTGAGGGAAGGATCGTCTTTGGGATCGCGGCGCAAGGTAAGGACACGAAGGGTGCGGCCGATTTGTGCGGCGCGAAACTCGGCGGATTTGGTTTCCGCGAGGGCGCGCAATTCGCGCGCGCGGCGTTTGATGACGCTGCCGGGAACCCGATTGGGCAGAGCAACCGCTTTTGTGCCGGGGCGCTGGGAATAGGAGAAGACGTGCAAGTAGGTGAAGGGCCGCTCTGCAATGAAACGCAGTGTGGCGGCGTGGTCGGCTTCGGTCTCGCCGGGGAACCCGGTGATGACGTCGGCGCCGATAGCAGCATGGGGAAGGCGTTCGTGAATGAGTTCGACGCGGCGGGCGTAATGTTCGGCGCGGTACCAGCGATGCATGGCCGCGAGGATGCGGTCCGAAGCGGATTGCAAGGGCATGTGGAAGTGGGGCGCGAGACGCTCGCTGGAGGCAATGAGATCGATGAAGGAGAGAGAAACGTCGAGCGGCTCGATGGAGCTGACGCGGAGGCGCTCGACGGGAGTTTCGTCGAGGATGCGGCGAAGGAGGTCGAAGAATGCGACGCGCGGCGAGAAATCGCGACCGTAGGCGCCGAGATTGATGCCGCTGAGAACGATTTCGCGATAGCCGGAATCGGCGAGACGCTGAATTTCAGCGACAACCTTTTCGGGAGGCAGGCTGCGGGATTTCCCGCGCACGAAAGGAATCACGCAAAAAGAGCAGCGGGCGTTGCAGCCGTCCTGAATTTTCAGCGTGGGGCGCGTGTGATTCCCTTCCCCGCCGAGCACGGGGGCAACGAGAACTTCGGAGAGATCGAAGATGTCGCCGGTGAGGATTTTTGCGATGTCGTGCGAGCCGCTTATCTGCGGCAATGGTGCCAAATGGGGCGCAGCGTGCTGCGCCCCTACGGGTGGCATTAGGGAGATGGACTGGAGAAGATTGGGGATTTGCGGCTTGTGCGAATTGCCGACGACGAAGGAGACTCCCGGGAGAATCGCAAGCTCTTCGGGGGCGCGTTGGGCGTAGCAGCCGGTGACGATGATGCGCGTGGAAGGATTGGCGGCGTGGAGTTTGCGGATGGCGTCGCGCGCCTGGGTGTCGGCGGCAGCGGTGACGGTACAGGTGTTCAGAACGACGACGTCCGCCGCATGGGAGTGGGAGGCGAGTTGGCAGCCCTGTTCGCGCAATTGGCGCTCGATGGCGGCGCCATCGGCTTGCGTTGCGCGGCAGCCAAATTGTTCGATGTAAAACGTGGGCATGGTCGAGAGACTGGCGAATCCTATTTAACCACAGAGGGGAGCCCCGGCGAAGGACGCCCTGCGCCGCCGGACGGCAATCGATCGGCCAGAGAAAACTTTACGGAGGGAGAAGGCACCCTTACAATAGGGACAAATCCATGGCACATCCCCGACGGAACCCCGCAGCAATGTTGGATGCAAAGCTTTCGGTAGTGATCCCCGTGTACAACGAGAAGAATACGATTTGCGAAATTCTGCGCCGCGTTCAGGAAACGGAGATGCGCAAGGAGATCGTGGTGGTGGACGATTGCTCCAAAGACGGCACGCGCGAATTCCTGCAGGGTTTGGCGGAGCTGCAAGAAAAAGGGGAAAGCCAGGCGGCCTCGACGGACGGGGGTGATCCGATTGAGCTGCAAGACATGCGGTTTTTTTTCCAGGGGACGAATCAGGGAAAGGGTGCGGCATTGCGCCGTGGATTTGCGGTGGCCATGGGCGACATTGTGCTGGTGCAGGATGCCGACCTGGAATATGACCCGCGAGACTATCCGAAATTGCTGGAGCCCATTCTGGATGGGCGGGCGGACGTGGTGTTTGGTTCGCGGTTCCTGGGCGGGCCGCAGCGCGTGCATTATTTCTGGCACTACCTGGCGAATAAATTCCTGACGCTGCTCTCGGACATCTTCACGAACCTGAAGCTGACGGACATGGAGACCTGTTATAAGGTGTTCCGCCGCGAGGTGCTGAAGGGAATACAGGTAAAGTCCGACCGGTTCGGATTTGAGCCGGAGATCACGGCGAAAATGGCGAAAGGCAAATGGCGCATTTATGAAGTGCCGATCAGCTATTCGGGGCGCACGTACGAAGAGGGAAAGAAGATTACGTGGAAGGATGGGGTGCAGGCGTTGTGGTGCATCATCCGGTATAAGGTGGGGAATTAAGGTACGGACGGCCCGCGTCCCTCCGACGGCGGGCAAGCAGAAGGCGGCCGCGACAACGGCAAGAACAAACCCAAGAGACCGATCTGAAGATCGGCCACTACATAAGCAAACCCAAGAGCACAGTCAAGAGTGACTGTGCCACAGTAAGGCCAATTTGAAATCGTGAGAGTTGGTTACGCCTGGGCCATGCGGCGCTGGAACGTCAGCAGGATCAGATCCGCGCGGCGGCGCACGCCAAACTTACTCAGAAGATTGGAGACGTGGAACTTTACGGTGCGCTCCGCGATATTGAGCTTGCTGGCGATTTCCTTGTTGGAGAGATTCTCCAGCAAGGAATCGAGGACTTCCTGCTCGCGGCGGCTGAGATTGGTGACGGTGTCGGTCTTGAGGCGGCGCCCCTGGCTGGTGAGGATGGAATCCACGAAACCCGAAAGCACGGAGCGCGGCACCCAGAAGCCGCCATTGGAAACGAGGGGGAGCGCGCGAGAAAGCTGGTCGCGCGCTTCGGCGTAGGTGAGAATGCCCTTCACGCCCAGACGGAGCAAGGAATAGGCGTTGGCTTCGTTGACAGAATCCCCAACAACAATCAGGCGGGCATCGGCGTAGCGCTCGAGGATATTAGTGAGGAGCGCGCCGGTAGCCTGGCGTGCGGCGTGCGCATCAATGACGTAGACCTGAGCCTTAGGAGGTTCGAGGTTGCGCAGGTCGGGAGCAAGAGTGGATTCAAGTTGCTTGGCAATCACCTTGAACTGCGAGGCCTTGCCGAGCAGGCGTTCAAATTCGCTGAGCACCAGGGGGTGCGGCGAGAGTAGACAGACTGTGAGTTTCGGGGACATGCGTTTATTGGCCACTGTACTTCAGGGTAGTGAAAGCAGGGCAACGGGGCAAGGGCCTTGGGGCCAGATGTTCACGAGTCGTTACTGACAAATAAGGGGTATTTTCAAAGGATTAGGGCAAGGGGCCGGGCGGCTGGCATCTTGGCCAGGGTGAAGGGGCGGGCGAAAAGGGTACGGTTCTGGGGCAGGGCCAAGTAAAATAGAGGGATACCCCGCGCAATCAATCGTCGCAGAAAAGGCGCGGGGAGAGGTATCAAAGGGCACCGATCGAATGAGGAACTTGAAGGAATCCGAGAAAGCTTTGCGGGAGTTGCTGGCGGAACGCATCCTGGTGCTGGATGGCGCGATGGGTACGATGCTGCAGCAACGCAACCTGACGGCGGCGGACTTCGGCGGCGCGGCTTTGGAGGGGTGCAACGAGAATTTGGTGCGGACGCGGCCGGATGTGGTGCTGGACATTCACCGGAAGTACTTTGAGGCGGGAGCGGACATTGTCGAGACAAACAGCTTCGGCGGGACGCCGCTGGTGCTGGCGGAGTACGGCCTGCAGGCGGACGCGCAGGAATTGAACAAGCGGGCGGCGGTGCTGGCGCGGCAAGCGGCAGAAGAGTTTTCGGCGCCGGGGAGGCCACGGTTTGTGGCGGGTTCGATGGGGCCAACGACCAAGGCGATCACGGTGACGGGCGGCGTGACGTTTGAGGGGCTCTTAGATTCGTATTACGTGCAAGCCAAAGGATTGGTCGAAGGCGGCGCGGATTTGTTACTGGTGGAAACGTGCCAGGACACGCGGAACATCAAAGCGGCGATTTTGGCGATCCAGAAATTGTCGCGGGAAATTGGGGCGGCGGTTCCCTTCATCGTTTCCGTGACCATCGAGCCGATGGGAACGATGCTGGCAGGGCAGACCGTGGAAGCGATGTGGGCTTCGCTGCGGCACGCGCACCCGCTGGCGTTTGGGATGAACTGCGCGACCGGGCCGGAGTTCATGACCGACCACATCCGGACGCTGAGCACGCTGACGAGCGAGTTCGTGTCCTGCTATCCGAACGCGGGGCTACCGGATGAAGAGGGGAAATACGGGGAGACACCGGCGACACTGGCGGCGCAACTGGAAAAGTTTGTGGACCATGGCTGGCTGAACCTGGTGGGCGGCTGCTGTGGCACAACGGAGAAGCACATCCGGGCGCTGGCGCAAATGGCAGCGGGGAAAAAGCCGAGGGTGCGGCCGGCGGATTCGCATCGGGCTATCTATTCGGGGATCGAGACGATCGAAGCGGATGAGCAGACGCGGCCGTTGCTGGTGGGCGAGCGGACAAACGTGATCGGGTCGCGGCTGTTCAAGAATATGGTGGCGGAAGAGAAGTGGGAAGAGGCGACGGAGATCGCGCGGCGGCAGGTGAAGGGCGGGGCGCACATCGTGGATGTGTGCCTGCAAAGCACGGAGCGGGATGAGAAGAATGATATTCCGCCGTTCTACGAAAAGCTGATTCGCAAGATCAAGGCGCCGATCATGATTGACACGACTGACCCGACGGCGGTGGAGCTGGCGCTGACGTACTGCCAGGGCAAAGCGATCATCAATTCGATCAACCTGGAAGATGGCGAGGAAAAATTCGAGAAGGTGGTGCCGATCGCGCACGATTTTGGCGCGGCGATTGTGGTGGGCTGCATTGACGAGGACCCGAAACAGGCGCAGGCGTTCACGAGGGAGAGGAAGCTGGCGATTGCGCAGCGGTCGTACGAGTTGCTGACGAAAAAGTACGGGATGGCGCCGGAAGATATCGTGTTTGATCCGCTGGTGTTTCCGTGTGCGACGGGCGACGAAAACTACATCGGCGGCGCAGTGGAAACGATGGAGGGCATCCGGCTGATCAAGCAGGCGTTGCCGGATACGCGGACGATCCTGGGGATTTCCAACGTGTCGTTTGGATTGCCCGCGGGCGCGCGCGAGGTGGTGAATTCGGTATTTCTATACTACTGCACGAAGGCCGGGCTGGATTTGGCGATCGTGAATACGGAGAAGCTGGAGCGGTTCGCTTCGATTCCGGAACACGAGCGGCGGCTGGCGGAGAACCTGCTGTTCCAGCACGCGGCGAAGGAAGTGCCGGCGGGGCATCCGCAGAGCGAAATGTTGCGGAGCGCGCCGGCGGACTGGCGGGAGCAGAGCAAGGAACAGAAGGCCGCGCTGAACCAGTTTCACATCGCGGCGATCACGGAGCATTTCCGCACGACGAAGAAGAAAGAGAAGTTGAAGGCGGAGGATGTGCCGCTGGACACGCGGCTGTCAAACTACATCATCGAAGGAACGCGCGATGGCTTGGTGGAAGACCTGGAGCGTAAACGCGCGGAAGGCACAGCACCGCTGGACATTATCAACGGCCCGCTGATGCAGGGAATGTCCGAGGTGGGGCGGCTGTTTAACGCGAATGAGTTGATTGTGGCGGAGGTGCTGCAGTCTGCGGAAGCGATGAAGGCTGCGGTGAGCCATTTGGAACAGTTCATGGAGAAGGCGGACACCGCGAAGCGCGGCAAGGTGGTGCTGGCAACGGTGAAGGGGGATGTGCACGACATCGGGAAAAACCTGGTGGAGATTATTTTAAAGAACAACGGGTTCGACGTGGTGAACCTGGGGATTAAGGTGCCGCCGGATGTGTTGATCAAGGCGTTTGAGGAGCACCAGCCGGACGCGATTGGATTGTCGGGATTGTTGGTGAAGAGCGCGCAGCAGATGGTAATCACGGCGAACGATTTGAAGGACGCGGGGATTGGCGTGCCGCTGCTGGTGGGCGGGGCGGCGCTGAGCGCGAAGTATACGCAGCAGAAGATTGCGCCCAGCTATGGCGGAACGGTGTGCTACGCGAAGGACGCGATGACGGGCTTGCGGCTAATGAATGAGCTGATGGACCCGGCGACGCGGGCGCGGGTGTTGAGCGAGCACGCAATTTCCGGGAATGGCGTGAGCGTGACGACGGTGAAGATCGCGGAGAAGCCGCAAGTGACGCGCTCGCCAAAAGTGCGGATGGATTTGCCGATTCCGAAGGTGGGCTACCTTGACCGGAAGGTGCGGCTGGTGCCGGATTTGCGGGAGGTTTGGAGTTACGTGAATCCGTACATGCTGTATGGAAGGCACATGGGGTATCGCGGGGATTTCGAGAAACATTTGGCGGCGCGGGAAGCGAAGGCGGTAGAGCTGTTTAACGAGATGGAAGAGGTGAAGCGCGAGGCCGCGACATTCATGAAAGTGCGCGCGGTGTGGCAGTTTTTTGAGGCGGAAGCGGAGGGCGAGGCGCTGCACCTGTTTGCGCCGGGCGGTGCGGAGCCCGTGCATACGTGGAAGTTCCGGCGGCAGAAGATTGGGGATCAATTGTGCTTGAGCGATTACGTGCTGCCGGCTCGGGAGGGGCAGAGAGATCACGTGGCGGTGTTTGTGGTGACGGCGGGCGAGGGTGTGCGGGAACGCGGGGAGAAGGCGAAGCACGACGGGTACTATTTCAAATCACATGGATTGCAAGCGCTGGCGATTGAGACGGCAGAGGGCTGCGCGGAGTGGCTGCACCGGCGGATTCGCGAGGATTGGGGATTTCCTGATCCAGCGGAGATGACCATGGCGCAGCGGTTTACGTCGCGGTATCGCGGAAAGCGCTACAGCTTTGGGTATCCGGCTTGCCCGGAGTTGGAATACCAGGCGGGGATTTGGAGTTTGCTGCGGCCGGAAGAGGTCGGCGTGCAGTTGACGGAAGGATTCATGATGGACCCGGAAGCAAGCGTGAGCGCGCTGGTGTTTCAGCATCCGGACTGTGCGTATTTCAGCGTGGGAGAGAGCGAAGAGTAGTAGCGCCCCTGTTGTCGGATATCGGAAACCCCAAGACCCACCCTCACAAACCGAGGATGGGGCACCCTCCGCCTCTCTCGACTTCGCGGTGAATTGCGAAAGTTGTATGCTTGCCAGTGATGCCCGCAAACAAAACATGTAACTCAATTCCTGCCGGGCCAAGCGCTTTGGGCATTGGAATTCATTTCTTTTTTTCGGCTCTTCTTCTCTCGCCCCTATTTGTGTTTTTGAATCTTCCTGCTATCGGTCAGTCCGCCTCGCCTCATTCGCCAGAGCAAGAAAGAAAGGACGGTGAACCGCTGGCCGCGCTCTCACCAAAGGAACTCTATAAGCGTCTCGCGCCCTCCGTTTTTGTTGTTGAAACTCTCGATACCAGCGGCTCGGTGGTAGCGAAGGGCAGTGCTGTAGCCATCGCTCCAGGTGAGGTCGTCACAAACAAGCACGTCATCGATGATGGTGTCTCATGGCGTTTAAAGCGCGGTTCTCGAACGTGGACTGCCACCATCACCCACCTCGACTCGGACCACGACCTCTGTCAGTTGAAGGCCCAAGGGCTCGCGGCCCCGACCGTGCTCGTGCGTACTTCCGCCAGCCTTGTTGTCGGTGAGCGCGTCTATGCCATCGGTTCGCCCGAGGGCTTAGAGCTGACCATGTCCGAGGGGCTCATCTCCGGCCTGCGTGAGTTCGGAGACATGCGTGTCATTCAGACTTCTGCCGCCATCTCTCCCGGATCGAGTGGCGGTGGACTTTTTGATTCGCAGGGTCGCCTTGTCGGCATCACCACCTTTTATGTCAAGGAAGGACAGAACCTGAATTTTGCCCTTCCTGGGGAGTGGGTTCGCTCCCTCGTAAAGTCCAGTGCTGCCGCTAAGAGCAAACCCGGTCGGGCCGCAATTTTTGAGAGCATAGCTTGGACAGAGCTCGGTATCGACGCTTTAGATAATCAGGATTACGACAAAGCCATCCACGCCTTCAAGGAAAGCATCCGTCTTACACCTGGCGTTGCCGTGCCATGGAGCAATCTCGGAGTTGCTTACATGGATTCAAACCGATACGAAGATGCAATCAAAGCCTACCAGGAGGCAATCCGCCTCAAGCCAGGCTTGGCCGGGGCCTGGAGCAATCTGGGCATCGCTTATTCGCACTCGGGCCACGAGGATGAGGCAATCAAAGCGTTACAAGAAGCAATCCGTTTGGATCCTAGCGATGCCGATTCGTGGAATCAACTCGGAATCAGCTACTCACAGTCAACGCGATATGCCGATGCTATCAGAGCATTCCAAGAGGCGATTAGTCAAAGGCCACGCTTCGCTAAGGCCTGGTACAATCTCGGCTGCGATTATGATGATTTAGCTCGATACGACGACGCGACCGAGGCCTACCGGGAGGCTATCCGCCTGAATCCCGACCTTGCTGAAGCCTGGGGCAATCTCGGTCTCGCCTACGTTAACTTGAAGCACTACGACAACGCGATCAACGCGCTACGGGAAGCCATCCGTCTCAAGCCCAACGGGGTACACGCCTGGGGAAACATCGGCCTCGCCTACATGGACACGAACCGCTACGACGATGCCATAAGAGCTTTCCAAGAGGCAATCCGCCTGCAACCTGAATTTCAGGAAGCTTGGTTTAACCTCGGTATTGTGTACGCCGTACAAGGCAACCGGACAAAAGTCATGCAGGTCTACGAGACGCTGAAACAGATCAACCCTGGTTTGGCCGACAAGTTCTTTCGGGAAATCGTCTCGCCGTGAACTCGGAGCAAACCGGGCGCAGGAGCGACATATGAGCCGATATGAATCGTTTCTGAGATTGGACTTGACTGACCCAGGAGACAAGGAACTGGCGGACTATGGCGCAAGGATTCTTACTTTGCTCCGGTCCCCACACGCCCAGAAAAGCCATTTCCTCGTGGCTACGCTTGATGACTTTCTCGGTGTCTTGTACGCGCTCATTTTTGCGAGACACAACAATTTTGTAGAAAGGAATGGGCCAATTGAAGTTCCAACGGTAGTCAAGCGAGCTGAAAATGTCGCTGAGGGAATAGTGAGAACGTCGAGCAAATGGTTGGCTGGTTTTTACTTCAACAGCGCTCTCTTTCGGATTGCAGCGGCGTATCATCGCGGTTTGAAGGTTGTTTCGGGAAAGGAGACTTGTGGCTTGTACAAGGCTGCCCTTCTTAAGATCGTGGAGCCTGAGTTTTCCGAGTGGCTACACACGAATCTGGACAAGGTCTGGGACGAGGTGAACGATCTTAAACACGAGGCCGAAGGGCTGTTTAATTCACGAGACGTCAGCCGAGAGCAAGCGACGGCCGCCGTTGCCGAGCTGCTTGAATTGTTCGAGCTCTGGAACGACCGACGAGTGGAGGAACCAATGGCGCTCGTGTTTCAATACGGCTCCAATTGCTTGGGTAGTGAGATCAACAGCAACAACCGGCTGTGCGGCGATGCGCAGTTCCTCGACATCGCTGAAACCGTCGAAGATTTCGAGCTTGCGTTCGATGTTCAGAGCGCCGGGCGCGGTTGCGCCGCCTCGGACATTGTGAGAAGGCCCGGGGGTAAGGTCTGGGGCGTGCTCTACGAAGTCCCCGATTACCTTATTGGCTGCAAAATAGCCAAGGCCGCAAGCGTAAGTCGCTTGACGATGTCGAGGGCACGAACTACAAACGGGAGACAATCGCGGTCTGCCGCCCGAACGGTGCGGTCGTGCAGGCGATGACCTACACCGTCAAATGCCCTAAGCCTGGCTTGAAGACGAATACTGACTATGTCCGTCTCATTGTCTGCGGCCTGCGCGAGCACAGGGTTTCAGATGAATACATTGCCAAGGTGAAAGCGATTGCCGTGGCCAACAACCCGGACATCGCTGCGGAGGTGGAAAAACTGTGACGGGTCAGCCCAAAGTCAGACGTAATTTTCTGTATCGCATGCGGGTGGCGCAGGCTTGACGCACGGGCGTTTCGGCATCTGTACTGCAAGTATTCTAGTGTGGGTGAGAGTGAAGAGTAGTCGCGCCCCTGTTGCTGAATATCGGAAACCCCAAGACCCAGGTAAAAAACCGAACCTGGGGCACCCTCCGTATATCTCTACTTCGCGGTGAATTACAAAAGTTGTATCCTAGCCAGTGATGGCCTGACAAAAAATAATCGACTCAATTCCCCGTCGGGCCAGTTCCGCGTCTGGTGCTGCCCCCTCCCTCGTTCTTGAAAGTGACAGTTACAGAGGGCACAGCGATTTGCCTCTGCGAACTCGAATCCCGCTCCTCTTTTCGCACCACTGTCGGCCCTAATTTCGAAATCTCGCACATAGCCCACGCGAATTTACCCCATTTCATTCGAAGATGCCCGCGCTAACTCTCTGATTCTACGGGCCATTCCCGCTTTGCAATAAAATCTCTCTTATTCGAATACTGGTTGGTTATATAGATATTTTAATAATGTCGGCGCGCCGACAATTTTGCATCTCCCGCCGACATTGACGCCGCTAATCCGCAATCCGTCTCGCTGACGATCTCCATGTTTGGAGAAATCTGCAATTCTTCTTCGGCGGGATGTGCCGCACCTACGGCGCTCGGGGTTCTGGGTGAACCTGATCCCAGCCCTTACGGGCTGGGCTAACTTATGGCGCGCCTCCGGCGCTCGGGGACGGTGTAGTCTCAGCGGCATTTGTCGCGTATGAGTCTGGCCACGATCCCTCCACTTCGGCCCGCAAACGGCGCGGGCTTACGGTCGGGATGACATATTGGGCGAGTCCACAAGAGGCGCGGGCCTGCCGTTGGGATGGCAGGATGGGGCTGGCGGGGGTGGGTGGATTGGCGCAGAGTGGGGTGGGGGGTTGGGTCGCTATTCTCAGGAGGGGCGCGTGGGGCGGGAAATTCCCTTCCGTGGGCCTCCATAAGTCTTTTATATACAGACTATTACTGTAACGACATGGCCCGTGCAGGTGGCTTTCGGCTTGCAGGCTTTGTGACTGTAATAGACGTACTTCAGAACCTGGGCCTTCCTTACTCAATGGTCCCTCGAGACTCCTCACCGGAGGTAATTTTATGCAACAACGAATCGTGATTCTAGGAGCAGCAGGCCGTGATTTTCATAATTTCAATGTGTGTTACCGGGAGGATCCCTGGAGCCACGTGGTGGCGTTCACAGCGACACAAATACCAGACATAGCGGGAAGGAACTACCCGAAAGAGCTGGCCGGGCCGCTGTATCCAGATGGAATACCGATTGTGCCGGAGGAAGAGTTGGAGCGGTTGATCCGGGACGAAAAGGTGAACGTGGCGGTGTTTTCCTACAGCGACGTGTCGCACGTCAAGGTGATGAACCTGGCGTCGCGGGCGCTGGCGGCGGGAGCGGATTTCCAGATGTTGAGCGCGGAGAGAACGATGCTGGCGGCGACGGTGCCGGTGGTGTCTATTTGCGCGACGCGGACGGGATGCGGAAAGAGTCCGGTATCGAGGCGCGTGGCGCAATTGCTGAAGGATATGGGGCTGAAGACGGTGGCGATTCGCCATCCGATGCCGTATGGAAATTTGAAGAAGCAGCGGGTGCAGCGATTTGCGGAAGCGGCGGACCTGGACCGGGAGCAGTGCACGATCGAAGAGAGAGAAGAATACGAACCGCACGTGCAGAGCGGAACGATTGTGTATGCCGGAGTGGATTACGCGGCGATTGTGGCGGAAGCGGAGAAGGAAGCGGATGTAATCATCTGGGACGGCGGGAACAACGATACGCCGTTTGTGTTTCCGGACCTGGAGATCGTGGTGGTGGACCCGCACCGCGCGGGGCATGAAGTGCTATATCACCCGGGCGAGGTGAATTTGCTGCGGGCAAACGTGGTGGTGATCAACAAGGTGGATTCGGCGCGGCCGGAGGCGGTGGAGATCGTGCGGCAAAACGTGCGACAGCGGAATCCGAAGGCGGAGGTCATCGAAGCCGAATCGCTGGTAAAAGTGGAGGCGGCCGAAAAGCTGCGCGGCGCACGCGTGCTGGTAATTGAAGACGGGCCATCGCTGACACACGGAGAGATGGCGCTGGGCGCGGGCGTGATTGGCGCGCAGAGAGCGGGGGCAACGCTGGTGGATCCGCGGCCGTACGCGGTGGGAAGCATTCGCGATACGTTCGTGAAGTTCCCGCATGTGGGGGCGCTGCTGCCGGCGATGGGCTACAGCGAGAAGCAACTGGCGGACCTGCAGGAAACGATCCGGCGGACACCGTGCGACTTTGTGCTGATCGCGACGCCTATCGATTTGCGGCACCTGATCGCGATCGGGCAGCCGTCGCTGCGTGTGACGTATGAAGTGGTGGAACGCAGCAAGCTGACGCTGGCAGAAGTGATGCGGCGATTCGTGCAGAAGGAAGTGGAAGTGAAGGTGGGGTGAGAGGAGACGCACATGTACCGCAAACGTTTGGGCGCCATGCCGACAGTAACGCCGTGGCATCTGAAGCCAGCACTGGGAGCGCATAAGCGGGATTTCCTGTCGTTGCACGACATCACGATTACGGAAATGGAAGGGCTGCTGAAGCTGGCGGCGGAAGTGAAAGCGCATCCCAAAGGGTTCGTCACGGTGTTGCAGGGGAAGATGGCGGCCCTGATTTTCGAGAAGCCATCGCTGCGGACGCGGGTGACGTTTGAAGTGGGATTTGAACAACTGGGGGGCCACGCGGTGTACCTGGCGCCGGGAGATATCGGGCTGGGGAAGCGAGAGAGCGTGGGCGACGTGGCGCGGAATCTTTCACGGTGGGTGGACGTGATGATCGTGCGCACGTTTTCGCAGGCGTTGTTGGAAGAGATGGCGCACGAAGCCCGCGTGCCGATCATCAACGCGTTGACGGACCTGCTGCACCCGTGCCAGGCGGTGGCGGATCTGCTGACGATTCGGGAAGCCAAGGGCGAATTGAAGGGGCTGCACCTGGTGTACGTGGGAGACGGGAACAACGTGGCGCTGGCGCTGGCGCACGCGGCGGGGAAAGTGGGCATGAACTTCACGATGGTGTGCCCGCCGGGGTACGAGCTGAATCAGGACGTGCTGATGGAAGCGCGCGCGGACGCTTCAAGTACCGGGGCGGAGATTCGCGTGGTGCAAGACGCGAAGGAAGTGATGGGAACGGCGGACGCGGTGTACACGGATGTGTGGACGAGCATGGGGCAGGAAAAGGAGAGCGAAGAGCGGCGTCGGAATTTTGCGGGGTATCAGGTGAACGAAAACCTGATGGACCTGGCGCCGGCGGACGCGCTGTTCATGCATTGCCTGCCGGCACATCGCGGCGAAGAGGTTACGGACGAAGTGGTGGACGGGTTGCAGTCGGTGGTGCTGGAACAGGCGGAGAACCGGCTGCACGCGCATAAGGCGATTTTGCTGGCGTTGATGGCGGGACAGGAAGAGGAGAACGGGAAGAAGAGGTAGGTTGCGGCGTGGACGGGCTGAAGAAAGGCGCCCGCCTCCCCGACCAAGTCGGGGTAAACGCCAGGCGGCCGCTACGAAGGCAAGAGCAACCCAAGAGCACAGTCAGGAGTGACTGTGCCACAACAAAAGATGGAGTTTCGAGAGTTGTTCGAGACGAGAAGGATGCGAGATAAGCGATGAAACCGATTGCGGTGATTGCGATTGGCGGGAACTCGCTGACGCGGGAAAACGAGCGCGGCACGTTTGAGGAGCAGCAGGCGCACGCGAGGGAAACGTGTGAGGGAATTGGCGCGGTGCTGCAAAAGGGATACCGCGTGGTGGTGACGCACGGGAACGGCCCGCAGGTGGGCGAAGCGCTGCTGCGATCGGAGAGGGCGCAGGGCGCGGGGACGCCGCAGCATCTGGACGTTTGCGGGGCAGAGACCGAAGGTGCGATGGGCTACCTGCTGCAGCAGACTCTGGACAACACGCTGTATGAAAAAGGAATGCCGCAGAAGGTGGTGAGCCTGATCACGCAAGTGATTGTTGACGCGGATGATCCGGCGTTTCTGCGGCCGGACAAACCGATCGGCCCGTTTTACCAGCGAGAAGAGGCGGAGCAGCGGCGCGACCAGTTTGGCTGGAAAGTGGTGGAAGATGCGGGGCGAGGCTGGCGGAGGGTGGTGGCTTCGCCACACCCACGAAGGATTTATGAAATTGAGGCGATCCGGGCGTGCCTGGATGCGGGGTTTGTGGTGATAGCGGCGGGCGGCGGAGGAATTCCGGTGGTGCGCCGGGCGGGGCGGCTGCGCGGGAGCGAGGCGGTGATTGATAAGGACCGCTGCTCGGCGCTGATGGCGAGGGATTTGGAAGCGGAGCTGCTGCTGTTTTCGACCGGCGTGAAGCATGTGTACCTGAACTACGGGAAGGACGACGCGCGGCCGCTGTTTCATGTGAGCTGGGCGAAGGCGCATGAGTACTTGATGCGCGGCGAGTTTCCCGCGGGGAGCATGGGGCCGAAAGTGGAGGCGGCGCTGGCGTATCTGGAGGCGGGCGGGCGGCGCGCGCTGATCACGGCGCCGGAGAGCATCGGGTTGGCGCTGGGCGGTTCGGAAGGGACGGAGATTTTGCCGCCGCTGGGAGTGATGGACGAAACCGTGGCGGTGCATTGAGTTTGTGAAGAAGCGGCGCGACAGATGGCCGCGAAGTGAAGTGCGCGGGTAAACTCCAAAGGGGAAAGGGCGGGCATGTACAGAATCTTGGATGCGCAATTCATTGCACCGGGGATCAAGCGGTTTGTGATCGATGTCCCGAGGATTGCGAAGAAACATCAGGCAGGCCAGTTTGTGATATTGCGGCTGCATGAGAGGGGCGAGCGCATCCCGATCACGATTGAGAGTTCGGACCGCGAAAAAGGAACGATCCGGATTGTGGTGCAGGCTGTGGGGAAGACGACCTACGAGTTGAATGCGCTGGAAACGGGCGGGGCGATTCTGGACGTGGTGGGGCCGCTGGGTAAGCCATCGGAGATTGAAAAATACGGGACGGTGGCGGTGCTGGGAGGCGGAGTGGGAACGGCGCTGGCCTATCCGACGACAGCGGCGTTGAAGAAAGCGGGCAACCGGATATTGACGATTCTGGGAGGGCGGAGCCGGGAGCTGGTGCTGCTGGAAAAAGAGATGAGGGAAGTGAGCGACGCGCTGTACGTCACGACGGATGACGGGAGCTACGGAGAAAAGGGATTGGTGACGGACAAGCTGCGGGAACTGATCGGCAAGGGCGAGCCCATTCAACTGGTGCTGGCCGTGGGACCGGTGCCGATGATGAAAGCGGTGGCGGACCTGACGCGGGAGCACGGGATAAAGACGATCGTGAGCCTTAACCCGATCATGATTGACGGAACGGGGATGTGCGGAGGCTGCCGGGTGCTGGTGGGCGGGAAGAGTCAATTTGCGTGCGTGGACGGACCGGAGTTTGATGCGCACCAAGTGGATTTTGGTGTGTTGATGCAGAGGAATCGGATGTACCGGGATGCGGAGAAAGAATCGCTGGAGAGGTTCCAGCACGCGTGCGAGGGCGACGGACAGAATGGCGGGAAGTGCAGGAGCGGAGCGGAGAATGCGGCGCCGGTGGTGATAGCGGGAGGCAAGCCGTGAGCCCCGCCAAAGAAGCCTCCGCGAATCCGGTGCCGATGAAGGAGCGGATAAAAATACCGCGGCAGGGGATGCCGGAACAGGCCGCGGAATTGCGGGTGATGAATTTTACGGAAGTGAACCTGGGATATTCGATGGAACTGGCGCGGCAAGAGGCGCTGCGTTGCCTGGAATGCGCGAAGCCGACGTGCGTGGACTATTGTCCGGTAGGCGTGAAGGTGAAGGATTTCGTGAAACTGATCGTGGCGGGCGACTACCTGGGGGCGGCGGCAAAGATTCGCGAGGACAATGTGCTGCCGGCGATCACGGGGCGCGTGTGCCCGCAGGAAGATCACTGCGAAGGGTTCTGCCTGCTGCACAAAAAAGTGGATTCGCTGGGGATCGGGTATCTGGAACGGTTTGTGGCGGACTACGAGCAGAAAGCAGGGGCGCCGCCGGCAGCGAATGCGGCGCCGACGGGCAAGAAAGTGGCGATCGTGGGAAGCGGGCCAGCGGGATTGAGCGCGGCGGGCGATTTGATCCAGAGAGGCCACCAGGTACATGTCTTCGAGGCACTGCATGAGATTGGCGGCGTGCTGGTGTACGGGATACCGGAGTTCCGTTTGCCGAAGCAGGTGATGCGCGAGCAGATCGACACGATGAGAAAGATGGGCGTGGAGTTCGAGACAAACGTGGTGGTGGGGAAGACGGTGTCGATTGACGAACTGTTTGAAGAGGAAGGATATGACGCTGTATTTATCGCCACGGGCGCGGGATTGCCGGTGTTTCTGAATATTCCGGGAGAGCACCTGAACGGGGTGTATTCGGCGAATGAATTTCTGACGCGGATCAACCTGATGCACGCGTACGAATTCCCGCGGTACGACGAGCCGATGGTGGGGTTGCGCGGGAAGCACGTGGCGGTGATCGGCGGGGGAAACACAGCGCTGGACGCGATTCGGTCGGCGCGGCGGCTGGGGGCGGAAAGGGCGTACGTGCTGTACCGGCGGAGCGAGACGGAGATGCCGGCGCGCGCGGAAGAGGTGAAGCACGCGAAGCAAGAGGGCATCGATTTTCAGGTGCTGACAAATCCGGTGGAATTTCTGGACGATGGGCGGGGCTGGCTGCGAGCAGCGCGGTGCGTGCGAATGGAATTGGGCGAACCGGACGCTTCGGGACGGCGGCGGCCGATTCCCATCGCGGGATCGGAGTTTGAGGTGCCGCTCTCGGTGGCCATCATCGCGACGGGAACATCGGCGAACCCGCTGGTACAATCGACGACGCCGGGGCTGAAGACGAACAAGAGAGGCTACATCGAGGCGGACAGCGAATCGCAGCGAACGTCAAGAAAAGGCGTGTTTGCCGGCGGCGACATCGTGACGGGAAGCGCGACGGTGATCCTGGCGATGGGAGCGGGGAGACGCGCGGCAAAAGCGATCCACGAGTATTTGAACACGGGGGCGTGGTAGGGGAATGGCCGCGTAAGGAATAGGGAGTGGCCTTGTGGCCGATCTAAAGATCGGCCAGTACAGACCCAAGAGCACAGTCAGGAGTGACTGTGCCACGGGCAGAATTGGGAATTAGTTGGACGGGTAGAAGTCAGATGGGAAGTTGAACGACGTGCCTTCGAGGTTGAGGAATCCACTCACCTCCCCACACGCCTAAGGGCCTGCAGTCTGGAGAAAAAACATGCCGATACAAAAGTCAGACGCGCTGGCGTATCACTTTGGCGCGCGCCCTGGAAAGATCGAAGTAACCCCGACGAAGCCGTGCCGCACACAGAGAGACCTGAGCCTGGCGTACACACCGGGGGTGGCGCAGCCCTGCCTGGAAATTGAGAAGGAACCGAAGGACGCATACAAGTACACCGCGAAAGGTAACCTGGTGGCGGTGGTGTCGAATGGAACCGCCGTGCTGGGCCTGGGGAACATTGGAGCACTGGCCGGGAAACCGGTGATGGAAGGAAAGGCCGTGCTATTCAAGAGGTTTGCGGACGTGGACGTGTTCGACCTGGAAGTGGATTCGATGAATCCAGACGACGTCATCAAGGTGTGCCAATTGCTGGAGCCGACGTTCGGCGGAATCAACCTGGAGGATATCAAGGCGCCCGAATGTTTCTACATTGAAGAGACGCTGAAGAAAACAATGAAGATCCCGGTGTTTCACGACGACCAGCACGGGACGGCGATCATTTCGGGAGCAGCCCTGCTGAATGCGCTGGAGATCGTGGGCAAGCCGATCGACAAAGTACGCGTGGTGTTCAATGGGAGCGGCGCGGCGGGCATTGCGTGCGCGGAACACTACGTGCGGCTGGGAGTGAAGCACGAAAACATTTTCATGGCGGACACGAAAGGCGTGGTCTATGAAGGCCGGACCGAGGGGATGAACCCGTACAAGGCGCGGTTCGCGCAGAAGACGGAGATGCGCACGCTGGCGGAAGCGGTGAAGGGCGCAGACGTGTTTATAGGATTGTCCGTGAAGGGCGCGTTCACGCCAGAGATGCTGCGAACGATGGCGGCACGGCCGATCGTGTTCGCGATGGCGAACCCCGATCCGGAGATTACGTATGACGACGCAGTGGCCACACGCAAGGACGTGATCATAGCCACGGGGCGCTCCGATTATCCGAACCAGGTGAACAACGTGCTGGGATTCCCGTTTATTTTCCGCGGGGCGCTGGACGTGCACGCCACGGCGATCAACGAGGAGATGAAGCTGGCAGCGACGCGGGCGCTGGCGGAACTGGCGAAAGAAGATGTGCCGGATTCGGTGTGCCACGCGTATGGAGTGGAGCGCATACGGTTTGGGCCGGAATACATCATTCCGAAACCATTTGATCCGCGGGTGCTGGTGTGGACGGCGTCGGCGGTGGCACGGGCGGCGATGGAAACGGGGGTGGCGAAGGAGCCGGTGAACCTGGAGGAATACCGCGAGCGGCTGGAAAGGCTGCTGGGGAAGGCGCATGAGGTGATGCGGCTGATCATTCACAAAGCGAAGAACAAGCCGCAGCGCGTGGTGTTTCCGGAAGGAGAGAACGAGAAAATCCTGCGGGCGGCGCAGATTCTAGTGGATGAAAAAATCGCGCAGCCGATGCTGATCGGGAATACGGAAGTGATTCGGGCGAAGGCGGCGGATCTGTCCGTGGAACTGGAAGAAATCCAGATCGTGGATCCGGCTACATGGCCGAAGCGGGAGGCGTACATCCAGACGCTGTATGAATTGCGGCAGCGGCGCGGGGTGACACTTTCGGAAGCGCGGGGGCTGATCAACAACCGGAACCTGTTTGGGGCGGTGATGGTGCAGGTGGGAGACGCGGACGCACTGGTGGGCGGCGAGACGCAGCACTTTCCGGACACGATCCGGCCGGCGCTGCAGGTGATCAAGCCGCGGCCGGGACTGCACAAGGTCTCCGGATTGTATGCGCTGGTGACAAAGCGCGGCGATATCTATTTCCTGGCGGATTGCACGGTGAATATCGAGCCGAGCGCCGAAGATCTGGCGGAGATCGCGCTGTGCGCGGCGGAAATGGCGAGGCGGTTCAACGTAACACCGCGGGTGGCGATGCTGTCGTTTTCCAACTTTGGCAGCACACCGCACCCGCTGACCGAGAAGGTACGGCAGGCGGTGCAACTGGTACACAAAGCAGATCCGGCATTGATGATTGATGGAGAGATGATGTCGGATACGGCGGTAGTGCCGGAAATCATCGCGGAAACGTATCCATTCAGCAGCTTGCACGGCGGAGCGAACGTGCTGGTATTCCCGGACCTGAATTCGGCGAACACCTGCTACAAGCTGCTGGCGCGAATTGGCGGCGCGGAAACGATTGGGCCGATCCTGATGGGGATGTCCAAGCCGGTACACGTGCTGCAGCGTGGCGCCGAAGTCGAGGAGATCGTCAACATCGCGGCGATTGCGGTGGTGGATGCGCAAGAGACGGAAGTGCGGGTGAACGGCGGGACGGGAAAGCAGGCAAGCACCGCGGCGGCGGATGGGGCGAAGCTGCAGGTGCAGACACTGCATCTGTCGTGAGGATTCAAATTCATCGCGTCTAATGGGGCTGCAGAAAAATGCTTGACAACATTTCTTCAGGGGCTAAAGCCCGTTGCTTATAGGGGCTTTACGCCGAGGCTGAAGCCCCGGCCTCCTAAAGAAAAGACTTTCCCCACAGCCTGTGAACTGGTGCCCTCCTGGGAGCTGTTTGTGAGATAGCTTTTGGTTTGCTTGAGAAGGCCGCGCCACAGAGTGTTTCTGTGGCGTTGGTCTGTTCAGGGGAATTGCGAAGAGCTTTAGCCCGGATTTCCAGCCAGGATGTGGCACCATGCACGGGTCGTCAGAAAGAATGACGAGACGGACGGTTCGTTGTTTCGGGTGCAATCGAGACATAGTTGGCTTCGTCACACAAAAAGCGCCCGCCTCAGCCCTTCGTTACGCTCTGGGTAAAAAGGCGGCCGCTACAAAGACTCGCCTTTTGTGAGTAGCTAGTGATGAGTGGCTGGGAAATTCCGGCGGAGGATGAAGCGCGATGAGCGAAACCGAGAAGAAATCGCTGCCGAGCAATGCGTACCGGAGCCTGGAGCCGGGCGAAGTGTACCGGCCGGTGGTGGGAGCTGAAGCAAAAGAGCCGGAGCTGACGTTGCGATCGGTGGGCTGGGGGGTGGTGTTCTGCGTGATCTTCACGGTGGCGGCGGCGTATTCGGGGCTGAAAGTGGGCCAGGTGATGGAATCGGCGATTCCGATTTCGATCCTGGCGATCGGGCTGGCACGACTGTACAAGCGGAGATCGAGCCTGCTGGAAAACGTGATCATCACAGGAATTGGGGGAGTGGCGGGCGGGGTGGTGGCGGGAGCGGTGTTCACGGTGCCGGCGCTGTACATTCTGAAATTAAATCCGCATCCCGTGCAGACAATTTTCATTTGCCTGGCGGGCGGATGCCTGGGAGTGATGTTTCTGATTCCTTTGCGGCGGTATTTCGTGCGGGAGCAGCACGGGCTACTTCCCTACCCGGAGGCGACGGCGATCACGGAAGTGCTGGTTACGGGGGAGAAGGGCGGATCGCAGGCGAGGCTGCTGCTGCAAGCGACGGCGATCGCGGGCGTGTACGATTTTTTGGTGACCACATTTCAGGTGTGGAAAGAGTATGTGGATTTTCGATTTGTGCCGGTGATCCGGATGCTGAATGAGCGGGCGCGGATGGCGCTGAGCTTCGATGCAGTAGGGTTCATCCTGGGGCTGGGGTATGTGATCGGACTGCGCAGCTCGATGATCCTGTGCGCGGGCGGCCTGCTGTCGAATCTGGTGCTGGTGCCGCTGATCTGGTTCGTGGGAAGCCACCTGGACAGCGCGGTGTACCCGGCGGCGATTCCGATTGCAAAGATGACGGCGGTACAAATCTACCGGAACTACGTGCGGTTTGTGGGCGTGGGAGCGATTGCGACGGCGGGGATTTTCGGGATCGTGAAGTCGCTGCGTGTGGTGGCGGGTTCGTTCGGAATCGCGCTGCGAGTTTTCCGGAAGGGCGAAGCGGCGGCGGCGGAGCGGACGGATCGCGATATTTCGATGACGGCGATTCTGGCGGGGGTGGTGATTGGGGCGATTGGCGTGGCGCTGTTGCTGGGGAACTTGCGGGTATCGTTTGCGGTGCTGGCGGCGGGATTGCTGCTGACGCTGGTGTTTTCGTTTTTCTTCACTTCGGTGGCGGCGAACGCGATTGCGACAACGGCGCGGAATCCGGTGTCCGGGATGACGATGCTGACGATCATTTTGTCGGCGGCGGTGCTGCTACGGTTCGGACTGTCCGGGACGACGGGAATGTTTTTTGTGATGGCGATTGCGGGAATGGTGTGCACGGCGCTTTCGGTATCGGGACAGGCGATCACGGACTTGAAGACGGGATACTGGCTCGGGTCGACGCCGGCAGCACAGGAGAAGGTGAAATTTCTGGGAGTGATCGCGGCGGCGATTTTCGCCGGGTTAACGATCGTGATGCTGGCGCGGACGTTCCAGTTTGGGGAAGCGGCAGCGGGAGACTTGCGGCCGGTGCTGGCATCGCCGCAGGCGTCCATCATGAAGGCGTTAGTGGAAGGATTCATGAGCCACCAGCCGATCGCGTATCTGTTATTTGGAACGGGAGCGGTGATTGCGGTGATCCTGGAGATGCTGGGGCAGCCATCGCTGATTTTCGCGCTGGGAATGTATTTGCCGCTGGAGCTGAACACGCCGGCGCTGGTGGGAGGATTCTTGTCACACTTGCTGAACAAGCGCGCGGACAAGGCGGGCGGTGAAACGGGGGACCGGGTGAGAGCGCGCGGCGTGATTATTGCGTCAGGACTGATGGCGGGGGGAGCATTAGGGGGAGTACTGGGAGCGGCGCTGCGGCTGGTGCCGGGGTACCGCGAGGAGTTGATCCGGACACCGTTTTATGCAAAGGAAGAGATTTCGCAAATTGTTTCGGCAGTGCTTTTCGTGGGGCTGTGCCTGTATGTGTGGTTTGGCTCCCTGCGAAAAGAGAAGGAGATCTAATGGACCAACTGGGGAAGTACGTAGCGGACGCGATCCTGGGGATCGACACATTGTGGGGCGGCGATGTGAAGTGCGCGAGCGGCACGGGGCGGTTCATTGCGGACTCCTGGTTTTCGGATGAGGCGCTGCCAGCGGCGTACACGATTCCAGCGGCGGCACGCATCCGGGAATCGGGAGGAGTGGCGTCGAAGGACGTGGACCGCAAAGCGATTGAGGAGTATTTGCAGCAGATTGACATTCCCGGGGCGATAAAAGGCATTCGTGCGGAAGGGAAAAGGACGAAGAGCTTGCGGGGATCGTATCTCGCGGGTCTGGCCACGTCCCTGGAAGCGATGTGGAAGCTGGCGATGGAGACGCTCGGCAAGGGGGAGGCGGTGAGCTACGAGGATTGCGTGAAGGCTTCCACGGGGCGCGCGCCGGAGCCGTCGAAACCGGAAAGAAAACGGGAACGTGTGGCGGAGTTGCTGCGGCGAGCAGGCTATTTGAAGAATGGACCCGAAGGAGTGCTGAAGGCGGTGGATGAATGGCGGCAGGAACGCACGGTGCCGATGGCGTCGGTGCGACGGCTGAGCGCGGGGTTCATCGCGCACTACGACAAGCTGTGCGAGACGCATCTGATGCCACATCTGCCGAAGGAACTGGCGGGAGTGCCGCGGGCCAACATCGAGTTTCTGCCGATCAAGGATGCATGGTTTTCAGGGTCGATGAATTACATCGGGCGAGCGCGAAAGGCGAACGGCAAACCGGAGTATGAGGCAACGTATGAGATCAATGCTTCGCTGAAAATATCGGTGCCGGAGTTCGAGCAATTGGTGAGCCATGAGGTGGTGCCGGGGCATGTGACGACGTTTGCGTATCTGCAAGATCTGTACGTGCGGTGGCTCGCGGGGTTCGAGGCCACGGTGCTGACCATGAATACGCGGGCGGCGACGCTGTTTGAGGGCATCGCGAATAACGCGATCCTGATTGCGCACGGCGTGACGGAGGTGGAGCAACTGCCGGAGGAAGATCTGCAGATCGGGGTGCTGCTGGCGCTGTTGCAGGATGACGCGAAGAACCAGTCGTCCTATTTGACATGGGGGGAAGGCGCGGCGCGGGAAGAAGTGGCGAAGATTTTGAGGCGCGAGTACCTGGTAACGGAAGAACGCGCAGACAAACTTTCCGGAGCGTGGGGGAGACATCCACTGCTGGGAAGAATGTACCTGCCGGCGTACAGGTCGGGAACGGAGCGCGTGGCGGAATTGCGGAGAAAGCATGAAGCGGGGCGCGTGCTGCCGGCGCTGTATGGTTGCTGGGGATTGGTGGACATCGAAACGGTTGAGGAGGCGATTACGAGCGGGGAGAAGGGGTAGAGGGGATTTTTTGCCGGGGCGCGGGAATAGAAAAGCCGCCGGAAAAAGCAGATTCCTCTCCCGCTTTGCGGGATCGGAATGACAAAATGCTTACAGCTTGCCGAGATGGGGTCGAGCGGTGCTTACCGCCTACACGAACCGACCCCCAAGAAAAAACAAACCCAAGAGCACAGTCCCTTCGCGGCTCAGGGTAAACAAGAGTGACTGTGCCACAGCGATGAAAACGTAGCGCAAGCGATTATTTACGCGGGTTGCGAGAAGAGCGCGCCAAGACGCGGGAAGCGAAGAGTTCCTGCTCGACAATTTCGGATAGGATGTGGCCGAGCAGGATGTGGCATTCCTGAATGCGCGGAGTATCGTCAGAAGGCACGCGCAGGCAAAGATCAACAATGGATTTGAGTTTGCCGCCGGAACGTCCGGTGAGGGCGGCGGTGTGCATGCGCATTTTTTTGGCGAGAGCGACAGCGTGAAGGACGTTGGGCGAATTGCCACTGGTGGAAATGGCGATGGCAACGTCGCCGGGGCGGCCGAAGGCTTGGATCTGGCGAGAAAAGACGCGGCGGAAGCCGTGATCATTGGCGATGGCGGTGACGGCGGAAAGATTTGTGGCGAGGGAGAGCGCGGGAAGAGCGGGGCGATCAAAGGCGAAGCGGCCAACGAGTTCCGCAGCGATGTGCTGGGCGTCCGTGGCACTGCCGCCGTTACCGAAGAGGAGAACCTTGTTGCCGCGCTTGAAGGCATGGATCAGGGAAGCGGCGAGTTGGGAAAGGCCGGAAAGGATTTGAGAGTTGCGAAGGAGGGAGCGCTTCGCGGCGATCGATGCTTCGATGGAGGTGCGAGCGCGACGTTCGAATTGTGAGGGACGAGCCATGGAGTCTCCACGGGCGGGCACCGGAAGAGGCAGAGCGGTGAACGCGAAGGGGTAGTCTAGCACGGAGGTTGGCGAGATGAGGTCCCGCGGCGCTGGGCCTCCATAAGGGACGAGAAAAGGCGCAGGAGCGGCAAGGGCCCGCCAGAAAGCGGCGGGCGGGTGAAGCGTGCAGAATCGACGTGCGCTAACGCTATACAAAAAGGCAAACACCTGGGGACCTGCACGAGACATTGTGGCGTGGGATCAGTTGTGGCCCGCCTCAGCCCTTCGCGATGCTCAGGGTAAAAAGGCGGGCCCTACAAGGGCAGGAGAGACCCAAGAGCTGGGCTAAAGCCCAGCATCTACAGAGGCAAACCCAAGAGCACGGCAAACCCAAGAGCACAGTCAGGAGTGACTGTGCCACAGGGGCGAGAGCGCTTTCATAGCACAAGAGCAGATTGAGCGGGACCTAGAGCCGATCAACTGATCGTGAGGCCAAGGAAGCGGGCGGCGTTGTGATAGCAGATGTTTTCGATCATCGGGCCGACGAGATCTTCGCGATCGGGCAACTCGCCGCGCTCGATATCGCGGCCCAAAAGATTGCAGAGAACGCGGCGGAAATATTCGTGGCGGGGGAAGGACATAAAGGAGCGGGAATCCGTGAGCATGCCGACGAAACGAGGGAGCAAGCCAACGTTTGAGAGCGCGTTCAACTGCCACTCAATGCCTTCCTTCTGATCGAGAAACCACCAGCCGCTGCCAAACTGGATTTTGCCGGGGATGCTGCCATCCTGGAAATTGCCGGCCATGGTGGCGAAGATGTAGTTATCGCCGGGATTGAGATTGTAGAGGATCATCTTGGGCAAGGCGTTTTCGCGATTGAGTTGATTAAGGTAGGCACCGAGGGACGCCGCCTGCGGGAAGTCGACGATGGAGTCAAAGCCGGTATCGGGGCCGAGGGATTGCAGGGCGCGGGAGTTGACGTTGCGGAGAGCGCCGAGATGCAATTGTTTGGTCCAGCCGGATTGCGCGTCGAGATGGCCGAAATAGAGCATCAGGTGGGAGGCAAATTCGGCGTGCTCTTCATGCGTTGCGGCTTGTCCGGTGCGCGCCTGATCGAAGATGGCGCGGGCGCGGGATTCGCTGCAGAAATTTGCGTAACAGTGGACCAGGCCGTGGTCGGAGAGACGGCAACCCGCTTGATGGAAGAAATCGTGGCGTTTGCGCAAGGCGTCCAGGAAATCCGGGAAGGAGCGGATATAGACGTTGGCGGCGGCAGCGAGACGCTCGACCCAGGGATTGAAGACGGCGGGCAGATGAACGTCCAAGGCCCGATCGGGGCGAAAAGTCGGGTAGACGCGCGTAGGCAGGTGGGCCGCGGCAATTTGGGAGTGGGGTTGCAGATCGTCGATGGGGTCGTTGGTTGTGCAGAGGGCACGCACACAGAATTTCGCCAGAATTCCTTGCGTGGACAATTCTGGAGTTTCCAGAAGCTCGTTGGCGTGCTGCCAAATATCCGGTGCAGACCCTTCATCCAGCAATTCGTCGACGCCGAAATAGCGCTGCAATTCGAGATGGGTCCAGTGGTAGAGCGGATTGCGGAGGCAGTGCGGGACCGTGGAGGCCCAAGCTAGGAATTTGTCGTAGGGTGAAGCTTCGCCGGTACAAAAGGTTTCGGCGATACCGTTGGCACGCATGGCACGCCATTTGTAGTGATCACCCTCGAGCCAGATCTCGAAGAGATTGCGAAACTGCCGGTTGGCGGCGATGTCCGCTGCGGAGAGATGGGAGTGGAAATCAAGAATGGGCTGACCGGCGGCAAATTTGTGGTAAAGATGGCGGGCGGTGGCGTTCTGGAGCAGGAAATCCTCGTGGATAAAGGGCATATCGCTTTGCCGCGAAGGAACAAGTGATGAGAAAAGCGCTCGCGACTCTCGCAAAGCAGGAAAACACCTGGCGCGGCGCATTGTCAAGGGAATCGTTGGGGAATTGCATTTCTGGCTTTCGCGGATGGAGGGCAACAGGTACTCTTAGGCGACCTGAAAGCTTGTTGAAGGGCAGCAGAGAAGAGTTTCTTCGGGGGCTTCCGCCAAAAATCGGCGGACGCAAAAGGCGCGAAAGCCCAATTCATTTGGCAGGCTTTATGTCAGGGCTGAAGCCCTGACCCCCTAAGGAGGAAGAGTTTTTCGGCGGGCTGCTAAGGAATGGTGCAAGAGCAAAGGCGTTGATCAGAGGCGCTGTGAATACTGAAGAGATCGAAGAGCAAAAAACGGCGGGGGCGCGGGAAACTGGCGATGGATGATTTGCGGATTGCTGTTTTTCGCGGCAACCGTGAATTACATCGACCGGCAGGTGATCGGGATTCTGAAGGTGACGCTGCAGCAGGAACTGCACTGGAGCGAAATCGACTACAGCAACATCATTTTGGGGTTCCAGGTGGCGTATGCGGCGGGGTCGTTGGTGGTGGGGCGGCTGATCGATCGCCTGGGCACGCGAAGAGGATATTCGCTGGCGGTGATCGCGTGGAGCATCGCGGCGATGGCGCACGCGGCGGCACGGTCGGTGGCAGGATTTGCTATCGCGCGAGCGGCGCTGGGATTGGGAGAAGGCGGAAGCTTTTCGGCGTCGGTGAAGAGCGTTGCAGAATGGTTTCCGAAAAGAGAACGCGCGCTGGCGACGGGGATATTCAACGCAGGGACAAACCTAGGAGCGCTGGTGACGCCTTTGACGGTGCCGTGGATCACGATTCAGTTTGGATGGAGATGGGCGTTCCTGATCACGGGTGGGATAGGGATGCTTTGGGTGATCGCGTGGCTGGCGCTGTATCGCTCGCCGGGTGAGAAGGGCCGTGGGGTGCCGGGGCCGCTCATGGCGGAGGAGGCAAGGAAAATCCCGTGGCGAAAGCTGGTGCCGCACCGGCAGATGTGGGCCATCGCACTGGGCAAGTTCATGACGGACCCGATCTGGTGGGTCTACCTTTTCTGGATCCCCGACTTTCTGAACAGGTCGCACGGCATCACGCTGTTGCACGTGGGTGCTCCGCTGGTGGTGATTTATCAGGCTGCGAGCGTGGGGAGCGTGGGCGGAGGCTGGATTCCGGCGGCGCTGATCAAGCGGGGATGGAGCGTGAATCGCGGGCGGAAAACGGCGATGTTGATTTGCGCGTGCGGGGTAGTGCCGATTGTGCTGGCGGCGCGGGTGTCCAATTTATGGATGGCGGTGGGAATCATCGGACTGGCAACCGCTTCGCACCAGGGCTGGTCCGCGAATATGTACACGCTGGCTTCGGACATGTTTCCGGGAGAGACGATTGGCTCGGTGATCGGGATAGCAGGGATGGCGGGTGCAGTGGGCGGTATGCTGCTTGTGGAGGTGGTGGGTCACATTTTGCAATGGACGGGATCGTATTCAATTATTTTCGGGATAGCCGGGAGCGCGTATTTGCTGGCTTTCGCAGTGATTCAAGCACTGGCACCGAAGCTGGAGCCGGTGCGGATTGAAGGGTGAGGCGATGCGTGGGATGAGGAAAATGGAATTGGCGCGGCACGCAGCGGCGAACATTGTGTTGGCAGGGATATTGCTTGCGGGCTCTGGCTGCAAGCACGGATCGCTGCCGCCGAACCATGGTTTTCCCGAGGCGAGTGAGGTGAGCGATTGGTCGAGGACGGGAGAAGTGCGCACGTTCGCCGCGGCCGATCTGTGGAAGTACAACGACGGCGACGCGGAGAAGTACATCAAGGCTGGCGTGCAAAGCGCTTCGACGGCGGAGTACAAGGCGAAGGACCAGACCGAGGTGGTAGCGGATATCTACACCATGTCCAACGCGGCGGGAGCGAAAACGATATTTGAGTCGGAGCCGACAGGAGACGCCAAAAGCGCGGGAGTGGGTGATGCATCGCGGCTGTACAAACAAAGCCTCACATTCCGCACGGGCGCGTACCTGGTCCGGATTGTGGCCTTTCAAGAGTCGCCGCAATTGGAGCAGGAGTTGGTGGAGTTGGGAAAAGGGATTGAGCGGAAGTTATCTCATTAGATGCAAGAAGATCCGCAAGCAGGTTTCGGGTCAATCGACACGAATTGACTAGAGGGGAGTTTTTCGCCAGGGCCGAAGCGAAAGAAAATCGCGAGGCTCACGGACTCGCCCTGCGCTACAGACGGCAAACCTAAGTGACCGATGTGAAGGTCGGCCACTACAAAAATCGACTAACCCAAGAGAAAGGCGCACGCCCGAGTGGCGGACGCTTCATGCTCGTTGGAAATCACTTTTGCGGAGTTGCTTACTACGCAAAAGCGGCGGCAAGCCGCCGCACTCCAAGAGGATCGTCCGCGCCTGCCAACTGGCGTCACCTGCGCTGACCCGGGTGTCAGCTCAAGGCGCGGTCGAGATGAACGTAGCCGCCATCGACGAACAAAAACTGTGCGGTGATGTGTGCGGCCTGGGGAGAGAGAAGAAAAAGAGCCATAGCGGCAATTTCTTCGGCATGGGTCATTCTCTTGCCGAGCGGTATCTTCGACACGATCTGCTGCAGCTTTTCTTCAGGGTTCGGCAAACTGCTGAGCCACTCCTTGTAGAGCGACGTCATCACCTCCGCGGGGACAACGGCGTTCACGCGAATTCCGTAGGGGAGCAATTCCACAGCCCATTCGCGCGTCAAAGCAAGGATTGCGCCCTTGGAAGACGCATAGCCTGATGTGCCGCCCTGGCCGGTGAAGGCCGTCTTGGAAGCGATGTTGACGATACAGCCCTGCGACTTCTTCAGCGCCGGCAAGGCGTAGTGGGCCATGTTGTAATAATGCAGAAGATTGCGTTGCAGCGAGGCCAAGTATTTTTCGGGGCTGCCTTGTTCGAGGCCGACACGGTCATTGGTGCCGGCGTTGTTGACGAGAACATCGAGCCTGCCAAAATCCTGAAGTGTGCGCTCGACCGCCGAGGAACAATTTTCCGGGACTTGGAGATCAACGCAGATCAGCCCGCAGACTTTGCCCGCCGCTTGCAGTTCCGACTGCAGTTGTTCCCCGGCCTCGGCATCGCGGTCCACGAAGACCGGGATAGCACCCTCGTGCGCGCAGGCCCGGGCGATTGCCGCGCCGATACCCTTGGCGCCGCCGGTGATCAGGACAACCTTGTCTTTAATTTGCAAGTCCATGCGAAGCCACCTTGAAGCCGGAGAGCGTTTGGTCGCCTCTGGAGCCTATATCATAAATTTTTCGATATTCCCCTGGTTAGCTCAGGGTTTGAAACCCTAAATTCCCCGACTCTTTTGGCAGAACTGAAGAAGCCGCGGGAAAATGCCAAAAAAGGTTTCTTCAGGGGCTAAAGCCCATTGGTTTTGGCGGCTTTACGCCGGGACTGAAGTCCCGGCCTCCTAAAGAGAAGCTTTTCCGCAAGCTGTGTCCTCCGCTGCGCTCAGCTTGAAAAGGCGCGCCCTCCCGAAAAGCATTCATAAGATGGAAGCTTGCGATTTCTCAGAGCGAAACACCTCTTTTCCAGGGGATAAAGTCGTCTTGCCCGAGCAGTTCGGCTTTGGTGCGGATTTCACCGCTCGCTACCTGGATAGTGCGGTCCAGAATCATCTCACCCATCTGCTCGATGGTTTTTTCGCCAGAGATGATGCCGCCTGCGTCGATATCAATAATGTCCGGCATACGCTGCGCGAGATTCGAATTGGCGGATATCTTAATGACCGGAGTAATGGGATTACCCGTAGGCGTGCCCAGCCCGGTTGTGAACAAGACGACATTGGCGCCGGCAGCGACCTGGGCGGTCACGCATTCCACGTCATTGCCCGGCGTACACTGAAGATGCAATCCCGGCACGCGAGAGTACTCCGGATAATCGAGCACTGCGGTGACGGGCGAAGTGCCGCCCTTTTTGGCTGCGCCTGCTGACTTCATGGCATCGGTGAGCAATCCATCACGGATATTGCCGGGCGAAGGGTTCATCTCGAAACCGGAACGAACGGCTTTGGCCCGTGCGGCATAATCGCTCATGAGCTGCATGAAGCGGTCCGAGACTTCTTCACTGACGCAACGATTGATCAGCTCCTGCTCGGCACCGCAGAGTTCAGGGAATTCGGAAAGAATTCCCTTCCCACCGAGTGCGACGACGAGGTCGGCAGTGTGACCGATGGCGGGATTCGCGGAGAGGCCTGAAAACCCGTCCGAACCACCGCATTTGAGGCCAAGGCTGAGTTGCGAAAGCGGCGCCGGCACGCGGGTGGATTTGTCCGCCTCAGCAAGCCCTAGAAAAGTGTCGCGGATGGCCTGTGAAATCATGGCCGCTTCGGACGGGCTTTTTTGCTGCTCGAAGATCAGAAGCGGCTTGCTGAAATTTGGATCGCGGCGCTTCACTTCCTCGAGAAGGATGGGAACCTGGGCATGCTGGCAACCGAGGCTGAGGACGGTCGCGCCGGCGACATTAGGATGGTGAATGTAGCCCGCGAGGAGCGCACAAAGATTGTTGGAGTCCTCGCGTGTTCCCCCGCAGCCGCCCTCGTGCACAAGAAACTTGATGCCGTCGAGATGGCGAAAGATTCTGGGAGAAGCCGGCGCTTGCGGTGTTTCGGTGAGCGAAAGTGTTTTTATCTTTTCGGTGCCGCCTTCGCGGTAGAGCCGGGCGAGCTCCGCAACCTGGCGGCGATAGATTTGAGGGGCAGTGAATCCAAGTTCTTCCTCGAACGCTTGTTTCAAGACGTTCAGATTTCTGTTCTCGCAAAAGACCAGGGGAAGAACGAGCCAATAATTCCGTGTACCGACCTGGCCATCAGCCCTCCGGTATCCAAGAAACGTTTTCGTACGCCAGGGAGAAGCGTCCGGCGGGGTCCAGCGGGCGGTTCCTTCCTTTTTGTGAAACGAGGCGGCGGCGTGGCGGATGTTGCGCGTGGAAAGCAATTCTCCGCGTTGCAGATTCTGCGTCACCTTGCCGACCAGAACGCCATACATGATGACGTCTTCGCCGGCGGCGAGATCTTGGGTGACGAACTTATGTTTGGCCGGCACGTCGGACAAGAGAACGCAGTCGTTCCCGGAAAAGCGAATGATCTCGCCTTTACGCAGATCGGCCAGGGCAACAAGGACGTTGTCGCGCGCGTCGAGTCTTAGAAGTTTTCCATGAGTTGAGTCGTTAGCTGGCACCTTCGACCTGCCTTATTGACCACTAATCGATTTCTAGTGCCTCAAACGCCGCACGTGAAAGCCAGGATTGCTTCACGGGTAGCGGTGGACAGGAGAGAGTTTACATCACATGATGACGGTGTTGAGGCCCGGAGAATAGAGGATTCGTGGGAGCACTGCCGCTGTCCGTTCGCGGGAAGATCCGTGGCCGTAATTGAGTGTTCGGGAAGCGATGTGATTTGGGTTTCCCTGAAGGATAGTGATCGCAAAGGAGGAGAGGGATGGGGGAAAACGCGTATCGCGCCGTATTAAGTTTCGTGCTGGGCTTTTCGATTGTGTTTATTGCAGGCGTTGCGGCGCAGGCGCAAAATCCCGCGCATTATGAGGCGACCATTGAGTCACTGGACCGGCACCCGCTGCCGGACTGGTATGCCGATGCGAAGCTGGGGATTTTCATCCATTGGGGGCTGTATTCCGTGCCCGGGTGGGCGCCGGTGAGCCATCCGGAACACGATTTCGCCAACCAGGACTACATCAAGAACAATCCTTATGCCGAATGGTATTACAACTCGATGCGCATCGAAGGTTCGCCTACCCAGAAGTATCATCGCGAAAAATACGGCGCCGATTACGATTACTATAACTTTGCGGCCATTTTTGACCGGGAGATCCAGAAGTGGGATCCCGACGCCTGGGCGAAAGTGATAAAAGAGGCGGGAGCGAAATATGTGGTTTTGACGAGCAAGCACCACGATGGTTTCACGCTGTGGCCGAGCACGACGCCGAATCCCACGCTTCCCGCGGATCGCCAGCACGCTTCCCGGGATTTGGTAGGAGAGCTTACGACAGCGGTCCGCAAGCAGGGCTTGCGCATGGGGCTCTACTATTCCGGGGGCTATGACTGGACTTTTGTGCCCGGGCCGATCCGGGTTTCCGAGGATTACGAGAAAGTGAAACCCGAGAGCGAGGCGTACGGAAGGTATGCGGACGCCCACGTGCGCGAGCTGATCAATCGCTACAAGCCCGCGCTGCTCTGGAATGACATCGACTATCCCAAGTCCGGCCACCCTCTGCAATTGATGGCCGAGTACTACGCGGCCGTTCCGGACGGCGTCATCGACAATCGATTTGGAGTGAAGCATTCCGACTTCACGACCCCGGAATACGAGACCCTGGGCAAGATCAACGCGAAGAAGTGGGAGGAATGCCGCGGGCTGGGGCGTTCTTTTGGTTATAACCGCGCCGAGCGAGAAGCCGAGACGATTGCACCGGCGGAGCTCATCCATCTGCTGGTGGACATTGTCAGCAAGAACGGCAACCTGCTCCTGGACATTGGCCCGGAAGCCGACGGCACGATTCCCGCGGTGCAACTCGAGCGGCTGAAGCTCCTCGGCAAATGGATGGAGCAAAACGGAGAGGCCATTTACGGGACTCGCCCCTGGAATCGGGCAGAAGGTGAAACGAAGGAAGGGATTCCAGTCCGCTTTACCTCAAAAGGGCCGTATGTGTACGCAATTCTCCTGGGCATCCCGAAATCGGGCTCGGTCACGCTCAAATCCGTTCGGCCTAAGAAGGGCTCGGAGATCTACCTGCTCGGCTACAACCAGCCACTTGCTTGGACGGAACAAGGGGAAGACATCCAGATTGATCTAGGCTCTGCACCAGCAGGTGAATACGCGTTGGCCTTGCGTTTCGTGGATGGAGCGAAGGAATAATCGACCCATAGCGCAGGGCGCCTCTTTGCGTAGGGGATAAGAACAACGCTCAAGACCTACGCCCAAAGGGGCGCCCTTTTATATGGAGCTATGGATAATTCAGACTCTCTGCCGGCCTCGGGATCAGCCGGACTCGGAAGCGCCTACATTCCCAGGTAGCTGACGTGGACGTAGACGCCGGTGTGAACGTTGTAAAGCAGGTACCAGCCGACGTGGTCGGTATCCTCGTAGACGACGAAATCATCGGCGCAATTCCAGCACCAATCGGCGCATACGGGCCAGTCCCAGGAAGCGACTTCAAAGCCGAAGCCGCCGGGGAACCAGAAACGATGATGCTCGATATCGAAGCGCTCGACGCGATAACGGAAGGAAGGGCCAAAGTGCTCGAAGCGCCCATGCTCGAAGGGATGGGCGATGTGGAAGCGCTTATCGTTCGGGCTGTCGTGGCCGTACCAATGGTCGTTGTTGACGTGCTGAGTGCTGTTGACGCGGCCATTCACATGGCGCTCGGGTTCGGGCTTGGCGTGGGGATTGTCCCGCTTGGGCGGAGCCGGGGGGACGTGGCCCTGATTGGCGCGCGGCGTGTTCTGCGCGTGTTCTTCAGGGTGTTGGGCAACAGCGGGAAGGGCTACGAGAACTGCGATGGCGACTGGGAATAAGAAGCGTCGATACATTCTCTCCTCCTCGAACAAATAAAGAGTAAAAGCTCCGGGCCGGATGAGGGTTTCGGCGGGACTGGTCCCCGGCCTTGCCATACCGGCGTACGCAGGAGCGCTGAGGCTTACAACTTGATTTAAGCCGGAAGTTTCGATTGAAACCCCAGCTTGTGCATCGTACGCTTCTTCAGATCTCCGCACACCGAATTTGCCGCGAGACCCGCGCACGCGCATTCCAAGCAATGGAATTTGCTTATAAACCTGGAATCCGAAGCTGAAGAGAGATTTCTCCGCTCCGGGACGGCAAGAAACCGCCGTCCTTCCGGTCCCTTCGACTTCGCTCAGGGCAGGCGAAATGACAAATTTTAGGCGGTGGATGACATGGGAGAATGCAACTTCGACGAAGTTGCATTCTCCCACGACAGTCGATCGAAACAAAACAAGATGCGTTCGCCTGCAATTGGTCAACTCCGGATTTCAGGATAAAGCTTTCCCGTGGCCGCGAAACGTCGCCATGCCCCATGCGCTACAGGGTGCGCTTGAAAAGGGGCGTGGCAATCAGCAGCGTGCCAATGCCAAAGGCGAACAGGAACAAAAGATCGGTCTGGATGGCCGCGAACCCGCCGTCCTTCAACAGGATGGCCTTGAACGCGTGCACGGCGTAGGTGAACGGATCCACAACGGCAATCGCGCGCAGCCACCGCGGAAACGCCGCGATGGGATAAATCGAGCCGCTGGGGAAGAACAACAGCGTATTGAGCACGCCAAACATGGCCCTCGGCACCAGGGGATCCTCCACACGCACCATCAACAGAAACATCATCCCGTTAAACGCAATCGAAACGGCCACAATCAACAGCGCTAGCTGCAGCACCTGCACGGGATGAAAAATCACCCCCCAAGCCCGCCAGTAGCGACCCGATGACCGTCAGGCTTACCCCGGAAAGCACCGCCTTGATGGCGCCCGCCAGGTTCAGCCCCATCACCAGTTCCAGCCGCGTGATGGGTGTAACAAGGAAGCCCTCGTGCACGCCCCGCGCCTTGTCGTCGATATAGAGCATGCCGCCGCCAATCATCACCGATACATACATCGCCAGGGCGATGGAGCCTGCCAGGAGGTACTTCATGTACTCGACGTAGGGATACAGCTCCACAATCTCGAGCACAATCTGCTGCACCACCTTCGGCTGGACCGTCGGAGTGTTCAACGCATCGGCCAGAGACTGCATCTCCGCCTCGAGGCTGCTGCTCATGAACTGGTCGGAGTTGTCCACCACGAGACCCAGCTTCGGCGAATCCCCCGCGAGCACGCGCCGGGAATACTGCGCGGGAATAATCAGCGCGGCATCCAGCTTGCCCGTGCGCACATCCTCGCGAGCCTGGCGCTCGTCATTGCAATTCACCGCGGTGAATGTCTTGATGTTCGCCGCCACGGAGTCGAACATCTCGCGCACGCGCACCGCCTGCTCGCCATGGTCATAATCCACCACGCCCACTCGCGCATTGTGAATCTTGCCGCCGAAGGCGTTGCCCAGAATGACGAGCTGCACCAGCGGCATCACCATCGAGACCAGCATCAGAGTCGGCGAGCGGAAGAACTTTCGCAGGTCGCGCTCGACAATTGCCATCATTCTGGTCATGTTCAGTTCCCCGGCCGCGGCGGCATCTGAAAGAGAGGCGCCTTGACCTGCTCGTCTCGTAATTGCCGGCCCGTGTAGTGCACGAACACATCGTCGAGCGTCGTATTTTGCACGCTCAACGATTTGATCACTGCGCCTTTGTCCGCAGCCAACGCCACCAGGCTCGCCGTGGTCTGTGGCCCGTTCTCCGTGTGCAACCTGTAGGACCCGACGCTCTGCGCTTCCACGCTGGTCAAGCCCGCCAACGTTTCCAGCCGCTCACGCCACTCTCCGGCATCGCGCGCAAACTGCACGTCGACCACGCTGTTCCCCGGCACACTGGCCTTCAGAGCAATCGGGGTATCCAGCGCCACCAGCTTGCCGTGGTCCACAATGGCGATGCGGTCGCACAGGTGATCGGCCTCGTCCATGTAGTGCGTGGTGATCAGTATGGTGAGTTCCCGGGTGCTGCGGAGATGGTCCAGCATTTCCCACACGGCCACGCGGGAGACGGGGTCAAGCCCGGTCGTCGGCTCATCAAGAAAGAAGATTTGCGGGTTGTGAATGAGCCCGCGCGCAATCTCCAAGCGCCGGCGCATGCCGCCGGAGAGCGTCTTGGTCTGCGCATCGCGCCACTTCAGGAGATCCACTGCCCGCAGGAGCTCCTCAATATTCTTCTCCCGCTGCGCCTTGGGTACGCCGTAGAGTTTTGCGTAGATGGAGAGGTTTTCCTCGACGGTCAGGTCGATATCGCTGGTCAGCGCCTGCGGAATGACACCGATGGCGCGGCGCACAATGTCGGGCTCTTTGGCTACATCGAATCCCGCAATGTTGGCCCGGCCACTGGTCGCCGGAATCAGCGTGGTCATCATGCGGATTAGGGTGCTTTTGCCGGCGCCATTCGGCCCCAGCAGGCCAAACATCTCACCATTCTTCACCTGGAAGCTCACGTCACTCACGGCTTCGAAATCGCCGTAGCGCTTCACGATGTTCTCCACGGCGATGGCTATGCCGGCATAGCGCGGATCGCTCTTGTGGGCTGTCATTGCCGCACCAGCTTGCTTTTCGGGATGTACACCTCGGCCGTCATCCCAGGCACATAGCGCATCCCCGGGTTGTCGATGAGCAGCTTCAGCCGCACCGTTTTGATGTCTCGTTTGCGGCGGCTGACATCGCGCTGAGTAGCAAAGTCTCCCTCCGCGGACTTGGCAATCACCTTCCCATTCAGCGCCGCCCCGCTGGGCATCACCACGCGCAGCACATCACCCAACTGGACCGAGTCAGCCTCGGTTTCCGGCAGCGGTGCATAGACCCAGGTTTGCGTGAGATCCACGATGGTTACGATGGGACTTCCGGCGGTGACCACTTCGCCTTGTCTTGCCGCGCGCACATCCACGATGCCCGTTACGGGAGAGACCACGCTCGCATAGCCTACTTCCACCTGGGCCTGCTTCAGCAGGGCCCGCGCGTTCTCCACGTCCGCTTTCGTCGCTTCCGCGGACTGTGCCGCGGCTTGCGCCTGAATGGTGTTGGCAATCGCGAATTTCAGCGATGCTTCGGCGGCCGCGACCTGCTCCTTCGCGGCATCCACGGCCGCTCGCGCTGCGTCGAGCGAGGTCTTGGCATCGTCAAGGGCCTGCGCGCTCATCACGCCCTGCTGGGCCAGGGCGACCGCGCGCCGGGAATCTGCGTCCTGGTGCTCATACTGTGCCTGGGCCTGCACCAGCGTGGCGCGCGCCGCGCGGAGTTGCGCCTCTGCGTTCGACACCTGACTGGCCGTACTCCCGCTCGTCTGGCGCGCCGTGTCCTTTGACACGAGCAGTTTGTAGCGCTGGCTCTCCGCAGTGGCTGCGGCAGCCGATTGCGCGGCCTTCAGATCCTGGCTTTCGATGGTGGCGACCAATTGCCCCGCCTGCACCTGCTGGCCCTCGTCCACGGCCAGGCGCTCGATGCGCCCGGTGATGCGCGAGCTCACAATCACCTCGTTGGCATCCACCGTCCCAATGAGTTGCAGATCCTCGGTGTGTCGCGTGGTGAAGAAATACCAAACCAGCGAGATCAGCAAGAGGAAGCCCAATATGAAAAACACACGATTGCGCGGATTCATTGTTTCGTTCTCCCAACTGAAAATCGCGTACTGCGGGGCATCGGCAGCGACGCCAGGACACGCTTGGCCACCGCTGCGCCGTGCTTGCGGTCCACAAACAGCGCTTGCCCCAGAAATTGAATGGCGGCCTTGCGTCTGCGCTTCAGTGCTGCCTTCACAAACGGCGCAAACGGCACCGCCAGCCGCATCATCGGCGCGGACAGAAAATAGAACAGATTGGCGCCCAACGAGGCGCTGAGCACCTGCAGCCAGTCCGCATGGCACAACTCGCCGCGGCGCACGCCCTCCTCTATCACCTCGCGCAGGCGGCGTATTATCGGCCGGTACGCGTGTTCCGCCATCCGCGTCAGCAACTGGCTCTCGCCGCGCCGGAAGCGCACCATCTCCTGTTCCATCAGTCTTTGCAACTCGGGCTGCGTCAGGATACGGTCAAAGTGCTCCAGTGCCGTGCTTAACAGCCGTTCGCCCGCGCTTGCCTCTGCGTCCAGCACCGCCATCGAGCGCAGCGTCACCTGATCCGACACCTGCTCAAACGCAGCCGCATACAAGCCCTGCTTGCTCTTGAAGTAGTAGAAGAGCAGCGCCTTGTTCACGCCGGCCGCCTGTGCAATCGTTTCCGTGCGCGCTCCCGCCATACCACGCGCGCTGAACTCGCGAATCGCCGCGGCCACAATTCTGTGCCGCGTGGCCTCAGCCCGCGCTCCCTTCGCCGAGCTCATTTTCCCGACCGGTTCCATCATTGACTAACCAGTTGGTCAATAATACACAGGAATTCCAGGCCGGTGCAAGCGTTCTCCGTCCTGGGACTGGTGGCGACCTCAGTTCGTGTTCACCGCCGGCGTTGTTGTTGGCGCGGCGCTGGCCGGGGCACCGTACTGGTTGATGTGTTCGAGATCCTTCAGGTGGTTGTACCAGGTGAACTTCAGGATGATCGAGGTGATAGCGACAACGGCAAAAGTGATGGCCGCGGTGCGTAGGCGCCACGTCACGATGTAGATGGGCAGTGCCACGAGGGCGATCTGCCAGACGATGCCAACGACGACGTTGAAGATGTCGCGGAAGAAATCCTGGTTCTTTTGAAAGGACGGATCTTCCTGCAGCACTTTCTTCAGGACCGGGCCCCAAAAGCCCCATGGCCGCACGCGCCGGTAGAATTCCTTAAGCACCTCTTCATCTTCAGGCGCGGTCAAATACGTGCCCAGGAAGCAGCCGATGAGAGAGAGGAGGAACACCAGGCCAAAGCCCACGGAGACTTCCAGGTTGAGGGAGTGGGCATGAGCGAAATTCTGCAAGGGAGCGATCCTTGTGACCAGCGTCGGAATGGTCATCGCGGAAGACATTCCCGCCACCATGCCCCAGAAATAACCGTAGCCGTTGAAGCGCCACCAATACCACTTGAGGACATTGGAAGCGGTGTAGCCGCCCCACAGGGCCGTGACGATCCAGATGACCACGTTGTTGACGCTGGTCACGTACCAGCCGAGCAGCACGCCGATTAGCACCACAACGAAAGAGCTCAGATAGCTCAGGCGCACGTAGGTCTTCGGGCTGGCATGGGGATTAATAAAGCGCTTGTAAATGTCGTTGACGAAGTAAGGAGGCGCGGCGTTCACGGTCGCGGCGAAGTTGGACATATACGCAGCCAGCAAGCCTGCGATCAGCACACCGAGCAAACCGGCCGGCACAAACCGTCCGAGGGCGTATGGAAGAATGCGCTCAAAATCCATGTTGGTGCCCATGGTGCGAATCTGGTCGCTGAAGAAGACCAGAGCCAGCACGGTGAGCCCGGTAATCAGGAAATACCGTGGGAAGGTGAGCACGACGTTCACCCAGCCACTCATCATGGAGGCTTCGCGCGGGTTCTTGCAGGAAAGCACGCGCTGCATGTCGTAATTTGGCGCGGGGCCCGCGGCGCTGATCAGGATGCCTTTAAAGAGGAGCATCATCACGAAGAATCCGAAGAGGCCATAGCCGTCCTGGGCCACACGCGCATTTGCCGAGGGCACCAGATTGGACCAATCCATATTCAGGTGCCAGCCGAAGAAGATGTTGTCCCAACCCGCGGGGATGAAGCGCTGCAGCGTGCCGGGAGCGACCTTCATCATCGCGATGATGCCCACGGCGAATGACGCCACGGAAAGGATGCAGAACTGCAGCACTTCCGTGATCACGACGCTGAACATTCCGCCCTTGATGACGTAAAGAGCGGTGATGGCAATAAGCAGGAGGGCGTACTGATTCACGCTGAGGTGCCAGGGCAGGAAGGTCGCGGCGAATTTGCCGATGCCCTTGAAGCCGTAGGTGAAGAATCCGATGATGCTGATGAACGCGTAAATGACCACGATGATGTGGGCAAGTTGCGCGCCGCGGCCCTTGCCGAACCGCGTCTGGATCCATTCCGCACCCGTCATGACATTCGAGCGGCGCAGCCACGTGGACATATACACCATCAGAAATACCTGGTTGAAGGTCGGCCAGAGCCACGGAATCCAGACGCTCTTGAGCCCGTACACAAACATCCAGTAGACCAGCAGCATGGTGCCGCTGATATCAAACATTCCGGAAGCGTTGGAGATCCCGAGGATGTACCAGGGCATGACGTTGCCGCCCAGGAAGTAGGCTTTCATATCGCGGGAGGCGCGATGGGAAACCCAATAGCCGATCAGGACCGATAACACCAGGTAGGCGATGATGATGGCGATGTCAATCAAATGCAGCTGCACGAGATGCACGGTACACCTCAATCGGAGCGGCCTGCCGCGCCATGCGTATCCTTTGCGCGGTCAGTTTGTCGTTCGTTTCCGTCGGGTCCCTGTCCACAAATTACTGCGGCTGCAACTGCTGGAATTCGCGCGGCCAACTTCCTGCTCCGCGCGGGCGTGCGACTTCTCCATCAAGGAAGCGTGCCCGCCAGCAAAAACACCAGCGGCGCTTGCCAATTGATGGCGATCTCATTGCTCGCATACGAGGCCTGGTCATCCACGTAAACTTTCGCGGGCGGCAAGCCCTGCGGCAGCTTTTTCAGCGCGTCGTCCTGGCGCGCGGCATTAGGACCACCGGAGAGCAGTCCCGGCCAGGGCTCGGCGTTCTTGCCCGCTCCGCTCGGCCGGTGGTGCGGGTGGTGATAGGGATTGGCCCCCACCTGCGTCATCCAGGAAATCGAGAAGGTATTGCGTCCCAGGAGGTAATGAAGATTATCCTGCGCAGTTTCCACAAAGCTGGGATCGGGCGCAAGGAGGTTAGCTACGAGCAATTCCATGCCGTAATTTGCGACCACACCGTTCGAGCCCCATACGTAATCCTTCGGCAGCAGGCTCACGCGGTACGGATTCTTCCTGGTGCGCTCGACAATCGTCCGCGCCGCTGCCACCGTGCGCTTGCGAATGTCCGCCACCGCCGTGGCATCCGCGCCCTTGCGCGTGCTCAGCGCGTACGTCCAGAGCCCCAGGGCAGCAACCTCCCGCCAACCTTCCGGCGAGGGCGCTTCCAGGCTGGGCCGAAAATCCGGATAGTGCTTCACGAAATAGTCGTCGTAGGCGGCTTCGCCCGTGGTGCGCCAGAGTTCCGCGGCCGCCCACAGCCTTTCGTCACCGCAATAGTTGTCGCTGTACTCGCCAGTGCTGACTCCCTGCGGGTTCTTGAACACGACGTTAGGATACTTTTCCGTCCAGAGCCAGGCCTTGCGCGCCGCTTCCAGGTTGCGCGCCGCGAACTTTGCATCGAAGGGCTGGTAAACGCGCGCGGCGATGGCGGCCACCGCCGCCAAGTCGGCCGTGGCACAGGTGCTTTTGAACGGCGCCTGCCCCGTCCCAATCACTTCGCTCGGGAGATGGTCGTCTTCCGGCATCACGAAAGCGGGAAAATGTTCGCTGGTCTGCTTGTGCCACGCGCCGCCATCTTCATCCTGCATGTTGAGCATCCATTCGAGGTTCCAGCGGGTTTCATTCAGGATGTCCGGCGTGCCGTTTCCGCTCTCCGGAATATGCAGGTTGATGCTCTTCACCTTGGGTCCGTAAATCTCCCATGTCCACAACAGCGTCCCCGTGGTGATTCCGGAATTCACGACGTAACGGCCATAGTCGCCGGCATCGTGCCAACCACCGATATTGTCGCGCTCGCCCTGCTTCCCGGAAGAGGAGTGAAACTCTCCCTTCAAGTGGCATGCAGCGTGTGTATAGCCGGGAAACTCCGGCCCAAGATCCACTGCCGTGCCGCAGCGCTGGCCGTAGAACGCGCGCATGGCCAGATAATAGGTGTGCGAGAAGACGTCGCGCTGGATCGAAAACGTCCAACTTCGCCCCACTCCCGGGACGTCGAGATAGTAAGTGCCCGCTTGGCGCAGCTTCGTGAAGTCCGCAATCTGCACGGAATCGCCCGAATCCGCATCCAGGCTGGCTGGTCCAAGCGTGCCCTTAAACACCGTGACATTGTCGGAGGCGCGCTTCACTTCGAATGTCGTGGCCGCAGCCGTAACCACTGCCACCTTCGGGGCACCCGGCAAGTAGCCTACCTGGTCCACTTTTATCTGGAGGCATCCGGTCTCAGCTCCGTAAGTCGTTCGCATCGCTCCTGTAAAGGAGATGGCTAGAAGGATGAGCCAGATAGGCAGAGTGGACAGGCGAGTGGTGAGGCGGCAGGTGGGTGTGGTCATGCTGTCCCCTTTCGATCTGCGCGTGTGGTTCAAGGGTGCAAGCCTCTCGTTTCGTCGCCGGCAGCGGCAGTGATTATCCTCACCTGGGGGTGTGACTGCGAGCACACTTCCATTGAGCAGTGCGCCCCGCTCTCCTTCTGCAGGTGTGCTTCATATCTACACCTCAAAGTTTTTCTATGCCACTAAAATATCGTTATACTGGACGGTCTTGCCAGTGCGGCGTTCCGCACAGGGAGCCGCCACCATGAAATACGGGCACTTCGACGATCAGAAGCGCGAATATGTAATCACGCAGCCGGATACGCCCCTGCCGTGGATCAACTATCTAGGCTGCCAAGCTTATTTCGGCATCATCTCCAATACTGCCGGCGGCTATTCTTTCTACCGCGACGCGCGCCTGCGCCGCATCACGCGTTACCGCTACAACAACGCTCCCTACGATGTTGGCGGACGCTACATTTATCTCCGCGATGACAGCTCCGGCGAATTCTGGTCTCCCTCCTGGCAACCCACGCGACACAAACTGGAAGAGTATTCCTGCCGTCACGGCATGGGCTACACAACGATCGGCTCGAAATACAGCGGCATCGAAGCGAGCACCCGCTACTTCGTGCCGCTCGACGAGAATCTGGAAATCTGGCAACTGAGCGTGACGAACCATCGCGCGCAGGCCGCCGAGCTCTCCGTTTTCTCCATCATCGAGTTCTGCTTGTGGGACGCGCAAGATGACTCCACAAACTTCCAGCGCAACTTCAGCATCGGCCAAGTCGAAATCGAGGACGGCGTAATCTACCACAAGACGGAATACCGCGAGCGCCGTGACCACTTCGCGTTCTTCGCATGCTCCGAAAAAATCGCCGGATACGACACGCAGCGCGACGCCTTTCTGGGCCCCTATCGCGGCTGGGACAATCCCGCCGCCGTCGAGCGCGGACACTTGACCAATTCCGTCGCGCACGGCTGGGCTCCGGTTGGCTCACACCACGTCAAGCTCTCGCTGAAGCCCGGCGAATCCCGCCAAATCCTATTTGTTCTGGGCTATCAGGAGAACCCGCGGGAACAGAAATTCGATCCGCCCGATTCGCAAATCATCAACAAGAAAGCGGCGAAAGCGGTAATCGCCAAGTATCGCGTTGCAGCGAATGCCTGCGGCGCATTCGAGAAGCTGCGTCTTTACTGGAATGAATTGCTGGGGCTGTGCCAGGTGGACACGCCCGACGTGCACACGAATCGCATGGTAAACATCTGGAACGCTTATCAGTGCATGGCGACGTTCAACATGTCGCGCTCGGCGTCGTTCTACGAATCGGGGATCGGGCGGGGGCTGGGGTTTCGCGATTCGAACCAGGATTTGCTGGGCTTCGTGCACATGGTTCCGGGGCGCGCGCGGGAACGCATCCTGGATCTGGCCGCCACGCAACTCCCCACCGGTGGCGCATATCACCAATACCAGCCGCTGACCAAGCGCGGCAATAACGATGTGGGCAGCGGCTTCAACGACGATCCCCACTGGCTGATTATCGGCGTCGGCGCCTATCTGAAGGAAACCGGCGACTGGAGCATCCTGGATGAGCTGGTGCCCTATGACAATGCGCCCGGTTCCGAAACGCCGCTCTACGAGCATCTCCAACGCAGCTTCCGCTACACGCTCGAGCGGCTTGGCCCTCATGGACTGCCGCTCATCGGGCGTGCCGATTGGAACGATTGCCTGAACCTGAACTGCTTCTCCGATTCGCCGGGGCAATCCTTTCAGACCACCACCAACAAAGACGGCAAGGTTGCCGAATCCGTGTTCATCGCCGGCCTGTTTGTGCTCGCCGGCCGGGAGCTCGCGGATATTGCCAGGCATCGCGGCCTCGCCGCCGAGGCTTGCTCGTACCTGGCGGAAGTCACCAAGATGGATACCACAATTCGCAAGCACGGATGGGACGGCGAGTGGTTCCTCCGCGCGTATGACGATTTCAGCCGGAAGATTGGCTCGAAGGAAAATGACGAGGGTAAAATCTTCATCGAGACGCAGGGATTCTGCACGCTGGCCGGCGTCGGCCTCGATGATGGCCTTGCCGTGAGAGCCCTGGAATCGACGCGCAAGCTGCTGGCCACCGAGCACGGCATCGTCCTGCAGCAGCCGGCCTACTCGAAGTATTACCTTGAGTATGGCGAGATTTCTTCTTACCCGCCGGGGTATAAGGAAAACGCGGGCATCTTCTGCCACAACAATCCCTGGGTGATCATCGGCGAAACGCGCGTCGGAAATGGGGATGCCGCGCACGACTATTACACGCGGATCAATCCTTCCGCGCGCGAAGAAATCAGCGACGTGCACCGTTGCGAGCCCTACGTTTATGCGCAGATGATCGCCGGGCGCGACGCTCCCACGTATGGAGAGGCCAAGAACTCCTGGCTGACCGGCACGGCCGCGTGGAACTACTACGCCATCACGCAATGGATTTTGGGCATTCGCACGTCCTTCGAGGGCCTGCTGATCGCGCCGGTTATTCCGAAAAGCTGGCGCGGCTTCAAGGCCTGCCGCAAATTCCGCGGGGTGACGTATGAGATCGAAGTGAAGCGCGCCGGGGAAGGTAACAAGGTTTGCCTCGAAGTGAATGGCGCGCCCATTCAGGGCAACCTGGTGCCACTGCCGCCGGCGGGCACTAAAAGTGTCGCGGTTAAAGCGACGTTGCGTTAATCTCTGCCAGGTGGCGTGCGGTGCAAAACTGCGCGGCACTCAGTTTTCTCAAATGCGCACAAGAGGAACTTCATGAGCTACGCGGCCGCGAACTCGCGTTACGACAACATGCAATACCGTCGGTGCGGCCGCAGCGGATTGCTTCTCCCGGCCATTTCGCTCGGCCTTTGGCACAATTTCGGCGGCGTGGACTCCTTTGAGAATTGCCGGGCAATGTTGCGGCGCGCGTTCGATCTCGGCATCACCCACTTCGACCTGGCGAACAATTATGGCCCGCCTGCGGGCTCCGCCGAGGAGAATTTCGGGCGCATCCTCCATAGCGATTTCGCAGCCCATCGCGACGAACTCATCATCAGCACCAAAGCCGGCTGGCAAATGTGGGCGGGGCCGTATGGCGATTGGGGCTCGCGCAAATATCTTCTTGCCAGCCTGGACCAAAGCCTCAAGCGCATGAAGCTCGATTACGTGGACATCTTTTACTCTCACCGGCCGGACCCGCAAACGCCTATTGAGGAGACCATGTCCGCGCTGGAGCACGCGGTGCGCTGCGGCAAGGCGCTGTATGCGGGGATTTCCAGCTACGATGCGGCGCAAACCGAGGCGGCCGCAAATGCGCTTCGCCGGCTTGGCACACCCTGCCTCATCCATCAGCCGAAATATTCGATGTTCGAGAGAAACATCGAGACCGGGCTGCTTGATGTATTGGAAAGGGAAGGAATCGGCTGCATCGCGTTCTGCCCGCTCGCGCAGGGCCTTCTCACGAATCGCTATCTCAACGGCATTCCGAGCGATTCCCGCGCCAACAAGCCTCATGGATTTTTGAAGAAAAACGATGTTAGCGAGCGGCGCCTGGCGCAGGTGCGCGCGCTCAACGAACTGGCCGAGTCACGCGGGCAATCCGTCGCGCAATTGGCCCTTGCCTGGGTCTTGCGGGATGCGCGCATGACCAGCGCCCTGATTGGCGCCAGCCGCGTCGAGCAGGTCGAGCAAAACGTCGCAGCGCTCGGCAATCTGCGCTTTACTTCCGGGGAGCTTGCCCAGATCGAGGCCATCCTCGCGCCCGCGCGAGCCTGAGATCGGAAGTTGAAGAGAGATTTCTCCGCTCCGGGACGGCCAAAACCGCCGTCCCTGCGGTCGAAATGACAGTTTTACGGCGGTGGGTGGCAGGACAAAAACCAGCCTCGGCGAAGTTGCATTCTCCTGCAACAATCGATTGAAGCAAAATATGATGCGCTCGCCTGCAATTGGTCAACTCTGAATTTTAGGTTGAGATCTTTCGGGGCGCGAACGGCGCGCCCCTCAAGATGACAGAGTGCTGCGCCGTTTGAATAACGTCAAAATTGTAGCTCGTGAGAGAGTCCGGTTAGGAGGCGGGCAAAAAACAACACGCGCGTGCTCTATTGCTTGGAGCCCTTCCCGCTCTTTCCCCCCGGCTGCTGCGGCCGCCCAAGAAGTTTGCCGTACGTCTTGAGCACGGCCAGATTCTTGCGGATCAGGGCGTTCCGCTGCTCAACGCATAAGAAGCTCCGCAGCGGGTCTGGCGGCGTGTTCATCGTGTAGTCCAGCAACTTTTCCACTGTGGTGGTTACGACATTCAGCCGCGTGTCCGATGCTCCGTAGTAGATGTACACGTCCCCGTTTTTCGCGGCGATCCAGCCGTTGCTGAAGGCCACGTTGGAGACGTCGCCGATGCGCTCCTCGCCCTGCGGCGCCAGAAAATATCCCGCCGGCTGGTGCGTGATCACGTACGGCCTCTCCAGTTCACTCAGGAATGTGTACAAAACATAGCGCAACCCCGCCGCCGTATTTCGCACACCGTGGGCCAGGTGCAGCCAGCCCTTGGCGGTCTTGATGGGCGCCGGACCCAGCCCGTTTTTCACTTCCTTGATGGTGTGATACTCGCGATTATCCATGATGACTTCATTTTCGACGGTTGCGCCTACCATCGTCGTGCAGAGTCCCCAGCCAATTCCTCCGCCTTTTCCCGCCTGAATGAATTCATCCTGGGGCCGTGTGTACAGCGCGTACTTCCCATCCACAAATTCCGGATGCAACACGACGTTCCTCTGCTGCGGCGACTTGGTGCGCAAATCCGGCAGCCGTTCCCAATTCTTCAGGTCCTTTGTCCGGGCAATGCCGCATTGCGCGACCGCCGCCGACGTATCCCACAGCGGCACTTTCGGATCCTTCCGCTCCGTGCAGAACAGGCCGTAAACCCAGCCATCCTCGTGGCGCACCACGCGAATGTCGTACACGTTCGTGTCCGGGTCGGCCGTTTCCGGCATCAGGATGGGGTAATCCCAGAAGCGGAAGTTGTCCACGCCGTTCGGGCTTTCCGCCACTGCAAGAAACGATTTGCGATCCGCTCCCTCGACGCGCGCGAATACCAGAAACTTCCCTTCATATTCCACGGCGCCGGCGTTGAAGGTCGCGTTCACGCCAATGCGCTCCATCAGGTGCGGGTTGCTCTTGTAGTCGAAATCGTAGCGCCAGAACAGGGGAGTGTGCTCCGCCGTCAGCACGGGGTTGACGTACCGGTCGTACACCCCGTTCCCGCCCTTGGCTTTCACGTTTTTCCGGGAAATCAGCTTCTCGTGTTGCTGGAATAGTTCCTGCACTTTTTTCATATACTCGGCGGCATTCATTTATTTTCTCCGGTCGTGCGGTTTTGGCCCGCACCTGCATTCCTCAGGCCCCGTGTTTCTTGGCCAATTTGTCCAAGCGTTCCATCACTTCAAAGCAGGTCCGGCTGTTGTGATACGGACACTTCCAGGGATCCACTTTGTATTTGTCGTTGCTGGGCGTTCCGTCGCGCGACACTTTCCAATACCACTCTCCGCGCTGGTGATCCACGATATATTTTTCGATGAACTCCCAGCTATTCTGCGACGCCTTGAGGAAATAGTCGCGCCCCGAAAGTTCGTAGGCGTTCAGGAATCCCACCACGGCTTCCGCCTGGGGCCACCAATGCTTGTCGGTGTCGATGAGTTCCTTCCGGGTGCCCTCGTAGAGCAAGCCGCCATCGTTGTCCACGGCCTGCTGGTACACCGCCTGCGCCATCCTCACGGCTGCTTTCCGTGTTTCTTCCAGAATCGCGGTGTCGCCCAATACTTCCGCGGCCTCGCAGATCAGCCAGCTCCCCTCAATATCATGGCCAAAGGAAAAGCGGTCCGAGCGGTCGCGCCACACTTCGTCGAAAAACATCCGGAAATGGTGCGTCTCCGGATCAATGATGTGGTCCAGAAAAATACGAAGCAGCTCCCGCAGGCGCTTCCGCAATCCGTCGTCATTCCATAGCCGCAGGAGATTCGCATACGCCTCCAGCAAGTGCAGGTGCGTGTTCATGGACTTCTTTTCATCCATGTCCACTTCGCTCAGCCGCTGCTCCCCCGCCAGTTTCCAGTCCCGCTCATAGGTCTCGAAGTACCCGTCGTTTTTTCCGTCATGGCTTGCGGCTTCAATCTTCCGGTGCAGGGCAATGGCCATTTCCAGAGGTTCCTTTTCCGCACTCGCAGCCGCGTACTCCGCCAGAGCGTAGACGGTGAAGGCCTGCCCGTAAATCCGCTTTTTCGTCTCCACCGGGTTTCCCAGGTGGTCCACCATCCAGTACACGCCGCCAAATTCCACGTCCCAGAAATACCGCCGCAGATATTCGTAGGCCCGCCGGGCTGTCCGCAGATACACATCGTCGCCGTAAACCTTGTACGCCTTGGCAAATGTCCACAGAATGCGCGCGTTCAGGATCAGGCCTTTGTGCGCGAGCGGATCAATCGTCAGGTCGTTCGCAATCTGACCGCGAAACCCGCCATATTCGCGGTCCACCGCGTAATTCAGCCAAAACGGCAGAATGTCGCCGCGCAATTCCCGCTCAACCCGCTCACGCAACCCGTCCACGAGCCTCACCCTTTCTCCCTGCAGCCCCCCGCGCCAAAGATGGTACCTATATTTTTTGTGCACGCTTCATGACTTAGTTGACGTGTGTCTCCGGCCGCGGCGGGTCCGGCTCGGATGGACCGACGACCGCGTGCATCATTTCAGTGGGAAGACATCGCTTCTTCTGCGCAGAGTCTGAAATATGTGCCCCGCCCATGTCAAGAATAGATGAACGTTACTGTTAAGGGGAATCGCACGCACTCGCCTTTATTCCCTTCCCGCGAAGCGGCCATCCCTTGGCACTTCCGTTGTACTTTCCCTCCCCGGATTGCGCTAGAATGCTGGTAATTGGTGGTGTTTCTGTTGGTTGCTCCGCAGGGCCTTGAGCGAGGTCAGGACCCAATGACAAAAGCTGCTAAGGCGCACGGCGCCGTGAAGGCGCCTGCAGTTACTCTCAAGTTGCTGGCTTCGCATCTCGACCTGACAGCGGGAACCGTTTCCAGTGTTCTGAACAATTCGCCGGCCTCACGCTCCATCCCCGAACGCACCCGCAAGCGCATCATGGAGGCCGCTCGACGGCTCAACTATCGCCCTAATTTCCTGGCGCGTTCTTTGCGCGTCCGGCGCAGCTACACCGTGGGCGTAATCGCCCAGGAGATCGGCGATCCCTACGGCGCACCAATCATCAGCGGTGTCGAAACGTTCCTGCGCAAGAACAATTACTTTTTTCTCACCGTCGTTCACCGCCATGACGACAAACTCATGCGCTCGTATTCCCAGTTGCTGCTCACCCGCGGCGTCGAAGGCATCATTACCATAGACACTTCCATAGACCAGCAGCCCACTCTTCCGACCGTTGCCATCGCCGGTCATCAGCAAGTCCCGAACGTCACCAACATCATCCTCGATCACCATCGCGCCGCGCGGCTCGTCCTGGAGCATTTGCTTGACCTCGGGCACAGACAGATCGCATTTTTCCGGGGCCCTTCCTCCAGCTCGGACTCTGCGCCTCGCTGGAACGCCATCCAGGAAGTCGCCGCCGAATTGCATCTCCCCATCCACCCGGAACTGGTGTTCCAGCTCGAAAGAATCCCGAATACTTCCGATATCGGCTATCTCCCCGCGAAAGAGCTGCTGGCGGCCGAAATCCCCTTCACCGCGCTCTTCGCCTATAACGACACTTCCGCGGTCGGCGCGATGTTCGTATTGCATGAAGCCGGCCTCCGCGTCCCCGAGGACGTTTCCGTCGTCGGATTCGACGACATCTCCGTCGCCTCATTCGCCTTCCCGCCTCTTACGACTGTGCGCCAGCCTCTTTTGGAAATGGGCACCGTCGCCGCACAAACCCTGCTCGACCGCATCGAGGAGCGCGCTCCCTTCATTCCTGAAATCGTCCTCGCGCCGGAACTCATCATCCGTAATTCGACCGGCCCCGCCCGCCAGCGGTGAGGACGCAGCGAAGCCGGGAGGTTTCGTAACACTTCGGAAACATAAACGGGTTACAGTACGAGACTGTTGTAAAGTCAAAATTTTCGCCCTGATGACACCGCGGAAAACTAACACTCTTCTGGTTTGGGGCAGGCCAGCCGGAAAGCGAAATACGCGGCGACGAATTGGCTCACGGCTCGCTCCCCCAGCGACTCACCTCACCAATCGTTGCTGGCACTGAGAGGTTCCTGATGACAACGATAGTTCGGGCTGAGTCCCCTACAATTCAGGCGCTGAGTGCGTTTGGCAAAGCGAGATCCACGGTCCAGGGAACTCCCCTGAGCGCCGATGAGTTGCGCAAGACAGATGCGTTTTGGAGAGCGTGCACTTATGTAATCCTTGGCATGCTCTATCTGCAGGAAAATCCACTTTTGCGGGAACCCCTGAAGCCGGAACACATCAAGAACCGCCTACTGGGACATTGGGGCTCGAGTCCCGGCCTGGCATTCACCTACATTCACCTGATGCGCCAGATCAAGAAGTACGATCAGGAGATGATCTTTCTGGCCGGGCCCGGGCATGGCGCCCCAGGTGTTCTTGCTCCCGTTTATTTGGAAGGCAGCTACTCCGAGGTGTACCCGGACAAGTGTGAAGACGAAGAAGGCTTGCGGGAATTCTTCAAGCAATTCTCGTTTCCCGGCGGCATTGGGAGCCACTGCACGCCGGAAACGCCGGGCTCGATTCATGAAGGAGGAGAGCTGGGGTATGTGCTTTCGCACGCGTGCGGTGCGGCCTTCGACAATCCGGAACTGATCGTTGCGGCCGTAGTCGGCGACGGCGAATCGGAAACGGGACCGCTGGCGACTTCCTGGCACATCAATAAGTTTCTTAGCCCCGTTCGCGATGGCGCCGTCCTGCCGATCCTTCATTTGAATGGCTACAAGATCAACAATCCCACGATACTGGCGCGGATCAGCCACGAGGAATTGGAGAGTTTGCTGCGAGGTTATGGCTGGACGCCCTACTTCGTGGAAGGCTCGGAGCACGGGAGCATGCATCAAGCCATGGCCGCGACGACGGAGTTCTGCGTCACGGAGATCAGAAGAATACAACGGGAAGCGCGCGCGAAGGGCGTGGCCGAGCGGCCGCGGTGGCCCATGATTGTTTTACGCTCGCCGAAAGGGTGGACGGCTCCGGGAGTTGTGGACGGCCACAAACTGGAAGGGTTCTGGCGCGCGCACCAGGTCCCGATTATGAATGTGAAGAAGAACGCGGAGCACCTGCAGCTACTGGAAGGCTGGATGCGCGGATACAAGCCGGAGGAACTATTCGATCAAACTGGGAAGCTGCGCGCCGAATACAAAGAGATTGCGCCCGCGGGAACACGCCGCATGGGCTCCAATCCTCATGCCAATGGCGGCCGACTGAAGAGGGCGCTGCGGCTGCCGGACTTCCGTCAGTACGCGCTGAAATTCGAGAAACCCGGGGTGGTGCAGGCAGAAAATACCCGCCCTCTGGGGGCGTTCTTGCGCGACGTCATGAAGTTGAACATGACGAATTTCCGGGTTTTCGGGCCGGATGAAACTACCTCCAACAAGCTGGATGACATTTATGAGGTGAGCAAGAAGTTCTGGATCGCGGAATATTTTCCCGAGGACACGGACGGCGGAGAGTTGGCGCCTGACGGACGAGTAATCGAGATGCTGAGCGAACACACGATTGAGGGAATGCTGGAAGGCTACCTCCTGACGGGCCGCCACGGATTCATCAATTCCTACGAATCCTTCATTCACGTGATTGATTCGATGTTCAACCAGCATGCCAAATGGCTGTCCATCTGCAACCACCTGTCGTGGCGGGAGAACATCGCTTCGCTGAATCTGCTGATCACTTCGACGGTGTGGCGGCAAGACCACAACGGATTCACCCATCAGGACCCGGGCTTTCTGGACGTGGTCGTGAACAAGAGCGCCGGCGTAACGCGCATTTATCTCCCGCCTGACGTCAATTGCCTGCTCTCGGTGGCCGACCACTGCCTGCGCAGCGAAAACTACGTCAACGTGATTGTCTGCGACAAACAACTGCACCTTCAGTTCATGGACATGGATGCCGCCATCAAGCACTGCACCAAAGGAATCGGCATATGGGAATGGGCCTGCAACGATCAGGGCTGCGAGCCGGACGTGGTGATGGCTTCGGCAGGAGATATTCCGACGCAGGAAGCGCTGGCGGCAATTGTGCTCTTGCGAGAGGAATTTCCCGATATCAAGATTCGTTACGTGAATGTGGTTGACCTTTTCAAATTGCAGCCGAACACGGAACATCCACACGGTTTGTCGGACCGGGACTTCGATTCGCTTTTTACCGTTGATAAGCCGATCATCTTCAATTTCCATGGCTATCCCTGGCTGATTCACCGGCTGGCCTATCGGCGCAAAAACCACGACGGCATGCACGTCCGCGGATACAAGGAGAAGGGCAACATCAACACGCCAATGGAGTTGGCCATCGAAAACGAGATCGATCGTTACAGCCTGGCCCGAGATGTGATTGATCGCGTGCCGAGACTGCAAAGGGTCGGAGCCCACGCCAAAGAAAAGTTCCGCAACATGCAAATTGAGTGCCTGAATTACGCGCACCAGAACGGCATTGATGAACCGAATGTTGCTGCGTGGACGTGGCCCTATTAGACTCACAACGTCTTCGGAGCGAGTGTGAGAACTGCAGAAAGCAGGAGCCCTCGGCGGCTTCCGCCAGAAATCGGCGGGCGCAAGAAAACGCGAACGCCGCATTTCGCTTTGGCTTGCGAAAAGCAGATCCTTCGCTTCGCTCGGGATGACAATTGTTCGGTGGGGCTGAGACCGTAAAAGCGGTGGCAAGCCACGGCACTCCAAATAGCCGCGACGTGACGAAAGACTCGGGAATCACAAGGCAAAGGCGGAATCGAATATGAACGTCCTCGTACTGAATTCGGGAAGTTCCAGCCTTAAATTTCAACTGATCGCGACCGATCGCGAGCGCATCCAGAAAAACGCGGATGAGCGCATCTGCCGGGGAGAGGTGGAACGCATTGGCGGCGAGGCAATTGTCACGGCGGAATCAGAAAAATCGCCCAGGCAGAAGTTCACCGCGCCGCTGGCCGACCTTTCCGCGGCACTAGAGTATCTGATTCGCTGGATTGCGTCGGAAGAATCGGGCATTTCGCAAGTCCAGAGCGCCGCAGATATCCATGCCGTGGGACATCGGGTGGTCCACGGCGGCGAAATGTTTTCGGAGTCCGCCATCATTACCGACGAAGTGTTGAAGGGAATCGAAGACTGCATCGACCTTGCGCCGCTTCACAATCCCAACAACATCAAGTGCATTCGGGCCGCGCGGCAAATCCTGGGGCCAAAAGTCCCGCAGGTCGCCGTCTTCGACACGGCATTCCATCATTCCCTGCCAGAGCGGGCCTACTTGTACGCCTTGCCCTACCATTTGTACCGCCGACACCACATTCGCCGTTACGGATTTCACGGAACGTCGCACCGCTATGTGGCTTACCGCTATCGGGTTTTGCGCAACTTAACGCGAGAACAGACGCATGTCATCACGCTGCACCTCGGCAATGGTTGCTCAGCCGCCGCGATTCGTGGCGGATACCCGGTGGACACTTCCATGGGCATGACGCCACTCGAAGGATTGGTGATGGGGACGCGTTCCGGGGATATCGACCCTGCGATAGTGAATCTGATTGCGACAAAAGAAGGTCTATCACCCCATGAGGTGGAAATGCTCCTCAACACGCAGTCGGGACTGCTCGGCATCTCGGGGCTGACGAATGACATGCGTGTCCTACAGCAGGAGTTGAAGGATCATGACGACCGCCGCGTACGTCTGGCCATCGAGGTTTTCTGTTATCGCGCGAGAAAATATATTGGAGCATTTCTTGCGTGCATGGGCGGGGCGGATGCCGTCGTCTTCACCGGAGGAATCGGAGAGAACTCGACAGATATCCGTGCGCGCATTTGCACAGGCCTCGAATGGGCGGGGTTGAAACTCGACAAAAACAGGAACGAGCATGCCATAGGCAAGGAAGCACAGATAAGCACCGACGATTCCAACTTAAAGGCATTCGTGATCCCGACGGACGAGGAACTCCTCATCGCGCGAGACACAGTGCGTTGCATTGCCGGCGAACCACACCCCTCCTGACCCGATGCTAAGCGGCAAACTTGAGAGCCCAGGCAGAACTGAAGTCGTGCCGGGTGACGTAGCGGGTAGGCCGGCAACTCACACTGCCAATGAACAGCAGGCCATCGGCAGGCCCAGAAAGACGGCAGATAGAGGACGGCCGCGGAACAAGCGGCGCGGCTCTGATTTCTCTCTTACGTTTCAGAAGGTTCCGGGGCGGTGGCAGCGCCAAAGGATTGCAGCGCGAGATAGCTGGGGCCGAAACGGCGGATGTTTTCCAGTTGCCGCTCGAACTCGTTCTGGTGCCCCTCTTCGTCGCCTACCAGGCGCTCGAAGAGCTGTTTCGACACGGCGTCGGCGTTGGCGCCGCAGGTCTGCGCGGCGCGGTTGTAGTCGCGGGCGCTTCCCTGTTCCATTTCGATCGCCTTGGCCAGCATTTTTGAGGGGTCGATGATCGCCTCGACCGGCTCGGCTACCGCCATCTGGACATCGCCTTTAAGGAAGAGAATCCGCTCGGCCAGCGCTTCCACGTGGCCCATTTCCATGATCGCGGTGCGCTTGAACAGGTTCGCCAGAGGCGCGAAGCCCAAATCGTCCAGGTGAAAGTGGAAGTACATGTACTGGTGGACTGCCGCCAGTTCATCCGCCACGGATTTATTCAGTAACCCGATGCTCTGCTCGCTATTCACGACACTCACCTCCGTTATGTGAACTCCAACCGCCGGTACAACCAAGATTGAGAAGTGCCACAATAACTGGAAGAACTTTCCACTCCGTGGAGTCCTCTTGGGAACTAGCCTGGACGGTTCACTTGCTCTCCATGCCGAAAACGTTTCCACTACCCCTCGTTCTTCCTAGCAGCCGCTTGCCGCACCTAGTGTAGTTATCATCCCTGACCCCGATGATGGATAGTGCATGCGTCACAAGAGTCTGCAGGGCACCGCGAGCTGAGGGGGGGTACCCCTGGAACGCTCTCAATCTTGCCCCGGATGGCACCAAAATTCCGCAAAAAGGGCAGTTTTGGAGTGCTCTATCTCTTGTGCCTTCAAGGCGAACCGGGAGAAGCGACGGAGGGTCCTCTCCCCGCCGGTCGACCTTGATGTTCTGGGCGGGGCCCCAGAACACGAGCGGGCTCACCCGTCACAGACGGCCAGGGCGGATAATGCTACGTTTCACGAATGGGCGGACCCTTCCTAGTGGGCGAGGCCTTTCTGCTGGGGTTGGCGTCCGGCCCGGCATGCGTGGCGTCCTGCGGGCCCGTGGTGGTTCCTTCCCTGCTTGCGGAGGGCGCGGGCTGGCGCCTGAACGCGCGTTATCTTTCCTCTTTTCTGGGCACACGCTTCCTGGGGTATCTGCTTTTTGCCGCGATAGCATGGGAACTTGGCGTACTGGTGTCGCCACCGCCCGCCGTGCGCACTCTGATTTACGGCGGGATTCATGTCCTGCTGGGGGTGGCGTTGCTCTGGTACGCGCGGTCGATAGGACGCGGCTGCGCGCACGCTTGCGCGGCTTCCGGGCTGGTTAGCATCGGACGCGTTGGAAAACGCGGCGTGCCGGGGGCGGCGATTTTGGGGCTCCTGACGGGCGTGAGCCTGTGCCCGCCATTTGTAGCGGCTGGCTTGCGCGCGGCACAGTTGAGCAACCTTGCTGCCGCACTTCTTTTTTTCGCCGTGTTTTTTGTCGCCACAACTCTCTGGTTTGTGCCATTTGTGGGAATGGGCTGCGTGCGGCGAAACGCGTCCGTCATATTCGTGGCGCGAACGGCAATGATCCTGGTCGCGTTGTATTACTTGCTTGCCGGGGTTGCCATGCTCGCGGGAAGGAGGATCTATGGCTGACCCGGCGTGTACGGCATTCGCCGGAAAGACGCCCCCACGGAGCTGGGGCAGGGCGCTGCTGCTGACGCTGCCCATTGCGCTTTGGTCGTTGTTCATGTCCTTGCGCGGGCTCTTGCAACCCGATCGTTCCTTGCAGATAGCCAGCGCGCTCACCGCCGCATTCCTGATCGCGCTGTTTTTCATGATGATGAAGACGTCCAGCACCTATCGCTGGCGAAGATGGTTTTTCGTTGCGTTGGGAGTGTTGTTCCCGATCGAGTTCATTCACAACGTCATGGTTTTGCGGGGAAGCATGGGCATCCCGATCGAAGAAATGATCGCCGGCCGCACGCCGTTTTGTTTCTTGCCGATTCCACTGCTGATTCTCCCGGCGGCGCTCACGAAAACGCTGGTCTTTCCGGGGTCCCTCCTTCCCGGAGGCGGCATGGCTGGCGCCGGCATGGCGGCAATGGCGGGCCTGTGGTTGGCGATTACGCTGGTCGTGGGCAAAGGCTGGTGCAGCTATGCCTGCTTCTTCGGCGGAATCGAAGAAGGGATGGCCGCGCTGCCAAAGAAGGCGCACTGGAAAAAGCTCGATCCTCGCTTGAGGCTTGTCCCTTGGGCCGTGCTGTTGGCGATGGTGCTGCTCTCGCTGGCGCTGTTTGAGCCCGCCTATTGTATGTGGCTGTGCCCGTTCAAAGCCGTTTCGGAATACGTCGCCGCGCGCAATACCGTGGGAATGGTGCAGAACGGGATTTTCGTGGTGTTGTTTGCGGCGCTGGTGATTGTGCTGCCGCTGCTCACCAAGAAGCGCACGCAATGCACGTTTCTGTGCCCGTTTGGCGCGTTCCAATCCATTTTCAACAAAACCAGTGTCTTCGACATCAAGATTGACCGGACGGTCTGCTCGCCCTGCGTGCTGTGCCAGAAAAGCTGTCCCACGATGTCGCTGACCGACGAATCCATCAAGAAGGGCGAAACGCTGATGTCCTGCATGAAGTGCGGAGCCTGTGTGGATGCGTGCCCGAAAGGCGCCGCGGTGTGGCACATCCGGGGAACGCAAGTCGCGGTTAAACCAGAACGCGCGCGGCTGATGTTTCTCTACGCGGCCTGGGCCATGGCGGCGATGTTCGGAGGCACCATCATCACGCAGGACCTCGCGACGATCTTGCAGCGCGTGATTTAGGAGCTGCGCATGAAATGGCCAACCTCGAAACTCGGCTACACGGCTGCGGGAATGACTGTGGTTGTGGCAATGCTGGTGCCCTTCCTGCTCTTTGGGCTCTTCACGAAGGGGTTCACCAAGCTTGGATTGCGTGTGGACGAGATGTACAGTGGCGGGCCGACGGTACGCACAATCCAAGCGGATGGCTACACGGTTACCATTCACAAGGCGGTCTATCCTCACCTGCTGCAGACAGAAAAGCCGTTTGTGCAGCTCGACTGGAAACCGGTAAATGCCTTGCCGCAACACGTTTCCGATGCCGTGGACGTGGATGGCGACGGCCAGCCGGATGTTCGCGTGAGCTTTGACGTGCCCAAGGATCCCAAAACGCCGCTGCGGGTGGATGTGGATGCGCTGAACCCGCGCTATCAGGCCATGCGGAATGTGGGCAAGCAAAAATTTTCGGAGTTGATCGTGCGCGTGGATGACGCGATTCTCGTGCGCGTTCCGCTGACGGGGCGGTAGCGGTTGGAAACATTGTCACGGAAGTTCCGAGGGCGGGATCCCGGGCGGGGCTTCAGTATCCGGGATGGCCTTAATTTTCGCCCGTTAATCGTCCAGTTGACGTCGTTTCGCAAGCTCGCCGCGAGGATTGCTGGAACCTCGCTTAAACCTGAATTCCGAAGCTAAAGAGGGATTCCTCCGCTCCGGGACGGCCAAAGGCGCCGTCCCTCCGGTCGGAATGACAAATTGTGAGTGGTGGATGATTAGAGAAAATCCAATTTCGCCGACGCTGGATTTTCCCCCGACAATCGATTGAAACAAAGGAAATGCGCTTGCGTGGATTTGGTCAACTTCAGATTTCAGGTTAAACGCAAAGCAGCTCTCCTGTGTCTCCGCTATTTTGATGCGATGCAACGGTCAGAATGCAAGTCAGTGTTTGATTGGCGCACGTTTCGCGAATAAGGTGCCGTGTTTCGCGTTCCCCTCAAGGTGGCCGCGCTCTATGGCGTTACCTTGAGGTTCACGCTGGTGGAGCTTGAGAAGCCACCGGCAGTGGCCGTGACCTTGATGGCATATGTGTTAGGCGGAGTTGTAAAGGGACCGCCTGGGGTCGTTGCGCAGTCTGCCATCAATAGGCAGAACACAAAGCCTGCCGTGAACGAGCTGAGCCCCAAACGAGGCTGACATCCCTTCCGCCGTGCGAAATGGCTATTTTGTCACCGTGAGGGTTAGGGGCACGGTCGTGCTGAAGTTTCCTGCCGTCATCTTGACGTTCACGGTGTAGGTGTTCACTGGAGTTCCACCGCCGCTTGGGTTCACGACGCTGGCGCTGGTACAGCCAGATATACCGCTCAGCAGCAGCGCAATCAGGAAGCCCGCAGCATACAAGAGTCGTGGCCGCGCCCGTTTCTGCCGCGCCAGTTGAAGTGCCATTACGATTGCCAGGAACATGCCGAAACAGAAGAGTATCAGCGGCCAGGGTTGGCTCCATGGCCGGGGATTCTGGAGCGGAACACTACTCCCGGTTCCGCCAAGCACGATCGTGACGACCACCGAGAACACGCCCGGCTGATTCAGAACTGGCGTGATCGTGGCACTGCACTGCGCAGCCGGTGGACAGTCGGTCACCACAGCCGCAGGCACGGCCTGGACATCGCCTGCAAGGCAGATCGATAGGGTGTAGGTTACCGTCGTTCCCTGAGCCGACGTTTGAGCTGAGGGCGGAGTCCCGCAGTTTACGATCTGCACAAGGTTTTCCGTGACCGGAGTTGATGTGCTTGAGAGAAGTCCACTCGAATTCGCGTCCGGGCTGTACGTTGCCGTCAGCGGCGTGCTCCCCGATCCCAACTGTGAAATGGTCAATGCGCATGACCCCGCGCCGGCCGTCAGGGCTCCCGGGCAAGAGTCAGGGGGGTTGAAACCGTCCGACGCCGTGACGGTACCAGTAGCGCTGGCGCTGCCCGATGCTGGTTGCACTTTGAAGTTCACTGTGACTGGGTTTCCCACCAGCGCGACGTTCGTAGGTAGAGCAAATCCTTTGAAGCTGGAAGCCGTTGACGTGATGGTTGTGGTTGTCGCGGTAGAATGCTGTACGACCGTCAAGGTAACACTGACGCTCCCGGTGCAGCCGTTCGAGTCTGTTGCAGTGACCGTGAATGGAAAGCTCCCCGTCTGGGTCGGCGTTCCGCTCAGCACTCCTGCCACGAAACTCATGCCTGTGGGTAAGGCGCCACTTTCAGATAGCGTGGTGGTTCCCACTCCTCCGCTTTCGGTGAATGTGACTGCTGGATAAGCAGTGCCAGATGTGCCGCTGGCTAAGGTGCTTGGCCCCACAGTGATCGTGGAGCATGCTCCTCCAATCGTCAGCGTATAAGCTTGGCTGGCGGTGTCACCGATCGAGTCCGTGGCCGTAACCGTGAAAGGAAACGTCCCAGTCTGCGTTGGCGTCCCGGAAAGCAGGCCGGCCGAAGTAAGCGTCAAACCCGGCGGCGGCGCTCCCGCCGTTACTGCGAATGTCACCGTCCCGGTGCCTCCCGTTGCCGTGAGGATGACCGGGCCGTACGACAGACCCGCCGTGCCTGCCGCAAGCGTCGTCGGGCTGATGGACAGTGGCGCAGCGGGAAATGCGAATTTCATGATGAACGCGTTTTGAGGATATAGGTAGTTTGTGTTAGCCGTTAAGGTCGTCTTGAAAGCTCCCGGAGTGGTAGGAAATCCCGGTTCGGCCATGCCGGTAATGTAAGCGCTTCCAGACGAATCCAGAGCAATCCCATATGCATCTGTAATCAAGTTCCCAACGGGCCCCCCAATGTATGTCGAATAGACCAGGCCCGATCCCGTCGAGTTAAATACGGTGAGAAATCCATTCGTGGTAGTCGTCGGAGGGCTGACTTGGAACGCATCGGGCGTAGTTGGAAAAGTGTTTTCATAACCGTCGTTGTCTCCCGCCACGTAAGCCTCGCCCGAGGAGTTGACTCCGATGCCGTAGCCGGTGGTAAGGCCGGGCAGGTAAGTGGAATACACCAATGCCGACCCGGTAAGATTAAGCTTGGTAACAAATGCGTCTGCGTAATCAAGGAGATTCCTCTGATACGCCCCAGGAGTGGTAGGAAAGTCCGAATCTCTCACTTGCCCGGTCACGTAGGCATAGCCAGAGGCGTCGACGGCCACGGCAAGAGCCGCGTCTCCGGTCGCACTAGTCGTGCCCGACAGGAATGTGGAATATACCAGTGCCGTACCAGACGGGTTTAATCCCGTCACGAACGCCGCGACCTCGCTGCTGGTAGTCTGGAACGCACCGGGAGTGACCGGAAACGTCGACGCGTAGGTGCTGCCTACCACGAAAGCGTCGCCCAAAGAATCTACGGCAACAGCATTGGCTCGATTGGTCCCCGTGCCCAAATAAGTGGAATAGGATAACGAGGAGCCACCGGCACTGACCTTCGTGACGAACGCCGTTGTGCAAGTCCCCAAGTAGGGGAATGTGCAGTTTTGGGAAGTCTGATAAGCCCCCGGCGTCGTCGGATAAGTCGGCGAGGTGGTGGTGCCAACAACATACGCATTGTCGGACGCATCCACGGCAATTCCAAAAGCATAGGTTGTGACATTTCCAGTCGTCTCCGTCCCGCCCAGGAAAGTCGAGTAGACCAGCCCCGTCCCTGCCGGATTTAGTTCTGTTGCGAACGCGTAGCTACCATAAAGATTAGTCTCGGACGATTGGAATGCGCCCGGCGTCGTGGGGAAATCGTAATCCGTGTTCCCAGTGAGATACGCATCGCCGGCAGCATCGACCGCGATTCCGGTTATAGTTGTATTGCCAGGGTACGAGTTGCCAAAGTACGTGGAATAAATGAGTGCGGAGCCGCTGGGATTCAGCTTGGTGACGAATCCCGCTATGTCATAGGGATACGCAGACTCAAAGGCCCCCGCCGTTACAGGGAAATCAGTTGACGCAGTGGCTCCTGTCACGTACACGTTTCCAGTAGAATCCACTGCGAGGGCTTTCCCTGTGTCATTCGCGGCGCTATTTGGATAGATATTGCCTCCCCCCAAGTAGGTCGAGTAGACCAAGGTCGGATCTATAACCAGGGGCAGCGAGTGATCGTAGCGACCGATGGAGAAAGCGATGCGGTTCGGGCCACGGAGCACAAAGTTGCCGGCAATCTCGCGCCGCCCTTCGGGCAATTGTTGGTAGACTCGCGGCTTGCCCAGCACCGCATCCCGGGCTGTGTCCAATCGAACCAGGACATCGCCCGCGCGATTCAGGTGAATTCGCCGCGCTCCTTGAACCTCCAGCGCAATGACGCCCGGGTCGGCGCGCGGCGCGACATTGAAGTCGAACTCGAGCCGCTGGTTGTCGCCATGGAAGACCGCGTCCACGCCGGGATATACGCTTCGATATTCCACAGCCTCATAGTTCGGAACGTTGGTGTGCCACTGTTTGGGGTCGTTCCCGATAAAGTAATTGGCCTTGCCGGGCAGTTGATCCCGGCCCGTGATTGCCGTGGGCGTGCTCGCACCCGCAAACTTCAGGCGGACGACACGGGCAGACTTCGGGGCGCCGGGTGATTGGACGCGCCTGGATCCAGGGCTCGCTTCGTGTTGATGCGGGGACGCTGGCGCTGGTGAACCGGCCGGAAGCGATAGAACAGCCTCCTTATCGGTGAGAAAGAGCGTGTAGCCGGGTGCGCGAGCGAGAAATTTCACACGCGGATCGGTCTGGCCACTGTTTGCTTCGAACATCATCGGCAGCGCGGCATACGTTTTCATAACTTGCGCACGCGCTACGGGCGATATCGCCGGTGAGGAGGCTGCGGCGGCGCGAACTGCAGAAGGGGCTGAATTAGAAGCCGGCGTCAGATTCGGCACAGGCGAGGTCGCGAGAGGGGGTGCTGGGAGTGCGGGTACGACTGTGTACGAAGGTTGTGCCATGCTAGCGCTCGATGCCAAAGCTGTCGCAAGCAGGGATGTGCCCGCCGCTTTCGCGGCGCGATGCCAGTGCCCTCCTGCTGCCAGCCCGGCCAGCAGGATTGCACTACACGCAATTCCCGCCGCAAGTTTCCGGTTATCTCTGCTTCGCCTGCCGCCGCTCATTTTCCAGCCTCCTGTGCCTTCACGCTGTCTCCGTTCCTTGCTGCCGAATCGCCCGAATCGGGTTGTGCGCCCAACTGTGCCAATTGCGCTGCCCAGTAGGCGGAAAGCAATTCTTTGAATTCCTTCTCCGCCTTTTCGGCCCCAATCACTTCCATTGGTGCACAACCTCCGAGGAACAATGCGCGCCACTGTGCAGGAAAGGCACACTGGACGTCAATGGACGGAAGCCGGTTTATTTCCGAACTATTTCTGAACCCGCAAGTCATTACCAATCAGGATGATGGAATGAATGAGAGCGGCGATGGACGGCGGTTCGGGAGAGCTGGGCGCGGGCGTCCTCCCCGAGGAGCGCCGTTGTGGTTGGCTCCAGTCCTTGAAGCCAATCTACTTTCGAATCGGTTTTGCAAGGCCCGCGACCCGGAGCGGGTGTCGCCGAGCTGTAATTGGCGAACGGGAGAGGGAACGCTCGCTTAGTCGCGTGACTCGGCGAGGGCTTGGGAGGCGTACTCGAAATGAGGGAGAGGGCACAGCCGAATCTTCTCGGCTGTGCCCATTTTCCCGGTTATTGGCTATTGTTTCAGTTTAGTTGTTGCCACCTCTTTTACCGCCGACAATGGCGTAGGAGTTGCCGACTGTAGCTGGAGGGATCCACCGAATACACTATCGTCCCTGAAAGCGAGAAACTCATCTTCATCCACCCAGAACAACTGTCCGCCACTGGCCTGATAGATGGCCACCGAGTAAGAAGTCGAAGTGGCGGTGAGGTCAATGACGAACAGGTTCGGCGGGTACATCGTATAGCGCCCCAAGTTCACGGGGTCCGGGGCGGCTATCCCCGAGAACCCGACCCCGGTGTCTTCACCGAGGGTAGACAATTCATCCCACGGATCGCTGACGTACCCGGTCCCGTTCAAAATATTGCCCTCACCCGACTTGTAAGCCGATCCCTGCCCGATAAAGTCGAATTCCCAACCGAGTGTCGCGGATGTCTGGAGGAAGGAAGCCTGTGCTCCAAAGGCATAGTTTCCTGCAAAGCTGGCCGTTGAGGGGTCTGTTTGCGGAACAAGGACCCCTGCGCCGACGACAGACACGTCCAGGTCGGCAACAAGAGCGCCTCCTCCGCCTGTGGTTGTGTTATTCGGATCATTTATGTTGAGTTTCGGATCGACCATGTATATCCCGAGGACGCTGACTGTTCCTAGGTCCCCAGGCGTGATCGTAAGGCTCCCGTATCCGTTGATGCCACCGATGTTAACAGAATACGTTCCGGAGATAGCGGCTTCACTCACTACGCCAGCATTGTCGAATTCGTTGTCATCGGCTACGCCCGAGAAGTTAGCGGCAGGGGACGACGTGTTGCTCGTCGAGAACATGCCCGCCGCAGCATAGAGGCTGCCGAACGAGTTGCTTGCGAGACTAAACACTGAGTTCCCGAGCGATGCATTGCTGAAGGTGGTGCCGGTGCCCTGGCCGAACGCCGAACCGACGCCCGAATCGGCGGTGTCCACATCGATGATCCGTATGGCTTCGGGGCCAACGATATAGTAGTTAATCACAATATCCGGTACCCCACCGATGGCGCTTCCGCTGATGGTCCCCCGTCCGAAAGTGTCAGGATTTGAGATCGTTCCAGCGAAAGGCACTTTCAGCGTCGCGGTTCCAACGTAGGTGGTCGAAAAATCATCGACATCGTAAGTTCCAGTCAGATTCGAAGGGCCGGTGCCACTGATCGAGAACACGCCTCCGACTACAATGGGATCGTAGCCGGGGTCAACGCCCGAGATGGTGAAGGAGAAAGCGCCGGTGGGGGCGCTGAGCGGGCTCGGGAGCGTTTGCAAGTCCATGCTTCCACTGGATGTGGCCGACCCATCAAACTGAATGATGAGCGCGTGATTGCTGTTCACAAACTGGACGCCGAAGGTTTCCGTCCCGCTCGAGCCCAACTTCGTGTTGTTCGTCGTCAGGGAGAGTGTCCCCTGGCCGGTTGTTGCATCCACTTTCAGCGTTCCTCCCGAGATGGTGTCGCCGGAAGGCTGAAGTGACGTGAATCCAAAAGCGTCGTTATAGTCTTGTTCGCCGGCAAGGACGTTGCCATTCGCGTCGATGGTCACTGCTCCTGCGAGGGCATAAAAATTGGGGCCTTCGGTGTTGTTGATGGCTTCAAGCCCGCTCAGATAGAACGTAAAGTTCTCTGTGACCACGGCCGCCGATGTGTTCGTCAGCATGAAGTTGCAGCCCTTCTCCTCTCCTCCAATCGCAGCCTCAGCCGTCACCGTAAAAGCTGGGCCAGCCGTCCCATTCGCTGTGAACGCCGCCGAGGCCGCGCCGTTCGCGCCTGTTGTTGCCATTGTCGTATTCGTTTCATTCGAGAACGTGCCGCTCGCTCCAGTCTCGGCAGGAGCCGTGAACGTCACCACCACCCCGGGGTCGTTCACGGGGTTCCCCCCGCTGTCCGCCACCTGCGCTACCAGCGGCGCTGCAAACGCCGTGTTGACCGTCGCGCTTTGCCCTGATCCGCTCGGACACGTGAGTTCTGCCGCCGCCGTTGTGTTCGTCAACATGAAGTCGGCCGGCGCCGCTACTCCCGCAACCGTCGCCATCACCGTATAAGCCGGGCCAGCCGTGCCATTCGCTGTGAACGCCGCGGAGGCCTGGCCGTTCGCGCCTGTCGTTACCATTATCGTATTCGTTTCATTCGAGAACGTGCCGCTCGCTCCAGTCTCGGCAGGAGCCGTGAACGTCACCATCACGCCGCTCGTCGGCGTCCCGCCTGTCGTCACCGTCGCTTGCAGCTGCGCCGCAAACACCTTGTTGATCGCCGCGCTTTGCGGAGTTCCGGCAGTCGCCGCGATGGATTCGACCAGAGCAACCTTTTTTGAACTACTGCCACAGCCCATCAGGCAAATTGCGGCCAGGACGCACCAGTAAACTCTGAGGTTCATAGCTGCTCTCCTTTTTGGCCAGCCGACTGGCTCAGACGCTCGCGCGCTTGTGGTGATAGGGCGAGTCCGTACTTATTTCGGATCGTATAAACCTGAGCGTCCACTCTCACGATGCGAGTCAGGAAGACTTGTTGGCCCTGGAGCGTTTTCATTACGCCGGTGACCTGAACTTGCTGGCCCGCAGCGACGGGAAGAGCGTCCTTGCCTAGCAAAGCGAAGCGCCCCAAGCTTGCATCCACCGCACCGGAGGAAGTTACTAATAGGAGGTGGGAACCCATAATCATTCCCGGTGAAGGTTTCGTGAGCACACTCGACACCGTGCCAGTGAGTGTGACTTCCTTAGTGACGTCGTAGCTGAACGGTCCTGCATGCGTTTTCGCGACTTCCGCTGTTTGCGCCTGAACTGGCGGTAGGGGTGAGATCAAGGACAGGAGGGCCAATGCGCACGACCCTGCGAAGAGCCGTATCATCAGTTGCCTCCTGGTTGAGTCTTGAACCCCAAGCGACTCGAAGAGCGCGAACCCCCTGCTTGCAAGCTTTGTAAATCTCATCGTCCCTCCCTTAATAATCTCGAATTCTGCTCCGCACAAAAAAAGGCTGTGGCATTCCACGAGGCCCTTGGCTTCTGGGTAGCGAGCGGGCGACAATCTGCTACGGAAGCAGTAGCGCTGTCAATGGACGGAGGCCGGTTTCTTTCCGAACTATTTATGGACCCGCAAGTCGCTAGGAATCAGCATCCTGCAGTGAGGGGGATTGCGATGGACGGGGAAAGCCTCAGTGGTATAATTGCGGGCCTTAGTCCCCTGTTGACAGAATGTGTGGTTTTCCATGGGTACCCAGCCGTCAACCCATACGGCTATGCGTTTCGGACCGTTCGAATGGGACCGCGAATCGCTCGAATTGCGCCGCGCGGGCGGGCGTGTTCGGATTCAGAAGCAACCGCTGCAGTTGCTGGCGGTTCTGCTGGAACGCCCGGGGCGAGTGGTGACCCGGCAGGAACTGCAGAAGCGGCTGTGGCCCGGCGATACCTTTGTGGACTTCGAAGATGGCTTGAACACGGCCATCAAGAAGCTGCGCGAAGCTTTGGGAGATGAAAGAGAGAGCCCTCAGTTCATCGAGACAGCACCTCGGCACGGATACCGTTTCATCGCGCAAGTCGAGATCGTAGCTGCGGCGCATCCCAACGGAGATCACGCGGCCGCAAGCGCACCTGCTGCGGAGTATACCGGCGCTCCGGAAGTTTCCTCGAAGACGCACAGCCGCTACAGGCTGTGGATTGCGCTGGGTGTGGCGCTGGTGATAGCGGGCGGCCTAGCTTTGTGGCTGACGCATAGCCGGCCGGCTTTCTCGTTTGCGCCTCGCGATACGGTGCTGGTTTCGGATTTCGAGAATGGGACGGGCGAGCCGCAACTCGACGATGCGCTGCAGACAGCGTTCACAGTGAGTCTCGAACAGTCGCAGCACTTCAACGTATTTCCACGCGCCCGCATCGGTTCCGTGCTCCAGCTTATGGGCAAGCCGGGTGATGCGCGGATCACGCCGGCGCTGGGCCGAGAGATTTGCCAGCGCGAGAACATCCGAGGCTTGATCGCATGCAGCATCGCACGCACGGGGCAAGAGTATGCCTTTTCGGCGGAATTGATCGATCCGCAAACCGGGACCACCGTTCGCTCTTACAGCGAGCGGGTCCACGGAGAAGATCACATCCTCGAGGCCCTGGACCGGATATCGGGCGAGGCGCGCGCGGACCTCGGGGAATCCCTGTACCAGATTCATGGCGCGAACCGGCCGCTACCCCAAGTGACCACATCGTCGCTTGCGGCGTTGAAGGAATATGCGGAAGGCATATCGCTCTGGCATCAAGGCAAGTATGCAGACGGCGCGACTGCCCTGCGTGCCGCAGTCGAGGCTGACCCGGACTTTGCCATGGCCCATGCGGCGTTGGGAGGCGTCTACTTCAGCTACATCGAGAATAATCAGCCCGCCGGCCAGCGTGAGTACGACAAGGCGCTGGCGCTTTCGGCGCGAACCACGGAGCGCGAACGCCTTCTCATTCAGGCGAACTATGCAGACGACTTGGGACATGTGGAATCCGCCGACGCTCTCTACCGCCTTTACCTAGAGCACTACCCTGACGACTGGCAAGTCCTTTCCGGCTACGCCCATTTCCTACGCAAGCATGGGAGGCAGCAAGAAGCAATTGGGCGATACCGGGAAATCCTGCGTGTCGCGCCCGATGACGCCACAACCTATGTGGAAATGGCCACCGCCTATCGAATTCTGGGAAACCTGCCGGAGGCCCTACGCGCTTATGCGGAGACGTTCAAGCTCCATCCGCAATGGTTGACCACGGGGAACACCAATCGGGAATACGGCTTTACGCTGGTTGCGAACGGTGAGGATGAGAAGGCGGAACAAGTCTTTTCAGCCCTGCTTGCAGATCCGAAAACGAAAGAGAGCGGCCTGCGCTCTTTGGCTCTGCTGGACTTGTACCATGGCCGCTACGCCAACGCACGACGCAGGTTTCAGGAGGCGCTCTTGCTCGACGAGAGCCCTCCTGCAGTGCTCAGCATAGCGCGAGTGCACTTGTGGCTGGGCATCATCGCCGAAGGCCAGGGAGACACTCGGGAAGAGTTGCGACAACTCGATACCGCCGCTGCCCAAATTAAGAATCTCGGGCCCAAGGTTGTGTTCGGGGCCTTCGTTGGCCTTGAGTACGCACGCGCAAAGGCAACTGAGAAGGCAGAAGGAATCGAGAATCTGATCCTCCCACTGGTTGACCCGAAAAGCGCCGAGCAGACTGGTTATCTGCATCTCCTGCAAGGCGAGATCGCCTTGGCAGAAGGGCATTCCGATCATGCGATCGATCTCCTCACGCTTGCGGACCACGACAACAGCACTCCTTTCTCCGTCGAAGCCTTGGCGCATGCCTACCAGCAATCAGGAGCGACAGACCAGGCAATTCTCTGGTATGAGAAACTGACGAGCGATCTAGTCCGAGCGCTTTCCTGGGAACCTCAGCAGCGGTGGCTGGAGGCCCGTTACACTCTCGCTTCGGATTACTCTTCGCGCGGTGACAAACAGAAGGCTCGAAAGATGCTGGTGACGTTGCTAGATCCCTGGAAGGACGCCGACCCCAGCCTCCCCCTCTTAAAGCAAGCCAAGGCCGCATACGCGAAGCTGCAATGATTTGTGGTCCTGGGGGCCGATCTTTAATTGACGGAGATTGTTCGGACTATCCCGTCCTGGTGCCTGATTTGTAGGGTTGGCAACGGCATCGTACACTGATTCCGGCTTGCTGAATTGAAACATCTGAATGGCTTGCCTTTGGCCGAACCTCTTGGTTCTCCTCACCAGTGCAAATCTGCAGAGTAAGGGTGCGCCCGGCCCCCGATGGCGATTGTTTGCCATCTTGCCTGCCAGCGAAAAACCGGTAGCGGCAATTTCCTGTCGCCAGCGAGGAGCTTCGATAGACCGATGCCCAGGCAGTGTGCCGTGACAGTATGCACGGCTGGCGCCTCTTCTCTCGAAGTTCTGGAAATGGCCTGAGAAATGGGCCACGGTTTGCCAAAAGCGGGTACTAGTAGTTTTGATGCAATCGGATCCCACCTCCCAGTTGTCCTCCCCTTCCCGGTCCTTACGTAGTGGACCTATTTAGTCCACTTATTTTCTTGACTTGTACAACCGCCCAAGCCAGAATGACGCCTGTCTTAACCGGTTCGATTTCGTACCCCTGTCCCCAAACCCTGTCTCATTTATTGTTGCGGTGAATGGTCGGCCATTCTTTAACGAGAACTGTGAACTAAATCTTGAGAGGATCTAATGAAAACGTTTTGCACCCCAGCTCGGTTTTCCGCTCTTGCTCTGTGTCCATCCCACCTCAAGGAGGCGGCGATGAACGCATTCAAAATCAATCTGCGCGTTGTAGCCTTCGTAACGGTGGTGCTTTGTTGTGGCTTAAGTGCGAACGCTCAAAGTGTGACTGTGTCGCCAGGCAATCTCTCTTTCGGCGTGCCAATAGGTACCACGATGAGTGCTCCGGAGGCCGTAAACATTAGCGTCAGCGGGAGTGGGAACACCCTGACAGTTACAAACGTTGGCATTACTGTGAATAATGAGGCGACCGGGACGACCGACTTTGCGCAGACGAACACGTGCTCTGGCACGATCTCGGCGCCGGGGTATTGCACGGTTAGCGTGACGTTCACGCCTTCGGCACCGGCTGGGACCTTGGAAAGTGCCACCTTAAACGTCACGTACACGACGGGTGTTGGTGGTGGGAACGGAAGCACAACGGCCAACGTGCCGCTGACCGGTGCATTCGGGGCGATCCGGCTATTCGATCCCGTCAATGTAGCTAACTCGAATGGCAACGCGACATTATCTTCGTTGGTTACGTTCGACAGCACAACGCTCACGCTGAGTTGCCCTGCGTCTCCTACGGCGGTGGTTTCCTCTTCGCCGAACGGGAGCGGGTACGTGGTGGTGGACAACTTCCTGACTTTGTTTGTCGGTCCAAATCCGCCGACGCAAACCACCGCGTATGGGCTCATAGGCAACGTGTGTCCCGCGAATCTTGGGAATCCGTCAGACGTCGGGCAAGCGGACTGCTTCACGTCTGCCTACCAAGGACCCGCCGGCGCCAACAGCCTTGACGGCCAGGACCCCGACACCTTCGCCAGTCCCGGCAATAGCAATGCAACGTTAGGTGGCGCGGCCGGAGGAGTTCCTCCCATTGATGTCAGCGGACCCCTCGTCGCTCTGGGCCAGGGACAAGCCACATTCAGTCTCCTGGATGGCGGCGGAAAGGTAACTAGCACCACGCTGTTTCTGGTGACAAGTTGCTCTCTAACGAATGCCAACACAGGCACAGAGACGGGCAACTCGGTGAGCCAGCAGCCGAGCCAGACGCTGAACTTTGACACCGTGGTTAACGATACGGACGAATATTCTTTCGACTACTCGTTTGTTCCCGTCGGCTCTATAACTAACCCTAATGCCACTCCCATCGTCACCAACAATTCGATCACGCCGGCGGAATACTCGGCTTTGGTGCTTAACACGCCTTTCGTGAATACATCCTGCATTCCGCTGGCCAGCCTGGGAGGTAACTGTGCCCTAAAAACACAGGTCTGCGCACCCCTGTCTCCTAGCACTGCACCTGCAGCCGGCATTTATTGCCCGCAGACCAGCGCGCCGGACTTCCTGTTTACGGCAACGTTCGATCCCGTCGCTCCCATCACCACCAAGACGACCTTCGGATTCCTGGAATTCAACGACGCGGGTTCGTGCCCGCTGGAGGGCCCCGAGGCCAACAGTTCCTGCCCGCAGAACGGACTGGTTAGTTTCAGCGGACCTGGAATAAACACTGGCGGGAGGGGAGCGGGGTCTACCAATTCTTCCAGTATCGTGGTTGCAGGTGTAACTCCGCCGACAACGACGGTTGCGGTGACGCCATTTTTCACCAGCGGGTCCACGAATTGGACCAATGCTAGTCCCACGGTGACCTTTACGGGCAATCCCGCGGCACTGACAAGCTATGTGGCGCCAATCAACTTCATCGAGTACGGCGTGAACCCCACCAGCCAGGGATTGCCTCCCACGTTTCCGATTCCGTTTCCGGGCAACAGCACATTTTCGACCGACACGACGTTCACCGCCGCTTCGTGCCCGAGCACAATCCCTGCGTTGCCCATACCGCCAAGCTTTGGTCCAGAATCGGCTACGCTGGGGCCGTATGCAAACGGTGCCTCGAATTTGTTGCACTACTCGACCACCGACTGCGCCGCAACCCACGAATTGCAATTCACACTCACCAATGGTTCGTGGTCCACAAGCTGGAAGTCCCTGACCCTGCAAACAGACACTCAGTACCCGGCGATCAACATCACGGCACCTGCGGCTTCCACTGCGTATCCTGCCTACCAGAAAGTGAAGGCTGCATATACCTGCACCGATACGGAATCGGGAGTTGCGAGCTGCACCGGCACGCTTCCAGTGAACAGCTACATTGACACCACTCCTACGAATGGCCTGTCGACCCCGAAATCCTTCACGGTCAACGCCGTGGACAACGTGGGTAATGTGGCGCCCTCCCTGACGGTGAATTATTCGGTGTCATGCAATTACGCCGCGGTTGGAATCAGCCCCTCGACGGCCAAGCGCCCAGCGCTCGTCAATATCACGACCAGCGTGATCGACTGCATGAGCGCTCCGCAGAATGTGAAGGTCCGGTTCTCAGTCTCTGGGCCAATAGGGAAGAACTGTAGCAACGCCAGCTCGGTCCTGTTGACCACGCCGACGTTCACAATCAAGTCCGGGACGTCGAACTCCATCACGTTCCCGTTCCCGATTGCGAAGAACGCGTGCGCCGGGTCGTACACGGTCACAACTACCACGTTGCAAGGTTCTACAACAATTGACACCGTCAACTCGACACTGACGGTGCAATAAGCATCGCAAGCGTCACCCGCCCCACCGCTCCTCCTCTTTTGAGGAAGAGCGGCGGGGTGTGGGAACGCTTTGTGTTTGGACTGCGGTTCGACGCGAGAAAACAGCTTGAGAAACACGCCACTCGCTTGGCTCAGCTCGATTTCTACTGAGACCCGCGCTTGGCCCCCTCGTAGATGGATTTCAGGTCGGCACGCTCCAGCAGATGCTCCGCGCCGGGATCTTTCTTAATCTCATCGAGCAGTGTAAGTGCTTGGCGATACTGACTGGGGGCGTCCGCGGGATTCCCGTGTAGGCGCATGGTTTCCCCGAGAAGGTAGTGAATCCGCGCCGTCTGCAGGCGCAGGCCGAGTTTTTCGCTGGTGCCTAGCGCTCGGTCCAATTCCTGCCGAGCATGGGCGTAGTCCTTGGTGTTTATCATCGCCCCGGCCATTTCCACCGAACTCTCCAGCGCCAGGTATTTGATGCCTTGCTTGTCCGCTTCCTGGGACAGGGATCGCAGGTCACCAATAACGGATTGAGAGCGTCCCTCGGCATTCGCCACGCGCGCAAGATTCAGTTTGGACACGAGTACCTTGTTGTGTTCCGTGCCGCGCGAGGCCGCGCGCAAGGCTTGATCGTAGAGCTCCTTGGCAGGTTTTAAGTTGCCCGCATAGAACTGTACGTCACCCTGGGAATTCAAGATGGCGGCCTGTAGACTATCGTTCTTCAGTTCGCGAGCCATGCTCTGCGCTTCTGCGAGCACCTTGTCGGCTTCGGTACCGCGGCCCGCCTTGGCCAGCGTATCGCCCAAATCATTGAGGGCGTCGGCCATGTCGCGACTGCGTTCGTTGAGATCGCGGAGAGGTTTGACTGCGTCCTGCATGGCGCTTAAGGCGGCGCCCAGTCGCCCCTGGTATTGAAATACCAACCCCAGTTGGTACGAGCCCAAAGCGGTGCCGCGAGCGTCTCCCCCCTTTCGCCACAGATCAATGGCCTTGAGGATCGTGGACACCGCCTGGTCATACTGCCCGGTCGCCTGATAGGCTGCACCCAAGCCCACAAGACTTTCGGCAATATCACCGGGAATGTTGAGCTTTTCGCGGAGCTGCAAAGACTGCTGATAGTAACTAAAGGCGTTGTCGCTATCGCCCCTGGAAAGATAGATGTCGCCGATCATGGCGAGGCACAGCGCCTGAAAGTTCTCGTCGCCTGTGTCTCGCTGAATTTGCAGTGATTCCTTGAGAACTTGCAGCGCCTGGTCGTATTGGGCGCGGTCCTGATACACGGTAGCCATGTCGATCAGGGTGTCGCCCACCTCTTTCTTGATGCCGATTTCCTTCTGGATTTTCAGAGCCTGCTCAAAGCTCGAAAGCGCTTCATCCGGCTTGCCCTGCGAGCTCTGGACCAAACCCATCTCCACTAGGTTCACCGCAAGCAGGCGCTTCAGGCCAAGGCGCCGGTTGATTTCCATCGACTCCTTGTAATTGCGCATGGCCTCATCGGGTTTGTTCATGAACCGGTATGCCACACCCGCGGCCTGGAGTAAGAGAGCCCTTTGCTCCTGATTGTCGACTTGGATGGCCAAGCTAATACCTTTGCTCAAAGGATCGAGCGCGGCTTGCGGGTTATTCCTGCGAATTTCGATCACACCCATTTGCCACAGGGCCTTGATGTTTTTCGGATCGGACTGCAAAATTCTGGCAAACTGCTCGCGAGCCTTGTCGTAGTCGCCGGTCTCCACGTAGAGACTTCCTAGCGCATACTCGACGTCTGTGTTATCCGGGAAGGTTTTGGCCAGGTTCTCGTAAGCCTCAATGGCTTTCTTATTGTCCTTCATCACCCGAGCGTGATTTGCTTCGATGAGATATTTCTCCGCGACAGGCAATTGCTGGCTCAAATCCAGCGCCTTGCGCGAATATCCTTCCGCCTCCGTGTCGTACCCCAGAGCAGAGTCGGTTTCCGCAAGCCGCGAGTAGGCTAGCGCAAACTGCGGGTCCTCTTTGATCGCGGCTTGCAGCGTCGCAATCGCTTCGAGGTTCTTGCCGTCGCGCAGCAACTGCACGCTCTGGTTGTAATCGCGCAGGGCTGGCACCGATTTCGAACTCGGCTGGAACGCACTGGCTTTCAATTCCTTCAGCACGTCTGAAGACAGCGAAAGATGCTTCCGAATCTGTTCGGCAAGCCCGTCCACCGTCGTTGGGATTTCCTTCTCGCTCGCTGCCTGGATTTTCAGTGGCTCGCGGCGGTTGTGCTTCAGATCCTGCAACGTCGCATCAATCTGAATCTGGTCGCCAAATTTCGCATACTGGCCCGATACCACCGTGTCTGCATTGCTGAGTTCGGCGATTCGCCGCAGCATGTCCGGGTCGAGATTTGCATTCGGCGGTATTCGCAAGTCCTTCAGAATCTGCCGCACACGGTCCGGCGTCACGATGCGCATGTGCGACGATTGGCCCACATCCGTGCTCAACATGTCCGCCAGGCTCGATCCGATCCAGTCAATGGACTGGTCGGATGTCGCGTTGTGGAATGGCAATATCACCAGTGATATTTCCGGACCGGCCGCTACCTTGGCCCCCGGCGCCGAACCCACTTTCCCGCGATACACCCACCCGCCAATACCCAACAGCAACACGATGACACCCGGGGCAATCCATTTCCACGGGACCCCGCGCTGGCCCACATCAACCACGCTGGACGGAGCGGCGATCATGGACGCGGCAACCGGGCGCTTCCCCTGCCACGCGTCCAGATCGGCCAGAATTTCCGAAGCGCTCTGGTAGCGCAGATTCACGTCGCGCTCCAGGCACTTGCTCACGATATCGCTCAACCCCCGCGGTATCGATTCGTCCAACTCTCGCACCGGCACGGCTCGTTCCTGGTTCCGAAGCAGCAGGCTGGCCATGGCGGTTTCTGCCTTGAAGGGCGTCTTGCCGCTAAGCAATTCATAGAAGATCAGTCCCACCGCAAACAGGTCGGAGCGCTGATCCAGGGTCTTACCCATGGACTGCTCGGGAGACATGTATTCGATCGTCCCCAACAAAGCGCCCGTTTGGGTCATTCCCCCGGTTTCCACCGAACGCGCCAAACCGAAATCCATCACCAGGATTCGCCCGTTCTTATCCTGCATGATGTTTTGCGGCTTCAGGTCGCGGTGAATGATTCCCGCCGAATGGGCCGCGTCCAGCGCCAGGCAAACCTGCCGCATAATCTCCACGGCCTCTTCTGGTGGCAGCTTCCCGCGGTCGAGAAGCACACGGCGCAGGTCCGTGCCCTCGACGAACTCCATGGTGATGAACTTGACGCCTTCCGCTTCCGCCATGTCATAGATGCGGATGACGTTCTTGTGCGTAACTTGATGAGCCGTAAGGAGTTCTTGCTTGAACCGCGCGAGGATGGCGGGATTGCTTGCCAGGTCTGGCCGGATTAGTTTCAGGGCCACCGTTCGCTCGACTTCGCGGTCAGCAGCTTTGTACACCGAACCCATGCCTCCTTCACCCAGCAGTTGGAGGATCTCATAGCGGCCACCGAACAGGTCGCCCGGTTGCAGCACCACATCTCGGTATGCGCCACCGTAGGTTTGCAGCCCTGTCGAAAACCGGGAGGAGACACTGCCGTCCAAAGAGCGGTTCGCGACTGCCGTCGCTCCTGGATCCACCGGCGGTTTCTTCGGCTGTTCGATGAAGGTGGCACCGTCCAGTGGCACCTCGCTCGGGGCACTATCGCCCTTCGCGGGCGCACGGAGCCCTCCAGGTCCTCCGGGACCCGAGTCTTGGCTATGACCCGGCTTGGGTTTCTGGTCGTCCATTGGATAAAATAGGTCCACCCACGCCAGTAGACTGACAGGCTCTCATAAGGCAGGACCCATTGGCCGTCAGTATATAACGCCCTCGCTCCTCCTGCACCAAGTCGATTCCGCTCTTAGCTTTTCTTGCTAATCCTTCGCAGCCTGATCACTCGCATCTCCAATAGGGGTTCAACGGCCATCCAGAATCGCACTCACGCTCGAAGGGAAAGCCGCCCAACAGGCGGCATTTACGCGATGCCCAGTTTTCTCTGCATCTCCTCCAGAGAGGCGCCTTTGGTTTTCGGGAAGAACAGCAAAACTATCACGAACTGCAGTGCCATCATGGCCGCAAAGAAGACAAACGGATGCCCGTCTGACGCGGCTGGTATGGCTGGTTATGAAATAGGCCACGGTCATCGATGCAGGCAGGGATGAAGAGAATTGCCTGCATGGCCCATCTGCCACAGCGCGAATCAGTGGTCCCAGGCGCACAGGGACTCGACGAAGGCCGCGGACCCATCGCGCAGCCAACCATCAAGCTGCGCCGGTTCTTTGAGTTGTTGTCCACGCCGGCGGGGCACGGCCACAAAGCGGCAGGGAAATTCCGGAAGGCTGGTCATGTCGCCCCACAGCTTTTCAAACTGTGCCACCGGCAAGATATCTTCCTGACCTTTCCCCCAGCGTTTCTTGACGTCCTTCAGCGTGATGTAGGTGGGCATGCGGGCGGCCAGCGTGCGCACGGCGTTGTGCACCCGTTCCGTGTGCGTAAGATCATCGCGGGTCAGCCCGAACATGGTGAGGAGTTGGTCGATATCGATCCAATAGGTCGCACTGTTGTACCAGGGGAGGAGTGATTCTATCTCTTCGCTGGGAAGCGCAAGACCTTCGATAAGGCGCAGTCGGCCGTCGACACGGGCCAAGCCGCCGCCGCGGTCTTCCACCTGCCGCGCGATAACCTCGGTGGTAAGCGCGGCCCCCTCCGCGATGTGGAAACCAAGCAACCCCGGGTCTACGTCGGCCCCCGTGGTATCAATGTTATGAATCATCAGGTATTTCAAACGGGGCCTTTCCTGGAACAACTGCAGGAGCGTGCCGTTTCGCATCATGTTGGGTATTTCGTACCAGTGGCCGACCGGGTGCAGGCATTGCATTGGAACGTTATCGGTATAGCTAGCGCCTTCGCCCATGTGCCGGGCCCACGCGATGAGTGTGGTGCGCAGGCTGTCGCGGACCTTTTGCGCCTGCTCGTCGAGCATTTGCTGCGGCAACTCTTCCCAGGCAAATCGCAAGTCCCTTTCCATGGGCACAAAGCGCAGCCCGATGGAGCGTCCGAGTGAAAGCAGTAAGGGGCCAGGGTAGTCGTAGTTGCGCTCGGTGCGGAGGTGCGCCTGGATGGCATCGTGCGTCAGGTAGCTGGTGGTGATAACGTGGGGCAAAGTCGTACCGCACAGGCGACCGGTGTGGCGGCTGCGGGCTAGGTGTACTTCGAGGAAGCTGCGGTGCTTGCCGCCTCATGCTTATCCGGTTG
>DLMH01000153.1 GCA_002478115.1 Candidatus Acidiferrum typicum | reverse complement strand
CAAGAGAGTAGACCTCGGCAAGAAGATCTAGGGTTTTAACTCGCCCGGCCCGGTCGCTGCTCGGGGGAGTGGTCGAAAGGGCTTGATTGAGCTACCCAGAGGGATCGTCACAAGCGATCCCTCTTTCCTAGACATAGGCACTCACCAAAACTTGCGCTGGACAAATTCGCGAACGTTCCTCCATACCACCCCGGCTATGCTCTGCCGCGCGACGCGGATCTTAGCGTCGCCCGACATTCCGGACCGCATCATCCCGCCAGGATTGGAAACCAAAACCGTTGCCACGTAATAGCTCGGGGGAGAAATGCCTTTGTATTTCTCCTCCTGTGAAAGACCGGGAGCAATCTCCGAGGAAGCGGGCGCAATGGAGCTCACTTTTCCTCGCATAGATCCAAACAAAGACTCTAACTTTAAGGAAGCTGGAGAACCGGGCCTAATGCGCTGCACCTGGAACTCAGGGATGAAGATTCGCGCCTTGAGAGTCGAGGCGTCGTCGACGTCGGCCAAGACATCTCCCGCCCGAACGAATGAACCCACTCGGTCCCGGAGTCTTGCTGTCGCCACGATGCCGGAAATTGGACTTGCTACCTGGAGGGCCGCAACCTGCTCGAAAACAGACCGGGAACGTCCGACCTGGGACGCTCGCTCAGCTCGTGCGGTCCCGAGGTTCGCGTAATTCATTTGTGCTTCGCGGGCTTCGGCTTCCGCCCCGCGGAGCCTTACTCTTGCGTCGTCGGCCTCGGCTTCGAGTCCCACATTGAGTAGACGGAGCAGCGGAGCACCGGCTGCGACCGGTGTGCCTTCGTCGGCCAGAACCTCTGCGATCTGCCCGGGCACGGCGGCGCGTATACTTGCGCGCTGTTGCGGTTCAAGAACAAACCGGCCGCTAACAGTTTCGCGCCAAACTGGCGCGAATAGCGCCAACAGGACTACTGCGCCGACTAGGGCTTTGCGGGATGCTGTCCACCACGCGAACAGACTCTGTCGCTTGTCCAGGTAGAAATCTTTCACGAATCTCACTGTTGAGCGCAGTCGCGACCGGAAAATCAGGAATGCCAGAGCGAGTGCGGGTACGAATGCCCAGTCCGGGCTGAAGCGAGAGAAGACGTTATAGGAGAAACGCACTACCGTATACAGAAGAGCATAGCTGTACAAGCCGGAGAATACGGCATAACCCACGAACAACCAGCGTCGCATTGGACGCAGGTGGGGAACTTCCACCGGCAACTGGAACAAATTGCGTCTCACCCAGCTCGAGAGAAATTCAGTTGAACTCTCCTTCATCGCCGGTACACCGACCAATTCGCCAAAGAGATAATAACCATCCAGCTTGATGAGTGGGTTCAAATTCATGAGAACCACAGCCACGCCTGTGATCATCATGACCTTGTAGGCGAAGTCGTGTACGATGCTGCCCGCGGGAGTTCCCCACCAGATGATACTGGCCACGGAGCAGAACATGAGCTCGACCCAAATTCCCGCAAGGATGGTTACCACGCGCTGCCACTTACCACCGTACACGTACACTTCGCTAACATCGACGCAGAAAGCAGGCGACAGGTAGATAAGCATGAATCCCATCTGATGAACTCCGCCGCCGTAATGCTTGCAGGTCAGTCCATGCGCGGACTCATGGAAGAACCCCAGCCCGCAGAACAAGAGCCAGAATTCAGCCAGATCCGCCGCTCCCTTATTGGTGAAGGTGTAGTACTGCATCGTATCGCGCCAAATTTCGTTCAAGCCGCTCACGAAAATAAGTACCATGATCGCAAACATTCCTAATGTCAGAAACGCGAACCATGGGGTGTAAATAAAGCACAGGGCCTCGTGCAGCTTCGTGAGATAGTCATCGGGGTCCCATGCCGAAAGACTCATGAAGGACAGGTCTATCTTTTTCTTGTTCTTGCGCCGCTGACGCTGCTCCGCTAGTTTTTCGGTGGCGGTGACATTTTTTTCCAGGGATGTCTTATACCAGACATCGGCTTCCTGAAGCGACTCGGCAAACTCACGCACCTGTTCCTCACCGAGTTCCATGCCGGTCTGATGTTGGAGAATCTCGGCGATATCGCGGTAGGACCGGACTCCATCAAACAACTGGGCTAGTTGCCACTGCTCCGGAGTGAACCGCAGAATATAACTGCCGCCGGAAACCATCGCGACGATGGTTGGAACTCCGCCCTCAATCTGCTCGCGAGCGATTATCTTGGGATGGAGGCGGGGAAATGTTTTACCGATCCTGCGCGCCGGCAACTCGGGAAGAGCGACGTTAAGGACTTCGGCAAGATTCATCGCGGGTTCCGGAGGCGGATGTTGGCGGTCATTCCCGGACGCAGATTGGGAGATGGTCCCTGCAGTTCGGCTGTGACATCAATAGTATCGCTCGAGGGATCAACGACCGGACTCACCAACACGACTCGGGCTGGGTGGGATTCGCCAGGAGTTGCAGAGGTCACCACGATGAGTTCCGTGCCCTTGCGGACACGGCCCAGGTAAGCTTCTGGAAGGGCAAATTTCACCCGCAACGGCGCGACGGCCGAAACCCAAAATAGGCGATCATTCTTTGCTACCTCTTGCGCGGCTCGAACATAACGCCGAGCAACGACGCTATCAAATGGGGCGGTGATTCTAGTTTTTTCCAGTTCAAGCTCCAGAGACCGAAGCGCCTCTTGCGAAACTCTCAAGTCCTCTCGTTGGCGCTCTACCTCAAACTCGGTTGCATCGTATTGGTACCTCGCCTTCTCTTCCTCGGATTTGGCGATAATGTTTGCGGCCCACAATTGTTCGGCCCGGTCGCGCTGCGCTTGCGCCACTCGTGCACTTGCCTCCCAGTTCTTGAGGTCCGCTTCTGTGCTGCGGGCCTTGGCGGCGGCAGCATCCTTATCGGCCGAAAGCTGGCGGTCATCAAGCTGGGCGAGAAGCTGTCCCTTTCTTACGGCTGTGCCGGTCTCGACGAAGACCTGCACCACCACTCCATCGCGCTGGGCAGCCAGATCGACTTGATTTTCCACAACGATTGGTCCAGAAGCGATGTAGTCTGGCGGCCCCGGTTGCGTCTGAGTGGTTGTGTCGGCAACGGCCTTTGAAGGGATGGGTTCGGCTGCTCCCGCAGGGATGGGGGTGGAACTGCACCCACATAGCAAACCCGTTAGTCCAAACATCGCAAATAGCGCCCAAACGCAAGCTGAAGACTTCCGCATAACTCACTCCCAGGAACGCGTTTTCTTGCTACCAGCCGAACCACGACCATAACTTGCCCCACACCCACATGGCGGAGCCACGGAACAACACGTAGCCTGCAGGATGCCAGCCCACGAACACCTTGCCTTGTCCCTGCATACCAGGACGGATCGCGCCGTCCGGATTGGATACGTTTACGCGGGCGATAAAGGTCCGGCGATCAGACTCCACCTGGCTTTCCGGACTGATGACCGTTACATCGCCGCGGAAGGTACGCAGGGGAAAGCTTTCAAGTTTTATGGATGCGGGCTCGCCGCTCCGGAGCAGCGTGGATTCGTCCTCAGGAACGGCGACGTCAACGGTGACATCAGAAGTTTCAATAATCTCCGCAAAAGTGTCGCCATGCATCAGACGCCGCCCCACAGAGTTCTGTACTTGTGGCGTGCTGACAACCCCATCAAACGGAGCTCGTATGGTGGTTCGATCCAATCGCTCGCGACCGCGTGCCAGCTCCGCCCTGAAGTAATCGACCTTCACCCGTTCGGTTCCCGCTAGGGTTCCATCGTTCTGTGCGAGAGCACGATTCATCGTTTCCATTGCTTCGCTGTACTTGGCCTCCGCGGCAGCCAAGTCGGCACGGTAGTTCCAATCTTCCAGTTCAGCAAGTACCGCGCCCTGCCTTACACGTTCACCCTCGCGGATGTACACATTCTTCACCACACCATCGACCCCAGGCTGCACTTGCGCGGTACGAGCCGAAGCTACTCTTGCGTCGCCGGAAACACGCATCGGTAGCGGGCAAAAAACCAGGAAGAGTCCCACAGCGATGGTCAGCGCGATCATCGACCAGCGTCGACGTTTTTCCATGGCCAGGAAGCGTTTTTTCCTTTGCAGCAAGGGCTCCAGAAGATTGATGAAGGGGACTTCCCGGTAGAGCGAAGCATTGCGGAGGGCGACCGTGGCTTGACCGGCCAGCACCTTAATAATCTCGAAATGAGCCACGGTGAGGAAATCGGGATCGCTGCTCTCAAAGGACAGAATGCCCAGGCGCCCCTGATCGTCGATGAGCGGAAGCGCATAGAAACCGCGCATTCCAGTCGCCGAGAAATAGCTGGCAAACTTCGCCTGGGTTTCCGGGCGCGGATCATCAATCTGATCGCCATGCTGGGTAACGTTGGTCTCTTCAGTGGAAATCGACGCCCACTCCAGCATTTCTTTCAAACCGGAAACGGCTGGATCGGCGGGATTGATCTGCGTCATGCCCGAGATGGCTTTAAGATGCAGCGCGCCGCGCTGTTCCAGGGCGATCGCAGCACGTTCAAAGGGAACAATGGCCTGGGTGTGATTCACCACCGATTGCAGCACGCGATCCAGGTTGAGCGTGGAGGTAATCTCACCGCTCACCTGAACCAGAGTTTGCAGGATCTCGACCTTGCGCTCCGACTGCAAAAGGCTGGCATTGTGCAGAGCATTGCTGGCCGTTTCGCAGATGTTGGTCAGAAGGAACTGGTCATCTTCGTCGAAAGGCTCGCCGTCCAGGCGATTGACGGCCTCGACCACGCCCACCAGGTTCTCATGCTCCATGAGAGCGGCCGCAACCAGGGAGAATACCGCCCCATCTTCATGCCCGGCGTTGCGCTTCTGCAGGCGCTCGTCGGCAGGGTCGTCGATCAGCACGGGGTCGCCGTTGTCGGAAATATCTCCTGCAATGCCTTCGCCGGGTTTCTGCACTTGACCGATGGTGACGGTGGGGTCGAACCCTTCCGAACTCACCAACTCGAGAGCGTCGTTGTTCACCATCCACAAATTGATACCCTGGACGCTCATCACTTCCTGGAATTTCTTGGCGATGGTACCGAGCAACTCGTCCATCTCCAGGGTGGAGTTGAAAACTTTTTCCAGGTCATACATCTGGGTGACGCGGCTTATGGAATGAAGGCTGGTGTTGCGCTCGCTTTCGTAGGATAAGGAGGCAGCCAGGGCCGGGGCTGCCAATTGGGCGATTTGCTGCAGCGCTTCGCGCATCTCCTCCGGAAGTGCCTCTTCGTAACTGGTCAACTCGATTGTGCCGAACAGAATTTCACCGACCAGCAGGGGCATGTAGGCGAGAGTAGTGACGGTTCGCCGGATATCGAGGTGCGCGTAGTCTTCGCGCGACAGATGGCTTGCCTCGAACTGTACAAATTCCCTGGTTTCCGCCAC
>DLMH01000141.1 GCA_002478115.1 Candidatus Acidiferrum typicum | reverse complement strand
AAACAACCGGATAAGCATGAGCATGCTAGTTCCTGGGCTTAAGCGATGCGGCCTGCGGGAATGAACTTGCACTCGTAAAGATGCATTCTGCTGGCTGTTGCCCTGTCCTCAGCGAGGTAACCAGCGCCTTTATCGCCTGGCCAGCGTTGGCAGGAATGACGATCGTGGCTGCAAGAAGACCACGGTGAACATAAGCCTGCCCGGTGTTTTGCAGACCGTCGCAGCCGATGTAGGGCAAACCCAACCAACGGTCGTGTTCGGGTCCCGTGGTGAGTTCCTGAAAGGCCCGGCGCGCGCCGAGAGCCATGGCGTCATTCTGGCCTGCCACAAGTCCGAATGCCACGTCTTTAGCGACATTGAGCTTGAGCCAGGAACCCACGGCATTGTAGGCACTCTCCTCCGTCCAAAGTCCCTTCAGCACGCGCACATCGACGTTGGCCGGCTTCGCCGCCTGCATGGCGGTAGCGCGCCGGACAGCGGCTTTGTTGTCGGAGGGTCCATGGATGTACAGAACTGCGCCTCCATGGGGGAGTAAGTGTGCGATCTGTTCGCCCTGGATACGGCCGACCTCTTCATGATTGGTCGTGACGGAGAAAAGCGGGGTGGCCGGGTACAGGCGGCGAAGTTCGTTGAGGTAGTCGACCTCCCGGTTCAACACAACCCACCCCACTCCAGATGACGCTGCGATTTTCGCGGCTTGCGCGAGCGGTGTCCCCACCGGTTCGAAGAAAATCCCGTTAGGGCGAGTCCCCGCAGGGCTATAGAGGAGTTTAAGGACTTGCTGGCTCTGTACGACCGCGTCGTGCTCAGTTTGTATAACTTGAAGGTCGGCCTCGCACTCGTGCGCCGCTTGTTTTGCCGAGATGGTTTGCTCGGCTTGATAATCATTATTCTCAACCACCAAAAGGACGAGGTTAAGCTTTTTCATCCGAGACCTCCCTGTAACCCAGTAAGATGCATTGATAGTTCACTGCGTTCGCAGCGCTCCGTTCGTGTTCCAAGCGGCGCACATGAGGAGGGAAGAAGGAAGAAGAAGCGGGCAACTCTTGCAGCATATCGACGCAACTGGCGCACGTGTCTCAAGTTTGACAGATTTCGCGCATGCTTTGGTCGTCAACAAAAACGTCGCTATCGCGGGGACTGAGCTCGCTGTCGAGCTTCCTTCCTATCGGCTGGCTGAATCATGCCAGAATTTCCGATTGCAACTCTATCTCTCCGCGAGAACCATACGCCCGCCGTCCTCGCGCGTCAAGTTCCGGTGGACAAAATGGAAAGTGTGTCTTAGCCCGGTAATACTGTCACCACTTGATGGAAACTCGAAAATGTCACTCCATGAGGCAGGAGACATTCACGCCGTCCTTTCGGTTCGTCCCTCAGCGCCAGAACACGGATGCGGTATCCCGTCTCAATTCACTCGCAGCATCAGACAGCCCGTGCCACGATCCTCAACCGCCGGTAGTCCATCACCCACTGGCCATCCCTGAACAATTTGCCGCGTGCTTGCCGCTCGATCTCTTTCACCAGGCGCTCGCGCTCCTCCACCGGCAGTTTCCCCGCAATGCTGCCCCCGAACATTTCCAGCCAGGTGCGCAGGCCGCGCTCGCCATCCTCCAGCGGAGTTGGCCGGTCGAACAAAAGTGCATAGGTGACTTCCAGGCCGCGCCGCTCCAGGAGGCTCGCGTATTCGCCCGCGCTCGGATAGAACCAGGGGCTATCAAATGGTGTTTCCGGCCGCAACTTTTTCCAGGCGCATTCGGCCGCTGCCAGCAATGCTGCAACATTGCCCTTGCCGCCGAACTCGGCCACGAAGCGCCCGCCCGGCTTCAGGACCTTCACGATTCCGCGGATGACGCGCTCGGGTTCCTTGATCCAATGGAGTGTCGCATTGGAAAAGACGGCGTCGAAGGACTCCTCCAGCGAAATCTCGCGCGCATCCATCACATCGAACCGCAACTCCGGGAATTTCTCGCGCGCTTGCCGGATCATTTCCGGAGATTGGTCTATCCCGTAGGTGAGGGCTCCGCTCGCCGCGATCTGCGCCGTCAGGTGGCCTGTTCCGCATCCGACATCCAGGATGCGTTCACCCGGCTTGGGTTCCAGCAGTTCTACCAGGCCTGCGGCCATCTTCCACACAAACGAGTGCTTGTCGTCGTACAAGCCTGCATCCCACTTGGCCGTGCTCCCCATTTTCCTTCCCCTGCTCTTTTCTTTGACGTTCCGAACCCTGCTTCCTAATGACCGATATCTGATTACTGATATCAGTTATCAGATATCAGCGATCAGGACCCAGGAGGGAGTCGATCACTTCCCAGGCTGCAAATACAGGCCAAACCAATCCACCATCCGCGTCAGCATGTCCACGCGATGCTTGGCCTCGTGGAAACCGTGGGGCTCCCGTGGGTACATCACCAATTCCGTCGCAACTCCGTAGTGCTTCAGCCCGCGATAGAGTTCCTGGCTCTGACCCGGCGGATCGGTTGTGTCCGCCTCGCCTTGAAGGATAAGTGTCGGCGTCTTCGCGCTCTTCACGTACAGGATAGGCGAACCGTTCAGGAACCCTTCGGGCTTCTCGTACGGTGTGCCCCAATGCCATTCGTCATACGCCGGGTGTTCCTCCGTGCCATATTCCGAAATCAGATCGGACATTCCCGCGGCGGAGACTGCCGCTTTGAAACGCGTCGTTTGCGTCACGACCCAGGCCGCCATATATCCGCCATACGACCCTCCGCCAATTCCCAGGCGTTCCGGGTCGGCGATTCCTTTGGCGATTAGATCATCCACGCCCGCCATCACGTCCTTGAAGTCGCCGCCGCCCCAATCCGCGCGATTCATTTCGATGAATTTCTGACCGTACCCGACGGAGCCGCGCACATTGGGAGAAAGCACGGCATAGCCGCGCGCCGCCAGCAGTTGGCCCCAGGAATCAATGCTGTCTCTCCACCGGCCGGTTGGGCCGCCATGCACTAGAGCCACCAGCGGCAATTTCGTTTTTCCGTCGTAGCCCGCCGGCTTCAATAAGGCTGCTTCGATTTCCAGGCCATCAAACGATTTGTATTTGTAGAATTCCGGGGCGATCACGGCAAAGTCCTTCAAGCCATCATTCACGTGACTGACAGCCTGCGCTTCGCCCTTGATGTCACGCAGCCAAAGTTCCGGCAACGCCGCCGCACTGGCGCCCACAAAGGCAATTTCTCCCGTTGCTGCCACCGAAAACTGATTGGGATTCGTCGGCAATCGCCCCGACTCCTTCTTCTCTCCCTCGCTGTTATAGCCCACAAGCTTGTTGGTGAACCCGTCCGCGTAGACGGCAATCAGCCAGCCGCCCTTGGCCCAGTGATGGTCCACGATCTGCCGATCAAGACTCGCCCCGGTCAAATTGCGCGCCGCCCCGGCGATCACGGGAAGCAGAAAGACGTCATGCGGGTCTGGCCCATCCTCGCGGCAACCCACGAAACTGAGTGTTGTTCCATTCGGAGAAACACGCAAATCTTGTACCGGTCCACTTGGGGCCAGCAGTTCTTTGATCCTTCCCTCTTCAGTGTTGACCAGGTAGATCCGGTCCGTGTATTGGTCGGAAGCCGGACGATTCGTCGCGATCACCGCGATACCCTGCCCGTCGGGAAACCAGGCAAGTTCCTTCACTTCCCAGTTGGAATCGGTCAGCGCGCGCGATTCGTGATCGGCGAGATGCAGCAGCCGCAGGCGCGCGTGCCTTTCGTCCTTGTCCACCACTCGCGCGTCATCTTTCTCTTTTTCTTTCTTTTTCTGCGCTTCGCTCTTGGGATCCGGCGCCAGATACGCAATCGCTTGTCCGTCCGGCGACCATTCAAACGCCGTCACGCCGGCCTTCTCCTTTGTCACTGCCGCGGCTTCGCCGAATTCACTTTGCAGGAGGAAAATCTGCTCTTCGTCCCCTCCGCGGTCGGAGAGGAATGCCAGCTCTTTACCGTCTGGAGACCACCGCGGGGAAGACTCCGATTTTTCCGAGTAGGTGAATTGTCGGGCCGTGTTGCTGCTCTTGTCGTAGAGCCAGATGTGCCGCGCGCGTTTTTCGCCCTTCAGCGGGTCGCTTACCACGAAAGCAACCTTCGTGCCGTCCGGAGAGAATTGCGGGTCCTGCACATCGCGCCATTCCAGAAGACTCGCTGGGGTGAGCGGCTTCTTCCCCGGCGTGGCGACCTTATCTTGCGCCCATCCCGCACTCGCGCTGCATGCCAACACCCCACAGGCTATAGCCAGTCTCAGTTTGCGCATCACGCTCTCCTTCCAAAACACTTTTCCCTCGCTGCTTCAAATGAACCTTCACCCTACCGTTACTAGAGATGTAGGATCAACACCGGCTGGTCATCGCCGTCAAACTCGACTATGCGGATCGCATTTCCGCGTATTACGCGTGCAGCGACGTTCGTCGGATAGTCACAGTTTTCCAGCAGGATGACTTTTGGCGGATGGCCCAGTGTGCTGCCGAAAATTGCAAAATCATTGTCAGCAGTAACGATCGCGAAACCATTTTGTCTCGCGTAGTCCCAGATCCGGCGATCGGACGTGCCGCTGCTCAGACCTACATGTGTAAGGTGAGCCGAGCCAGGGAAAAGGTCCTCGACGGAGGCCACTAACTTCCGGGAAAGATTTTCATCAAAAAGTAGTTTCATTCAGACTACCGAGCGGCGCTGTGATCTTTCAACGCCGCCGCCCACTGCAGCGCGGCAAGAATATCTTCCTCGGTAAGCTCAGGGTAGTCGGTTAGGATTTGTGAGTGGGATGCGCCCGTTCCGAGCCATCTGAGGACGTCCCACACAGTGATACGCAGATCGCGTATGCACGGTTCTCCGGACCGAAGTCCAGGGGTAATCGAGATTCTCGAGAGCAAGCTATTCACCGCATCTTCTCCGCTCACGGCCACCATTATCGCATGAGCTAGCATGTGCTGGCGACAACGGCGGCTGTTGGGCAATGGGTTAATTTGAAGAGCCAAGGCAGTTTCCCAGATGTTTCTTCCCGCTGGGCACCCCCTCGACGGGTTGGGCGTTATGCGGGAAGTGGACCTGCAACAAAGCTCTCTACTCGACAGCGGCAAGAGACGGCATTATCCTGAGCGTTAATCAGCCTGGACACGAATTGAGAGCGCTGACGTGCAGCTAATTATCTACCAGCCAGTTAACGCCGACCCAAAAGCATTCATTGACTTCTGGGCTGCTCGATATACAGGCTACGACGAGAAATTCTATGAGGCGAACGTTGGCCAAGAGCTTACTGAAACCCGCATTTTGGAGTGGTTTACCTGGAAGAACGGAACACCTCTATCTGAACCAAAACGCAAGTCCGTGCTGAGGAATTTCGTGGCGCGGCGCGGCGAACTCGATCAAGTTCCACGGGACGAAACAGCGTCAGACCTTCTCACTCGGTTCGGCGAGGGCGGCGCGATATGGAGAATCTTTTGGCTTCATTGCTGGCAGCCAGCCCGGTTCCCAATATATGACCAGCATGTTCACCGAGCGATGCGATTCATACATGCGGGAGTGTTGGAGGAAATCCCCGGTAAGGACCCGCAGAAGATTCGCGTGTATCTCGACAGTTACATGGCGTTTCACGCCGGGTTCGACGGCATCGGCTCTCGACTAGTGGACAAGGCGCTCTGGGCTTTTGGGAGGTTTCTCAAGGAAAACAATTTCCCGCGTGAGGCTCATCGATAGCTGGCGCCTTTCGTGGTTGTCTGGAGTCGGGTGTCGACCAGGACGCGTAGTCGCCGACCCTCCGAAGTGACCGTCTGGGCGGACAAACTGACCCACTACCGGCTGTTGGATATGGCTGACTTTTCCGACCTGAGCCCCACCCTGCGCCCGCCTGCCCTGAGGCCAGCTGCGACACAGCCCATCTCACTTCTGTTTCTGCTCGAGTTCCACCCAACGCGCGTACAACGCATCAATCGTCTTCTGCGCCGCATCCAGTTCCAGCGATGCCGCGTGCAGCCGTGCTCCATCGTTCATGATCGCCGGGGCCAGCAGCGCGTCGTGTTTCGCCTGCAATTCTCGCTCGGCCGCGGCGATGCGCGCCTCAATGCTCTCGAAATCGCGCGCTTCCTTGTAGGACAGCTTTTTCTTCGTCAGCGATACCTTCGCCGCACCCGTCGCCGCGCTCGGGCTCTGCGTTTCCACCGAAGCATTGCTCTTTCCCGTGGCCTGTTGCGCCCGTTGCCATGCCTCCCATTGCTGGTAGTCCGCAAAGCGTTCCGCGCCCCCCAGCCCGTCCAGCCCGAGTACGACGGTGGACACGCGGTCCAGCATGTAGCGGTCGTGCGTCACCAGCACCAGCGCCCCGCGATATTCCAGCAAACTCTCCTCCAAGATCTCCAGTGTGGGGATGTCCAGATCGTTGGTCGGCTCGTCCAGCAACAGCACATCCGCCGGTTGCAGCATCAATTGCGCAATCAGCACGCGTGCGCGCTCGCCGCCGGACAGCCAGCCAACCTTTTGATTGAGCTGTTCGCCCGTAAACAGGAATCGCGCCGCCCACGCCGCCACATGAATCACGCGCTCCTGATAAATCACCGCATCGCTGTCCGGAGCCAGCGCGCGCCGCAGCTTCATCTCCGGATCGAGCTGACGGTTCTGGTCGAAGTACACGATGCGCAACGCAGCCGCCCGGCGCATGCTCCCCCGCGCCGGCTTCAATTCGCCCTTCAACAGCCGCAGCAGCGTCGTCTTGCCGCTGCCGTTCGGGCCCACCAGCCCCACGCGCATCCCCGACGTCATGATGAAGTGCACATCTTGAAACAGCGTCCGCTCGCCCATCGCATAGCTCACGGCGTCCAGCGTAATCAACTGTTTCGTCTGCCGCCCGGATGAAGCGAAATCGATTTGCGCGCTGGTGCTTCGTGTGCGTGCGTTCAGCTCCGAAAGCTCGCCGATCATTTCGTGCGCTTTATCAATGCGCGCCTTCGATTTTGTGGTCCGCGCCTTGGGCCCGCGCCGCAACCACTCGATTTCCGTATGCACGCGATTTTCCAACGCCGCCTGCCGGTTCCTCTGTGCGTGCAGGTACTGTTCCTTGGCTTCCAGGAACGTGCTGTAATTCCCGGAAACCCGCAGCGCCCCATCGTCATACGCGGCGTTGAGTTCCACCATCTCGCTCGCCACATTCTCCAGGAAATAGCGGTCGTGGCTCACCACCACGCACGCGAACGGGGCATTCTGCAATGTCTCTTCCAGCCACTTGATCCCCGCCAGATCCAGATGATTCGTCGGCTCATCGAGCAGCAGAATGTCCGGCCGCTGCACCAGCGCTTCCACAATCGCCAGCCGCTTCCGCCATCCGCCGGAGAGCGAAGCGGCTTCCGCGTCCAGGTCGGTGAAGCCTGCGCGCCCCAGAATCTCCGCGATGCGCGATAGCCGCTCGTCCTCCGCCACCTTCGCGCGGTCCAGCGCTTTCCCGATCACCGTGCGAATCGTCTCGCCGCCCGCAAATTCGGAGATTTGCAGCACCGCGCTCAACCGCATGCCCTTGCGAATGGCCACGTCCCCGCAGTCCGGCGCTACCTGGCCGTGTAACATCGCCAGCAGCGTGGATTTCCCGGAGCCATTCGGCCCAATAACCCCGATGCGGCTTCCCTCGTCCACCGTAAACGAGATATTTTCAAACAGCGGCGTTGCGCCATACCGCTTCGATAATCCCTGTGCGCTGATGATCGGTGGCAAGTGTCCCGCTCTCCCCTGGTTCTTCTCCCTTTGATTTACGGCTCTTCCAGAATACCAGCAGCCCAATCGAACCCGGGATCTATCCACTGCGTTCCGGCTTGGGACGGCACGGCTTCTTACCCCGAACAAAGTGAGGGGCAGCCATGCCCTGACGGGTGCCACGTCAGCCCGGCTTCAGCCGCGGAGGGCCGCTTTCTCAAGTCCTCACGTGTGCCGCCGGGAGCCGGGAACTCGCCTGCCCCAGCGCCATCCGGGCATCCCTCACAAAACTGATTCGCTGTATAAAAAATCTGCATTGTACATTTCGGTGCTTTGCAGTTAATAAACTTGGTGTGTAATCGCCCCGCGCGTCGTTCCAGCGGCGCCACCTGGGCTGGCAAAGCCCAGCCAGTTGACGCCACAGGACATCACGCAAACGCTTCGCTCCCCGGGCGCCGCATGGACTGGAGACTTCATGGAATCCTTCCTGCCGGCCATCCCCAGAACGCATGAGGATACTCCGGCTGACCGGCACGGTCGCAAGAATCACAGCGTTACACACAAATTATGTTCGGACAACGGAGTGGGAAAGCGATGAGAATGAGAATTGTCTCTTCGACCCTGGCTTTCCTTCTGTTGCTCCCCCACCTCTTCGCCGGTGAATCCTCACCGGCCGTCAAGTTCGCCGTAGCTCCGAAGTATCCCACCCTTACGCTTGCAGGAAGAGTTTATGGCGAGGTCACCGTGCGCGTGACGATTGACCGCGCGGGCGCCGTGAAGGGCGCCAAAGTCACCGAAGGGCATCCCATGCTGAGAGAGGCAGCGGTGAACGCCGCGCAGCAGTGGAAATTCGTGGGAAGCCCCGTAGACAAGCGCGTGGCGATGCTGAAGTTCAGCTTTGTGATCTTGCCGGATAATTCGCAGGTACAATCGCAGACCATTTTCCTGCCGCCCGCCGGCTTTGAGATTCGGCAGAAGCCTGCAGCGCCCGTAGTGGAAGACCAGGAGGGCGAGTTCTCCCCTGATCCGCACCCCATTTCCAAGGCCTGAGCAGGGTGTCTCATCTCGGGGTGGGCACCAAGATTGCCCAGGTTTTTCTCCTCCCGGTCACCCGCCGGGGGCCGTTCAAATCGCCTTCATGCTTTGGATAGCTTTGAATTTGGAGGCGCGGGTGGGAATCGAACCCACGCATAAAGGTTTTGCAGACCTCTCCCTTACCACTTGGGTACCGCGCCTTTCCTTCTAGTATAGCGAAAATCCTTCAGGCATGTCAGGGCGGGCCAGACTGTTGTTTCGGAACTCCAGGCTGCGCTTGTTACTTCTTCGCGGGCTCTTCAATCTGCGCTTCGCGCAGGAACCTTGCTGCTTCTTCCGGAGGTGTCGGATTGATGTAGAAGCCGGTACCCCACTCGAAGCCCGCCACTTTCGTCAGCTTGGGAATGATTTCGATGTGCCAGTGATAGTGGTCGTTGATCTCTTCGCCGATCGGCGAGGTGTGAATCATGAAGTTGAACGCCGGGCGGTCCAGCACCGCGTCCATGCGCATCAATGTGTCCTTCAGCATACTCGCCAGGCTGGCGTACATGGAGCTTTGATTATTCTCATAGGCCGATCCGTGGGCCTTGGGGAGAAGCCACATCTCAAACGGGAAGCGCGGCGCGTAGGGCGCCAGCGTAATGAAATGATCGTTTTCGCCGATGACGCGCTCGCCGGTATCCCGCTCCTGGCGGATAATGTCGCAGAAGATGCAGCGCTCTTTTTCGTCGTAGTAATGCCAGCAATTGTCCACTTCCTCGCGCACGCGCCGCGGCACAATCGGCAGCGCAATCAGTTGCGAGTGCGGGTGCTCCACCGAAGCCCCCGCAGCCTCCCCGTGGTTCTTGAAAATCAACACGTAGCGGAAGCGCTTGTCGTTCTTCAGGTCCAGCATGCGGTCGCGATACGCCCACAGCACGTCCTCCACGGCCTTCTGGGGCAATTGCGCCAGGGTCGTCTGGTGCTGGGGCGTTTCGATAATCACCTCGTGCGCCCCGATCCCATTCATTTTGTCGAACAGCCCTTCCCCTTCGCGATCGAGCTCTCCCTCAATGCCCAGCGCCGGAAAGCGATTCGGCACCACCCGGATGTTCCAACCCGAGGAATTGGCGCTTCCCCCGTTGCGGCCGTAGGCAAGAATCTCCGGCGGTGTCTTCCCTTCATTGCCCGGACAGAACGGGCAGTTCCGTGGCGCACCCGGGAAAACGCTTTCGCGCAGAAAATCCATCGGCCGCTTTCCGCGGTCCGTTGAAATGATCACCCAGCGCCCTGTAATTGGATCCTTACGTAACTCCGGCAATTCGCCCTCCGAACCTGGTTGTACCCTACCTCGAAGAGGCACCCACTACAAAGTCGATATTGTACCTCGACTTGGCCCTGAGGGAAGTACGCACCGTCACATTGCGCCGCTTCAGTGTAAATTTTGCATTGGTCGCGGCAGGTAATAGCACTATCCGGAGCCGAATCACGCTTGCGGGCTTAGCGCTGCCTTGTGGAGCCGTACGGCGGGTGGCTGGCCGGGAGTGTTGTCAATCGCCACCACGTCAAACCTCAGCGGACATTCTTTCAAGTGGCGTTCGCGCAGGAAGTAATGGGCGGTGCGGACAAGGACAGCGTGCTTTTCCTTCGTGATGCTCAATTCCGGCAGGGCGGGCTTGCCTTTCACGGCGAGGCGCGTGCGCACCTCCACAAAAGCCAAAGTCTCGCCATCGAAGCCGATCAGGTCTATCTCGCCTTTGGCGCGGGAAGGCGCGTAGTTGCGCGCGATGAAGATGTACCCAAGCCGCCGTAGATACCAATAGGCATAAGTTTCGCCGCGCACACCGGTGCGCAGCGCCGCAAGCCTCTCCTCCGTGGCACTCGTTGCGCCATCCGGAGGCAGTGAGGAATCCTGAAGGCCGTGGCGGGCCTTCCACTGCATTATCGCAAATGCAATCCGCGCCAGCATATTCGTGTCTTGTTACTCACTCGGTAAGACAATCTCCAGTATAAAACAAAATCCCGTGGAGGGCTGGGATTTCTGCCCCCACGGGATTTGTCTATTGTCGTAGCGTCGTGAGCTAGAGCGACTTCTCCGCTTCCCGGATGCTCTCTTCCATGATCCGAATGGCGCAATCGGCCTGTTCTTCGTCAATGATGAGCGGCGGCGATATGCGGATGGAATTCTCGCCCGACTCCAGGGTCAACAAACCCCGGTGGAAGGCGCCGACAATCACTTTGTCGCGCAGGTCCGGAGCCTTCTCCTTGGTGCGCTGGTCGCGGACGATCTCCACGCCGATCATCAGGCCTTTGCCGCGAACGTCGCCGACAATCTTGAAGCGGCTGGGCCAGTCATTGATCTTGCCGAAGATGTATTCGCCCATTTTCTGCGCGTTGGCCATCAAGCCGCCCTCGATCAAATCGAGCGTGGCCATGGCCGAAGCAATGCACACCGGATTGCCGCCATAGGTTGTGCCGTGCGATCCCGGCTTCCACTGCATCACGCTTTCCTTGGCGATGAATGCGCTGATGGGCATGCCGCTGCCAATGCCCTTCGCCGTCAGCACAATGTCCGGCGTGATGCCCGCGTGATCGTAAGCCCACATCTTTCCGGTACGTCCCACACCGGATTGCACCTCATCGAGGATCAGCATGATGCCGTGCTTGTTGCAGATGCGCTGAAGTTCCTGCAGGAAAAACGCCGGCGCGGGAATGAAGCCGCCTTCGCCCTGAATCGGCTCGACGATAATCGCCGCAACCTCTTCCGGCGCGAACAGCCGCTTCAAGATCTGCTCCTCGAGCAGTTCGATAATTTCTCCGCCACAAGTTTCCTTGGTGTGGCCGAGCGCGCAGCGGTACGCGTAGGGGAATGGAATGTGCTCCACGCCGCCCAGCAATGTGCCGAAGTACTTGCGCTGGGTATTCTTCGAGGCCGTAAGCGAGAGCGAGCCGAGGGTGCGCCCGTGGAAGCAGCCGTAAAACGCAATCAGCTTGTCGCGCCGCGTGGCATAACGCGCCAGCTTAATCGCCCCTTCCACCGCCTCCGTGCCGCTATTGCCGAAGAATACCTTGTAGTGGTGCGACTTCGGCATGGTGGCGACGAGGCGCTCCGCCAACTGCGGCATGTGACGGTGATAGAAATCCGTGCCGGCAATGTGGATGAGCTCCGCCGCCTGCTTCTGAATGGCTTGCACCACATGGGGGTGGCAATGGCCCGTCGAGCACACCGCGATACCCGCGGCAAAATCCAGGAAGGTGTTGCCGTCGGGATCTTCAATAATCGCGCCGTAGCCGCGATGGGCAACCAGCGGATATTCGCGAAAAAGCGATGGCGAAATAAATTTCTTGTCGTACTCGATCACTTCCTTTGCCTTGGGGCCTGGCAAAGGCATATTGATTCTTGGGAGTTTTGTTTCCGTGGCCGTAATCATGATGCCTCCAAATTCTGTGCGCACTGGTTAGAGTGATTGCCGAGGTGCGGGATAGAGGGCAGGCTTGCGCAGGCGGAGATTCGCCGCAACCTACTGAAGATGCGGGACTTAATCTACGCTAAAGAGGCTGGGACGCAGATTCGCCGGGCGAAACTTCCGCGGCACGCGCGGGCCCACTGCTACTCGATCATGTTTAAGAAAGTGGAAGTACTTCATTTGCGTTTCCAACGGACGCTGCCGTCCTTGGCATCTTCCAAAAGTATACCACGCTCGGCGAGTTCCTTGCGGATGCGATCGCTGGCGGCAAAATCGCGGCGCTGGCGTGCGGCCTGGCGCGCGGCGACGAGTTTTTCGATCGCCGCGTCGCCCAGACCGCTGGAGGCATCGGTATAGCCAAGAGCCTGAAGCTTTTCCCCGTCGTTATCTTCAAGGACGGCGAACACGCGATCAAAATTCGCCAGCAACTCCTGCACGGCGGCAAGTTCGCCCTGGCGGAATTCGCCTTTGTCCATGGCGATGTTGGCTTCGCGCACCAAATCATAGACGGCGGCGAGCGCTTGCGCGGTGTTCAAGTCGTCGGAAAGGCCGGCGTCAAAGTCATCCGCGGCTTTGGCGATGCGCTCGGCGATGGCGGGCTGCGAGCCTGCCGGAAACTTTTCCTGTTTCAGGCGCGCGGCGAAGTTGCGCAACCGCTCGACGGAACTGGTGGCCTGCTGCAAGCCGTCGAACGTGAAATTTAGCTGGCGGCGATAGGGCACGCTGGCCAGCGCAAAGCGCAGCGCGGAGGGCTTGTACCCTTTGGCGAACAGGTCGCGCAACGTGAAGAAGTTGCCCAGCGACTTGGACATCTTCTCGCCTTCCACCAGCAGGTGCTCCGCGTGCAGCCAGTAGCGCACGAACGGCTTTCCCGTGGCCGCTTCACTTTGCGCAATTTCGTTTTCGTGGTGCGGGAAAGCCAGATCAATGCCGCCAGTGTGAATGTCCAGCGTTTCGCCCAGGTATTTCATGGCCATCGCGGAGCATTCGATGTGCCAGCCGGGACGCCCCGCGCCGATGGGCGTTTTCCAGAAATGTTCGCCGGGCTTGGGCGCTTTCCACAAGGCAAAATCGCGGGCGCTTTCCTTGTCGTAGCGGTCGTTGTCCACCCGCGCTCCCGCCTGGATGCCGGTCAGGTCGATCTTGGAGAGCTTGCCGTAATCCTTGAATTTGGCGATGCGGTAGTAGAGCGAGCCTTCGCTCGGATAGGTGTAGGTATTTTTCTGCAGGCGTTGGATCAGCGCCACCATGTCGTCAATGTGGTCCGTGGCGCGGATCCAGTGCTCCGGCGATTCCACGCTGAGCGCGCGGCAATCGGCGAAGAAGGCTTGAATGTACTTTTCCGTGTAATCGCGTATGGAGATGCCCGCCTTCGCGGCATTGGCGATGATGCGGTCGTCCACGTCGGTCAGGTTCATCACGTGGGTCAACTTGAACCCGCGGAGTTTCAGGAAGCGCCGCAGGATGTCCTGGAAAACGAAGGTGCGGAAATTGCCGATGTGCGCGTAGTCGTACACCGTGGGGCCGCAGGTGTACATGCGGATTTCCCCGGGCTCCAGGGGCACGAACGGCTCAACTTTGCCGGAGAGGGTGTTGTGGACGCGGATTTCGTGCATGACGCTTCGGATATGCCTTTCCGGAGTATGACAAACGAATGATTGTAGCCGAGGGGTCGCAGGCGCCGCAATGACGGCCGCCGTCCTACGCCCGTGTAGTGGCCGACCTTCAGGTCGGTTCTTGGGTCTCTCCTTCTTGTGTAGGGCCGCCTGGCGTCTACCCCGACCCGGTCGGGGAGGCGGGCCGCTCTTCCGCCCTTGTAGTGGCCGACCTTCAGGTCGGTTCTTGTGTCCTCCTCGTAGGGGCACGATACATCGTGCCCGCCCTTCTCTTGCCTCTCCTCCTCTTTAGGGGGTCGGACATTCATGTCCGACATACAGCACTCCCCAAAACAAATACTCCCAATATTTGTCATCCCGACCGGAGCGGCCCGATTTTTTCTTTCGCGCCGAATTATGGCGCGTCGGGCCGCGGAGCGGAGGGATCTCTCTTCCTGCCTGATGCTGAAACCGCTTCCCATCGCGCTTCGGGAGGGAACTGTTGGCGATGGAGTAACCCCCTCCCCCCGGGCGTTTTTGTGAAGCATTTCAAAACAAAGGTTTGCGGGCGCGAGTGTGCGCAACGATGTGAAAACAAGGGACTTAAAAACTCACTGTTTTGATTTGCAAAGCCTTTGTTTTGATATGGATGCGCTGGAGGGCTCTCTTCCTCTTTAGGAGGCCGGGGCTTCAGTCCCGGCGTAAAGGTACCCCCAACAAAAAACATCCCAGATTCTTTTCTCCGCAGCGCGGGCGGGCTTGTGCCGAGTGTTCACAACGTATCCTACCACACTATTTACCAATTATCAATAGATATCGTGAGGTACTAGAGTCGGAACTGGGACGAGAGGACTGGCAGACCAGAAAGAAAAGTCAAAACCGGCACCCTAGAAATGCGCAAAGGTGCGGCACCCAAAGTCGTATTCGGAAGTTAAGGCTGTGCCACTCGCCCGTAGTAGGTTCTAAATACTGCTCCACACGCCCAATAATTCTCGATAGGCAATTCGGAGTTTCCTGATTATAGAGTCCCTTTCTCTGTAGCTAACCGGACGTGTGAACTGACCCGTCTTCTTGTCAGTGGCGTGGGCAATTTCCGCTTTAAGTCTCATCTCATGACATCTTAAGAATATGGGACAGCTCTTTGGCAGAGCGACGATCAATGCTGGATTCCTAAGCCAGTTTCCGAAGTCAGGAATAGCCGCTTTTTTCCCAGCCGCTTTCCGAAAAGGTTTTGCTAAGGCCTTGTGTTTTCGCGAAAATCGTTGGATCAAGAGATCATTGAAGCCGTCCAAAATTGTCACGAGCACGGATGGGTTTCCCGCCCAACCGCCGCGAACCGCTATTGCGCGCCTCTGCAATTCACTGTGAACTTTTCTTTGGAGCAACGCCTCCCAATTCATTGCCAGCGTGATACCGAAGAGGTCTTTAAAAAAGCCGGGAAGAAAACTGCTGACCGCCGGAGGCGCGGCATAGCCCAGGTGACGCAATAAAAGGGAACCTGCCGGTTGAGTGGAACCCGGCACGCGCTTAAGTTCCGCCAACATTAAGAATGTGCAGTATCGCGCTAGATCCTCGTCCGGGGACGATCTGGCAAATGCACTCAAGGCTGGCAGCAGATCGCGGGCAACCAGCGCGAGGTTCCTCCGATCGGACAGAACCTGATGGATCAAGCGAGCGGCGACGAGTGGGTCTTGTTCCGCCTGGATTCCGGAGACGATACTGGACTTTCCGCTTCGTTTGTATGCATACAGCTTTCTGGGCACATCCAGGAGCAACGACTTCTCTTCTGACCTCGCCATCAGTTTCGAAACGCCTCTACGAAATTTGCGCGGCTCAGGATTGGGGGAGCATTTGTCTAGCGCAAGAACGTAGTCACCCGCAGCGGCATCAAAAACGGGATCTGAGGTCAGTGCTTTGTGGATTAGATTGGCGATTTTTAGATCTTGAGGAAATTTCGATAGGAAATTTGCAATTACTCCACTCAAATCTGGTCTGGAATACAGTAACGGCTCGATGAGCCGCGCCACTCTGCGGGAGGCGGGGAGCCTGTAGAGAGCAAATTTGAAGTGCGTTTCTTTCCGAACTGACAATTCTTTCTTTTGCCGAATCACCGAGTTTCTAAGAAGCCTCTTGAGACGCCGAATAGTACTCTTCGACAGACGACGGGAACGGTAGGGGCTTGTGACGCCAGCGATATTACTAGGTACTGTCTTCAGTTCAGAATTTATGTCCGTGACCCTGCGAACCGCGATCTTCTGGGCTTGCGGAACAAGGCCCAGTCTCTTTGCTTGGAGGTCTAATTTCAAGAGCGCACGCCTGGCTGGAGCGAAGTCCTTGCTTAGGAGCTTAATGTCATCGACGTATCTTAGATAGGTAACTTTTCGATACGGGACACTATCGAAACTAGTTAGAAATATCTCTGCGAGGAATGCCGAAGCCTCCGGGCCCTGGGGAATACCATGCCCGCGAACAAATATCTTTGGGTTTCCAGACGTCCATTTCTTGAGGCATAGGCTGAGAAGATCGAGTACTTCACGGCTTTTCATGCGTTTTCTTAGGACCGTTCTCAGGATTTCATGATCGATCAAATCAAAGAACGAGACCAGGTCAAAATCCGCGATAACCCGGTTGCCGTTCCAATATGCTTCTCTGATCGAGGAGTTGAAGTCTCGGTAACATCGCTTCCACGGCTTGAAAAAAAACTGGCTATGCTTGCCTGCGTACTGTGCCCCAAAGGTCTTGACGCCGTAGTTGGGGCGAAGACTCCTGAAGAATCTATCCGCGAGGTAGTTGGCTATAGCTTGGTACACAATTTGGTCATTCAGGCAAAGAAGTGTAATTGGTCGCAGTATGCGTGTGGACTTTGGGAAATAGACGGTCACGGCATTTGAGGGGACATAGACTCCGCGGCGAAGTCTCGAAATTAAATCGAAAAGAAAAGCCGGAGAAGCAACTTGATAGGATGGGAAGAGATGCGAAAAAAACTGTTTATATTGTCGGTTACTGCCGCGGACCACTCGCGCCCATGCAAGCTCAAAGTTACGTAAACTTATGAATTCATATGGGTACGGGACAATTGCCATCTGGCACGCTCGCTGGGACGGATTACTTCCCGGTCAAACCTCTCCGCCTCATTCAAGGCTCACAGATTTCTATTCGAGTTGTGACCTCGCGTGGAAATGGAGCGATTCCCGGAGGGCAGGCAGGCCTAAGCGGATTAGGAGCTGTCGGCATGCCCGAAATTGTAAGTATATCACCTCAATACTTTCATCGGAGGTAGAGGGGGGAAGGGGTTCCTCGGCCCAGGCGACAAACGCGAACTAAGCCCTGGGTGGCGGGTGGCCGAAAGCCTGCGGCTAGGGAGGATGCGGGTGCCGCATCCTCCAGAAAACGGCGGACGCAAAAGGCGCGACTACGGCGCTGCTCGCCGCGCAGTTGGGGCAAGCGGGGAGCAGCCGGGGACGGAGTCCTCAGGAGCTAAAGAGGCTGCGGAAAAACACCGAAAGGCCTTTCTTCAGGGGCTGAAGCCCATTGGTTTTAGGACTTTTACGCCGGGGCTGAAGCCCCGGCCTCCTAAAGAAAAGACTTTTTCCGCAAGCTGTGAAGCCCATTTGGTGGCATGGCGTAATGTCGGAGCTGAAGCTCCGACCCCCAAGGGAAGGAAGAAAAGGTAAACAGGGCAGGTGTGTGCGGCACCTGGATTAACAAAAATAGTAAAGCGTTCTCAATGACGGTAAACAGAACTTGACAATATAGGTTAATTAGAGCAGTGTGATAGCAGGTCGAGAGTGTCTCCAGGCTTCGAGACCGGGAGCGGTGCCCTGAATCACTCCCTTGGCCTAGAAATAAAGAGGGCGCCATGTTTGCACATAAACTGTCGATGTACTTGAAGAACGACGGCGCTCTGGCATTCAAGCACAAGATCGAGGCGGACATTATTCCCTTGCTGCGCCAGCAGGAGGGATTCCTCGAGGAAATCACCTTTCTCTACCTGAACGGAAGAGAGGTTCACGCCTTCAGTCTGTGGGAGACCGCCGAGCATGCGGAGGCGTACAACCGGGGAACGTACCCGGAAGTGGTAAGAATGCTGGCGTCCGTGATTGAAGGTAGGCCGCTGGTACGGACCTACGAGGTCCTTAATTCGACCATCTGCAATACCGTCGCTGCCGTTTCCGTCTAGGCGTTCCGCGCCAGTGGCTGACAAGCGGGTGAGCGCGTGGCCCGGTGAGTCCTGGGTTTTCTTCGGCTTAAACTTACAACTTATAACTGAAACTTAGAACTCTAAGAGCGGGTTAGCGCAGGCTTGACGCGCTGAGGCAAGAGGCGCGCGCCCTCCAGAAAACGGCGGGCGCAAAAAGCGCGCACGGTTATACTTGAAGCGGATTTTCGATGGGCGGACGAATGGCTGAGGAGACCTTCCAGGTGCGCGATTTCTGGATCACTGTTCTGATTGCTTTGGGATGTTTGCTTGGTTCGCCAGCGGTACTCTCCCAGGGCCAGAGCAGCCCGCCATCCGCCCCGGAACCCGCAAAAAAGCCGGCCATCCAAGCGCCACCCCAAACGCACCGCTTCTGGGACAAGGAGAACGAGTGGCTATTCGCGGGCGTCGGCGCGTCTCGCACGCTGGATTACTTTTCGACGCTGAACTTCCGTAGCCGCGGCGACCATGAGGTGTTGCTGTCGAATGATTTGGTGGACAATCATGCGGCGTTTGCGGCCGTCGAGGCGAGTGCCACGGGGCTCTCGATCGGCGTGTCTTACCTTTTTCACCACTATGGTCACCACAAGCTGGAGCGCTGGGTATCCATCCTGCATATCGGCGCGGCGACCGTTGGCGCGGCGCACAACTATTCCTTGAAAACGGTTCACACGGGGACCCCCGCGCCATAACTTGCGAGGAGCCCCTGACCGGCAGGGAAGATTTCAGCACAGAGTTAATAGAAGGGCCGCCCCGACCGGGTCGGGGTAAACGCCGGGCACGGAGATGAGAAACCCAAGCAAACCCAAGCGCACAGGCAAGAGTGCCTGTGCCACTGACCCAAGACCCACACGCAAAACCGGCGAGTGGGGCACCCGGCCAAGCAGACCCAAGCGCACAGGCAAGAGTGCCTGCGCCACGCCCGTGAATCAAAGGGAATTTCGGCGGGCGATGTTGCCCAGCATGGCGCCGCTGGGCTTGATGGTTCTGCGTTGCGTAGCCAAATCAACGGCGACGATGCCGAACTTGGGCGTGAAGCCGGACATCCACTCGAAGTTGTCGAACAGCGACCAGGCCACATAGCCGCGGACGTCCACGCCATCGTCAATGGCGCGCTTGAGGCCGGCGAGGGCGCGTTGAACATATTCGACGCGGCGCGTGTCATCGGTGGTGGCGATGCCGTTTTCCGTGACGATGAGCGGCACGCCCGCTTCCTTGCTGGCGTAGCGAACCACATGCTCAACGCATTCGGGGTAAAACTCCCAGCCGACCTGAGTGAGTTCCGCGCCTTGCGGGGCAGGCAAGTCCTTCTTTCCGACAATGGAGCGCGAATAGGTTTGCACGCCGAGATAGTCGCACGATTTTGCGGCCTCGAGCCAGGGGCCGTAGATGTCCGCGCGTTTTTCGGCCACATGACTGTCCGTAGGAGCCGGCTGATCGTCCGTCATGGCGAGATTGAAACCGACGGGCATGGCGCTGCGGACCGATTTCATCGCGGCCTTACCTTTGTGGTGGGCGGCCAACACACCATCGCGGACCTTATAGGGATCGCCCATAAAGAAACCTGAGAATTCAGGAGCATGGAGCTGCTGGCGGACGTTGGCGAGACTCTGCTGGAAGGCATCGGTCATACTCTTTCCCTGCATCTCTGGCAGGTTGATCCAGTTGAGCAATTGTGGAACGTCCGGCTCATTGAATGTGGAGGCGTAATCCACCAGATCCCCCAGGTGCTTGGTGGCCTTTTCACAGAAGCGGGCGTACAGATCGGGCGCAGAGGGATTTTGCCAGGCACCCTTGTAGGCAAACCAGCGCGGGATGGAGAAGTGCGAGTAGGTAAGCAGCGTGGTCAGATGGTGCTCGCGGCAGGCGGCCAGCATGCGGCGGTAGTGTTCGAGTTCGGCGTTGGAAAAGAAACCCTCGTCGGGTTCAATGCGTGCCCACTCGAGGGAAAAGCGATAAGTGTTGAAGCCCAGATCGGCCAGCATGCTGATGTCCTGGGGATAGAGATGGTAGTGATCGCAGGCGTCGCCGGAGGGTTCCTTGAAAATGCTCTGGGGCAAATGTTCCAGGGTCCAGAGATCGCTGTTGGTATTGTTGCCCTCGACTTGATGACCTGCGGTGGCGCAGCCCCAAAGGAACTTATCGGGGAAGGATTTGGACTTATCCGCGGGGCGGGGGGCGGCGTTTGGGGGAGGCGCCGCGTCGGCCGCACGGGCGAAGGATGTGTTCCCGATGATCCCCGCCAGTGCGGCGGCAGAGGCGCCCTGCAAAAGGTTGCGGCGCGTGATGGGTTTGCATGTCGATTCAGAGGGCGGGAGTTTTGGCTGATTCATGGATGAGTTCCTCCTGGAGAATTCCCAAGGAATTTTGTTGGCAGGCGGCCAAGTCCGAAGGGAGCGGAGATTGTTGACATGGCGGACGAGGAGAGGATAGCAGTTCAGCATTTATAGGGGAAGGCATGGAGGGGCAGAGAAGCAGGTGATGGGCTCGGCGAGGAAATCACCTCAATACTATCACCGGAAGCAGGAAGCGGTGGAGGATGCCGCAAGAGCCGCTCCTGCATCGTCGAACTCCGATCCGCAGACAGGCTTGGCAAAGAATCATTCCCCAGGGCAGATGGCCCGTGCGCGTTTACTTCATCTTGGAAGGCAATTTGATCAAGCGTCCCGCGACCATGAAAACGCCGCGGCCGCAGTGGTGAATGGTGCGCGGATTTTTCTTTGTGCGGTCGATCCAGGCTTTCATGACTTCGAGGATAAACAGACAGTATTTGTCCACCATGCTCGCATCGATTACCTTGCATTCGAGGTTGGCGTAGCATTCGGAAATCAACGGCGCGGCGACGCGCGCCGCGGGTTGCGGAGTAAGACGAAATATCTTGAATTTGTCGAGCACACGGCCCGACGTGTTTCCGCAGGCGACAACTTTCTTTGCCAGCTCGACGGTGGGGATGTTGATCACGCATTCCCGCGTTTCTCTCAAAATATCGAAGGTGAAATCGCGATTGCTGATCACGCACGCTACGGTGGGGGGTACGAAATCAACCATCATGTGCCACGACATGGTCATCACGTTGGCTCTTCCGGCGCGTGCGGACGTGACCAACACAACCGGGCCGGGCTCCAACAGGCGGTAGACCTGCGACAACGGAAGCGAAGTTTTGTTCATATAGGCAAGCTCCGGCGGCAAACACGTCCGCATGCTGCATTATAGTCTTCCGTTCGTGCACAGCTCCCACGGCGGGGGATGCGAAACGGCGGCGGTTGTTGCGCAGCAAGTTACCGCGCATTACAATGCGCCGGGGGAGGAAGCAACTTATGAATCGTCGCAAGTTTCTTGGCGCTGCCGCTGCCCTGACAGCCACAGCCGCCTACGGTTTGGAGGCACCACTGCCCCGCCGCCGGTACAAGGATGGAATTGACCTCTCGATCATCGCGCTCGGTGGCATCGTGGTTTGCGGACTTTCGCAGGAGGAAGCCTCGCGCCGCGTCGCGGTGGCGTACGACCGGGGCGTGAATTATTTCGACTGCGCCCCGTCGTACTTCAATGGTGAAGCGGAAACGAAACTCGGGGAAGCGTTGAGACCCTATCGCAGCAAGGTGTTCCTTGCGGAAAAGACGATGCATCGCGACGCGAAGGGCGCCCGCGAGGAGTTGGAACGCAGCCTGCAGCGTTTTCACACCGATCATGTGGATCTCTACCAGTTTCACGCCGTCAGTTCGATGGATGATGTGGATAAGATTCTTGCGGCAGGCGGGGCTGCGGAGACGTTTTTCGCGGCCAGGAAGGAGGGCAAAGTCCGGTATGTGGGTTTCTCCGCCCACAATGCGCCGGCCGCGCTGCGTCTGATGGACGCGCTCGAACTGGACAGCGTGCTGTTCCCGGTGAATGTCAATGCCTGGGAGAACGGCGGCTTTGGCCCGCAGATTCTGGCAAAAGCGAAAGCGAAGGGGATGGCCCGGATGGCGTTGAAGGCCCTGGCGTTCGGCAAGTGGCCCGCGGGCATGAAAGAGAGCGATCGCAAGTATCCGAAGTGTTGGTATGAACCGATCGCCGATCGCGAGATGGCTCGCCTGGCGCTGCGATTCAGTTTAAACCAGGAGGTGACTGCTGCCGTGCCGCCTGGTGATGAGCGAATCTTTGACATGGCGCTGGAGTTGGCGTCAGCGCCGCTGCCCGAGTTGAGCGCGGCCGAGCTGACGGGACTGAAAACCAAGATAGCTACCCTAGAGCCGGTCTTCCGGGCGTGATGCAGGTGACGCCCTGAGCCTTTTGCTAACCCATGCAAAGAAAAGCCGGAGTGGAATGAAGGCGGCAGTGGAGGAAGCTGCGCGGAAGTGAATCGAAAAGGGCGGAAGTGTTCCGGAACGACACGTTTCTCTTTTCCTAGAAATATCTAACCTGACAAGTCGTGTGTTTCTTTCAGTGAAAAGTCTTTTTGGCCGATGAATTGGTGTGTCCCTTGCACGTTGAGCTAGTTGCTAGGGGAGGGGTGTAGTCCGTTTCGAGAAGCGAAACGGACGGGCGTGAAAGAAGGCCATGGGGGCGAGAGAAGAAGCGAGCCGAGGCCCGAGTGGGGGCCGAGTGAAGCTCCTGACCAGATTGCTGCTGGCAGTGTGCACGGCCTGGGTGTTCCCTGGCGATGTGTTCAGCCAGGCGGTTTCTCAGGAATATCAAATGAAAGCGAGGTATCTGAGGAAGATTCCGAGCTTCGTGGAATGGCCCCCGAGTGCCGCGAATACCAGCAAGGCAGCTTTTCAAATGTGTACCCTGGGAGACTACCCGTTCCGTACCAGACTCGCACAGGAGGTTGGGAGCGTTACCGTTAGCGGACGAAGGATCGCACTGCGCTGGGTTCACAAAGAGCAGAAATTGGATGGATGCGAAGTGATTTTTTTCAGCCGGTCAGAGGCGAAACACTACGGGAAGATTCTGGAAGGATTGAAAGGGAAAAGCGTGCTGACCGTCGGCGAGAGCGAGGGTTTTCTGGAAGCCGGCGGCATGGTGGAACTCAGTTTTGAAAACGACAGGCTGCAAATGGAAGTGAACCTGGTGGCAGCTCGCAATGCGAACTTGAAGGTGGATGCGCGGCTGCTGGCAATGGCGAAAAGAGTTGTCACGGAACACTTTGTGCCGGGCGGTTAAGCATGAACGCGTGGCGGAACATCTCATTGAGGCGGCGATTGGTGCTGCTGACGATGGTCAGCAGCAGCGTCGGGTTGGTATTCGCGCTCTTCATGGGCCTGGTCTATTACGAACATTTCGCTCGCGAACATAAGGTGGAAGAACTGCAATCTGCAGCGGACCTCATCGGAACCAGCAGCACGGCGGCGCTGGTGTTCGACGATAAGGCAGAAGGAGCGCGAGTGCTGCAGGCGCTCCAAACGCGAAAGCACATACGCCGAGGTGTATTGTTTCTGCCCGACGGGAGCGTCTTCGCGGAGTACAAGCGGGGAGATTATCAGAGCGGGGTGAGCGCCGGACTGGCAGGGAGGGGGGAAGGCATTTCCTGGGCCGCCGATTGCCTGCGATTGATTCGGCCCATCAGTCTGGAGGGCCGCGAGATCGGAAAGCTGTATTTGGAAGCAGCACTGACGGACCTCAGGGAAAGTAGAAGGCACACCGTACTGCTGGCGATCCCGGTGTTCGGCACAACGCTTGTGCTGGTGTATTTCCTGACGCTGATCCAGCAGAAATCGATCGTGCAGCCGATTCGGCAGCTTTCGGAGGTCGCGGGACGCGTTGCGGAAGAAAAAAACTATGCGCTGCGGGCGCCGTCTCTGGAGGGGCCGGAACTCGGGCAATTGGGCAGCGCTTTTGATCACATGTTGGAGGTCATCGAGAGCCGCGATCAAGAACTGCGCGAGGCACGGGACCTTCTGGAAGCGCGCGTCGGCGAGCGCACCATGGCCCTGGAACAGGAGATCGAAGACCGCCAATGGGCTCAGTTGCTCCTGCAAGAAAGCGAAGAACTTTTCCGGGCATTGACCGAAGCAGCGCCTGTGGGGATTGTTGCCGAAACGGATGAAGGCATCATCCTGAGCAATCCAGCCTTCCGGAAAATGTTTGGTTACACGGAGGAGGAGATTGCCGGAAAGGCTCTGGATGATCTTCTGCTCACTCCGGCAATGCGTGAGACCGGGGTCTCCATAGGCAAATTGATCGGTACCGGGCGTGCTACGCACCGCACGTTAAAACGAAGAAGGAAGGACGGAAAGGAGATTGACGTCGATGGGTTCGGCGCACCACTGCAGTTGGGCGGAAAAAGAAAAGGTTTTCTAGCGATCTATGTGGATATCTCGAAGCGCGTAGAGGCAGAGAAGACCATCCGTGAAAGTGAAGAGCTGTTCCGGTTGCTGAGTTCCGCGGCCCCCATCGGCATCTTCCGCGCGGACCGGGAAGGGCGCTGGGTGTATGTCAACCAAAGATGGAGCGAGATGACCGGGCGGGCAGCAGAGACCGCGCTGGGCTACGGATGGCTGCAGGCCGTTCATCCAGAAGACCGCGAGGCGACGGAACGCCTGTGGAAGACCGCGGCTGAAATAGAGATGGAACTGCAGGATGAAACGCGATTCCTAACCCCCGATGGAAATACCAACTGGGTTTGCTGGGGGTCGCGGGCCTTGCATGGGCCCGATGGCAGTTTGATTGGATATGTTGGCGTCATCGAAGACATCAGCAAACGGCGGGCCGCCGAACAGCGCCTGCTGGAAGCCAAACAGGCCGCGGAATCAGCCAACCAGGCCAAGAGCCAGTTCCTGGCCAACATGAGCCATGAAATTCGCACCCCGATGAACGGCATTCTGGGAATGACGGAACTCGCACTGGAAACTCCGCTCAGCGGCCAGCAACGCGAATACCTTGAGATGGTAAAAGGGTGCGCCGAGTCTTTGCTGGAGATCATCGAAGACATACTGGATTTTTCCAAGATTGAGAATGGCAAGGCGGAACTCGAGAATGTTCCCTTCTTCCTACTGGACTGCGTAGAGAACGCGCTGCAGCCGGTAACCATGCGCGCCCAGGAGAAAGGTTTGGAATTGGAATGGTCGGTACGCGGCGATCTGCCGGAATGTGTACAGGGCGATCCCGTCAGGTTGCGGCAGATTCTGATCAACCTGCTCGGGAATGCCGTTAAGTTTACCGACGCAGGGGAAGTATTGCTGAGCATCGAGTGCCTCAAGCGCAGTGGAGAAGAAGCCGAGATACGGTTCGAAGTCCGCGATACCGGCGTGGGGATTCCCGCGGAAAACCATTCCAAGGTCTTCGATGCTTTCCAGCAGTCCGATACTTCCGTCACCCGGCAATTTGGGGGGACGGGGCTTGGATTGTCCATTTCCGCCCGCATCGCGCGCATGATGGGAGGAGAAATTCAGTTGGAAAGCACGGCGGGTGAAGGGAGCCGTTTTTTCTTCACGGTAAAGCTGAAGACGGCTAAAAGCGCGGAGAGAGCAGAGGAGGAAGAGGGCAAGCTGCCGCGGGTGAAGGCCCTTGTTGTGGAAGAGAGGAAAGGCTACCAGGAGTTGGCGGTCTGGTTGATGACGCGCTGGGGGCTGGAGGTAGAAGTGGCTGGAAGCGTCGAGGAAGCGCGGGCCAGCCTGGCACGGCAGAAAGAAAAGAAGGAGCAGTACCGCATCGTTCTGGTTAACCAAAACCTGCATGACGCCGATGGATACGATGTGGCAAGAGAAGTCCGCGCCTACGCTCCACGAGAAACCACCGCGATTCTGATGGTGTCTTCCGCAGCTTCGATCCTGGAGGATGCCCGCGCCGCTGAATGCGGGGTGTTCCGACGACTGAGAAAGCCGCTGCGCCGCCGAGTGCTGTGGGAGAGCCTGCGTGCTGCCTTGAGCCAGGAGGGAGAGCCCGAAACCACGCCGATCATCGAACCACCGGTGAACGCAGCGGGCGGGCATTTCCGGATTCTGCTGGTGGAAGACAACGAGGTGAACCAGAAACTCGCCGTGCGGCTGCTGGAAAAAATGGGGCATCAGGTAACCCTTGTGAGTAATGGCGCGGAGGCTTGCGAGACATTGTGCGCTGCGACGTATGACATCGTCCTGATGGACCTGCAAATGCCAGTGATGGGCGGACTGGAAGCAACATGCAAAATCCGTGAACGCGAACAACATTCAGGGCAGCACGTACCCATCCTGGCCATGACGGCGCACGCGGCGGCGCAGGATGAAAAGCGGTGTCTGGAGGCGGGCATGGATGGATATCTGACAAAACCGATCCGGCGGGAAGTTCTGCGCAAAGAAATCGAGCGAGCCGTCACGCAGAGCGGATCGTGCGAGAACGGCAATGAGCCAGCGCCGCATGGCGAGCTTTCCGAAGCCGAATGGAATGTCCGCGAGTTGCTGGAGCGGCTCGAGGGCGACCAGGACTTCCTCCGCGAACTCCTGCAGATGTTTCGTACCGACAGTCAGACGACGCTGATGAAAGCGCGGGAAGCCCTGGCCCAGGAGGACTTGGCGGAGATGTCGCGTGCCGCGCATACCCTGAAGGGCATGCTGAAAAACCTTTCCATGAACGCCACTGCCGAACTGGCGGCAGCTTTGGAGACGGCCGCGCGGAATGGCGCACGCGTCGAGGCCGAATCGCTTCTGGAGCGGCTGGACCGCTCGCTTGCCGGAATCATGCCGGAGGTGGAAACACATCTGGCGGAGGTACGCGCATGAAAATTCTGCTAGCCGAGGATGATGCTCTTTCACGGACGCTGTTGCAGAGAACGCTGCAGCGGGCCGGCTATGAAGTGGCGGCGGTGGAAGACGGCTGCCGGGCGCTGGCGGAATTAAGCAAAGAGGACCCGCCGCGGCTGGCGCTGCTGGATTGGATCATGCCGGGAAGGGACGGCATCGAAGTGTGCCGGGAAGTACGCCGGCGGAAAGATCATGCGTACACGTACCTGATTCTATTGTCCTCTCGCGAAACGAAGCAGGACATCGTGCAAGGGCTGGAGTCCGGCGCGGACGATTACCTGACGAAGCCCTATGACGCGGAAGAATTGAAGGCCAGACTTCGCGCCGGGGAGCGCATCCTGGAGCTGGAAGATCGCCTGGTGGAGGCCCGCGAGAGCATGAGATTTCAGGCGACCCATGACCTGTTGACGTCGCTGTGGAACCGCGGCGTGATCGTGGAACTGGTGTCGCGCGAGATGGTGCGCTCGCGGCGGGAAAAGTGGTGCAATGCCGTGATGATGTGCGACATCGATCATTTCAAGAAGGTGAACGACCAGAACGGGCATGCCGCCGGGGATGATGTGTTGCGCGAGGTGGCACGGCGGCTGCAAACGTCGGTGCGCTCTTACGATATGGTGGGCCGTTATGGGGGAGAAGAATTTCTGGTGGTGCTCAACAAGTGCGATCCATCAAGCGCAGTGGCGAGGGCGGAAAACCTGCGCAACGCCGTGGCCGCGAAGCCCATCCTCCTGTCCACAAAATCACTGACGGTTACGATCAGCGTGGGGGTCGCACTGACGACGGATTTCCCCAATCGCGACGCCGACGATATCCTGCATGCCGCGGACATGGCGCTCTACGCTGCGAAAGAGGCGGGGCGAAATTGCATACGTTTGGCGCAGCCCGGAACCTTGCCCCCGGCCCCCGAAGCGCCGCATGCGGAGAGCCCGGTGCTCATTTCCCACAAATAGCCGGCACGCAGGCCGAGTGGAAAAGGCGTCACTTGGCCTTGGCGCGGCTCTGCTCCATCATCTGGCGCATGGAGGCGGTTGAGCCCGGGGCGCGCCTTTCGCGCCAGGCCTCCAGCCTTGCGCAAGCCTCTTCAATCGCGGAGAAGAGATAAGGGTTCTTGAACGCGGCCCGCCACGTGGGCACGATGGAACGCATGCGGTCCCACACGACCCAAATTTCCCCATTGCTCTCAAAAAAGAGTTCGTCGTTGATCAGTCCGCGATTGACGATGCTGGCGACCATATCCCAATAGCTAACGACCATGCGGATAGAAGTGTTCTCCTGGCCGCCCTGGGGATATTTCTGCATCACCTCTTCCGCGGTGGCAGCGTGGTAATGCTCGACGAACCAGGCGCGTGCTTCGCGGAGCCGGGGTTCGCGGCGGAGATCGTAGAGCCGGAGCATGAGGTTGACTTCGTCATAAGTGATCTGAGCCATGAGAGGTTCTCCTTTGCTTCAAGCGGAGTGAGCGGGCGGCGGGGATTCCTGTGAAGCAGCAGGATTCACCAACTCGACGCGGTGGACATTGTACAGGGGGACACCCTGCCGCTGGAACTCCAATTGGATGCGGCGGCGCAGCTCCCGGGCTACATCCTCGTGGCGGGAGGGCGCGGTGCGCACTTGCAGGCGCACGGTGCAGGCTGTCTGATCAAAGGACTGCAGGCCGAGGAGGCGCGGGCCATCCACCAGGGCCTGAGACCACGAGGGATCGTTGCGCAACTCGGCGGCGGCGGCATCGAGAAGTTGCAGCGTCTTTTCCTGAAGGAGGTTGGGAGAGACGGCAACATCCACGAAGGCTTGCGACCAATCGCGGCTGAAGTTGGCGAGGGTGCGGATTTCGCCGTTGGAAAGGGTCACCAGGGCGCCGCGCGAATCGCGGACGACGGTCCGGCGCAAGGAAAGATGCTCGACGCGGCCTTGCGTTTCGGCGACCTGGATGGTATCGCCAACGATGAACTGGTCCTCGAGGATGATGTGAAAGCCGGCGATGATGTCCCGGATGAAATTCTGTGCGCCCAGGCCAATGGCCAGAATGGCGAGGCCTGCGAGCGCGGCCACGGGGAAGACGTTAATGCCGATTTCCTGCGCGGCTGTCAGCAGCGCCACCGCCCAGACCACCTTGCTGGCCGCGCTGTAAACAACGCCGGAGAGCGTGCGCGTCTGCTGTTCTCTGGCTTGAGCAGCGCGGGTTTGCGTCGCAGCCGGCTTGACGATCAGGTTGCTGGCGACGCGCAACAGATGGTTCACGATGAGGGCGACGGCAAAGATGAGTAGGAGGTGCGCCAGATGAGCAAGCGTGAATTCGGGAAAATGCGTCAGGAGACTGGACATAAGGATTGCCGGAGGGCGAGTATAGCATTGCTGGGAAAGTGATGCAGTGGGAGCCAGGCGATCGGGCAGTGGCCGGGGCAGGAGGGACGTTCATGAAAACGCGACGCACGTTTCTGGGTGGCATGCTTCTAACTGGAGCGGCAACCGGCTTAGCCGGAAGCCTGAGCCTGAGCCAGGTGCCGAATATCCCCCCAAAACCACAACCGGCACAAGAACCAGTGGCAGAACCCCCCGGCCTGCCCTCGCCCGAAAAGCAGATGCTGGAAGACAACAATAAGGATATTCACAAGAAAGTCGAGCGGCTCTATCAACTGGCCACGGAATTGAAGACGGAAGTGGACAAGACGGATTCGACGAAAGTGCTTTCGTTGAATCTGGTGAAGAAAGCGGAAGAGATTGAAAAGTTGGCGCACGAAATCAAGAACCGCTCGAAAGGATAGAGCAGCAGGGAATTGCGCCGGCGGGCCGTGGGATAAAGCTACTGGATGGGTAGTGGGTCAGTTTCCGATTACCGCGTTTAGAACGTTAATCAGGCCTTGAGTCCATTTGGCCGGTGACAAGTGTTGTGGATGTTGAAAAAGTCCTCGTGATTTCGCACTTGAATGCGAACTGAAGTGTTTGCAGCAACATCTAGGCTAGACGATTTCGGTTGCCGGACAACCTGGACTTTGACCCGGTGCATCTATAGACATAAGTAACAGAAGGGGGCTGTTACATCTTCTATTAGAGGTGACCGCATGCGACAAACTCTGCTAGCCCTCGTGCTCCTTTGTTCCATATCCTTGTTCACTGCCGCAGTCCAGGCACAGGATTCCTTCCAACTCTTCGGCGGGTATTCTTATTTGCGCCCATCGGTGGCGGTGACCGAGAACCTGTACCCACCTTCTTGCCCCGTAGGGGTACCATGTGTTCCCGTTGTTGTCGGCACGCATCCGAATTTGAATGGGTGGGAACTTTCGGGGACATACAACGCTTACAAATGGCTCGGCGCCACGGCAGACTTCAGCGGCCACTACGGGTCCGTTTTGGGGTCCAGCGTCCACTTGCAAACCTTCCTCTTTGGTCCGCAGATACGCTTTCCGGGACGGGTTTCGCCGTTTGCCCACGTTTTGTTCGGCGGCGCCCACGAATCCCTCGGGGGAAATTCCAGCCTAGCAATCAGCTCTGGCTCGGCTAGCGCCTTCGCCGTGGCGGTCGGAGCGGGCATCGATATAAAGGTGGCGCACTTCGTGTCATTGCGCGCCATCCAGCTCGATTACCTGATGACGCGCTTTGGCTCCGCCACACAGAACCAGCCTCGCGTCTCCGCCGGCGTGGTGTTCCATTTTTGATGGGTTTTGAATCGGCTGGCGGCCCCTAGATTCCGAGGTTTTTCGCACGAACCAGCGCGCATCACACAAATTGTTTCCGACTGAAACCGCGCACAGGTTGAACATTCCACTTGGACGTATAGTCCTAGTCGAGTTACCGGAAACTGACCCACTACCACTGGATGAGGCCACTGGCGCACGGAGAGAGGACGCGCTAGACTTGGAAAAGTAATTGGCCGGCGCGCCCGTAGCTCAGCTGGATAGAGCGCTTGCCTCCGGAGCAAGAGGTCGGGAGTTCGAATCTCCCTGGGCGCGCCACTAGAAATTTTTGATTATAAACGGTTTAGCAGTTTTGCGTGGGCCTCTCTTTGGACCCCAAAACAGCTTGGTGTGATAAAAACGTGATAGAAGTTCGCTACCTCAATGCCCTGAAGTTGACGCGGTTAAGCGCATCTTGCCGGCGGACCAAAAGATGAAGTCCAGGACTTTCACCTCTGGCACGCGGCATGCGGCGGACGAGTAGATTCTCTCGAAGAAATTGACCAATTCTTTCACCGACCCGTTAACCCTAACCTCTTCGTAGAATTCGCGAAGGGAATCGTAGAAGGCCAAGTACTCCTGAAGACGCGCATCAAAGGGCTTGTAATTGTAAGGGACCCGGAACCCGAAGCACTTCGCCACCTTATCGTCGTACATCGGATAGCTAGGATTGATCGTGCTCGCCAGCTTCGTGACGAAGGAAAATTGAAGACTCTCTTGACCTTTCAGGTTGGGGAGTTTGGAGAGCTCCTTCACAATAGCTGCGATGTCAACAGTTGAGCCCCTTCGAGCGTCTTCCATGCACTCAAAGTACGCCGACTTAAACTCCGGTGTGAGTCCCGCATTATCTAAACGGTAGAAGGAGCGGTACACGAACTGAAACACGAAGTTCTGAGTTACAGGACCGCGAGGAAACTCATCGGAAAGAAAGAGGTAGACATCCACTGCTTCTCTACCGATTGCCTCGACGATAACCTGAGCGTTTTTGTTCAACGCCGCAAGGTCGGGGCTTGTCATAATTGTCCAGCATAGCCTACATCGTTGGAGGGTTCCATGCGTCCTCGGCATCCTAGGTTATTGGCTAGGGCGGTTCAAGCCTTAGTATTCAGGGCTTCGCCGGGGCCAGTGATGCAAATGGGATCGAGGGCGGGCGAAAATCCAATGTATTGGTGATTCGCATAGGTTTTTCTTCCTAGCGCGTGTTGTTCTGCGATCTTCAATGAACGTAATAGCCGCTTTTGGCCAAGACGACGTAATCGTGCCCCTTTTTTCCAAACGATGACGTGAGACGAACATCCAGTTTATGTGGTTTACCCTCGGCTCCGTTGGCCTTCGTGTAATATCCCAGCGTATAGCGCGTCTTGATGCGCTGGATCAGAGCGCGAAATACGGCATCCAGATGGGCCACATCCTGCACGTCGAAGATTTCCCCGCCCGTCTGGTCCGTAACTCTGCGAATGTTCACCAGCCCAGGAATCATGCTCGCGGCGAGGAGAGTTGTTGGCGGGTTGTATCCAGGTATCTTCAGATTATATAAGACCGCATCTGCGGCGATCGATTCGGTGACGATGTCGCGCGTTCCTTGTCCACCCGCGTCCGTGCCAACGTCATCGCTGATTAGAATGATTACCCGGCGGCCCTTCGGGGGCGCGTTGAGGAGATACTTGGCGGCGACAAAGATGCCATCATTGATATTTGTGGCGCCGCCCACGTGGAAAGAATTGATCTGCCGGGCAATCTCGGTCTTGTCGTTTGTGAACGGCACGCGTAATTCTGCCTCGGTGGAAAAGGTAAACAGCGCCACCTCATCTTCGGGTTTAAGCGCCGCAAGAGCGGTGCTGGCGGCGTCACGCAACGGCCCCAGGAATGGGCCAATCGAATCACTCAAATCCAATACGAGGGCTACATTGAGGGGCAGTTCATCACGGCTAAAGACCTCTATCTTTTGGGCGGCGCCATCCTCGCGAAGCTCGAAGGCGTCTTGCTTCAGATCGGCCATGATTTGACCGGCCTTCGTCTTCACGGTAGCGTCAACCAGTACAAGGTTCACGTCCACGCGAATGACAGTTTGGTCCGGATTCTGCGCTAAAACAGGGATTCGGGAGAAAAGGGCAACGAAAACGATCAGAACTGACAAGCGCAGTGTGTTCCGCCAAATTGTGGACATCGCCGTTGCTCAATCCTCCGCGACGCGGTTTGCGATCTTGCAGCAAAATCCGGCGTCGTTATACGGCCATAACGTTCAAGCCGAAATGTTTAGTCTCAACTTTATCCCTGCACAATACCATAGCAGGTCGCTCACCCCTGCTAAGTCGCGTTACCGTCCCAGTGCCCCAAATGTCCGGCTAATGCGTTTAGCAGGCGTTCAACTTCGTTATCTGGCGATGGATCTAGTGTTATGTCCCGAAAACAATGTGAAGATGTCCAGCGTCTTCACGGGCTAAAGCCCAATTCACTTTGCAGGCGTTATGTCAGGGCTGAAGCCCTGACCCCCTGAAGAGAACCGCAACGCACTTGCGGGACACAACGCTAGTTCCTGTTTCTTACCTTCATTCATGACCGGCGTCTTTTTTCTTGCTTGTTCTTTCAGGGCAATCGCGGGGAGAAGTCGGTCAGGGTCAGGAAGGTGGATTCGAGTTTTTCGACGAGCTTTCCGTTCGCTTCCGATTTTTCGTGGACGCTCTTCCACTCGGGGTCGTCCTGGAAGGATTTCCAGTTGGCGGCTGCCGCTTCGCGGCTGGGATGCTGAAGGATGTAGATGAGGGTGTTGCTTTTCTCTGGCTCGTCGACGGGCGTCCAATAAGCCACACTTTTCATGCCATGTTTTTCAAATAGTTTTAGAGTGTGTTCGCGGAAGCGCGCCAGCAGCTCACCCAACTTTCCCGGAGGCGCGTGATAGACGCGGAGTTCGTAGACTGTTGTTGCGGAGTGCATGGAATTGTCGTGATCTTGCTGCGAGGCGGCCCAGATGGATGCTGGAAGGAGTGCGGCCAAGGGAAACGATTGGAGCAATGTTCGTCTTTTCATGGGCGGCATTGTAGCAGATGCGGGTTGGGATGGCTCGAATCAGTGTGGGCAAAAGGGGAGGAGCGGTTCAGCGGTCAGGGGGCAGCTGTATCGATGGGTTGTTGGCGGGATACACAGCTGTAAAAGCGGCGGCGAGCCGCCGCACTCCAAATTAGGCGCTGAGTGGCATCAGGAGCAGGGCGCCAGTTCTCCATCGTGTGCGTGCGCGTCCGTGGAAGATCCCAGTTGTTTGCGAAGGCAGGCCATTCCCGCGTCTATGGCCTGGCAATCCACATCCAAGAGTTTCACGTTGCGCACCTTCGCTTTCAGCAGCGCAAGGGCTGTTTCCCGGGGCAGCGTGTGGGTCAATTCGAGCAATGCTCCGAGCATGACCATATTGGTGGCTTTGGTGGTGCCGAGGCCGTCGGCGATCTCCGAAGCGGGCACGCAGTAAATCTTCGCTTCGCAAGGCGGTAATCCAGCGGGCAGCTTGTGATTGTTGTAGAGGATGGTGCCATGCGCCTCCACCATCTTCGAGAATTTATGCAAGGAGGGCTCGTTCATGGCGATGAGGACATCGGGATGCTCGATCACGGGCGAGCCGACGCGTTCCTTGGAGAGGCACACGTGGCAGTGCGCGCTGCCGCTGCGCATTTCCGGCCCGTAGGACGGCAGCCAGCTCACCTCGCGCCCTTCGCGCATACCCATTTCCGCGAGGATTTGCCCCAAGAGCAGCACGCCCTGGCCGCCGAAGCCTGCGATCTTCACGGTGAGGTCCGGTTGAGAGTCCTTTACAGCCATCGGACGCGTCACTACTTCCAGCGGCTTATCCAGACCAAGAAGTTTCGTCACGGTAGTTTGCGGCACGCCATCAGCCATTGGTGCAAGTTTGCGATCGCGGAAGACACCCAGCGGGAAGACCGCGAGCATTTTTTCTTCGATCCACTTGCGCGCTTCCTGCGGCGTCATTTTCCAGATCGTCGGGCAAGGCGACAGAATCTCAATGAAGCTGAAGCCGGCGCCATCGCGCTGCAGTTCCAACGCCTTGCGCACGGCTTTCCGCGCTTTCATGATGTTCTTGTTATCGCAGAGGGCCACACGTTCGATGTACACGGGCGCTTCCAATGTGGCAAGCAACTCAGCCATGCGCAACGGATAGCCCTCGTTGGAGGGCCGGCGTCCCCAGGGGGAAGTTGTGCTGAACTGGCCTACCAGAGTCGTCGGGGCCAGCTGCCCGCCGGTCATTCCGTAGATGGCGTTGTTCACGAAAAAGATGGTGATCTTTTCGCCGCGATTGGCAGCATGCACGATTTCCGCCGTCCCAATGGCCGCCAGGTCGCCGTCGCCCTGATACCCGATGACGATGCTTTCGGGATTCGATCGTTTTACAGCCGTAGCCACCGCGGGAGCCCTTCCGTGAGCGGCCTGCACATTCCCCATGTCGAAATAGTAGTAGGCAAACACGGAACAGCCCACTGGAGTGACAAGAATCGTGCGGTCCTGGACACCCATGTCCGCAATGGCCTCCGCAATCAGCTTGTGCACCACGCCGTGCCCGCACCCGGGGCAGTAGTGCGTCTGGTGTTGCAACTCCGCCTTGCGCTCGTACTTGTCATAAAAAACGGGTGACTTCGACTCAATCACTTGGTATTCGTCCACAGCGTCACCTCTTCACTTTTCGACGGCTCAAACACCCCACTCCGCGGTCATGCCCATGCGTTCAGTTAATTCCTTGCAGACTTCATCGGCCATGGGCACGTTGCCGCCCGTACGGCCGTAAAACTCGACGTCCACTCGGCCATCCAGCGTCAGGCGCACGTCTTCCACCATCTGGCCGGTGCTCATCTCCACGACCAGTACCATTTGTGCGCGGCGCGCGGCGTGGCGCAATGCCTCCGCCGGGAAGGGCCACAGAGTAATCGGGCGGAACAACCCCGCGCGAACGCCTTCCTTGCGCATCATGTCCACAACGGAGCGCAACACCCGCGAGGTGATTCCGTAGCCCACCAAGAGAACTTCCGGATCCTCCGCGCGATACAGCTCATGCCGCGATTCCACTTCCGCAGCCTTCTTGTACTTTTCCTCGAGCTTGCGGACGTGCGCTTCGAGTTCATCGGGTTCCAGATAGATCGAGGCGATCAGGTTTTTCCTGGTCTCGCGCGTGCCTTTCACCGCCCAAGGCTTTTCCGGCTGCACGCTTTCGACGGCCTGCAGTTCCAGAGGTTCCATCATCTGGCCGATGAAGCCATCGGTCAGCACAACGGCGGGATTGCGATAACGGTCCGCGAGTTCAAAAGCAAGCCGGGTCAGGTCTGCCATCTCCTGGACCGAAGCGGGCGCTACGACAATGTTTTTGTAATTGCCGTGGCCGCCGCCTTTCACGAGGGCGAAATAGTCGCTTTGCTCCGGGGCGATGTTGCCAAGTCCCGGCCCGCCGCGCACGACGTCCACAATCACGCAGGGAAGTTCCGAGCCAGCCAGGTACGAGATGCCTTCCTGCATCAAGCTGATGCCAGGGCCCGAGGAGGCGGTCATGACGCGAAGTCCCGCCGACGCTGCGCCGTAGACCATATTGATGGCAGCAACTTCGCTTTCCGCCTGCAGAAACGTGCCGCCGACCTGCGGCATGTACTCCGCAGCCGCTTCGGCGATTTCACTTGCTGGCGTAATCGGGTAGCCGTAATACGACCGGCAACCTGCCAGCAGCGCGCCCTTCACTATCGCGACGTTGCCCTTACAAAGTTGCCGCATGGCTTCCCTCCATCGGCGGCTGCGCCACCTTGGGCGCGATCAGCCGATACACGGTGATGGCCCCGGGTTCCGGGCACACATAGAAGCAGATTCCGCAGCCGGAGCAGTTCATCCCCGTATAGCGCGCCGGATGCACGCCATAGGGATTCAAACCCGGCAAAAGCTCCAGGCATTTGGGAGGGCAAGCGTCCACGCAAACGCCGCAGCCTTTGCATTCTTCGGTGTCAATGGTGACTTTGCCTCGTGCCTGTGCCATGGCTCAGTTCTCCTGAAGCGCGGGGCGTTGCAGCCACCGCGTCTTCTCGCAATACGCGTACAGCTCTTCCTGGAATTTGGGATGGGCAATTTCGATGAGCGCTTCGGCGCGTTGGCGGATGGTGCGGCCGTGCAAGTAGGCCACGCCGAATTCCGTCACGACGTAGTGTACCGAGCCCCGCGAAGTGACCACGCCCGCGCCCGGATCGAGCATGGGCACGATGCGTGAAATGGCCCCGCCTTTCGCCGTGGCAGGAAGGGCGATGATCGGTTTGCCGCCCTTGCAGGCTGAAGCGCCGCGAATAAAATCCACCTGGCCGCCGATGCCACTATAGAAAGAGGTTCCGATGGAATCGGCGCAGACCTGACCGGTGATGTCCACTTGCAGGCCCGAATTCACGGCGGCCATCTTGTGGTTCTGAGAAATCACAAAGGGGTCGTTGGTGTACTTGCTTGGGTGAAACTCAAACTGCGGATTGTTGTTCACGTAATCGAACAGTTTTTTCGATCCCAGCACGAATCCTAACACGATTTTGCGCGGGTGGATGGTCTTGCGGCTGCCATTGATGACGCCCGATTCGATCAGCGGAATTGCCAGGTCGCTCAACATTTCCGTGTGCACACCCAGATCCCGGTGATCTTTGAGTTCGAGCAGCACGGCATCGGGAATGGCGCCGATGCCGAGTTGGAGTGTGGCGCCGTCTTCGATCAAGCCGGCCACGTTTTTCCCGATGTCGTGATGCGTCTGGGTGATTTCCACCGGCCGCAATTCGCACAATGGCCTGGACACTTCCACCACCACGTCAATCTCGTTCACCTGGATGAAGCAATCGCCAAACGTCCGGGGCATCTGGTCGTTTATTTGCGCGATCACGATCTTGGCATTACGCGCGGCGTTCATCGTTGCTTCCACGCCCACCCCGAAGCAGCAGAAGCCGTGGGCATCCGGAGGGGTAACCTGAATGAGGGCCACGTCGATGGGCATCTGCCCGTTCTCGAACATCTCCTCCACCTGGCTCAGGAACACCGGGGTGTAGTCCGCGCGCCCTTCATTCACGGCCTGGCGGACATTGCTTCCGATGAACATCGCGTTATGGCGGAAGTGCCCTTCCATTTGCGGCGCGATATAGTCCGCGCGCCCGGTGGTCAACAGATGGACGATCTCCACATTCTTGACGAATGGACCCCGCGCCATGAGTGCTTCCACGAGGGTTTCGGGTTCTGCACAGCCTGGGTGGATGTAGACACGCATGTTCGACTGGATGCACTGAACTGCTTCGCGCGGCTGCATCACCTTACGGCGATAATCCTCTTGCCAGGTCATAGCGCCTCTCTGCGAACTGCTCCGTGCCGCGGACGTTCCGGAGGTTGTGCAGCGCTCAAAGCTCTAGCGGATAAAGAGAACTGGGCGCGTCCCTGTCCCTGAGCTATCCGGTGGGAGCGCAAAGGGTTAGCAGATAGACCGGGGCTGTGGAATTCTGGGGAGAGCTGAGGAGCGGGAACGAAGCGGTACGCTAGCGGCTCCACGGAGGTCGCCTCCAGAATCAAGTCAGCAAGGGGCGTACCAGAACAGGGGCGTAGCGTCTTTTCCAGGTCCCTGTAAAGAAAGAACTTATAATCAGGCTAAGTTTTGCTTATGGGGCCAATTGTGGCTTTTGCCCCACTGGCCGCCGGTCTTTGCGTTCTTTTGCTCAGACCACAGCTCCCTGTCACCGCGCGGCATGGAGCGGCCAAGGTCCGCAATATCCTCTCGTTTTCCACAGCATCCGGCTCTCCCGAAGGATTCCTGCGGTGAAACATCTGCTACATATTTTCCGCCACCCGGTGAGCCTGGGAGTATGCTGAATTCAATGCTCGCTTGAGGATAGCCAATGAAAACTCTCAGGGTCCTTGTAGCGTTGTTGACCAACGACAATGATTACCAGATTGAACAGGCCAATTCCGCCACGCAGATGGCCAGCAAGCTCGGTGTCGAAGCGAAAATTGTTTATGCAGACAACGACGCCATCAATCAAAGCACGCAAATTCTGAAAGCAATTCAGGCTGCTCCCGAGGAGCGCCCCGATGCCGTCGTATTTGAACCCGCCGGTGGTACGGCATTTCCGCAAGTCGCCCGTGCAGCGGCAACCGCCGGCGTGGGCTGGGTGGTCATGAACCGGGAAACCAATTACATCGCGGAACTCCGCCAGACCTGCAAGGCTCCCGTTTTCGTGCTGACTTCCGACCATGTTGAGACCGGCCGCATCCAGGGGCGCCAGTTCATGGCGCTTCTCCCCAGCGGTGGATCGGTTCTGTACATTCAAGGGCCTTCGGATAGTGCAGCTGCCAAAGAACGTTTACTGGGAATGATGGAAGTGAAGCCGGCAAACATTCATCTCACCTCCTTGAAAGGACAATGGACCGAGGAGAGTGCGCAGCGCGCGGTGCGCTCCTGGCTTAAGCTTTCCACCTCGCAGAAGGCTCACATTGATCTGATTGGCTCGCAGAATGACGCCATGGCCATCGGGGTCCGCAAGGTTTTCCAGGAACTTCCCAATGAGGCTGAGCGTGATCGCTGGCTGAGTCTCCCCTTCACCGGGTGCGATGGCCTTCCAAAGACCGGCCAGTCCTGGTTACGCAGCGGCCTCCTGTCGGCGACGATTTATTTGCCGCCGTTGGCGGGCCAAGCGATTGAATTGCTCGTCGGCGCATACCAACATGGCAAAATCCCGCCGGAGCGGGTGCTGGTTTCGCCTACGTCGATCCCGGGGATTGAGGCGCTGCATCCCGCGAAGGCTTGATAAAACAGACCGTGGCCGGTTTAGCGGTCCCCACCTGACAACCGAGCGACGGAGCTTGGGAATTTCCTGCCATGGGACATCTCCCAAACGATCCTGCGCACTTTTTTTGCTGCGGGTGTATTGTAAGGAAGAATCTGCAATCTCGGTGGAGCGATGCCCAAGTCAAAGTTCCTTGTTTCTCTAACGACCAACCAAAACGACTATCAGATCGAGCAAGCGCAATCCGCCGAGCAGGCCGCACGAAAGTTCGGCGTGGACATCGAAGTCGCGTACGCGGACAACGATGCCATCAACCAAAGCACGCAAATCCTGAGAGCAATCCAGGCTGCGCCCGAAGATCGTCCGGATGCCATCATCTTCGAGCCTGTTGGAGGTACCGCGTTCCCACAAGTGGCGCGAGCGGCGGTGAGTTCCGGAATTGGTTGGGCGGTATTAAATCGCGACGCCAACTATATTCCGGAGCTGCGCGCGGCCAACAAGGCGCCGGTTTTCTGTGTTACGTCCGACCACGTTGAAATCGGGCGAATCCAGGGACGCCAGTGCGCCGCCCTTCTCCCCACGGGGGGTTCCGTCCTCTACATCGAAGGACCTTCGGAAAATTCGGCGGCCAAGGATCGCGCACAAGGTATGCAAGAGGCCAAGCCCGCCAACATCCACCTGACCACGTTGAAAGGGCAGTGGACCGAGGAAAGTGCGCGACGCGCGGTGCGTTCCTGGCTGAAACTCACGACGTCACAGAAAACCAACATCGATCTGGTTGCCGCCCAGGACGATTCCATGGCGATTGGTGTGCGAAAAGCGTTTCAGGAATTGCCCTCTGAAATCGAGCAAGAGCGATGGTTGGGCATCCCATACCTCGGCTGCGACGGTCTTCCGAAAACGGGACAGGCCTGGGTGCGCAGCGGTCTTCTGACTGCCACTATTTATATTCCGCCCAACGCGGGCCAGGCGATTGAGATGCTGGTTGATGCGCTGCAGAACGCCAAGACACCTCCCGAGCGCGCCATTACGGTGGCTGTTTCCGTGCCGCCGCTCGAATCCCTCCGCCCGCATAAGTGACTCCGCCGCACAATTGTCACTCGTCAGCGATTCTCCCGGCGTATAATGCCGCTGAAATCTTTTTTGCGCATTTCTCGTAACGCTCAGGAGGTCTTCCAATGTCCGTCAAGCGCCTTGCTCCCCCGAAATCAGAACAAATTCTGGATCGCAGGAAGTTTCTGGCCGCCAGTGGCAGCGGCGTGCTTGCTGCGGCTCTCCCCGCAACATCTCCGTTCATGGGTGCCGCGTCCCATTTGTCCGCCGAATCGGCCAGAGTTCCGCAAGTGTCTTCGGGAAATAAGCGCAAGATCCCTATCGGCGTGTTCAATGCGGACGTTTACAAAAAACTCTCCATCGATGCGATGCTCGACAAAGTCAGCGCGCTCGGCCTCGAGGCCATGGAGATCGGTACTGGAGGCTATCCAGGCTCCTGGCAATGCCCGGTGGATGAACTGCTCGCCGATCCAGCGAAAGCAAAAGCGTGGCTTAAGAAGTTTGAAGATCGCGGAATTCGCGTGGCCACGCTGAGCTGCCATGGCAATCCCGTGCACCCGGATCCCAAACACGCCGCAACGGACAGGGAGACCTTTAAAAAGACCGTACTGCTGGCCGAGCGCATTGGCGTCAAGGTTATCGTCGGCTTCTCCGGGTGTCCGGGTGGTTCGCCCACGGATACTCAGCCGAACTGGGTCGCGTACCGTTGGCCTCCCGAATACGACGCCATGCTGAAGTGGCAGTGGAACGAAAAGGTCATTCCCTACTGGAAAGAAGCGGCCAAATTCGCGCGAGAACACGGTATACACCGCCTGGCTTTCGAGATGCATCCAAACTTCGTCGTTTACAATCCACGCACATTGCTGAGACTCCGCGAAGCCGTCGGCGAAGAGATTGGCGCCAACTGCGACCTGAGCCATCTTTTCTGGCAGGGATGCGATCCGGTGGAAGTGATCCATTTTCTGGGAAGGCAGGGCATCATTTATCACGCGCACATGAAGGACACTGTTCTTTACCCGGAAAACGTCGCGAAATACGGCATCCTCAACTTTGTCTTTGAAACCGGCGATCTTCCCCTTGCTTCCGATGCCTTCCGCGCCGTCGGCTATGGCCACGGCGCGTCAACCTGGAAGTCCATCGTGCAGGCGTACATGGACGTCGGCTACGAAGGCATTCTCAGCATCGAAAACGAGGATCCCATACTCAGCGGGGAAGTGGGCGTGGAACGCGCTGCGTACGTTCTGAAAAACGTTCGCGACGAGCTCTTCGGGGCTTGAGGTGAATCGCCGCCAATTGGCAAACTCCTGTGTTGTAACGGACTGGGGCGCTGTGGTTGGGCGCCCTTTCCGTTTCTACGGGCAGAGCAGTGTATTCCCATTTGCCCTCACCCGCTTCGCGGCGCAACCACTTTAGGATATGCTATTCCGCGCCTTTCTGAGTTGCAAATTACCGCTAATAACGAGGAGCCTCGATGAACCGGGTGATGCGCGCTCGCCGAATTCCCCGGCTGCCCTCCGATTCCCGAATCCTGAGAGCTTCCCTTCGATCATCGGAAAACGGCGAAGAAACTTCTCACTACTCTGTCCCAGCAGAAGAACTGGCCCGAGGAAGCTCGCCTTCCCAGCGGGCAATCACCGCGCTGGCCAGACAGTTGCCGATGACATTGACCGAGGTGCGCGCCATATCAATCAGCGCATCAACACCGAGAATGATGAATATCGGTTCGGTGGGCAGATGAAACGTCGCAGCCGTGGCTAAGAGCACGACGAGAACGGCGCGCGGCACGCCCGCTACGCCTTTGCTGGTGAGCATGAGGGCGAATACCATGAACAGTTGCTGCGTCCAACTCATGGAGATGCCTGCGGCCTGGGCCACAAAAATCGAAGCCATGGCGAGATAGAGTGTCGAGCCGTCCAGGTTGAAGCTGTAACCCGCAGGAATGACGAACGCGACGATTTCCCGGGGGACGCCAAACTCTTCCATGGATTCCATGGCGCGGGGCAAGGCCGCTTCCGAAGTGCTGGTGGCGAAAGCGATCGTGGCGGGCTCTGCCACAGCTTTCAAAAAGCGCCCCAGGGGCAAGCGCGCGATCAGCACAATCGGGAGAAAGACCAGCAACAGGAAAGCGAGCAGCCCGCCCCAGGCCGTCAAGAGCAGTTTCGCCAACGGCAGGAGCACGCTCATCCCCATATGCCCAACGGTGTAGGCCATGGCAGCACCCACGCCGATTGGCGCGTAGTACATCACGATGTTGGTGAAGCGGAACATCGTTTGCGTGAGCGATTCCGCGACGCTCAGGATGGGCTGCCGCGATTTTTCCGGCACACGCGTAAGCGCGATGCCAAACAGAATTGCGAACACGGCCACCTGCAGAATCTGGTTATCCCCGATAGCCCTGACGATATTTTCCGGGAAAATGTGCAGCACAAAATCGTCCCACTTGAGCGGGGCAGCCGGCGGTTGTAGTTGTTCCGTTGCCGTGGCATGCAAAGCCAGCCCCTGGCCCGCCCGCGTCAGGTTGATCGCCGCAATCCCGATGAGCAACGCAATCGTGGTTACCGCCTCAAAGTAAATAAGGCTCTTCAAGCCAATCCTGCCAACCTTCTTCAAATCGCCATGACCCGCGATCCCGGTTACGAGCGTGCCGAGAATCAACGGCGCCACGATCACCTTGATCAGGCGCAGAAAAATATCGCTGAGAAGGCGCAGGTGCACCGCGAATTGCGGGCGATCCAGCCCGACCTCAAGCCCCGCGAGCATGGCGAAGAATATCCAAAATGTGAGCGAACGCCTGCGCACTCCCGCAAGCGCCAGACAAAACAGACCAACCCAGCGGAGGACGATGTACACGGCTTGCCCCGGCAGAATCAGGAGCAACAGCGACCCCGCCGCGAAGAGCAACAAGCCTGCCGGCAAAAACAGGGAATACGTTTTGGATTTTGCGTTTACCAAGAGACGTCCCCGGTTCAAATTCAGTAATGAGCGAGTGGCGCCATCATAGCCTGAGGCGCGCGAGCCAGAACAGATTTTCTTTTCTTGCGATTGCGCGGCGGCTTGCCGGAATGTCGCAGCGGCTGCTATCGTGCCTGCATGTCAAAAATCAGCCATCTGGAATGTTCGCGGTGTCGCGCCACCTTCGCCGCTGACAAGCCGCAAACAGTTTGCCCGCAGTGTGCCGGCTCGCTGTACGTGCGCTATGTCCTCGCGCCGCTGAAAGGGATTGCCAACCGCGAGCAGATTGCCAAGGCCAGCTCCCCCACCGGATGGTCCGGCATGTGGCGATACCGCTGTGTCCTGCCCGATGTTGAGCCTGTTACTTTGGGCGAAGGCTGGACACCCATGCTGCGCAGCCGCCGCTATCCGAACGTGTTTCTGAAGGAGGAAGGCGCGAATCCCACTGGAAGTTTCAAGGCCAGAGGTCTGGCGCTCGGCGTCACCATGGCGCGCCATTATGGACTGAAGAAACTCGCGGTGCCCTCCGCCGGAAACGCTGCGGGAGCTTTGGCCGCCTATGCCGCTGCTGCCGGACTTGAGGCCCACATCTTCATGCCTAAGGATGTGCCGTTTGCGAATTACGTCGAAGCGATTCTCTATGGTGCGAAGATCACGCTGGTGGATGGACTGATATCCGATTGCGGTCGGATGGTGGCCGAGAGGAAAGAGAAAGAAGGCTGGTTCGACACCTCCACGCTGAAGGAGCCCTTTCGCGTGGAAGGAAAGAAGACCATGGGCTACGAACTCGTCGAACAACTCGGCTGGGAGTATCCCGCGGCGGTGTTCTATCCCACGGGCGGCGGAGTCGGCTTGATCGGCATGTGGAAAGCTTTTGGTGAATTGGAGGAACTCGGCTGGGTGCGGCCCGGCAAAAGACCGCGCATGATCGCGGTGCAGTCGGCGGGATGCGCGCCAGTCGTGCGCGCTTTTGAACAGGGCGAAAAGACGAGTCAGATGTGGCAGAACGCAGCGACCTTCGCTTCCGGCCTGCGCGTGCCAAAGCCCTACGGCGACTACATCATGCTGGAAATTCTGCGTGAATCGGGCGGTGTGGCCCTTTCCATCCCCGATGAACAGATTCTTGCTTCGCTGAAAGATTGGGCAAAAAACGAGGGAATCTTTCTATCTCCGGAAGGCGCCGCGGCCACGGCCGCTTACGACCACTTGCTAAGCACCGGCTACCTTAAGCCCGAAGACCGCGTCGTGCTCTTCAACACGGGCGCGGGACTCAAGTACACGGACGTAACCGCGGAAGCTGCGGGCCTACACCGTCCAGCGTAGCTGGCTTCCACCGCGCCTGCCTTCGCGATTCCTAGCAAGTTCTCTGTTCGCTTAAGGCAGCAGTTTATCGCGCGGCGTCACGACCGGCCGGCTCCCAGAGTTCAATGGGGTTGCCCTCGGGATCGTACAAGCGCGCGAAGCGGCCGTTTGGGTAGAGCTGCGCGTCGATCTCGACGCTGATTCCGGCGGAGCGAAGTTGCGCTGCCATCGCATCGAGATTGCCAACGCGAAAATTGATCATCCACACTTTGCCGGCGTCCCCGAAATATGTCGTAGTTTCCGGGAAAGGCGCGAAGACCGTTGGCCCGGCCTCCTGCTGCCAGGGAGGCGTCTCGTAATCCGAGGGAACGACGGCCACGCCCGGATGATCGCGGTACCACTCCGCAAGCGCAACAGGGTCACGCGCGCGAAAGAACAGGCCCCCGATGCCTTTTACTTGTTCCATTCTTGCCGCGCTTAGAAGCGCAGTTTGGAGAGGTACGCGTAGCTGTTGGTGAGGCTGGCAAGAGCATCCTTCGGCCAATCGTTTTCGACGATGAAGTACTTTATGCCGGCTTTGTCCGCGCTGGCGAATATCTTTTTCCAGTCGATGACGCCGGATCCGACATCGGTCATGTCGGCCTCCAGAGTGTCCAGCTTCGTCAGAACCGTATTGTCATCGGAGGGTTTCGGGAGCTTCTTCATGTCCTTGACATGGACCAGCGGGAAACGGTCCGGGTAGCGATTGAAATAGGAAACGGGATCTTGGCCGGCGACGACAATCCAGCAAAGGTCCATTTCCATGTTGCAGAGTTTCGGGTCCGTCGAATCGAGCAGAAAATCATAGGGGCGCTTGCCGCCCAGCAGCGGGCTTGGCTCAAACTCCCAGGTGTGATTGTGGTAGGCGAAGTTGATGCCAGCCTTGTTCGAGGCTTCCCCGGCCTTGTTGAATACGTCAGCGATGCGCTTGTAGCCATCCGGCTGCTTGCGCGCCTCGTCCGGAATCCATGGGCAAACGATGTAGCTCTGTCCCATGATCTTTGCGGCTTCAATCGTTTCGGGCCAATGGCTTTCGACGATGTCGTAGCCGACGTGGGAGGAGGGCGCGGTCAGCCCATCCTTGTCCAGGATGGCGCGAACGTCCTTCGGAGAATGGTTGAAGAGGCCCGCGAACTCGACTTCTTTGTAGCCGATGGCGGCGACTTTGGCGATGGTGCCCTCGAAGTCGCTCTTCATGAGGTCGCGGACGGAGTAGAGCTGCACGCCGACTTTTTCGATCTGATGCGTGGCGGCGAAGCTCTTGCTGGGAAGGGAAGTCAGAACAGCAGTGGCGATGGAAGTTTCCAGAAAGGTTCGGCGATTCATGCGGAGATTGTACACCGAATCGCCCAGGCAGGAGCAAAACAAGAGCGCCCCGAGAAGATCGGGGCGCTCTTGCGGGATTCAAAACCACAACGCGCTGGGACACGCGCCGTGGCTCTACGTCGGGGGTTAGAACTGAAAGCGCAAACCAAACTGCATGCGACGTGCAGCGTGGGCGCTGTCCAGGTGCATGAAATCAGATTGCGAGATGCAGCTGGCAGCGCCTGGAGTGGCACAATCCATAGAATTATCGATCCCGTTATATTGCGTGTGGTTGAACAGGTTGAAGGTCTCCCAGCGGAACTCGAAGGCAGTTTTTTCCTTGATCGGGAAACGCTTGAAGAGACCGAAGTCGAAGTTGGTGCGGCCCGGGAGATACAAGGTGTTACGGCCGATATCTCCATAGGTCAAGCCGACGGGAAGGGCGAATGCGCCGGGGTTGTAGTAGAGGGGACCGATAACACCAGCGGCCGCGGCAATGGCTTTGTCAGAAGCATTGACGGCAGTCGGGTTGCCGACAAGATCCGGGCGGGAACCGGTGCCAACGCCGTTGCCGAGGCCAGCGGAATCGCCGTAGGTGGTGCCGTTGGTGACACTGAAGGGCGTGCCGGTCTGGATGGTGACGATCCCGGAAACAGACCATGCGCCAAGCAGGGTGTGGGTGAAGCCCTCCTTTTTGAAGAAGGGGAGCGCATAGACGTAGCTGATGGCCAGGTTGTGTCGCATGTCGAAGTTCGAACTGGCGCGCGAGTTTTTGACGTTATAGGAATCGACGAACGCGCCATCGTAACGATCCGAAGAATCGTCGATCGAATGGCTGTAAGTGTAGGCCAGGCTGAGGGTCAGAGCGCCAACCGAGCGTTGCGCGGACAACTGGAACGCGTTGTAAATGGAATTGGCGGTCGTCTCGATGCTGGTGATGGTGCCGTAGCCCGGGTACGACGAGCGAACCAGGTTGGCATTGTTCTGGCAAGCAACAAACAGATTGTTCAAGGCTCCTGCGGGAACTGGCGTGCCGTTGCCGAGAGTAGCCGCGGGATTGGGCAATCCGTTGGCGCCAGCGATGTTCGCGCAATCCGAGCCATCGGAGGCGATGGGTGCGCCGGTGGCCAGGAAGGGGTTATCGGCTGGGGCCACGGTATGGAGCTGGTTTAGGTCGCGTTGCTGTGCCAAGTGGGTGCCCTTGCTGCCGACGTAGGCAGCGGACAGAACAAAGTGCCCCGGGAGCTCCCGTTGCAAGCCCAGATTCCACTGTTGGACGTACGGCCAGGTAATCTGGGAGGGAATGGAGTACGGGCCCACCGGGAAGAACAGTCCACCACCCGCGCCGATGTTGGTGTAACCCACGACGTTGTTCTCCGAGGAAGACTGCGAATTCGGAGCCGCGCCCTGTTGCAGGGATTCCGCGTTGGCCTCGTTGCCGTTCATGTGCTCGAAGAAGATGCCGTACCCGCCACGAACGGCCATCTTGCCATTTCCCCACGGATCCCAGGCGAATCCGAATCTCGGACCCGGATTCATGAGCTTATTCTTTGTGCATCCGGTGATGGCGCCAGAGACTCCGGGATAGTTGCTGGACTTGGCGCCACACTCGATGTAGCCGTTGTATTGGTCGCCGATGATCTGGCCGTTACTATTGGCGACCAGCGCGCCGGTATTGGGGTCAAGCGCAGGCGCATTCGCCAGCGACCATAAAGTGGGAGCAAAGCCATACTCCTGATTCAACTTTTCCTGATAGCGGCCGAAGAAGCTCCAGCGCAGTCCCAGGTTCAGGGTGAGTCTCTTGGTAATGCGCCAGTCATCCTGGAAGTACGGTTCGGCAATCTTGTAGCGGTCATAGAAGTAGACGGAATTTTGTACCTGCGAATAAGTGGAAACGTTGCCCATCAGCAAGTCGGCGAAAGCGTTGCCTGTACTAATCGGCGCCCCATTGCTATAGCTGAGGGTGCCTTGGGGCTCGACCGAATTCTGCTGGTTCTTCTGTGCGGCGGCAAAGTACGCGCCAAATTGCAGCGTGTGATTGCCAAAAACTCTCGACATGTTGTCCCGATAAGTGTACGTGGGGTTGGCGTTTTTCCAGGGGAAATAGCCGGTATCCGTCGAAAAGCCACCTCCGTAGGCCAGCCCGTTGTTAATGGAGAAGGTGGGGAAGTGCCCGCCGAAGCCATTGTTGAACAGAGAGCCCATGGTGAACCCCGTAGGCACACCGATATCGACGCCCGCCGCGGGGAGTGCGGTAAGGAAAATGTGGTCGGCGGTGTAGCTGGCGACAAATTCGTTCAGCAGAGTGGGAGAGATATTAGCGTTCAGTCGCGCCACGAAGCTGGTTCCGGGTCCGACGAAATTCGTTTGCACATTTGGATAGCTCCCAACCCCAGTCCACAGCGGGGTGGGATTAATCGTGCTCCAGGAATCGTGAATGTAACGGAAAGTGAGGCGATAGTTGTCGGTGAGGTTGTGATCCACACGAATCAGTTCTTCGCGCCAGGAGGTGGGTTCGGAAACGGTCTGGTAGTAAGCCGGGAACCCGTTGGCGGTGCCATTGGCCTTGGGAATCAGAGGCAGGAAATACTGGGCGTTGCTGTCGAGGGGCACCTGGTTATTCGGGAAGGCAAGGCCACCCGACCCGACTTGCGTCGGGCAATCGGGGAAGGCCGTCGTATCCACTGGGGTAGTCGCGGAATAGGTGGGGCACAAGTCCGAGAAATTGCCAGTGCGTTCGGTGTCGGACGGCACATTGGGATTGAACGAAGACGGAACCTTTTCGCGGCGCCATTCTTGCGACCAGAAGAAGAAGGTCTTCTTCTTGTCGTTGTTGTAGAGGTGGGGAATATAGATGGGGCCGCCGATGGTGTAACCAAAGTCGTGCTTCTTGTAGGGCGCCTTCGGCTCGTTGGCGTAGCCCTGGGCCCAGTCTTTGGCGTTGAATACTTCGTTGCGAAGATACTCGAAGGCGCTGCCGTGAAAGGCACTGGTGCCGGACTTGGTCTCGACTTCAACGGTACCGGAACCATTCTTGCCATACTGCGCGCCGTAATTGGAGGTAAGCACTTTGACTTCGGCGATGGCTTCGAGGTTGGGATAAACGTTCAGCGTGCCGTTGGAACCATTGTCCATGTTGTCGCCACCGTCGATCTCCCAGTTGTTATACTCGATGCGGCCGCCATTAAAGCTGTAGGCGATGCTGCCGTTCACACCCACCACGCCTTCATCCTGCCCGGTCTGGCTGACCACACCGGGCGTGAGATTCACGAGTTGAGTGAAGTTGCGGCCGTTGAGTTCGAGTTGGTCGACCTGCTTGCCCGAGATGGTGGAGCCCAATTCCGAGGAAGTCGTTTCCACTTGCGCGACGCTCTCGCCGGTAACAACTATCTCTTCGGTCACGGACCCGATAGTGAGGGTCACGTCGATGCGGGCCTTCTCGGCCACGCTGAGAACGATGCGATTTGCAGTGAATTTCTGGAAGCCTTTTGCGGTCACCGAGAGGTTATAGGTGTCGCCGGGCAAGCCGGGGACGACGTAAGCGCCCACCTCATTTGTCGCTGTAGTGCGAGTGAGCGTACCCCCAATGTTGGTCAGCACAATTTCCGCGCCGGCGACTGCCGCGCCGGATTTATCGAAAACCGTGCCGCTGATGTAACCAGTGTCCTGCGCGGCTGTAAGCTGAGGAAAGACGAACAACAGTGCAATGATTCCAAGGAGGGAGAGGAGCCGCGCGCCATGCGAATGACAAGTGAATCGAATTGCCTTCACGATGAACCTCCGGTAACTTAATTTTCGCCCGAATGCTGGAGAAATTGGAGGCTGGAGGAAGAGGAAAAAGAGCTGAAGATCAGCTTAAAGTCCGCGTCCGACCACTCGCCGCCACATCCCCGGTTCCCCGACAGGACCTGACCGAGTCCCAAAACAACCTATTAAATCGGATTAATAAAGGAAAGTGGGGCATCTGTCAAGGACAAAATGAGTCCTTTTCTCCGGGGCCACCAGACTTAGCTCCCTCCGGCTAGAGCAAGGCCAATGCCAATGACGCGAACTTGGGTTGAAGCGGACAGTGAGAATGGCGGAAACTAGCCGGAGACAAATGAAATACAGACAGACTGTTCTGGGGATTTGCACGGGAATGGCACTCGCGGCCGGTTCGGCCGCCAGGGCGCCCGCGGCGCCGGGCTTTTCCCCTGGGGCGAGTTCGGAGCGCCAGACAGGCACTGCCAATGATCCTCAAGCTTGGTTTCAACAAGGACAGACGGCCCTCCAGAGCGGCGATCTGCAAGCCGCCGAGGACGCTTTCCGCAAGGTATTGGCAGCAGATCCGAGAGCTGGCGCCGCCTACGCCAATCTGGGCGTTATCGCCATGCGCCGCAAGCAGTGGGATGAAGCCTTGAAAAATTTGAAGAAGGCAGAGAGGCTTTCTCCCAAAATGGCGGGCATTCGCCTGAACATCGGCCTCGTCGAATTCCGCCGCGAGAATTACGCTGGAGCCATTCCCCCGCTGCAAAGCGTCATACGCGATGAGCCCAGTTCGCAGCAGGCGCGCTACCTTCTCGGCCTGTGTCAGGTCTTCACCCAGGATTACGCTGCGTCCGTGAAAACGCTCGAGCCCCTGTGGGAGCCGATGTCCAACAACGTGATGTACCTCTACGTCCTCGGCATGGCTGCCAATCGCGCGGGCGACAAGGAACTTGACGAAAAGGCTATCCTCCGGCTCATTGACATTGGCGGAGACACGCCGGAGTTTCATCTAATTCTCGGCAAAGCCTATCTCCAGCGTGACGAGGTTGCAGGCGCCCTCACAGAACTGAAAAAGGCCGAAGCCCTGAATCCTCAAATGCCGTATTTGCATTTCAACCTTGCGGTGGCGTACCTGCACAGTGCCAACTACGAAAAGAGTGAATCCGAATTCTTCAAGGATATTCAACTGGAGCCGGACCTTGCGGACAATTACGTCCAGCTTGGGTACCTCTACTGGCTCATGCAGCGGAATGATGATGGGGTGCCGGAATTTCACAAGGCGATCGAGAAGGATGCAAAGAGCGGCGACGCCTGGTTTGGTCTTGCAAGAAGTTACCTCAGGCAAAAGAAATATGCCGAGGCTTTGCAAGCGATCGATAAGGCGAAAAAGTTGGCGCCGGAAAACCAGCGCGTGCACTTCATACGCGGCCAGGTGCTGCAACGTCTGGGCCGCAAAGATGAAGCCCAGGCCGAGTTTGAAGTCGCGAAAAAGCTCATGGACAAAGGGTTCAATGAGGATCGGGAAAAGCTGGAAGAAATGTACGTGCCGAGCCCGGAGCTGACTCAACTGCCGAACTGAAGAGCGCGAACGCCAGGGCCGGAGCTAAATTTGCGGCGGCTTTTGCCACGGGCCGCGGGATTGCTCCAGAGTTTCGGCGACGGCAAGGAGGAGTTCTTCCTCGTAGGGCCGGGCAATCAGTTGGATGTTGATGGGAAGTCCCTCGGGCGATTGGCCGAAGGGGAGGGAAAGCCCCGGAAAGCCTGCGAGATTCAGCCACTGGCAGTAGCGCATGGTGTCCCGGTAGTTGTGCGCATCGCCGGCGCGATAATTGCCCGCGCCATGTTTGAAGGCAGGCGCCGTGGAAACAGGCGAGAGAAGAATGGGCACATCGCGCAATTGCCGGAGCAGATCGGCGCGCACCAGGTCACGTTCCGTGCACGCGGCCATAAACGATTCCAGTGTGACGGCCGGTTCTGCTGCCGTGAATGCGAGATACTCTCGCAACATCGGGCTCAACGACTCTTCCTGGCCCTTCGTGCTGTGACGAATCAGATCGCCGATCACCGGACCAAAGAAGAACCACCACAATTCCAGCGCGCGGCCGAGTCCCTCCAACTTCATCGGCTCGACATGGAAGCCCTGCTCAGTGAGGAGTTGACCCGCGCGGTGCACGGCGGCTTGCGTTTCGGCCGTGGGGGCGCAGAGCGCGCCGCTCTCGAGAATTCCGATGCGCAGAGCGCGTAATTCCTCTGCGCGAATAGGGCGCAAGGATACAAGCGCGGAGAGCGCGTCGCTGGCGTCCGGACCTGCCATCACTCCGAAGAGCACGCGAAGATCCGCAGCCGTGCGCGCCATCGGCCCCACCACGCCAATCCACGAGAACGCGCCTGCCCCCGGCGGAAAGTGCCCCGTGGCCGGAATCCGGCCTGGGGTAGGTTTGAGTCCGCAAATGCCAGAAAAATGCGCGGGCGCGCGAACGGAACCGCCGCCGTCGCTGCCTACCCCGCCCATGGAACAGCCGCTGGCAATTGCCGCTGCTTCGCCACCGCTTGAGCCGCCCGCGGATCTGGAAAGATCCCAGGGATTTGAGGTTCTCCCGGAGACGCGATTGTCCGTTTCGTAGGCCATCAGGAATTCCGGCGTGTTGGTATTGCCCAGCAGGATTGCTCCGGCGGATTCCAGGCGGGCCACGAGTGTCGCGTCGCTCGCCGGCACGTAGTCTTTGCGCAAAAGCGAGCCCGCGGGACACGGCCAGCCGGCGACATCAATACACGACTTCACCGTGAGAGGTATCCCCGTCAGCGCCTGCAACGGCTCGCCACGCTGCATGGCAGCTTCCGCCTGGCGAGCCCGCGCCAGCGCCGACTCCGCGTCCAGATGCACGAAGGCATTCAGCTTTGGCTGGAGCGCCTGCGCGCGCTGCAGATGTGCCGTGATCACCTCAACCGGGGAAATTTCTTTCCTGCGGAATTTTTCGAGCGTTTCAGCGATAGAAAAATAATTGAAAGCGGCCATGGGATCCCTTCAGCAAGGTAAAGGCCGGCGTCCTTCCGGTCAAGGCTGGCCGGGCCGGACTGCAGAAGACCCCTATAAAAACGGTTGACGATGTCCTGCTGAGCCAAGACAATCGAAAGGATAGCGGGACGGGGCCGGATTCACGACGTGTCGCGCGTCCAGAAAGAACATTCCTTCATGAGCTTCACACAATTCAGTTCACGCCATCGCTTTTTTGCCTTCAGTGTGTTGCTCACATTACTCGCGATTGGCTCCCTGGCGGTCTTGCGGCTCGAGGCGGCGCAATCGTCCGCGGGCGAGAAGCAAAGTGTGGCTGCGGACAAGGGCGTTTCCCCCGAGGCGATGCGCCTGAATACGCTGGGCGTGGCTTACATGAACCAGCAAAAGGCCGCCGAAGCGCAAAAATATTTCGAGCAAGCATTGGCGGCAGACCCTCAGTTCGCAGCAGCGAAAATGAATCTGGGCATCTCTTTCCTTGGCCAGCAGAAAGTGGAACGGGCCCGAGCCGCTCTTGAGGAGGCTACCGCGAAACTTCCGCAGGACCCCTATGCCTGGTACAACCTGGGCCTTGCCTACAAGGACTGCAACGAGGCGGAAAAGGCCATCGCCGCTTTCCAGCAGGTGGAAAAAATTGTGCCCGAAGAGCCGGATGCGTTCTACTTCGAGGGTTTCATGAATGCGCAGTTGCTACGCTATGACGAAGCGATTGCGGCATTCCAAAAAGCGTTGTCTCTTTCTCCCTTTCACGCCTCGGCGCAGTTCGGTCTTGCGCGCGCCTACCAGCGGAAGGGTGACGCCGTTGCCGCCCGGGAAAGCATGAAGCAGTTTCAGAAAATCAACTCCGAGCATCTCGGCGCACCATTTGGCGCGGGCTACGGCGACCAGGGCAAATACTCACTCGCGGAATTTGTACACGGCACCGTGGCTACGGCCCCTCTGGAGATTCCCGTTCATTACACGCAGGAATCTCTGGCCAATCGCGTATCGTCGGCTGCGGCCATCGGTCCCAGCAGCGGCGCGTGCTTCCTCGATTATGACGGGGACGGCAAGCCCGATCTTTTCCTGGTAGGCGCCGGCGAAGGCAAGAGCCGCCTCCTCCACAATTTGGGAGACGGGAAATTTGAGGATGTGACGGAGAAAGCCGGGCTGAGCAGTCTAGGCGCGGGATTGGGGTGCGCCGCAGGCGATTTCGACAGTGACGGCCACACCGATCTGGCCGTCTGCGAAACGGGCGGCGTGCGCCTGCTTCGCAACGACGGCAACGGCAAGTTTCAGGACGTGACCGAAAAAACCGGGATCCGCCGCGAAAAGGGCTGTGTTGCCGCTACTTTTGTGGATTACGACCACGATGGCGACCTCGACCTCTACCTGACCATGGCCCCCGACAGTGAAACGCGCACGAACCGGCTTTGGCGCAACAACGGAAATTCCACATTCACGGACGTCTCTGAAGAATCCGGCATGGGCCTGGATGCCACGGGCGCGGGCGTCGCCATGACGGACTTCAACAACGATCGCGCGATTGATTTTGTTGTTGCCGGTGGGCCGCAAGGCGCCGCCATTTTTCTGAATCCACGCGAAGGAAGGTTCAAGGCGCTCCCGGGGATCGATTTTGCGAAAGAGAATTTGCCGCCCGCTGTTGGCGTTATCGCCTTTGATTTCGACAAAGACGGCTGGATGGATCTGGCGTTTACCCACGCTGGTCCGCCGGGACTCACCCTGTGGCGAAACGTCCAGGGCAAGAAACTCGAACGCGTGCCACTCCCCGATCTCGGCTGGAAGCGGGGCTGGGGCCTCACATCGCTGGATTTCGACAATGATGGCTGGCTCGATCTTGCGGCCGTGGGCGAATCCGCGAATGGCGGGGAGATTCGGTTGTTGCGCAATTTGGGCGAGGCGGGTTGGGCCGATGTCACGAAAAAGACGCAACTCGATGCCGTCAAATTAAGCAAGCCTGCGGCGATCGCGGTAGCCGATCTGAGAAGCAATGGAAGCCCCGACCTGATTGTGACCCAAGCGGGAGGCGCTCCCATCCTGCTCGAAAATGTCGGCGCCAACAAAAACAATTGGATTCAGATCGACCTCAAGGGCCTGGATGACAACAAAAACGGAATCGGCACTAAGGTCGAGATCTTCGCCGGAGGGCTTTACCAGAAGTGGGAAGCTGCCGGCGCTTCCGGCTACCTCAGCCAGAATTCTCCCACGCTGATCGCGGGCCTGGGCAGCGAAAAAGCCACGGACGTGGTGCGCCTCTTGTGGCCGAAGGGTGTGCCGCAGGACGAAGTGAACCTCCAGGCCGGGAGAGTCCATCTCATCAACGAACTCGACCGCCGCGGAAGTTCCTGCCCGGTTCTCTTTTCGTGGAATGGCATGGAATACGAATTCATTGCCGACATGATCGGCCCCGCGGTTGTGGGGCATTGGGTAGCTCCTGGTGAACGCGACGTCCCCGATCCCGACGAATATCTGAAAGTCCCGGCGAAGAGCGTGCATCCGAAAAATGGCCTGCTCAGTTTCCGCTTCCTGGAACCGATGGAAGAAACCGTTTATCTCGACCAGGTGCGCCTGCTGGCCATCGATCATCCCGCAGATGTCGAAGTCAATCCGAACGAACGCTTCGCCAGTGAGCCGCCCTTCCCCGAATTTCGCGTGATTGCCACAAAGCATGCACAACTGCCGGTTGGCGCTTGGGACGACCACGGCAACGACGTGCTGCCGCTGCTCGCCAAGCGCGACCGCAAATACGTCACACAGTTTGAAGGCCTGCCCTACACCGGATTCGCCAAGTTACACTGGGTCGAACTCGATCTCGGCCAATGGGACGCGGCAAAACCCCTGCGTCTGCTCCTGGACGGCTACACCGACTATTTCACCGCGACTTCCATGTACGCCGCCAATCAGGCGGGCATTAAGGTCATCGCGCCTTACGTCGAAGCGCAAGATGCGCAGGGTAAATGGGTGCGTGTCGTCGAGGATATGGGATTCCCCGCCGGCCTTGAACGAACGATGGTCGCCGATCTAAGCGGCAAAATTCCCGCAGCCGCGCGGCGAATCCGCATCGTCACCAACCTGAAGATTTATTGGGACGCCGTGCGCATCGATCAGACCCCCGAATCGAAAAACCTCCGCCTCAGCGAGGTTCCGCTGGCCAGCGCGGCGCTGGAATTTCTCGGCTACCCGCAGGAAATTCGCCTGCAGCCCTCGAGCGACACGGTATATTCCTACGGGCGGCGCAGCGCCACGGGGCCGTATGCGCGCGCGGCGGGGAACTATACGCGCTACGGCGACGTAAAAACCCTGCTTGACACTTCCGACGACAAATTCGCCGTTTTCGGTTCTGGCGAGGGTGTCAAGCTCGAATTCGATCCGCGACATCTCCCAAATCTTCCCACGGGCTGGGTGCGCGACTATTTCTTCTATGCCGACGGCTTTGAGAAAGACATGGATTTTTACGCGGCCAACGCCTTCACGGTTGAGCCCCTGCCAAGGCATGGCCTGCTTTCGTACCCCTACCCCGAAGGCAAGGACTACCCGCTCGACGACGAGCATCTCGGATACAAGTTGGAGTACAACACGCGCTCGCGCTCGGATCGTCTGCCGGGCAATTTGCGCTACGAATATCCCGCACAGAAGTGAGGGAAACAAAATGGGGAGAAGCGGCGTCGCCACGATCCGCGATGTAGCTCGAGAAAGCGGCTACTCGGCGTCGACGGTCTCCATCGTTTTGAACAGTGCTCCGCTGTCCCGCTACATTCGCACGGAAACGAAAACGCGCATCGAGACGGCGGCGCGCCGCCTTGGCTATCGCCCAAATCCGTTGGCGCGTTCGCTGCGCAGCCAGCGCTCCAACATTGTTGGCGTGATGGTCTTCGATATCACCGATCCCTTCTGCACGCCGATCCTCCGGGGTCTGGAAAACTCGCTCTATCAGGCCAGCTATTTGGCGCTGTTGGCGGATGCGCACAACGAACCGCATCGCTTCGAGCGCTATCTGGAGATGTTTCTGGACCGGCGCATAGAGGGATTAATCGTGATCGCCAACTGGCTGGTGACGGACATCAAGCTGCTGGCGGATTTGACTGAGAAGCAGGTGCCGACGGTGGTGGCGGGAAGGGAATTCGAGATCAACACGGTGAGTACGGTTTCCGTGGAGAACGAAGGGGGCGCGAGTCTCGCTCTCGAGCACTTATACCGGCTCGGCCACCGGGAAATCGCCTTTCTGCGTGGGCCGAAAGCGCTGACCAGCAGCGGCCAACGATGGAAGGGCATTCGCAATTTCGCGCAATCCGCGGGCTTGACACTCGATCCAAAGCGAATCGAGGAACTCCCGGAATCGCTCGACGCAAACTCCAGCTTTGAAGCGGGCGCGCAGCTCACCAGCGAACTCTTGCGGCGCGGCAAGCCCTTCACCGCGCTTGTGGCATACGACGATGTGACGGCATTAGGCGCCTCATGCTTATCCGGTTGTT